>NZ_JBQFSB010000008.1:0-236618 GCF_056537725.1 Ruegeria sp. C11 | reverse complement strand
GGATGCCGGTCAGATCGTGGAACAGAACGAACCCGAAGAGTTCTTCAACAACCCACAGTCAGAGCGCACCAAGCTGTTCCTCAGCCAGATCCTCGGGCATTAGCATTGAAGGCGACATTTGTTCATGCCGTTTGCAGAACGAGCAACGATTTGAGTTAGCTGCACTTACATCTCAAAATTGAGCTGAAGTTCAACAACACCGCCGCTATAGTCACGCGCAATTTCAGCAACAGCACATCAGGACCGCTTGCGCGCGACGATCCATACGGGATGATAGGTAAGGCTAACTCCGTTTTTTGCGCCAAACTCCGCTAAATAGTCAGCGCTGAATTTAGACAGACGCGCCCGGGTCCAGATCGCCGACGCCTTGCCATTCACACCGGTTTCACGCAGATGCCTGAGAACGTGGCGCGGTGTTTCGAACCAGAGACTGTTGCGACTTTCATCTGCTTTGACGATGTCGAAGCCACCCGGCATGGCAGACTCAAGCGCCGCCGCCAACATGCGCGCAGAGCACAACCCGGGTGCGCGCGCGGTTGAACCCAGTTGAACCAGTTCCCTATACTGATCCGGGCCAAAGCCGGAGACGGCGACCCAACCGCCGGGTGCTAATGCAAGGGCCGCCCGCCGCAACAGGGCCATGGGATCTTCCATCCATTGTATGACCGAGGCGGACGCGATCAGGTCGGGACTGAGCGGCCATTCAACTTTTCGGGCATCTCCGTGAACAAAACTGGCGGAAACTTCATCTGCTGTATGGCGCGCCTCGTCCATCAGGTCATTGACCGTCAGCTCAGAAATGGCAAATCGTTTGGACAGGGCATGCGTCAGGTGACCAGTGCCGCAGCCAATTTCGAAGGCGTTCGCGAAGGTATCGGGCGCGCCAAGGCCGGACATGCTGTGAACCAGATTCTGCGCGATACGCTGCTGCTGACCAGCGGCCGCGTGATAACTTTGAAAGCTGCGGCTGAAACTGCGTTCAACGCGATCTGCCAACATTGCGTTCATTGTAGCCAGTCCTGCCAGAGTTGCGCGCCTTCAAACGGCTGGTGTGGTTTTGGAATACGCCGAATAGCGGCGGCTTGATCCTTCCATGCTGTCATTTGCGCCTGTGCGGGAACGATACGGTCGCGCTCGGAAATCCAGATGACATCAAATGATCTGTCCTTGCATGGGCCGCGATCTGCAATCGCCCGCAGTTCTGTCTGTGCCGCAGGAACATCTATGACCGGAACAGGTCCGCGCATCCCGGCGCGGCGGCAGAATTTGGCGAAGCTTTCGACTGTCAGGCCATCGGTGGTTGCCGCGACGGTTTCAGGCGGAATGCCACGGGTTTCATCGGCCGGGTACAGTGTTCCATTCACTGCAACCTTGCGCGCGGGAGTCACTCCGGCCCAATCCATCCAGTGGGCTGCCGATGCGACACCAAACGAATAGGCCAGCAAACCAACGCGATCATAGTCATCGGTTTCCGGGATTTCCTGCTCAATCCGGGTGTAGTCATCCACGAACAGAACGTCATCCGGCCCAACAAGCCCGGCGAAAGGAGCGGCACCAAGACCCCAGCCGCCGAACACCAGCGTCAGATCCTTCGTTCCCCTCCGTGCGAGCCACTGTGTTCTCATGCGTGCTGCCTTGCCAGCGACACCATCGCCGAAGTGACCCGGCTGAGTTCGTCGGGTGAGATGACATAAGGCGGCATGCAATAGATATTTCGTCCGAAGGGGCGCAGCCAGACGCCGGTTTCCGGGGCCAACCGATGGGCAACCTTGGGATCAACTGTGGTTTCCATCTCGATCACGCCGATCGCGCCCAGAACACGCACATCTGCCACGCCTGCGACATCTTGGGCCGGGGCCAGTTCCGCACGCATCTGATCGGCAATACGGGCCACGCGATTCCGCCACCCTCCGTCCTCCAGCAGGCTGAGACTGGCGATACCGGCAGCGCAGGCCAGAGGATTAGCCATATAGGTGGGGCCGTGCATGAACACCCCGGCCTCGCTTTGACCAATGCCCACGGCAACGTCATTGGTTGCAACGGTCGCCGCAAAAGAAATGTGACCGCCTGTCAGAGCTTTGCCCAGACACACGATATCGGGCACCACACCTGCGAGCGTCATAGCAAATAGTTCGCCCGTGCGGCCGAAACCGGTCGCGATTTCGTCAAAGATCAACAAGACGTCATATGCTTCGCACAGTGCTTTTGCACCGCGCAGCCATTCGGGGTGGTAAAAGTACATCCCCCCGGCCCCTTGCACGACCGGCTCAACAATCAGTCCCGCAATCTGCGCGCCTTTATCTTTCAGCAACTTCTCCAGCGCGGCCAGCCCGTTTACCACCGGATCTTGCGGCCAGTCGGAACCCAGTCTGGTTACGGGACGGGGCAGGAAATGTTGGATCGACAAAGCGCCGCGGAACAGGCCATGCATTCCGTTGACGGGATCGCAGACGCTCATCGCTTTCCACGTGTCGCCATGATATCCGCCCATGATGGTGGCAAACTCGACCTTGTCATCGTTGCCTTTGGCCTTTTGGTACTGAACCGCCATTTTCAGCGCGACCTCGACCGAGACAGAGCCGCTGTCGCAATAGAAAATCCTGTCCAGCCCGTCCGGCAACAGGTTGACCATCTTGCGGCCAAGCTCGATCGCTGGGGAATGGGTCAGGCCGCCGAACATCACATGCGGCATCTGACCAATCTGCTGTTGCATGGCCGAGACGATTGCCGGGTGGCCGTGCCCATGAATTGCGCACCACCATGAGGACATGGCGTCGATCATACGCGTTCCGTCTTCACGGATCAGCCATACGCCGTCGGTTTCCGAAATCAAATGCATCGGTCCGGGTTCAGCGACGTTTGTGTAAGGGTGCCAGAGGTGGCGGGCATCAAACTCCAACGGTGTCATAATGCCCCCCGGATAGCTGCAACATCGATGGCCCCGAACGCGCCAGACAGAGTGGCCGGCGTAAGGTCGGATATATGGCCGAGCCTGCCAAGATGTCTGACTTCGCACATCTCTGCGATGGTCTGCTCAACTTCCGGCTCCGGGTCCCCGACAAAGGCAACGCCGACGACCGGGCAACCGGTCGCGCGCAAAGCCTTCAAAGACAACGCCGTATGATTGATCGTCCCCAGCGCCGTGCGTGCAACAAGAATGACCGGCGCGCCCCACTGGGCAAAGAGATCAAGGTAAAACACCTGACGGTTCAACGGCACCATCAGCCCGCCTGCCCCTTCGACAACCAACGGGCCATCGACCTGCGGCAGGTCCAGTCGCGAGGTGTCGATTTCGGTCTGCTCGGCCTCGGCAGATAGATGCGGCGAGGCCGGAAGCTTGAGCCGGTAGGCCTCGGGCAAGGTCCGGCAACCTGACAGCGCCCCGACGGTTTCAGTATCCGTCGCATCCTCGAGGCCCGATTGAACCGGCTTCCAATAGGTCGCGCCAAGGGCTCGGGTCAATCCGGCGGCAAACACCGTCTTGCCCACGCCCGTATCGGTTCCGGTCACTACAAGAGTATTCATGCGGCCTCTGCTTGCTGATGTGCTATGGCCTGGAACAGGGCCGAGATATCTGCTTCGCTCACGTTGCCGGTGATGGAGATCCGCAACCGGGACGTGCCCTTCGGTACGGTCGGCGGCCGAATGCCCCGAACATCAAAACCCAGCGCCAGAAGTTCGCTTGCCCATTCCATTGCCCGTACATCTGCGCCGACGAGGACCGGAATGATCTGGCTGTAGAGAGTCCTCAGACCGCAAAGCCTGCTGGCCTCGGCATGGGCAAAGTCGCGCCGGTTCTGGGCGTCCCGAACCAGATAGGGCTTATCCTGCAAGGCATGAAGGCTGGCACGCACCACAGCCGCGTTCAGCGGTGAGGGTGCGGTGGCGAAAAAGAACGGCCGTGCGCGGTTGATCAGCATATCGATCATCACCTTCGCTCCACAGATCAGGCCACCCGAAGCCCCAAGCGCCTTGCCGCAGGTATGCAGGGTCAACACTTCGGCATCCAGCCCGTGCGCCAGCCCCTTGCCCATAGGGCCAAAAACGCCGGTGGCGTGCGCTTCGTCAACGACCAGCACCGCGCCCTCTTCCCGACAGAAAGTTGCTAGCTCACCAAGCGGGGCAAGATCGCCTTCCATGGAATAGACGCTTTCGACCGCAACCCACAGTTGCCCGGTTCCACCATCAGCCCGCCACTTTGCCAGAACCTGCCGCGCGGCCGAGACGTCATTGTGAGGGAAAGACTTGGATTCAGCGCGGCCCAGCCGCATTCCCTCATGGGCGCTGGCATGAACCAGAGCATCATGAAGGATCAGGTCGCCCGCAGCGGGCAAAGTAGAAAAGATCGCCTGATTGGCCTGAAATCCGCCGCCCATGAAAAGCGCGGCTTCGGCATCAAAAAATTCAGCGGCCTCAGCCTCAAGCGCGGTGTGTTCCGGATGGTTGCCGCGCAACAGGCGCGACCCGCCCGCGCCAAGCGGTACGTCCCGCGCCAGAGCATCCGATGCCGCCTGCCGCAGCAGCGGCGAACCGGCCAGACCGAGATAGTCGTTGGACGCAAAGTCCAGCCCCCGCTGCGGCATCAGGTGCCGCAACCGGTGCCGCGCCGCCATCGCCTGCAGCGCGCCATCCAGCCGGTCCGTTGTCTTCATTCGGCAGCGTCCATTTGATTGTGGGCCTCGGGCTCCATCGGCTGAATGCCCAGTTTGGAGAACAGAAGCATATCGGTATCTTCCTCGGGATTTTCCGCCGTCAGCAGCGTTTCCCCCACGAAGATCGAGTTGGCCCCGGCGAAAAAGCACATCGCCTGCATCTCATCGCTCATGTCGGAGCGACCGGCAGACAGGCGCACATGCGATTGGGGCATCATGATCCGCGCGACGGCTATGATGCGCACAAAATCGATGGGATCGACCGGCTCTGCATCGGCAAGTGGCGTGTCCGCTTGCGGCATCAGCATGTTGATCGGAACCGAATCCGGGGGGGCGGGCAGATTGGCCAGTGTCACCAGCATATCCAGACGGTCGCTTTCCTCTTCGCCCATTCCCAGAATGCCGCCCGAACACACCTTGATACCGGCGTCCTTGACGCGGTTCAGAGTATCGATGCGGTCGGCAAATGTGCGGGTCGTGATAACCTCGGGGTAGTAACGCTCGGACGTGTCGATGTTGTGGTTGTAGTAATCCAGCCCGGCATCGCGCAGTTGCACGACCTGCGTATCGTCCAGCATGCCAAGGGTCATACAGGTTTCCATGCCCATATCCTTGACGCCCTCGACCATGGCGACCAGCGCATCCATATCGCGATCCTTGGGCTCGCGCCAGGCGGCACCCATGCAGAACCGGGTTGCGCCCGCTTCGCGCGCTTTTTTTGCCTGCGACAGAACTCGCTCGACCTCGATAAGCTTCGAGGCGGACAGCTTTGAGCCGTTTCGCGCCGATTGCGAACAATAGGCGCAGTCCTCGGCACAGCCGCCGGTTTTGATCGACAGCAAGCGCGACATCTGAACCTGGTTGGGATCGAAATTCGCACGATGAACTGTCTGGGCTTGATAAAGAAGTTCCATGAAGGGCAGATCGTAAAGACGCTGAGCCTCGTCACGGGTCCATGGAGTCTGGGCCTGGGTCATTTTATCGATAATTTTCCACATAGATTCCGGTTGTGGATTTTTTATCGATTATATTCACCGGCACAACACGAATTGTTGCCGCAGGCAGGATTCCGGACAATTCCACGCGATCGCGTCAGCGCCCGCGTGATGATCAGGCGGCGCCTGCAAAGGCACGCTGACGTACCGTCTTTGGGCTTTCCCCAACTTCCTGCCGGAACCAGCGCGCGAGATTTGAACAGGTGCCAAACCCTGTCGCGACAACAATTTCCGACAACGGCAAACTGGTGTGTTTCAAAAGCTGATGCGCCCGTTCGATGCGCAAGGCACGATAGGCTGTCAGGGGGCTGTTTCCGGTGCGCTCCAGAAACCGGCGCTGCAGCTTGCGGGTCGAAACACCCAGCTCACGCGCCAGATCGTCAATGCGCAGAGGCTCTTCAAGATGCTCCTGCATCAGCTCCAGACTTGCATTGATAAGCTGGTCGCCACGGGCCTGTTGAAGCAGACCAAGCGAAACCCTGCTGTGTGGCCGCTGTGCGTGGGCTTCGGAAAAGCCGATATATGCGCTCAGGGAATCCGCGATAAAGGCGCCATGATCGCTTGCGACGATATCCAGCGAAAGCCTGAGCGCCGCCACCGGGCTGATCGCGCTGAACAGCTTGCCGTCGGAACACAGATGGCCCCCTGCCTCGGCCTCGGACAGGTGCTCTTCGCTGGCTGCAGCAACAAAGTTCGGATGAACCGCGCATGCGTGGCGGCTCTGCTGGCCGGTTTCGCTTAGAATGAACACCGCCCCTCCTACCAGCACGATCCGGCGCGCCAGTCGCAGAATCTGATGTACGCGCGCACGTTCTTCGGATCGCAGCGTCCAGCGGCTGTGGATATCGCCGAGAAAGACAACCGTTCGCCTCGACCAATAGCGCGGATCCTCGACGGGCTGGCCGCTCAGGTCGCGCAAGGCAACTTGGTACTGCCTTTCAGGTAACAGATCATTGGCGGCGCGAAAAACGTCTTCGATCATCTTCGCCGTTGCGGCGGGCGCGCCCTCGGGCAGGATGATGTCGATATTGTGCTTTCGCGTGTCAGGCGACGGGATCGTCGCATCGGCGGGTAATACGGATGCGCAATAGGTCATGTCTGCCTCCTGTTGCGAGTGTTCGGATCGCCCCGCCGGTGTATCCGGCGGGGCGGGCGCTGCCCGAGATCAGGCGGCGTCTTCTTCGTAGTCCGACATTGGCGGACATGTGCAGATCAGGTTGCGGTCACCATAGGCGTTATCGACGCGGTTGACCGGGGACCAGTACTTGTCCACACCCAGGTTACCCGCAGGGAAGCAAGCCTGTTCGCGGGTATAGGGACGGTCCCATTCGCCCACCAGATCGCGCACCGTGTGGGGTGCGTTCTTCAGCGGGTTGTTTTCGGCGTCGATCTTACCGTCGATGATCTCCTGCGCCTCGGCCCGGATCGAGAGCATAGCGTCGCAGAAACGGTCCAGCTCATCCTTGGGCTCGGACTCGGTGGGTTCCACCATCAGCGTACCGGCAACCGGCCAGGACATGGTCGGTGCGTGGAAGCCACTGTCGACCAGACGCTTGGCGATATCATCCACGGTGACGTGACCCTGTTCATCCAGCGGACGGGTGTCCAGGATGCACTCATGCGCCACACGGCCCGTCGCGGACGTGTAGAGGATCGGATAGGCATCCTTGAGCCGCGCCGCGATGTAGTTGGCGTTCAGGATTGCCACCTTGGTCGCCTGCGTCAGACCTGCCCCACCCATCAGCAGAACATAGGCCCAGCTGACCGGCAGAATGGACGGAGACCCGAAGGGCGCGGCCGAAACCGGACCCACGGCTGTGCCGTATTCCGGGTGGCCGGGCAGGTGCTCTTCCAGGTGCGCCTTGACACCGATCGGACCCATGCCGGGGCCGCCGCCGCCATGCGGGATGCAGAAAGTCTTGTGCAGGTTCAGGTGGCTGACGTCACCGCCGATCTTGCCCGGCTGGGCCAGACCGACCATGGCGTTCATGTTCGCCCCGTCGATATAAACCTGACCGCCGTGATCGTGGGTGATCTGGCAGACCTCCTGCACCGTCTCCTCGAACACGCCGTGGGTGGACGGATAGGTGATCATGCAGGCCGCAAGGTTATCCGAGTGCTTTTCGGCCTTCTCGCGGAAATCGGCGATGTCGATGTTGCCTTTTTCATCCGCCTTCACCGGCACAACCTGATAGCCCACCATCTGCGCGGACGCCGGATTGGTACCATGCGCCGAGGTCGGGATCAGGCAGACATTGCGGTGCGCCTCGCCACGCGAAGCGTGGTAGCTTCGGATGGTCAGCAGACCCGCATATTCACCCTGCGCACCCGAATTGGGCTGCTGGCTGATCGCGTCATAGCCGGTGATCTGGCACAGCTTGTCGTTCAGATCGGCGATCATCTCGTGATAGCCCTGCGCCTGATCTTCGGGGCAGAACGGGTGCAGGTTGCCGAACTCGGGCCAGGTGACCGGGATCATCTCGATCGTCGCATTCAGCTTCATGGTGCAGGAACCCAGCGGGATCATCGCCCGGTCCAGTGCCAGGTCGCGGTCGGCGAGGCGGCGCATATAGCGGGTGATCTCGGCCTCGGCCCGGTTCTTGTGGAAGATCTCGTGGGTCAGATAGGCGCTTTCACGAAGCGCGTGTTCCGGCAGACGGTAGACCTTGTTCGAGCTATCATCCTTGCGGTCAATGCCGAAGGCACCCCAGACGGCCTCGATGGTCTCGGGGCGGGTCTGTTCGTCCAGGCTGATGCCGACCTTGGTCTCACCAACCTTGCGCAGGTTGACGCCACGGGCCACAGCGGCCTCCATCACCACGGTCTGCAGATGGCCGACCTCAACGGTAATGGTGTCGAAGAACACCTCTGGTTCCACGGCAAAGCCTGCCTCTTCCAGGCCAGCCGCCATGCGCGATGTTTTGCGGTGCACCGATTGCGCGATGGCCTTGATGCCATCGGGGCCATGATAGACCGCATACATCGATGCAATCACCGCCAGCAGCGCCTGTGCGGTACAAACGTTCGAGTTGGCCTTTTCGCGACGGATGTGCTGTTCGCGGGTCTGCAGCGCCAGACGATAGGCCTTGTTGCCACGCGCATCGATGGACACACCAATGATGCGGCCGGGCATGGCGCGTTTCAGCTTGTCGGTCGTCGCCATGTAGGCGGCGTGGGGGCCACCATAGCCCATGGGAACGCCAAAGCGCTGGGTCGAGCCGATGGCGATATCGGCACCCATCTCGCCGGGCGATTTCAGCAGGGCCAGCGACAGAATGTCAGCCGCGACAATGGCGATCGCCTTGTGTTCATGCAGAGCGGCGATTTCATTGGTGAAGTCGCGCACATGGCCATAGGTACCGGGATACTGGAAGATCGCGCCGAAAACCGCACCTGCGTCCAGATCCGCCGGATCGGCAACCTGCACGTCGATGCCCAAAGGCTCGGCACGGGTCTTTATCACTGCGATGGTCTGCGGGTGGCAGTTCTTGTCAACGAAGAAGGCAGCATTGTTTGCCTTGGACCGTCCGCCGCGCTTGGCCATGGTCATGGCTTCGGCAGCCGCAGTGGCTTCGTCCAGCAGCGATGCGTTGGCCACATCCAGTCCCGTCAGATCGCTGACCATGGTCTGATAGTTCAGAAGTGCCTCAAGACGGCCTTGCGAAATCTCGGGCTGATAGGGCGTATAGGCGGTGTACCATGCCGGGTTTTCAAGGATGTTGCGCAGGATCGGCGCCGGGGTAGTGGTGCCGTAATATCCCTGCCCGATCAGCGAGGTCAGAACCTTGTTCTTGCTGGCCACTTCTTTCATGTGAAAGAGAGCATCCCGCTCGGTCATTGCCGGACCCCAGTCCAGCGCCTCCGCCTGACGGATGGCGGGGGGGACGGTGGCGTCGATCAGATCATCCAGCGTTTTGAAGCCGATCACCTTGAGCATATCGGCCATCTCTTTTGGGGACGGTCCGATATGACGGCGATTGGCGAAGTCATAGGCTTCGTAATCGGTCAGTTTGAAGGCCATTTCAGCGCTCCTTTGGAAAACTCAGGCCCGGCGGAGACTGCGGAAGCCTCCGGCGGGGTATTTTGGGCAAGAGGAAGGATCAGCCGATCAGGGCCTTGTAGCCGTCCAGATCCATCAGATCCTCAAGCTGGGAGGCGTCCGACAGTTTGATCTTGTAGATCCAGGCGTCGCCTTCGGGGCTTTCGTTCAGCGCACCGGGATTATCGGCAAGCACCTCGTTTGCCTCGATCACTTCACCGTCGACAGGAGCATAAATTTCAGACGCGGCTTTGACCGACTCAATCACGCCGATCTCGTCACCTTTTTCGAAATCGTCGCCAGACTCTTTCTGCTCGACAAAGACGATTTCGCCCAACTGGTCTGCGGCGTGCTGGGTGATACCGATGGTTGCGACGTCACCTTCGACGGTGACCCATTCGTGCTCTTCCGAATAGTAGGTTGCCATGTTTTATCTCTCCTGACTTCAGCGCTTGTAGTTCTGAGTAACAAAGGGCAGGGCGACGATTTCCGCCGGTTGTGCCTTGCCGCGAATGATGAGGTTCACTTTTTCACCTGGCTCGCCATGGCCGGCCGAGACATAGCCCATGGCGACCGGGCCGCCGACGGTGGGACCAAAGCTGCCCGAGGTGATCTGACCGATGGTATTGCCTTCGGCGCATTGCACCTCGACGCCCTGGCGGGCGGGAGCGCGGCCTTCTGGCTTGATGCCGACCAGTTTGCGCGCGGCGCCTTCGGCCAGTTCCTTCTGCACGCGTGCGGCGCCCGGGAACCCGCCTTCTTCCTTGCGGCGTTTCTGCATGGCCCAGGACAGGGACGCCTCGACCGGCGACGTGGACTGGTCAATGTCATTGCCGTAAAGGCACAGACCAGCTTCGAGCCGCAGGCTGTCGCGTGCGCCAAGGCCCGCCGGTTCGCAATCGTCATGCGCCAAAAAGGCTTTCGAGACTTCGACGGCCTTGTCCTCGGGGATCGAGATTTCGTACCCGTCCTCGCCGGTATATCCCAGACGCGAGATGCGGCATTCGACGCCGTTGATGTCTGCAACGGTGGTTTCCATGAACTTCAGGTCACGGGCGGCGGGGCAGAGATCACCCACCACGTCCTCGGCTTTTGGACCCTGCACCGCGACCAGCGCACGGTCGAAGATTTCGGTCACTTCGACGCCGTCCAGATTGGCCTTCATATGCGGGATGTCCTGATGGCGCAGGGCGGCGTTCACCACGACAAAGAAATGATCACCCGCGTTCGACACGATCAGGTCGTCCATGATCCCGCCTTCTTCGTTGGTGAAGAAACCGTAACGCGCCTTGCCTTCTTTCAGGGTCGCATAGGCCTGCGGGCAGATCGCTTCGAGCTTTTCGCCAACGTTTTCGCCGCGCAGGATCACCTGACCCATATGCGACACGTCGAACAGGGCAGCCTTTTCCCGGCATTGCTTGTGCTCGCCCATGATGCCCATGGGATACTGCACCGGCATTTCCCATCCGGCAAAATCGACCATCTTGCCGCCAAGTTCCACATGCAGGTCGTAAAGGGGGGTGCGTTTGGGCGCATCAGTCATGGCATGAGCCTTTCCATATTTCGTGTTCAGGTCAGTCGCGGACAACCATGACCGTGCAATGTGCATTGCGCACGACACGGGCAAGGTTAGGACCAATTTCGTAATTGGGGAAGTCGCCTTTGGCCGATGCCATCACAATCAGGTCAAAACCGTCCTTGTGAGCGAGTTTCAAAATTTCGCGGTAAACACTGCCCTCTTCGATATGCACTGGCACATCGACGGCGTTGCCATTGTCCAGAATGGCCTGAACGGCATTGCGCACGTGCTCCTTTGCACCGGCACCGTAGTTGGCGGGAAGGTTGGGCAGCTGGATGATCTCGGGAATGACGGAAACCGCGTGCAGTTCCGCACCGTAGAATTTCGCCTGTTCCAGTGCAACCGGCAGTGCCTTTTTCCACGAGCGGTCATCAGTGTGGTCAATTGGCAGCAGGATTTTCGTGGCCATCAATCGTCTCCTCGAGATTTGAGATTCTATTTCAGGAGGCGGGGGGCCAACACGGCCCCCCGTCGATGATTATTCGGCTGCGGTGCCGCCGGGTTCTTCCGACTTGCCACCGCTGGCGAAAAACTCTTTCGTCAGCTTGAAGACAACCGGGCTGAGCAACAGCAGGGCGATCAGGTTCGGCAGAGCCATCATCGCATTAAGCGTATCCGCCAGCAGCCAGATGAAGCCCAGATCAGCCGTTGCGCCGAAGTAGATCATGACGATCCACAGCACACGGTAGGGAACCAGGGATTTCACACCCAGCAGGAACTCGACGCATTTCTCGCCATAGAACGACCAGCCCAGAATGGTGGTGAAGGCAAAGATCGACAGTGCGATTGCGATCAGGTAGCCGCCAACGCCCGGCAGAGTGGTTTCAAAGGCCAACGAGGTCAGCGCTGCACCGGAAACACCCAGTTCAGGATCCTGGTTGAACAGTTCGACCGATGCGTCCAGCGCACCCGACGAGATGATCGCCAGACCGGTGATCGAGCAGACGATGATGGTGTCGATGAACGTACCCAGCATCGCGATGAGGCCCTGGTTGACCGGACCTTTGGTTTCAGCTGCGGCGTGGGCGATCGGAGCCGAACCCAGACCGGCTTCGTTCGAGAACACACCACGTGCCACACCAAAGCGGATCGCCAGCCATACCGCCGCACCTGCAGCACCGCCTTTTGCGGCCCAAGGTGTAAAGGCAAAGGCAAAGACGTCTGCGATAGCTGCTCCGACCGAACCGATGTTCAGCAGCAGAACCAGCAGACCGGCGATGATGTAGGCAACCGCCATGAACGGAACCAGCTTACCGGCAACAGCACCGATGCGGGTAATGCCACCCAGAATCACGGCTGCGGTCAGAACCATCAGAACCACGCCTGTGACCGAGGTGTTCAGGCCGAAGTTCGATTCCAGAACCTGTGCCACACCGTTGGCCTGAACGCCGTTGCCGATGCCAAATGCAGCAATACCGCCGAACAGGGCGAAGGCCCAGCCCAGCCAGTGCCAGTTCGACGACAGGCCGTTTTTGATGTAGTACATCGGGCCGCCGACATAGTTGCCCAGTTCGTCCTGCTCGCGATACTTCACGGCACAGACGGCTTCGGCATATTTGGTGGCCATGCCCACCAGGGCGGTCATCCACATCCAGAACAAGGCGCCCGGACCGCCCAGGAAGACAGCAGTGGCCACACCGGCGATGTTACCCGTACCGATGGTCGCCGACAGCGAGGTCATCAGCGCGTTGAACGGGCTGATCTGACCGTCGCCCTGACCTTCGCGGCCCTGGAACAACAGCCTGAAGCCGGTGCCGACACGCAGGATCGGCATGAATTTCAGGCCGACCTGCAGGAAGAAGCCGGCGCCAAGGATGAGCACCAGCATTGGCACCCCCCAGACGACGCCATTTATGGCCCCTACGATTGAATTTAACGCTTCCATGGTTTCCCTCCCATATGCGTCAGGTTTATGCCCCGTTGGCGACGACCCGCTGGCGGGCCTGCTTGAGGGCGGCAAAATCTTCGTCCGCGTGGAACGATGACCGGGTCAGCGGTGTCGCCGACACGTGTAGAAAGCCCTTGGACCGGGCGATCTGTTCCAGTTGCTCAAACTCTTCGGGCGACCAAAAGCGGTCGATCGGATGGTGTTTCGGTGTGGGCTGCAAATATTGGCCCACGGTCAGGAAATCGACATTGGCCGCACGCAGGTCGTCCATGACCTGTCGTACATCATTCAAACTTTCCCCTAACCCTACCATAAGTCCGGATTTTGTGAAAATTCCGGGGTTTGCGCGCTTTGCATCGTCCAGCAAACGCAGCGATGTGTAATAGCGCGCGCCGGGCCGGACAGTCGGATATAGGTGTGGAACCGTTTCCAGATTGTGGTTGAAAACATCCGGTGCGGCCTCGAAAACAGCACTCGACGCAGCACCCTTGCCCAGAAAGTCCGGCGTCAGCACCTCGACCGTGGTTTCAGGGTTCTGATGGCGCACAGCGCGGATTGTCTGCGCGATATGCTCAGCCCCGCCATCAGCCAGATCATCCCGGTCAACGGACGTGATGACCACGTGGCGCAGCCCAAGTTTTTTCACTGCAGCGGCAACCCGGCCTGGCTCGAACACATCCAGCGCGTCTGGCCGCCCGGTGGACACATTGCAGAAGGAGCAGCCACGGGTACAGACTTCACCCATGATCATCATGGTTGCGTGCCGTTTGGACCAGCATTCACCAATGTTCGGGCAAGCCGCCTCTTCGCATACGGTCGCCAGATCATGATCGCGCATCAAGCGGCGGGTTTCGTAATACTCGCTGCTTTCGATTTTTTTCTTGCGAATCCACTTTGGCTTGCGCGGGATCACGCTGTCGGCCTTTTTGGCCTTTTCCGGATGGCGCGGGCGGAGCTGGATGGTCATCTGGCAGGCCTCAGTTCATGCGTGAATTGCTCGGCCCATGGCGTCAAGGCAGGCCTCTTTGACCGCCTCACCCATCGCCGGATGCGCGTGGCAAGTGGCCGCAACCTCGGACACGGTCGCGCCTTTGGTCATCGCCAGAACCAGTTCGGCTATCAGGTCACCACCATGCGCGCCGCAGATATGTGCGCCCAGAATTTTCCCGTTGGCATCGGCCAGCACCTTGACCGCACCGTCGGTTTCACCTGTCGAGCGGGCGCGCGAATTGGCCATGAAAGCAAACTTGCCAACTGTATATTCGATGCCTGCCTCTTTAAGCGCCTCTTCGGTCTGACCGACGGACGCCACTTCGGGATCGGTGTAAACTACGCCGGGAACCGTGTTGTAATCGACGTGCCCCGCCTGCCCTGCCAGCATTTCCACACAGGCAACGCCGTCTTCTTCGGCCTTGTGGGCCAACATCGGGCCGGGAATGCAGTCGCCAATGGCATAGATGCCGGGAACCGAAGTCTGGAACGCGCCGTCCACCTCGATGACCCCGCGTGCGTTTACGGCGACACCCAGTTCTTCCAGCCCCAGACCGCGAGTCACAGGACGACGGCCAACGGCGATCAGAACCTTATCGGCTTCGATCACTTCTTCCTTGTCCTTACCAACACGATCCACGGTCAACGTCAGAACTTCGCCGGCTTTGTCTACCGCCTTCAGTGCGCGGCCAAGTTGGAATTTCAATCCGCGTTTGGACAGCGCTCGCTGCGCCAGTTTGGCAATCTCGCCGTCAATACCCGGCAGGATGCGGTCAAGGTATTCAACCACGGTCACCTTGGCGCCGAGACGCGCCCAGACCTGCCCCAGTTCCAGTCCGATCACCCCTGCGCCGATAACAACCAGATGCTCAGGCACGGTATCCAGAGCCAGCGCGCCAGTCGAACTGAGCACGTCCACCTCGTCAATCTCGATGCCCGGCAATGGGGTCGGCTCGGAACCGGTTGCGATCAGGATGTTCTTTGCCTCGTGGATATCGTCGCCCACCTTAACCTGACCAGCAGCGGGAATGCTGGCCCATCCTTCGATCAGTTCAACACCGTTCTTCTTGAAAAGGAAGCCGATCCCCTTGGTCAGATCGCCCACGATCTTGTCCTTGCGCCCCATCATTGCGCCCAGATCGATGCTGGCCCCCTCGACCGCAATGCCATGAGAGGAGAGATGGGAGAGTTCGGCATACTTGGCCGAGGAGGTCAGCAAGGCTTTGGAAGGAATGCAACCGACATTCAGGCAAGTGCCACCCAGAGCGCCGCGGCCTTCGACACAGGCCACCTTCATCCCAAGCTGCGCCGCACGGATAGCCGCTACATAGCCACCAGGTCCGCCGCCGATCACGATCAGGTCATATGCGCTCATCAATGTCCCTCCCAGTTCGTATCCCAGCATCGCGGCATAGGATGGCGCGCGAAGATTTCGTCTCCTATAGGAAACTTTTTCTCCTTAATCAACATTTGTGTTCAAAAGTACCCAGTATTCACCTTTGCGAATACTAAGACTGTATGGGAAAATTTTGAGAACTTTCTGGTCGCGCGAACATTCTGAAGGAAGAAGGTCAACGCCGTGAAATTCCGGCGGGAGCGGCCGAGGAATTCTTTTCGACAAAGATTCAACGAGTTAGGGAGATCACCAAAATTCAATCCACCCAACCATGGCTTGGCGAACATTCAAAAACGGTGAAAGTTACAGGGCGCTGCCTGGCCTGCGATTGCCGCGAGATGCAGCATCAGCCCTGTTTCCGAAACGACACAGACCGGTTTCCGCAAAGGGAATCAGCCTGCATTCTCTCGTTGGTAGAACTGTTTTTTCAGGTCAGTTTGGCTACCGCCTGTTCCAAAACCTTCAACCCGGCCACCAGATCCGACTCGGCCGTGTCTTCTGCAAAGTCGTGACTGATACCGTCAATCGATGGCACGAACAGCATTGCAACCGGCATCAGCCGCGAAACGTTGGTGGCGTCGTGCAAAGCCCCCGATGGCATCCGCCGCCACTTTTCGGGCGCCACTGCTTCGGCTCCGATCTCCAGCGCCTGCTGCAAACGTTTGTCCATGGCGACAGGCTCAAGCCCCAGCATTTGCCCGAAATGCAGATCAACGCCCCTGTTTGCGGAAACTTCCTGCGCGGTCTCGTGGATAATGTGTTCCATCCGGCCCAGGCGCTCGGCCTCACTGTCCCGCCACTGCATGGAAAACCGAACCTGCCCCGGCACGATAGACGAGGCGTTTGGATGAACAGACACATGCCCGATGGTCCAGACCGTGCGTGGCGTGACCACATTCCGGAAACGCTCATTGATAAGAGCGGTGAACTCGCCCAGCGCCTGAAAGGCATCCCGGCGCAGATGCATCGGGGTGGTCCCCGCATGGTTTTGCTGCCCGTCAAACCGGATCGTCATGTCCCGAATGCCAACGATATCTGTCACGACACCTATCTGATCACCTTCGGCATCCAGCGTGGGACCTTGTTCAATGTGCATTTCGACAAAGCCGGTAAAGCGGTCGGGTTCGACAAATCCGGACACGAGTTCGCCCATAGCTGCCCGGGCGGACCCAAGTGTGACACCAGTATGATCGGTTAACTCATCGGCACTGGCCAGAGGCAGCTGCCCGGACCAGATTGCAGACCCCGTTGTCACGCCAAAGCGCCCCTCTTCGTCCTGAAAGCTGACAACTGACACGGGTCGATCAGCCGAACGCGCCACTTCCAATGCGGCGATCACACCCAGCGCACCATCAAGCCAGCCACCCTCTGGCTGACTGTCGGAATGCGAACCCAACAGGAGTGACGGCCCATCTGCCAAGCCAAAGAGATTACCGACCGGATCGAAACGCGCGTTCAGCCCGGCCTCTTCCATGCGTCCTGCCAGCCACTTTCGGGCCGAAATATCCGCCTTGGAATAAGCGGGGCGAACGACGCCCTTGCCAACACCTGACGCGCCAAAGCTTCGCAACTGATGCAGGTCCGCAAGAAACCGTTCTTCATTCACTGCCATGGCTGCCTCCTGTCATCGGGTCATGCCCAAGATATAACCGTCAGCCTCATCAACAAGATGCCCGGGCGCAACGGCGCAGGTTTTCGCACGAATGGCGTCCGACACCTCTGGCCCCCAACCAAAACCTCCCCTAAGAGTTCCCGCAAGAGGAGCGGCCCATGTCCCACATCACACTAATCCGTCACGGCCAGGCCAACACCGAAGCGCGTGACGAGGAAAGCTATGACAAACTGAGCGAACTGGGTCATCAGCAGGCGCGCTGGCTTGGGGCGCATTTGCACGAAACCCGCGCTCATCATAACCGCGTGTACTGCGGAACGCTTGTCCGCCATGGTGAAACCGCCCAAAGCATGGGATTATCGCAGCCCGTGAAAGACCCACGACTGAACGAAGTGGAATATTTTGCGCTTGCCCAGTTGTTTCAGGAACAGCACGGTGTTCCGATCCCAGAAGACCGCGAAGGATTTGTCGAACACCTGCCGATGACATTCGAAGCCTGGGCAAGAGGTGAAATCGAAAATCCGCCGGAAACCTTTGCCGAATTCGAAGCGCGGGTTTCAGACGCCTTGCGCGAGATCGGCACCGAAGGTGGTCCCGCCATCGTCGTGACATCCGGCGGCCTGATCTCAATGGTGGTGCGTCAGGCGATGGGGCTGGACATACAGGCGATGGCACGCGTCGCCCTTGCCATCATGAACACGTCGATGCATCGTCTGTACCCGATTGGCACACATCTCAGCCCCGTGCTGTTCAACGCCGTCCCGCATCTGGAAGCACCAGAGCGGCAATACGCGCAGACCCATCTCTGACGGAGTTTTCGATGCAACTCTTCTATGCCCCGCGAACTATTTCAATCGCCGTAGCAATCGCGCTGGAAGAGGCTGGTCTGGACTATGAACCCGTTCGGGTCGATTTCGCCAGCGCCGAACAGACGAAACCAGCTTACAAACAGATCAACCCCAAAGGGCGCGTCCCGGCGCTGGTGGTTGACGGTGGCATCCTGACAGAAACCGGGGCTCTGCTGGATTTTGTTGCCTCCGCCGCGCCCGAGGCACGCCTGATCCCGGAAGACGCCGTAATGGCTGCTCGGATGCGCGAGGTGATGTATTATCTCGCCTCTACAATGCATGTGAATCACGCACATAAACTTCGCGGCGCACGCTGGGCCGATAAAAAGCCAAGCTGGAAAGACATGACGGCCAAGGTCCCGCAGACAATGACCGCCTCGTGCAAGTATATCGAGGCGAACGGGTTGCGCGGCCCCTTCGTGCTGGGTGAGAGGTTCAGCCTGGCCGATCCCTACCTTTATGTGGTCTGCAGCTGGCTGGAAGGCGACGGTGTGGACGTTTCGGCCTTTCCAAAAATCCTCGCGTTCCGTGCTGCGATGGAAACACGCCCCTCGGTACAGGCGGTCAAAGCCGCCGGTATGCTCTGACAAAAGGAAACACTATGACACATCTCTGGGTCCGGGCAGAGCAACGCCCGAACGAGGATCGGGTCGGCCTGACGCCTTTCGGGGCCGAACAACTTATCTCGGCCGGTATCCGCGTGACTGTCGAAGAAAGCTCATCCCGCGCCATTCCGATTGAAGGATATGCCAAAGCGGGTTGCGAAATTGCGGCCGAGAACAGCTGGCCACAGGCCCCGTTGAACGCCATTATATTCGGCCTCAAGGAATTGCCCGAGGATGGCACGCCGCTGCCGCACAGCCACATCATGTTCGGGCACGCCTTCAAGGGCCAGCACTCGGGCCGCGCCTTGCTCGAGCGGTTCAGAACCGGTGGCGGCACATTGTATGACCTTGAGTATCTGGTTGATACAACCGGCCGCCGCGTGGCCGCCTTTGGATATTGGGCCGGGTATGCAGGCGCTGCAGTTACACTCAAGACATGGGCGGCCCAGCAAAGGGGAGAGCAGTGCCCTCCAGTCGGCGTTTACCCCAGCAAGGATACGCTCAACGCTGAACTGTCGGCCGAGCTTGACGTCGCAGGATCGCGCCCCCGCGCCATCGTCATCGGTGCCCTTGGCCGTGTCGGAACAGGTGCGGCGGATCTGTGCGAGTTCATGGGCGTCGAGGTCACCAAATGGGACATGGACGAAACCGCAAATGGCGGACCCTTCCCCGAAATTCTTGAACACGATGTCTTCCTGAACTGCATCTTTGCCCGCCCGGGAACGCCCGTTTTCGTCCCGCGTGAGGCGCTGAACGCACCCCGGAAACTGACCGCGATCGGCGACGTGGCCTGCGATCCGGACAGCGATTACAACCCGATACCCGTCTATGACCGGGCTACCTCGTGGGAAAAACCTGCCCTGCGCGTCGCCACCGACCCGGTGCTCGACGTCATCGCCATCGACAACCTGCCGTCCATGCTGCCGGTCGAAAGCTCCGAGGATTATGCCGCACAGCTGCTGCCTTCACTGCTGCGACTGACCGAGATCGACAGTGGTGTCTGGGAGCGGGCCAAGGAGACATTCAAAACTCATATGGAAGAAGGAACTGACCGATGACCATTCACTGGTGCGGCACCGGCCTGTCGGCCATTCCCGGACTGCGCCGCCTTATCGAGGCCGGGCAGCCCGTCATCGTCTGGAACCGGACCGTCGAAAAAGCAAAGGACGAAGTTGGTGATCTGACGGATGATATTCGCGCTTTCGATATCGACGTTCTGGCCGGGGTTCTCCAAAAGGGCGACGTTATCGTGTCGATGCTGCCGGGCGATTGGCACGTTCCGCTGGCCGAGCTTGCGATCTCGAAAGGGGCGAATTTCGTTTCCTCATCCTATATCGCGCCGGAAATGCGGGCGCTGGATGACAAGGCGCGCGAAGCCGGGGTGGCGCTGGTCAACGAGGTCGGCCTAGACCCGGGCATCGACCACCTGATGGCCCACGCGCTGGTGGACGACTACCGTGCCTCGTCTGCGTTTGACGCCCAAAATCATTTGAGCTTCATCTCGTATTGCGGCGGCATTCCCAAAAACCCCAACCCGTTCCGGTACAAGTTCAGCTGGTCGCCGCTGGGCGTGTTGAAAGCGCTTCGGTCTCCGTCGCGGTCGATCCGCGACTACGCGCCTCTGGATGTAGCGCGGCCATGGGATGCGATCAGCAGCTATATCGCGCCCCTGCCGACACCGGAAAGTTTCGAAGTTTATCCGAACCGCGACTCGATCCCTTTTAAGGACCAGTACCATTTCGAAGACCATTGGCCGGTCAAAGAGTTTGTCCGCGGCACCCTGCGCCTGAACGGCTGGGCCGACGCGTGGTCGGATGTATTCGAGGAAATCGAAACACTCTCGGGGCCCGAAGGCGATGCGCGGCTCAAGGAAATGTCCGATCAGTTCTGGGCCGAGAACGCCTATGACGAGGGCGAGCCGGATCGCGTTGTTCTGTGCGTCGGGCTGAAGGCCGAGAAAGACGGGCAAGAGGTCTGGCACAAGACCTATGTCATGGATGCCTGGGGTGATGAACGCGGCACCGCGATGGCGCGTCTGGTGTCGATCCCGGTCTCACTGGCGGTTGAGGCGGTACTGAACCGCGCCATTCCGGCAGGTGTTCATGCGGCACCGAGCGATCCCAAATTGGTGTCAGGCTGGATGGGAGAGATCGACAAGCTGGCGCAGCATTTGCAGGTTGTGGACCATCTGGCGTAACAGGGTCAGTTGCCCGACCCTGAATGACCCGCCAGGGCAATTCGTTGACCAGACGCCTGAATGTGCAGAAGCCACTCCGCCGTTTTCGGAGTGGCTTCTGGGATCGCAACTTCAACAATCCGCTTTCCCCGGTCAGACCGGCATCGATTGCTTTCACTGCAGAGTTCAGATGTATCGTGCAATCGTAGCCTCGATATCGCTTCGATTGATACCAAGTTCTGAGAGCTCGCTATCCGACAGGCGATTCAGTTCGTGCGCCGCACAAACTACTTCACCTTTGATCGCCTGAATTTTCATTGCCTGATCAAACAGCAACAAAGCACTGGCGGTCGCCTTGGATTCTTTGAAACCGTCCACGTCAAACATCGTGTTCCTCCTTGAAACTGATACCTTGCATTACTGCCGAAGCGGCTGGTGATGATAAACACTGTCGTAGGCACGCCGTTTTATCTGGTCACGCGGCAGGCCTATGTCCTGCAATTGCTCATCGCTGAGATTTTCGAGTTCCCGCACGGTTCTTGAAAAAATCCGGCGGCGAAAGTGTTCGACATTGGCTTCGACATAGTTGGAATACAAACCTGCGAAAACACCGGTCTGATTTTGGATTGCTGATGCGTGTTGCATTTGAAACTCCATCCAATTTCTGAACGTTGTGTTGCTCTGATTTCAGATAAAGGGTCGGCGTGTTAACCTTGTTGGAACAGAAGATTAAAGTTTGTTTAGTAAAATAACCTGAAGTTATGACTGGTGCTTGACGGCGTTTGGGATCAGACGGCTCAACGCCTGCGCCGACGATCCCGGCGGAGGTTTTTGCAGCATTGAGCGGAAATTAGTGTCCGTTGGATGGGCGAAGTCGACAAGCTGGCGAAGCATTTGCAGATCGTGGATCATCTGTCGTAGCACCGCCTTTAACGCCCCTTCCGGACCGGAATGTGAGGGGGCCGCTAGTTCACATGCGTATAGGCCAGATCCACCAGATTTCGACGCAATTCAGGGCCGAACAGGTATTGTGTATAGAATTTACTTTCCTTGGTCTCAGATTGTCCGTCCAGAAACTGGAATTCACCACCGAAAGCACAATTGAGAATTCGGTCTTCCAATATCATGCTTCTCGCATAAGTCGCGGCCTCGCCTTGCTCAAATCCCGCTGCTGTACCTAAATACGTCGCTTGAAACAGCACTCGTGCAAGCGGATTTGCATCTTCAAAGTACTCAGCTAGCGAAGAATGTCCGATAGCTGAAAGTACGTTGTCGATAAATCTCGGATGCAACCTGCCCCATTCGTCGATTGCATCGCCGCAGCTTAGTTGCGGGTAGCTTGCGCGCTTTTCGGGAAACAGTGGTGGACATTCCGGTCCGGCATACCTGCATGCCAACAGGAACATCTCGCGAAGATACGTATCCTTTGGTTTTCGCTTGAGCAACTTGCGATATGTCAGTGCCGCCAAACGGTTCTCTTTGGATTGAATGTGGGCAAACCCCAAGTAGCTCAATACCCAAAGTTTCTCGGGGTGGATGGCTGCAAGATCGCTCATGTACACGGCCATCTCATCAAACCGTTTCATGATCCGAAGCAACTTTGCCTTTTGTTTCTGGGCGTAGTCATCTTCCGGCACCACTTCCAACGCGCGGTCCGTGGCTTTCAGAGCAGCGGGGTAGTCTTTCAGATTTGCCAGAACAAAACCCTTCAACGACCAGGATGCATGACCCGCGGGGTCAATCCGGGTGCCCGCTTCGGCGTCCCTCAATGCGTTCGGCCAGTCCTTGAGGGCAATATAGGCCCGGCTTCGGTTTCGATACATCAAAGCCAGATCTTCATCGCTGAGAGGCCATTGTGCGATGACATCATCGCAGGCCGCGATAGCCGCATGCGAGTCGGGGCCGGGGATTTTACAGATATCAAATACAGCGTAAAATTCTGCTGTGCGTTGCTGCTGTAGATACACCCAGCCCAACGAGGCAGCGGCCACAAGAACGGCCACCGCTCGGGTCAGAAATCTTATTTGGGTATCGTCACCTGAAAGTTGATTTGAGCTCATGAAAACAACCAGAAGCAAGAACTCTCGCAGAGTTCGCACTTTGGCTTAGAGCTGTCCATCGGAATAAACCGTACAATCTGTTTGGGTGATCTGATTACATCAGATCGTTTTCGACGTCCTCGGCCGATATACCCAACGCATCCAACCCGTTTTCCAAATGGTCCGACAGGTGTGGCGTTCCGATCAGGTAGTCGGCGCAGGGGGTCGAGGCCTCGGACCTCGCTGTGGCAATGGCCTCGGCCAGATCTTCGGCGAAAAAGCTTTCGCGACCGATCCACATGATCGCAACCAATTCAGCCTGCTCATCCTCGCTCATACGATCTACGAATGCGCGCAATTCGCCTTCGGCCCGGTCCAGTTCGCGCCCCATCATGGCGACCTGAGCAACCTTTCTTGCCGAGATTTCCAGCATTCTCCAAACTCCTCTGTCCGCTGTTCGAGCTTATCACAATCATCCGGGGCAGTGCCCGTCTTTGATCTTACGCAAACAAACGGTGATGGTGCGCAGAGTTACCGGCAAGTGGTGCAACACGACCCCGATCGGGGTCATCCCCGGCTCACATCCGGTTTGCGCGGGACTGGCGGCCGCCGGAAACCTGCACCCTTCAGCCACAGTCTGAACGCCTGCCAATGGATCAACCCCAAAACGCGGCGCGCGCCCAAGGGGCGTCTCAGCAGTGACCATAGGATCGTTTTGTTGGTCAGTGGACGACGACGCCCAGCGAGAGTGGCAATTAATCCGCCCTTTTCGCGCCCGTAGTCGATCCAAACGCCAACGCGATCCTCCCGGTAGTCAAAACGGAACGTATATCCACCTGTCCGCGGCTGAAACGGGGATACGTGCAACTGCTTTTGCGCTGTCAGTCGATCCGATGGCGCAATCCGGGACAGGTCAGGTTTGTGGCAGACATAGCTGTGGCGGGTACCGTACGTGTTCGTGACCTCAACCACCACCGCGTAAAACGTGCCTGCCTCATCAAAGCAGAACCAGAAGCTGACGGGATTGAAAACGTGGCCCAGAAAACGAGGCTGGGTCAGCAGCGAAAACCGCTTAGGCTGTGGCAACTGAAATTCTGCAAACCTGTCGCGTACCCACATGGCCCCACGGCCCATTCCGGGCGGGCCACCATGGTCACGATCGCGGACGCCGGTCAAATTTGCCCGGTTGCGCGAGAACAACATAGGCGCGCTTTGGTCAAGCTCGGGATCAAGCAATACGTAATCCACCGAATAGCGAAATCCGTTTTCAATCGTCCCCTTCCGCCCGTGATAGGTATGGGCGGCGATATGATCGACACTGCTCATTCCGCTGCCATCCGTACCGCATCGGAACGATTGATCCCTTCGGCAACATCAACCGCGCTGGCCAACCCGTCCTCGTGAAAACCGTGCCGCATCCACGCCCCGCAAAACCACGTTGAATTCGCCCCATTGAACTGCCTGATCTCCTCCTGCGCATTGAGGGCCGCAAGATCAAAAACGGGATGGCGGAACACGGCCTCGTCGTAAATCAGATCTTCCCGAATGCGGCGGCGCGAGTTGAGGGTTACGAACATCTGATCGTCATCCGGGATCGGTTGCAGCGAGTTCATCCAGTAGGTGATATCGACGCGTGTGGAATCGGGGTGGGCATCCTCGGTATGCACCCAACTGGCCCAACATCTGCGACGGCGCGGCATCACGGACGGATCCGCGTGCAAAACCACATCGTTGGGCTGATATCGGATTGCGCCAAGCGCCGCGCTTTCCTGTGGCGTCGGATCGGAAAGAAGCGAAAGCGTGTCATCGGAATGCGTGGCAAATACGATCAGGTCGAACCGCTCCCACTCGCCCCCTTGCGCCTTCACCTGAGGTCCGTCAGCCATCCTGCGGACGCCGTCGATTGGTGCCCCCAGCCGAAGATCGACCTGCTTTTCCCGCAGCACGGTTTCCATGCGCCTCACATACTCGATCGAACCGCCCTGCACCGTGTACCACTGATGATCCTGACGGGCGTCCAGCAAAAGATGATTGTCGAAAAACCTGATCATCGCATGTGCGGGGAAATCCAGGATCTTCTCCTTAGGGGTTGACCAGATCGCACCTGAAAACGGCTCAAGGTAATATGAGCGAAACCACTCTCCGGTTCCCAGATGCTCCAGCAGTTCGCGTACTGTTATTGATCGGTCGTCAATGAAATCGACGGCACGGCTGTTAAACAGAAACAAATCCCGCAACATACGTAAAAATCGTGGCTGGACCAGATTTCGACGCTGCGCAAACAGGGCATTCGCGCTGGACAATGAATATTCCACGGCCCCGCCCCGCGCGGAGACACCAAAGCTCATATTGCTTTCGACAATCGGAACGTCTAGGCGATCGAACAACCGAACAAGATTTGGGTAAGTCGCCTTGTTGAACACGATAAACCCGGTATCAACGGGCTGATCGCCCCTTTTTCCCGCCACTTTGGTTCGGGCATGGCCACCAAGTCTTGTCGCGGCTTCAAACAGGGTCACCTGATTGGTGTCCGCCAAGAGGTTTGCAGCACCCATCCCAGAAATACCGCCGCCAATGACTGCGATTCTTCGTGGCGCCCCGGACATCTGGTCAAATGTCATTCCGTTCTCCGACTATCTTTACCAACAATTACGCAGATGGATGAAATCCGGATGACTTTTTTTACCGAACTAACTGATCCGGTTTGGGGGATCGTGCGTAATAGGTTTATGTTTACCGAGATGGACCCCGCAGATCAGATCCAGCCGGCCGAAGTTGAGGCCGGGTGTTTTCGATGTGAACACAGACCGAAACAGACCGGCAAGGCTTTGGTGAACAAAAGAAGTAACAAGAAGGACGCGCAAGGCGAATGGGTGGCTCATGTTCTGCGCATTCGGGACGCGCAGGACAGGGCGGCTTTTGCAGAGCTGTTTCGCCATTTTGCCCCGCGGGTCAAAGCCTTTCTGATCCACTCGGGATCAGATGCGGCACTGGCCGAAGAGTGCGCGCAGGAGGTTATGGCAACCTTGTGGCACAAGGCCCATCTTTTTGATCCCGCCCGAGCGTCTGTGGCCACATGGGTCTTTACTATCGCGCGCAACAAACGAATTGACGCGTTGCGAAAACAACGCCGCCCCGAGCCCGAGGATTTGTACTGGGGGCCCGAGGCTGAACCGGAACAGGAAGCAGTGATATCGCTGCAACAGGAAACCGTGCAGTTGCGCAGCGCCATGAAGGGCCTGCCGGACGCACAAAGGGAGCTGATCGAAAAGGCCTATTTCGGCGATCTGAGTCATCGCGAAATTGCCGCCCAAACGGGTTTGCCGCTGGGCACGATCAAATCCCGGATCAGACTGGCGCTGGATCGCCTGCGCCACGCGATGAGTTGAGTACAAGATGATGAACGAAAATATCAGACACCACCTGACAGACGATTTACTGATGGCCTATGCAGCCGGCGCCTTGCCCGAAGCGTTCAACCTGATGGTGGCGACACATGTATCCCTGTGTGACCATTGCCGCGCCCGTGTTGAAAGCTTTGATGCCATCGGAGGCTGCGTACTGGAAGAACAGAACGCCACAGAAAGCCTGAGCAACGACGCGCTCGCCGCCACCCTGGCGCTAATTGATAAAGGTCCGCCACAGCCAAAGCCAACTCAGGCAACTTGTGACGTGTTGCCTGCCCCACTTCAGGATTACGTGGGCGGCAGAGTCGGCGATATCCGCTGGAAATCAATTGGCATGGGTGTAAAGCAATCCATTCTGCCAACGTCGAAAGATGCCTCGGCCCGGCTTTTGTTCATCCCTGCCGGGGCTGCGGTGCCGGATCATGGCCATCACGGCATCGAGTTGACGATGGTCCTGCAGGGCGCTTTTTCAGATGAGGTTGATCACTTCGCCCGTGGCGACGTGGAAATCGCCGATCAGGAATTGGAGCACACGCCGGTGGCCGACATTTCCGAAGATTGCATCTGCCTTGCAGTCACCGACGCGCCGTTGAAATTCAACAGCCTGATACCGCGGCTTGTTCAGCCTTTCCTTCGTATCTGAATGCGCTGCTAGGTTTTACTCAACGGGACCACATTTGCGGCCTCGTCCGGGGCCAGTTCCTCGAAGTCAAAATTGTCCAGCCGCTGCGCCCTGCGGCCTGCCTTTTCAGCGCTGATCTTGATCTCCGAGATATCCTTGGCTGCCTGGCCAAAGTGACGGTCCAGGTTGGCAACCCGATCCCCCAGACGCTCGACGTCCTTGTGCAGCAGGCCCAGTTCTTTTCGAATTGCCCCGGCCTGCTCGCGCATCCGCGCGTCTTTCAGGATCGCACGCATGGTGTTCAGCGTCGCCATGCAGGTGGTGGGGGATACGATCCATACGCGTTTGGTAAAACTCTCCTGCACCAGTTCGGGGAACTTCGCATGCAACTCGGCATAGACCGCTTCGGACGGCAGAAACAGCAACGCCCCATCAGCGGTTTCACCATCAAGGATGTATTTCTCGGAAATATCGGTGATGTGCTTGCGCACAGTACTGCGGAACATCTGGATCGCTGATTTCAGCTCCATGTCATTCGTGGCGCCAATCAGGGCCTCATACGCCTCCAGTGGAAACTTGCTGTCGATCACGATTGGCCCTGGCGGGTTTGGCAGGTGGATCAAACAATCCGCCCGCTTGCCGTTCGACAATGTCGCCTGCAGCGAATAGCTGTCCGATGGCAGCGCCTTGGACACGATGTCGTTCAACTGAATTTCGCCAAACGCGCCGCGCGTCTGCTTGTTCGACAGGATATCCTGCAGCGACAGAACATCACCCGACAATTTGGTTATGTTGTCCTGCGCCTTGTCGATGGTTGCCAGCCGCTCCTGCAGTTGCGTCAACGAAGTCGCGGTCTGTTTCGACGAACCGTGCAGGGTTTCCTTCATCCGTTCCTGCATCTCGGCCAGAGCGCGGGTGGATTTCATCGCATTGTCGGCAAGCCGGTCGTTCATCTGCTGCTGCACTGAGGACAAGCGCGCCTCGACCGTCTGAATTACCTGCACCTGCGCGTTGGCCTGAGTGTCCGAGACATGCTGCAAACCGCCGCGCAGCTGCTCCTGCCCGTGCCCCAATTGTTGAACATGCTGACCCAGATGAGCGAGTTGCTGCGATAGGGGCGCCGCCATCCGCGCGGACCGATTTGCCGCGCGCAGCGACAGAAACAGCAGGAACAACACCAAAATCATCAGTCCCGCCCCGACCAGACCAGCCAGAACGATCGGATCGCTCAGAGAATATTGTGTGCCTGCAATCTCAATCATCTCAATCCACGTGTTCTTGTTTTGTTTCTTTCCGTATACCCCTTGGGCACCGCGGGATCAACTGCGCCCGAACAGCCGCTCGATATCGCTCAGCTTCAGTTCCACATATGTCGGCCGCCCGTGGTTGCACTGTCCGGAGTGGGGCGTCGCCTCCATCTCGCGCAGCAAGGCGTTCATCTCTTCGGCGCGCATCCGGCGTCCTGATCTGACCGATCCATGGCAGGCCACCCGACTGAGGATCGCTTCGATGCGGGCCTGCACAGTCTGGCTTTCACCCTGATCAGACAATTCGTCCAGAATGTCGTGGATCATGGCACATGCATCAACTTCGCCCAGAATCGCCGGGGTTTCACGCACCGCTACCGCACCGCCCCCGAACGGCTCGATGGTCAGGCCGAGACCGGTCAGATCGCTGGCAACTTCCATCAGGCGCGCGCAGTCACCCTCGGACAGCTCCACAATCTCAGGGATCAGCAGCGCCTGTGCCGCGACACCGTTATCCGCCATCTGGCGTTTGAGCTTTTCATAGACCAGCCGTTCATGCGCCGCGTGCTGATCAACGATCACCATGCCATCTGCGGTTTGCGCAATGATGTAATTTTCATGCACTTGCCCACGGGCCGCGCCAAGCGGCAGATGCTCGGCAGGCTGCGGAGAATCTTGCGCTTCTGGCTCTTGCCGCACCTCGGGTTCAACAACACTGCCGCTATAGTCGCGCGCGATTTCGGCAAAACCCGGGGACTGCGCCTGAAACGCTACCTGACGCGCCGCCGGCGACGGGCGGTCCATCTGATATACACGCGCGGGTTCGGTTTTGTCCGGCTCTGGTCGCATCGCCCCCAATGTCGCCCCCGCAACCGTAGTAGACGCACGATGGCCCGCATCTGCCAAAGCGTGCCGCAAGGCAGAAACGATCAGACCTCGTGCGACACCCGGGTCGCGAAACCGCACTTCGGATTTTGCCGGGTGCACATTCACATCGACCAGCATGGGATCGCAGTCGATAAACAGGGCTGCCGCCGGGTGCCGGTCACGGCTGAGGAAATCGAAATACGCCGCCCGCAACGCCCCGGTCAACATCTTGTCCCGTACGGGCCGACCGTTGACAAATAGGTACTGCGCAACAGCCGCACCCCGCGAATAGGTCGGAAGCGCGGCATACCCGAAAAGCCGAACGTCTTCCCGCGTGGCATCGATCCTCAGGGCATTCTCGGCGAATTCTCGGCCAAGTATCCGCGCCAGTCGGGCGTGAAGTGCGTCAAACAGGTCTCCGTTTTCCCGATCAGCCCGGAAAACCACCCGTCCCTCACCCCCGCCCGAAACATCGCGCAGGGTGAACGTGATCGCCGGTTCCGACATCGCCAGTCTCTTGACGGTATCGGTTATGGCCTGTGACTCGGCCCGGTCCGTCCGCATGAACTTGAGCCGCGCCGGCGTGGCAAAGAACAGATCGCGCAGTTCAACAATCGTACCCGCCCGCAAAGCTGCAGGTTTTACCGGTTCGATTTTACCACCGGAGACGTGGATCATGGCCGCCTCACCTCCGGGGATGCGGCTTGTGATCGTCAAACGCCCCACTGCGCCAAGCGAGGGCAGCGCCTCACCCCGGAACCCGAACGTGTGGATGTTCAACAAATCCGACCCGTCGATTTTTGACGTCGCATGACGGGCCAACGCCAGCGGCAGGTCGTCAGGCGCGATGCCGCAGCCGTCGTCAGTGACACGAATTAGCGTCTTGCCACCGCCGGAAATGTCTATGGAAATTCGGGACGCCCCGGCATCGATGGCGTTTTCAACCAGCTCCTTGACGGCGGAAGCCGGGCGTTCAACCACTTCACCCGCTGCAATGCGGTTGATCGCAGTCTCGTCGAGTTGGCGAATGACCGGACGATCTTCGCGGATATTGGGGTTTGCCTGCGCCATACCTCAATACCTAGCATAGCCAGCTACGATTCTGCCACCGGTTTGATAGGTATAAACAGGTCACTCAGATGCTGTAGAATCGTTTCGTCCGGCTAATCCCGTGGGCCAACCTGATCGGTTGGTATCCGCGTGCTGGACTGGCCGGACGAACGTTGGTGAGTGGTGGTCATCCAATTGGTTATGCCGCAACACGTAGCATAGACGTGTTTCCAAATCAGCCAGAGCGCCAGCGATGTGTAATTTGAGCGATGTTCAGCCGATGTGCCGCAAAAGACACTGGCAGGAAAGCGCCAAGTCAAGACTGAATTGGCGCCCCTGCGCGGGTCCGGCATGGCCCGAAAATTGCCGCCAATGCGAGTATCAGGCCCGACATGGTGGCGATCATACCGGCTGCGCTGACGGCCTCGGCACCACCCAGCCAGATCGGGCCGTACCCGGCCAGCACGTATCCGGAAACGGCTGAGGCAACGGCGAAACCGATACTCCAGATTATCTGGGCCTCCAGACGATTGGTCATCATCCGGGCAGCTGCCGGTGGGCAAATGAACATCGCAATAACGATGATCGAACCTACGGCGTCAAAGGCGGCAACTGCCGCAACTGCTGCGGTCACGACCAGTGCCATACCCAGCAGATTGGTCCGGATGCCGATAGTGCGGGCGAACCCCTCGTCAAAGGTGGAAATCTTGAGCGGACGCCAGAACAGCCAGGTGAAAAGACTGACACCCACAAGCGCCAATGCCATCCTGGGTAACTCTGCTGGTAAACCGGCCAGTGCCTCGGGATCAAGCAGTGAAGACCAGCCGGTTGCATCCAACCAGATAAGGCTTTCAAGATTGCCGTAAAGCGCGTGTTCCACATCCAGATGCACGGTCGATGTGTCGGTCTGCTCCAACAGCAGAACGCCAGCAGCGAACATCGTGGTGAATACCACACCCATCGCGGCGCCCGGCTCGATCTGACCCAGACGGCGCACAGCCTCGATCAGGACGACCGCCAGAACGGCCGCCCCGGCAGCGCCCAGCATCATCGGCCAAGTTGAAATGGCACCCGTCAGCAGAAACGCGACCACGATGCCGGGCAGCACTACGTGGCTGATGGCGTCCCCGATCAGGGCCTGTTTGCGCAAGACCAGAAAATTCCCCGGCAAAGCGCAAGCGATGGCTGCGAAGACGCCGATCAGAAGCGGCGTCAGTGAAAGTGGTACAAATTCTTCACCGCTCATGGCCGAACCTCTTGTGGGCCACCGATCCGGCGGTCGATTTCATCGATCTGATCACGGGTCAGCACCGTTTCGATATCGCGAAGCCCGTCGTAAAGCGCCGCTGCGGCTTCGTGAGCCTGATCAGCGCGAACGATTTCCCAGCGATTTTCGTCGCGCAGAGCCTTGGCCGCGCGTGCCTTGCCCGCCTCGGTCACAACCCCATCGGCACGCACCAGACCGGCGCGGCGCAGCAGGCGAAGGGTCAGTGGCTCATAAATCTGCTGACCTTGCGCCAATGCCAAAAGCCCTTGCCTCATGTGGACGCGGCGCTGGAATCGCAGGTGGCGCAAGACTGCGGCCAATACCCCTCGCACCGGTGCAAAGAACAACGACAGAGCGAAAAAGGCAAAGCTGACAAGGACGATGATCGGGCCCGTTGGTAGATTCGGGGCCGAAGCTGACAGCGCCGCACCAAGATAGCCGGCCAGCCCACCGGCAAGACCACTAAGCAAGACCACGCGATCCGACCTCTCGGACCAGAACCGGGCCGTCACGGGTGCAATGATCAGCAAGGCGACGATCAGGATCAGCCCTACGATCTTGAGGCCGACGACAGTGACCGCCATGACAAGCCCCATCATCGCCAGATCGATGCGCCCGACCGGCAGCCCGCGGGCCGCTGCGTATTCCGGGTCGAACGCCACCAGCATCATCGGTCGGCGAATGATCATGACCAGCGCCAGAGTTGCCGCCCCGCCAAACGCGATGATCAGCGCATCCGCCCACAGCATCCCTGCGGTCGAACCCAGCAGGAAACCCTCCAACCCTGCCTGACGACCGGACCCCATGGTTTGGATGATCGTCAAAAGAACAACACCGAACCCGAAGAACACAGACAGAACCGCACCGATGGCGGCATCTTCGGCCAGCCGCGTGCGGTTGGTCAGCCAGTTCATGCACAACAGGCCTACCCAGGCCGAGATGGCCGACCCGGCGAGCAATCCGATCAGGTTGCGCCCGTCTGCGCCAAAAGCCACCATGGCCATGAAGGCGATGCAAACCCCCGGCAAGGTCGCATGGCTGATCGCATCGCTGACCAAAGCGCGCTTGCGCAGGAACAGAAATGTTCCCGTCACGCCAGCGGAAACACCCAGCAATGTCGCACCAATGGCGACCAGCGTGGCGTTATAGCCAAGCTGAAGAGTCAGAGCATCCCAAAGCATGAATTATCCCAGGGCGCGGGAAATCTGATCGATCTGCGCTGTCGCCAGTCGCCCTCCATAAGCGGCCTGCAAAGTTTCGGCTGTGAAGGCATCGGCGACCGCGCCTTCGGCAACCTTACGCGTGTTGATCAGAAATACGTGGTCGAAATAGTCGGTCACGGTGGCAAGGTCATGGTGAACCACCACTACGGTTTTGCCGGCCTGTTTCAACGATTTCAGAACAGCGATGATCGCCTTTTCCGTAGCCGCGTCCACACCCGCAAACGGCTCGTCCAGAAGATAGAGATCGGCGTCCTGCGCCAATGCCCGTGCTAGAAAGACCCGCTGTTGTTGTCCCCCCGACAATTGTCCGATCTGCCGATCAGCGAAATCGTGCATGCCGACCCGATTGAGGCAATCCATCGCCTTGGCCACGTGGCGCGCACGAACCCGCCCCAACAAGCCCAATTCATGATTGAGCCCCATAAGAACCACATCTAGAACCCGCGTCGGGAAATCCCAGTCAACGCTTGCACGCTGCGGTACATAGGCAATCTGACGTCGCTGTTTATCTAGCGGCTTGCCAAACACTGTGATCTGACCCGAAAGCGGTTTCACGATCCCCAGCGCCGCCTTGAGCATTGTGGATTTACCAGCCCCGTTAGGCCCGATGATCGCCGTCATCGCCCCCGGCTGCACGGTCATATCCACTGAGAACACGGCGGGCTTTTGGCCATATGACACCGTCAGCCCCCGAATGCACAGTGGGCTGTGTTCCGGTTCATCTTTGGAAAGGACAGTACCTTCGCTGGCCGCAAGCTCAATCATTCCTCAAAACCCCGCCGAAAGCTTGCTGTCCATGCCCCGCGCAGGAACATCGGCCCCCAGAGCGCCCGCGATCACGGTGAAATTGTGATCCAGCATGCCAAGATAGGTGCCTTCATAAGTGCCCGGCTCACCCATCGCGTCCGAGAATAGCTCGCCTCCGACACCGACCTTGTGTCCTCTGGAGGCTGCGCCTTCGATCAGGGCGCGCATCGAGCGGTCAGAGACCGAGCTTTCTACAAATACCGCGGTCAGCTTGCGATCAACCAAAGTGTCGACCAGAGCTCCGATGCGATTCAGCCCTGCCTCGGACTGTGTTGATATTCCCTGAATACCCAGCACCTCGAAGCCGAAATCCTGCCCGAAATACCCAAAGGCATCATGGGCCGTAACCAGAACGCGGTTTTCCTCGGGAACCTCGGACAATACGCTATTTGCATAATCCACCAGACGGTCGATGTCGGCCAGATGCCGTTCAGCATTGGCCGCGAAGGCATCCGCAGCCTCGGGCCGCGCCTCGGTCAGGGCCTTTTGCACTTCGACAACTACATCACGCCACATAACCGGGCTCATCCATACATGCGGATCGTATTTGTCTGCATAATCATCGTGGGCGCGCAGTTTGGATTTGTCGACGCCCTCGGCAACCGCGACAACATTCCGCTTGCGCCCCAGGTCATGAAAGAACTCTTCCATCTGCGCCTCAAGATAGAGGCCATGCCACAGAACCAGATCTGCGCGGGTCATCGCCACGATATCGGTACGGGTCTGGCGATAGGCATGCGGATCGACGCCCGGCCCCATCAGGCCCTTGACCTCGACCTGATCACCCCCGACCTGACGCGCAGCGTCGGCGATCATGCCCGTGGTCGCGACCACCTTCAGTGGTGCCTCGGCCCAGGCCGTCAGTGGCAATGCAGCCGCAAAAGCAAGCGCTGCAATAAAGCTGCGACGAATCATTTCCGACCCCTTTTCGGTATCTCTTGAGAATGAATATGCGAACCATTCGCAACTAAGTCAACGCTATTGCGAATTATTCGCAAAAAAACGCTCAATTTGTCCAAATGGTCAAAAATTTCCTGAATTGCGAACGGGTGCACCTTCCATTCCTGTGTCTCACGTGCGATTTTGACGCAAACCTCCCAAAGGAAGCGATGATGGAAACGCAGAGCCTTGAACGCACCGCGCATCTGCCGCAAGTGACCGAGCCCAGAAACCCCGGAATGGCCCTTGATCTGGACTGGGTGCGCGCCGTGCAGGCCAACACCTCGGCGATCGAGCGCCGCGCGGCGACCCTGCCCGGTCGGCGGTCAGTGAAAAAAGATTATCAGGCAGCATGGCTGCTAAAGGCGATCACCATGATCGACCTGACCACCCTGTCGGGTGATGACACGGTGGGACGCGTGCGCCGCCTGTGCGCCAAGGCGCGCCAACCGGTTGCGTCGTCGGTTCTGCAGGCGTTGGACATGCCACCGATCACCACCGGGGCCGTTTGCGTCTATCACGACATGATCGAAACAGCCGTCGAGGCGCTGAAGGGCACAGGTATTCCTGTCGCAGCAGTTTCCACTGGCTTCCCGGCGGGCCTGTCGCCGTTTCACCTGCGCGTGGCCGAGATTGAGGAAAGCGTAAAAGCCGGTGCCGAGGAAATCGACATCGTGATCTCGCGCCGCCATGTGCTGTCGGGCGACTGGCAGGCCCTGTACGATGAGATGAAGGCGTTCCGCGTCGCCTGCGGTGATGCACATGTCAAAGCCATCCTTGCCACCGGGGAACTGGGCAGCCTGCGCAATGTCGCGCGCGCCTCTCTGGTCTGCATGATGGCGGGCGCCGATTTCATCAAGACCTCGACCGGCAAGGAAAGCGTCAATGCCACTTTGCCTGTGTCACTGGTGATGATCAGGGCGATCCGCGACTTCTATGATCGCACCGGATATCGGGTTGGCTACAAGCCTGCGGGCGGGATCTCCAAGGCCAAGGACGCGCTTGTCTACCTGTCGCTGATCAAGGACGAACTGGGTGATCGCTGGCTGGAACCGGACCTGTTCCGCTTTGGCGCGTCGTCACTGCTGGGCGATATCGAACGGCAGTTGGAACACTATGTCACCGGGTCCTACTCGGCTGGCTACCGTCACTCCATGGGCTGAGGACAAGAACAATGACAGTCAAAGAGATTTTTGAGACCATGGATTACGGCCCCGCCCCCGAAAGCGCCGCCGAGGCGCTGGCCTGGTTGGTCGATCAGGGCGACAAGTTCGGCCAATACATCGACGGCAGCTTCACCAAGCCCGGCAAAGGGTTCGACAGCCGCAATCCGGCGACCGGAGAGGTGCTGGCTAAGCTGACACAGGCGAAACAAGCCGATGTGGATGCCGCCGTTGCAGCGGCTCGCAAGGCCCAGCCGAAGTGGGAAAAACTGGGCGGCACAGGTCGCGCACGGTATCTTTATGCAATCGCGCGCCTCTTGCAGAAGCACTCGCGGCTGTTTGCAGTGCTGGAAAGCCTCGACAACGGCAAACCGATCCGGGAATCGCGCGACATCGATATCCCTCTGGTGCAGCGGCATTTCTATTACCACGCAGGCATGGCCCAGCTTATGGAAAGCGAAATGCCCGATGCTGAGGCACTGGGTGTCTGTGGTCAGATCGTGCCATGGAATTTCCCCCTGCTGATGCTGGCGTGGAAAATCGCCCCGGCGATCGCGATGGGGAACACGGTGGTTCTGAAACCGGCCGAGTACACGTCGCTGACCGCGTTGCTGTTTGCCGATATCTGTTCGCAGGCCGGGTTGCCCAAGGGCGTGGTCAACATCGTAACTGGCGACGGTGCGGTGGGTGAGATGATCGTGGCCTCGGACGTGGACAAGATCGCCTTTACCGGCTCGACCATTGTGGGCCGCCGTATCCGCGAGGCAACCGCTGGCTCGGGCAAAGAACTGACGCTGGAGCTGGGTGGCAAGTCTGCCTACATCGTCTTTGACGACGCCGATATCGATTCAGCTATCGAAGGTCTGGTCGATGCGATCTGGTTTAATCAGGGTCAGGTCTGCTGTGCGGGCTCCCGCCTGCTAGTTCAGGAAGGCATTGCCGACAGGTTCCACGAAAAACTGCGCGCGCGGATGGACAAGCTGCGCGTGGGCGACCCGCTGGATAAATGCATCGACGTGGGCGCAGTTGTGGACCCGGTCCAGTTGCAGACCATCAAGGGTATGGTCGAAAGCAACACGGTTGGCCACGTGCATCAGGCGGCGTGCGAACTGCCCGCAAATGGCTGCTATTACCCGCCGACCCTGATCTCGGGACTCGAGACCTCGGACCCGTTGATGCAGGAAGAGATTTTTGGCCCGGTACTAGTATCGTCCACGTTCCGCACCCCTGAAGAGGCGGTGGAGTTGGCCAACAACACCCGTTACGGGCTGGCCGCGACGGTCTGGACCGAAAATGTGAATCTCGCGCTGGATATCGCACCCAAGCTGGTTGCGGGCGTGGTCTGGGTGAATGCCACCAACCTGTTCGACGCCGCTGCCGGATTCGGCGGCGTGCGCGAAAGCGGCTTTGGCCGTGAAGGCGGCTGGGAAGGGCTGACAGCCTACACCAAGCCCAAGGGCAAGGCTAAACCGCTGTCAAAGGTCGAAGCGACCACCGGCGAAGGTGCGCCGGTCGACGCGATTGACCGCACTGCCAAGATGTATGTCGGCGGCAAGCAGGCGCGACCCGATGGCGGTTACTCGAAACCCGTCTGGGGCAAATCCGGACTTCTGGGTCATGTGGGTCTTGCCAACCGCAAGGATGTCCGCAACGCGGTTGAGGCTGCGGCGGGGGCCAAGGGCTGGTCCAAGACCACCGGCCACCTGCGGGCGCAGATCCTTTATTACATCGGCGAAAACCTCTCGGCCCGCGCCGAAGAGTTCGCGGCACGCATCGACGCGATGACCGGCAAGAAAGACGGCGCGAAAGAGGTCGAAGCCTCGATCCAGCGCCTATTCACCGCCGCCGCCTGGGCCGACAAATATGACGGTCAGGTGCATGGTGTGCCGATCCGTGGTGTCGCCATCGCCATGAAGGAACCAGTGGGCGTGATCGGCGCGCTTTGCGCGGATGAGGCACCTCTGCTGGGTCTGGTCTCGGCCATGGCCCCGGCAATCGCGATGGGCAACCGGGTGGTTCTGGCAGCATCCGAGCCTTACCCACTGGCAGCGACGGATTTCTACCAGATTCTCGAAACCTCGGACGTTCCTGCTGGCGTGGTCAACATCCTGACTGGCAGCCATGCGGAACTGGCGAAACCGCTGGCTTCGCACCTGAACGTTGATGCGGTCTGGTCGTTCTCCTCTACCGACCTATCGCAGGAGATCGAAGTCGTGTCGGCCGGGAACCTGAAGCGCACCTGGGTCAATAACGCAACGTCCTTTGACTGGGGCGTGGACCACAGCAAACGCTTCCTTCAGGCTGCGACCGAAATCAAGAACATCTGGGTGCCCTACGGCGAGTAGGGCTCCCGCTTCAGGGAGGCCTACATGAATTTTTCAGACGAGTTTGCGGGCAAGGCCGTCATCGTGATCGGCGGCACCAGTGGCATCAACCGCGGCATTGCCGAGGCCTATGCGGCCTCGGGTGCCAGAGTGGCCGTCGCCAGCCGATCTCAGGAGAAGGTCGACGACACTGTCGCGGCACTCAGCGCTGCAGGCGCAGCCGAAGCAATCGGTGCGGCATTCGACGTGCGCGACCCCGATGCTGTGGCGGAAGGTCTGAAGCAGTTTCACGATGCATTCGGTGATATCGACATCCTTGTTTCGGGCGCCGCGGGTAACTTTCCGGCTTTGGCCGCGGACATGTCCGTCAATGCGTTCAAAACCGTAATCGACATTGACCTGATGGGAACCATCCACGTGATGAAGGGGGCTTATCCCTACCTCAAGCGTCCGGGCGCCAGCATCATCAACATTTCGGCCCCGCAATCCTATCTGCCTTACGAGGGGCAGGCCCATGTCTGCGCCGCCAAGGCAGGTGTCGATCAGATCACCCGCACGCTGTCGATGGAGTGGGGCATCGAAGGCATACGTGTGAACTCGGTCGTTCCCGGTTTCATCGAAGGAACCGAAGGGGCTAAACGGCTGGCCCCCACCGAACAGGCCGAACAGATGTTCCGCGCGGACGTGCCCCTTGGGCGCTGGGGTACCACGTATGATGTCGCGAATGCCTGCCTGTTCCTTGGGTCGGATATGGCCAGCTATATCAGTGGCACGGTACTGGCTGTTGACGGGGCGCTTTATCAGCGCGGGTCCGGCCGGTTCGGTCAGATGATGGGACAGATGTTGCGCGGCATGAAAGGCAAAAGGGGTTGAGCAACGCTCAACCCCCTCTAATCAGTTCGTTGTTTCCAGCCCCTCTGGCTTGCCCACAACTGTGAAATGCAGTCCCTCCGGGTCCAGCAATTCCTTTGCGACCCGGTTTGCATCTTCCAGCGTCACCGCGTTCACCTTGTCGTTCCGGGTCGCGATATAGTCGATGGGCAGACCCTGCATCTGCATCCCCACCATAATCCCTGCAATCTGGCCATTGCCGTCAAACCGCAAGGGATAGGCACCGGTCAGATAGGTCTTGGCGTCCTGCAGTTCCTTTTCTGTCACGCCCTCGCTGGCGGCGCGTTCCCATTCGCTGCGGATGACATCGATTGCCTCTGCAATCCGTCCATTGGCTGACGACACCGAACCAAGATAGACCGAGGCGAGATCCTTGGGCACGAGATAGGAATAGACCCCATAGGTCAGCCCGCGCTTTTCCCGAACCTCCTGCATCAGACGGCTTTCAAACCCGCCTCCACCCAAGATGTGATTCAGCAGATATGCCGCAAAGAAATCTGGATCGTCGCGGTCGATACCTTGTTGAGAAAACAGGGCGACCGACTGTGGGGTGTCAAATTCGACCACGCTGACGCCACCCGGAATATTGACCTCGGCCTTACCGGGGATCGGCTTGCCGGTCGCGGGCAGGTCCGCCAAGAGCTTATCCAGCAACGCGCCGAGTTCTTCCGGAGTAATGTCGCCAACCGCGCCGACATATAGACGGTCTTTGGCAAAGACACTGTCATACGCCTCTACAATGTCATCGCGGGTCAGTGCGGAAACGCTTTCTATCGTGCCCTTCCCGTCCGACGCATAGGGATGGTCACCATAAGCCATTCGGGCAAAATTCAGCCCGGCAATGTCATTGGGATCAGTCTCATCGGATTTCAGCCCCGACAGGACCTGAGCGCGCACCCGGTCGACCGCATCCTGATCAAAGCGCGGTTCATGGATCGTCGTGCGCAGCAGATTGACCACTTCATCGCGGTTCTCGGTCAGGAACTGCGCCGAAATCGCCAGTGAATCGTCCGTTGCCTTGTACTGGAACGAGGCAGCTAATGACTCAAGCTTGCGCGTGTAGGCCCGGGCATCCATGTCGCCTGCGCCTTCCTCGATCAGTCCGCTCATCAGATAGACAGCACCCCGCTTGTCCGGATTATCCAGAGAGGTACCGCCGCGAAAGCGAATTTCCAGCGCGGTGAAAGGGATCGAGTGTTCTTCAACCAGCCAGGCCTTGATACCACCGGGGGATGTCACTTCCTGAATCTCGACCTCAGCCCAGGCAGGCAGCGCTAGAAAAAACGCGATCAGGGTTGTGAAGAAGGTTTTCATTGGGTCACCTCGTCATCACGCATCAGCCAACCTGTAACCGATCCTTCGGGCTGCAACACCTCGCGGGCGGCGGCAATAATTTCCTCTCCGGTCACGGCCTGCAGGATTTCGGGCCATGCCTGAACGTCCTCAACCGTCAACCCACTGGTCAGGGCCTGACCGTACCGATTTCCGATGCCGTCCACGTTGTCGCGCGCGTAGACCTGGGCCGCGCGCAGCTGCATCTTGATCCGGTCAAGGTCTTCCTGCCTTACGCCTTCGGCTATGAAATCAGCTACAGCCTGATCCATGGCCTCCTCGGCCTCTTGCAGGGAAACGCCCTCGGCCGGAACGATAATCAGATCAAAGGTCGTGTCATCCAGCGAAACACCGCGATAGAACGCCCCGGTATAGACCGCTGTCTGATTATCGAATTGCAGCTTTTCATTCAGATACGACGTCGTCCCGCCGCCTAGCAGTTCCGCAAGAAGAAACAAGGCGGCAGCCTTCTCCTGCTCGCCGGCGTCCCGTTCCGGCGCCAGATAGCTGCGCTGAACATAAGGCTGCGCGACGCGCGGGTCCTTATAGGTCAGGCGCCGTTCCGCCGTCTGAGGTGGCTCTTGTGAGCGCACACGCTCTGGCAGATCAGGGTTTGCAGGGATAACGCCATAATATTCCTCGGCCAGCTCCTTTACCTCTTGCGGGTCGACATCACCGGTAACGACGAGAATTGCATTATTGGGGGAATAGTAGGTCTGGTAGAAGGATAACGCATCCTCCATATCCAGCTCTTCCATCTCGTGTTTCCAGCCGATGATCGGCACGCCATAGCGGTGGTTGAGATATTGCGCGGCGTTCATCTGCTCGCCAAACAGGGCGCGGGGATTGTTTTCTGTACGCTGGTTGCGTTCTTCCAGAATCACATCGCGTTCAGTTGCGATATCGCCTTCGGTCAGGCGGATGTTGCGCATCCTGTCCGACTCCATCCGCATCATCAGCGCCAGACGGTCAGCAGCAACACGTTGATAATACGCGGTGTAGTCATAAGACGTGAACGCGTTGTCATTGCCCCCATTGGCCGCAACGGTGGCCGAAAACTCGCCCGGTGCCAGCGTGTCGGTCCCTTTGAACAGCAGATGTTCAAGGAAATGTGCCACACCCGACGAACCTACGGGTTCATCCGCCGAGCCCGCCCGGTACCAGACCATATGCTGCACCACCGGTGCGCGGTGATCTTCGACCACCACGACGTCCATACCGTTGTCCAGCGTAAAGGTTGTCACCGCTTCCTGCCCGTCCAGAGCAAAAAGCGGAGTAGCGGTAAGCAGGGCGGCTGACAATGCCAAAGCCCGGACCATGCGGCGTCCTCCGTTTCGTTTCAACAGTCAACCTACGGCGCGGACGCGCGGGATCAAGAGTGATGACGAAAAGTTAAGGATTATTCACCAAATGGCGGGGCTGACGGTGTGCCAAGCCCCTGCTTGCGCAATGCGTCCGTCTGTTTGTAGGGGTCCAGCGACTGCTTGCGATAAGCCTGTTCGTACCGGTCCACCGGGAACAGGCGGATACGCGTGAATCGCGACTGACGCTTGCGGAACTCGGCATCTTCCTGTGCCAGTTCCTGACGGGTGTTTGGCGGAACGCCATAGCGACTGGATGCCGTCACCAGGGCCTGATCCGTTGACGGTACGGCCCGCGCCGGATTCAGCGCCGCAGCGTTTCCGCCCAGGGCAACAACAGCGTCTTCGGTCGGATTGGGATCTGTCAGATTCGCCCCACCCGGCGTCGGTGCCGGAAGAAAGGAATAATCCTTGGGTTCGGTCAACGGCTTCACCGGCAGAACCGCAAATTCATCCGGACCCGCACCCTGAGGCCGGATATCCTTGAGTCCTTTGCTGGAACAGCCCGCAACCGCAACGGCAGCGGTCAGTATGATTGTCGCCAGCGGCATCCGCATGGTCATCTCCTGCCTGTTTCAGGCGCTTTTATCGCATTTCATCCGGCGCGTCACGAGGCCTTTTTGCCGTCAAACAAAACCAGACCGATTGCCCCGGCAAAAATAAAAACATCCGCCAGATTGAAGACAAAAGGATTGTTGATACCGCAGCAGGACATGTTCAGAAAATCCAGAACATATCCGTACAACAAACGGTCAATCACATTGCCCAGCGCACCGCCAATCAAAAGGCCCCCGCACAACAGCATGACCGTCGAACGCGCGCCCCGCCCGAGCCAGACGAGTACGGCCACACAGACCACGACCGAAATTCCGATCAGAATCCAACGCGCAGCGTCACCGTTGCCCTGAAACAGGCCGAAGTTGATGCCGCGGTTTTCGCCGTACAAAAACACCAGATACGGCGACAGTACGTCGATTCCGTTGGGCTTGTCGGCGACGCGCATGACATGCACGACCAGATATTTGCTGATCTGGTCGATCAGAAACGCCGCCATCCCGGCCCAGAAGAGAATCCCGTAACGCATCAGTGCCGGAAGTGCCGCATGCCGGTAAAGACCATCGCAAGACCAGCCTCATCCGCCGCCGCTATCACTTCGTCGTCACGCATCGAACCGCCCGGCTGGATCACGCAGGTCGCGCCTGCCTCGGCGGCTTCCATCAGACCGTCAGGAAAGGGGAAGAACGCATCCGAGGCGACGGCCGAGCCGATGGTCAGTGGCTGCGGCAAGCCCAGCGTGTCCGCCATGCGTTCTGCCTTTTTGGCCGCGATCAGGGCCGAATCGACACGACTCATCTGACCCGCTCCGACGCCGACAGTCGCGCCGTCCTTGACATAGACGATGGCGTTGGACTTGACGTGTTTTGCCACTTTCCACGCGAACAGCAGATCGCGCATCTGCTCGTCGGTTGGTGCCTTTTTGGTGACGACCTTCAGATCATCCATGCCAACAAAGCCGTTATCCTTGTCCTGTACCAGCAGGCCACCCGCCACCTGGCGCACGGTCTTGCCGCCTGCGGTCACGTCAGGCAGGCCCTCGGTCGTCAGCAGGCGCAGGTTTTTCTTGGCCGCAAAGATCGCCTTAGCCTCATCAGACGCACCAGGTGCGATCACCACCTCGGTGAAGATGCCGGTGATCTCCTGCGCGGTTTCCGCGTCCAGAGGCTGGTTCAGCGCAACGATGCCACCAAAAGCCGACGTGCGGTCACAGTCGAACGCGGCTTTGTATGCCTCAAGCAGAGTCGCGCCTTTGGCCACGCCACAGGGGTTGGCGTGTTTGATGATTGCACAGGCAGCACCGTCGGCGGGGTCGAACTCGGCCACGAGTTCAAACGCCGCGTCGGTGTCGTTGATGTTGTTGTAGCTCAGTTCCTTGCCCTGATGCTGAATGGCAGTCGCAACGCCGGGGCGACCCGTGCCATCGGTGTAGAACGCCGCCGACTGGTGGCTATTCTCGCCATAGCGCAGGGTTTGCTTCAGCTCACCCGCAAAGGCACGACGGCGCGGAGACTCGGCGGCCAGCGCATCGGCCATCCAGCTCGAAACAGCCGTGTCGTAAGCAGCAGTGCGGGCATAGGCCGTCTGCGCCAGAGTTTGACGGAACGCATAAGAGGTCTGGCCATCATTGGCCGCCAGTTCAGCCAGCAGCGCGTCGTAGTCCTGAACATCGACCACCACATTTACAAAGGCATGGTTCTTCGAAGCCGCGCGGATCATCGCAGGTCCGCCGATATCAATGTTCTCAACGCAGGTGTCGTAATCGGCCCCTTTGGCCACGGTCGCCTCGAACGGATAGAGGTTTACCACCAGCAGATCGATCGCACCGATGCCGTGTTCATTCATCGCCTCCACGTGGCTGTCGTTGTCCCGCAGCGCCAGCAGGCCACCATGCACCATCGGGTGCAGCGTCTTGACCCGGCCATCCATCATTTCAGGAAAGCCGGTGACCTCGCTTACGTCCTTCACGGCAAGCCCGGCATCGCGCAGCGCCTTGGCCGTGCCGCCAGTCGACAGAAGTTCGACCCCGCGCTCGGCCAGAGCCTTGCCCAGCTCGATCAGCCCGGTCTTGTCGGAAACGGAAAGCAACGCGCGGCGCACGGGGTGAAGATCGGTCATGGGTCCAAAGGTCCTTTTGGCGTCAGTCAAACTCGGGCTCGTCCCGGTGCAGGTCGCGCACGGCATAGGCTGTATCCTGTGCCTTGCTCAGCGTCCACCGGATGCGCGTCGCATACTCCATTGCGCGACCAGATAGAACGATCTGTTTTGTCGCGCGTGGCTTTAATCGCCCGTTTTCGAGATAAACACTTGGCGCCAGAGATAATTTACCGCCGTTTTCATGCCGGAAAACCCAGATTTCTCCGCTTTTGAGCGCCATGGAAACGGCTGCACCGCCCAGATCCACCGCCGCGTCGACATCCGGATGAAGGTGCAATCTGATGTCGAAACCAATTCCATTGAGTCCCGAACTGTCCATGGCCTGATCAAACCGGCGCCTTGCCTTGTCGCTTAGCGCCAGCAGGATATCCTCGCCCGCCAGTTCGCGCCCGTCAAAGCGCAATTGCAGAACACGCGCATGTGTCAGGCCAAAAACCTTGACATAGCCATCGTGGCCGCCCTGCAGTTGCACCCCTTCAAAACCCTCTTCAACTTCAACCGGAACGTCGTGCGGCGCGTCAATCAGCGCCTCATGGGCAGTCCCCCTCAGCGGCTCTGACAGCCGCGCGCTGGAGTAACCGTCGAGACACAGGGTGGAATGCGAGGGTGTCGCCCGTCCAGCCCGACGCCAATCCAGACCAAAACTGGACCCCGATCCGCAACTGACGATCAAAGGGCGCCGCCCGGATGTCAGTTCGAACGCCAGTGTGGACGCGTGCCCGTTATACGACGCGGCACCGTTGGGCGGCGCGCTGGCATCGACAATGACGCTGGTGCGCCCGGCGGCCAACCGCGCATAGCCCATCGACAGCCCGACAGGATGCTGTGGCTTTACACCGCTCTGCGCGAGGGCCTGATCCAGCCGCCCGTCAACCCCCCGGCCGCCACCATGAAACCGCGCCAGCGCCCCATCAGCATGGCGCAGGCTGCGCAAGGTGGGCGCAATCCGCTTGATTGCTTGCGTCTGCGCCGCCGGTGTACCCCGCCCCACCTCATGCAGGGCCGCAGCCGTCCAAGTGAGCAGGGTGAAAACCTCCAGCAGTTCCTCGGGGTTGCGGGTTGGAATGCCGCCCTGTTCGTCGATCTGGCGATCACATTCACCGGCCAGCGCCCGCAGGGCCGGGTCGGCCATGTGTTCCAATCCTTCCAATGCCAAACCGGCGTAGATCAGACCGGCCAGAGCCTCGAAGCGCGGCAACCCCGGTGTGGTCGCCTGCCAGCGTTTGGACAGAAACCAGGTTTGCTGTGAAAGCGAGCGAAAGAACAAGCGGCTCTGATCCTCGCTGGCCCCGCGCAACAGAAAGACCGCGTGATTGATCCAGCGGATGACCCGGCGTCCCGTCAGATTTGGAACCCAGCCCGGACCTTGTCCGCGGCCGTGCTCTTCGATCCAGCCCCAGACCCAGCGTTGCGCCTTTTCCCGCGCGCGTGCATCTCCTACTGCGGCCAGATCATCGAGCCATGCGAAACCATGCCGTTCCTCATCAAAGGCAGCTGTAGGGGCCGCAACGTCCCACAACCCGGTGTCCTGAGCTTCGACGAGATACCCGGCAAAAAGCAAATTGCCCGCCACCAGCTGCCGCCCCCGCGCAAACGATCCGACAGTGCGCGGCTCGGGCTGGCCGACAAAGCCCTTAACCCCTTTTTGCCTTTGGCTGAGGCGCGCATAGAGACGGTTCTGAAACCGCATCCATCGTCTGACCATGGTTTCCGGATTCGACATGGTTCCCGTTACTCTGCCTCACACGCTCTGGGGCGTTTGAGGCAACGATAGCCGGGGAATTTCGTCGAGTCACCGAAAAGCGTCAACTCAGACCGATTTGCGCAGGCAGGCGACATAAAACCCGTCCATCCCACCGGCTTCGGGCCAATAGTCAGGGCGCAGACGCAGTCCGCCTTCCTCAGTGATCCAGCTGCCCTCGATGCCCGGCAGGTGCAGCGCCGCGCGGTCGATGGTCATATCCGGGTGTTCGGCCAACGCTTCCTCTACCTGCACTTCACCCTCATCGGGCAATAGCGAACAGGTGCAATAAACCATACGGCCTCCCGGTTTCAGCAAGGTCCAGGCATGCCGCAGCATGTGCGCCTGCAGCTCGATCAGACCACCGAACTCGGACCCGTCCTTGGCATGGGGCAAATCCGGATGCCTGCGGATCGTACCCGTGGCGGAACAGGGCGCATCCAGAAGGATGGCGTCATACTGGCCGGAATGTTCCAGCGCATCCTCGACAAGTATACTGGCCTGCAGGCCAGTGCGCGCCAGATTTTCGCGCACTCTTTTCATCCGGGCCTCGGAAACGTCCAGCGCTGTCACTTCTGCCCCGGCGGCGGCAAGCTGCATCGTTTTTCCACCAGGCGCGGCGCACAGATCCAGCACCGTTTCCCCGGACTGCGGGGCCAGTACCCGCACCGGCAACGCCGCCGCTGCATCCTGCACCCACCATTCACCCGCAGCGAAGCCCGGTAGGGCAGACACCTGCCCGGCATCCCGCAGCCGTACTGAACCGGTCGGCAATTCCTCACCACCCGGGCCTGCAACACCGGATTTGAGCGTCACGTCCAGTGGCGCGCCGTCGAAATGCGCCCGTTCCATTCCCTTCACCGCGTCCTGACCCCAGGCTTCGATCAAAGGCTCACGCAGCCAGTCCGGCAAGCGGGGCACACGCATCTTGGGCCACGCATCCGGCCCATCCGCTGCCACTTTACGCAATACCGCGTTCACCAACCCCTTTAGGCGCCCATGCTTGCGCGACCGCCCGACGATCTCGACCATGGAGTTGACCACACCGTGCGCCGCTTCTCCCTGACACAGTTCGACCGTACCCAGCCTAAGAGTATTGAGAACCGTCAGATCGGGGGTTTTCCGCAGATGCCCTTCAAGCAGGCGGTCAGCGCGTTCCAGCCCTCGCAAGGTTTCCAGCGTCAACCGCTGCGCCCGCGCGCGGTCTTCGTGGCCCAGACGATCCAGCGCGCCCGCTGCAAGGCATTCGGACAACAATCGCCCCTCGCCCAGAATCTGATCCAAAAGATAAATTGCGCTGCGCCGTGCCGTTGTTGCGCCGTCCGACATGTTCCCGCCTTTTTGACTGTGACCTGCGCCCGCATTGCCTTGGGCCGACGCGGGCGTATATCAAGGGCGTGCACGGAAAGGAACCCAACGCCATGAGCGACAAGCAACAAGACCTGCCCCCTGCCGCACAGCGCGCGCTTGCCGAAGCAGAGGAGCGTCGCAAGAAAGCCGATGCAGCGGCCAAGACGGCACCCAAAGAACTTGGCGGTCGCGACGGACCGGACCCTGCCCGGTATGGCGATTGGGAAAAGAAGGGGATCGCGATCGATTTCTGATCCCCGCTTCGGGGGCTCAGCCTTTGGCCCGAAGGGTTTCGGCAAAGTCCCGGATCAACGCGTTTTGCTTTTTCGACCGGGCGCGCTCTTCCGGCCATGTCAGCCAGTACCCGTCCTTGGTTTCCAGCTCGGGCAGGTCCAGCCGCAACAGCACACCCGACGCCAAATGGCTGCGCGCCAACGGGGCCGACCCCAGCACCGCACCCAATCCCTGCTGCGCCGCCGTCAGTGCATGTTCCATCGAATCCACACTCAACCGCGCAATGGGAGGTTCGGATAACCCGGCATTCCGGGACCAGTCGCGCCAACCCGGTCTTTCGCCGCGCAACTCGATGACACCATCATCCAAGCTCACACCCGGAGCGACCATGGGCACCAGCACTTCGGGCGCAATCAGGGTGGCCTCGCGTCCCGGCCAGTTGCCACGCCCATACCGGATCTGCAGCCATGTACGCTCTTCATCCAGTGTTGAACGGCGCGCCACCGAGTCGGTCACCAGCCTGACCTTGGGCCGCTTTTCGTGGAAGGCCGTGACACATGGCAAAACCAATGCGTGAACATGCGAACTTAGTGCAGCAACCCTTAGTTCGCGTGGCGATTTGCCAAACAAGTCTTCTGTGTTTTGTTCCAGCGCGGACAGGCTGTCTTGTACCATCGGCAAATAGCTTTCGCCTTCAACCGTCAGCGTCACGCCGCGCGCCTCGCGCACGAACAGGGATCGGCCAAGCCATGCCTCAAGGTTGCCGATCCGCTGGCTGACTGCAGCCTGCGTCAGCCCGAACTCGCGCGCCGCAGCGGAAAAGCCGCCCAGTCGGCCAGCGGCCTCGAACACCCGCAGCCAGTCAAGCGGCGGCAATCCAACCTTTTTCTTAGCCATTAGAATTTCCAACTCTCAGGCGAAATAAGGATTAATTGTCGTAATGCCATGTCGGTTATATTTCCACAAGCACAGCCCGCGCCGAACAGGAGACTCCCAATGCTGCGCTCTGCCAACCACGACGGTTCTGTCGTCACTGTTGAATTCACCGACAACACCCGCGCCCGTTTTCACGCCATCTGGCTGCGCGACAATGCGCTTGACCCCGAAACCCGCGCAGCGGGTAATGGCCAGCGCCTGATCACGATTGGCGACATTCCTGCCGATATCTCGGTCGCTGCGGCCGAGGTCGTGAACGACGATCTGTCCGTTACCTTCGCGCCCGAAGGCAAAACCGTCACCTTCCCTGCCGCTTGGCTGTCGGATCACAACTACGACCGCAATCAATCTGAAGAATTCGGGCGGATAGCGCCCGGCATTACCACCTGGTCGCAAGGCATCGAAGCGCCCAGCGCCGACTGGACCGAGGTTCACCAGAACCCCTCAGCCAAACGCGGCTGGCTGGCGGCGGTGGCCGAGTACGGCTTTGCCAAACTGACAAATGGTCCGACCGAGCCGGAATCTCTGCTGAAAGTGGCCGATCTGTTCGGCTATGTGCGCGAGACCAATTATGGCCCCTATTTTGAGGTCCGGACCGAGGTGAATCCGACCAACCTTGCCTATACCGGCCTTGGCCTGCAGGCGCATACCGACAATCCCTACCGCGATCCGGTGCCAACGCTACAGATCCTCTACTGCCTTGAAAACAGTGCCGAAGGCGGCGATTCAATTGTTGTCGACGGCTTCCGCGCCGCGGAAAAGCTGCGTGATCAAAACCCCGAAGGGTTTGCCCTGCTGGCAGGCTATCCGGCCCGCTTCGAATACAAAGGCTCGGACGGGGTCTGCCTGCGCTCGCGCCGCCCGATGATCGAGCTGTCGCCGGATGGTGAACTGGTCGGCATCCGCTTTAACAATCGCTCGTCGGCCCCATTCGTGGACATCCCCTTTGATCAGATGGAGGCCTACTACACCGCCTATCGGCAACTGGGCGAGATCATCGACGATCCGGCCATGGGCGTGTCGTTCAAGCTGGAACCGGGAGAAAGCTTTATCGTCGACAATACCCGCGTGCTGCACGCGCGCTTGGGCTATTCCGGCGCAGGCTCGCGCTGGCTGCAGGGCTGCTACGCCGACAAGGACGGGTTGCTGTCGACGCTGGCCGCGATGGAGATGGCACAGCCGGAGGCAGCGGAATGAAACCGGATTTCTCGACCCTGAACCGGGACAATATCGTGGCCTTCATCGGTGACATTTTCGACCGCCGCGGTGGTGAGGAATATCTGGGCGAACCTGTCACCATGGCCGAACACATGCTGCAAGGCGCCACGATCGCCGAACAGAACGGCCAGCCCGAGGAAATCATCGTCGGCGCGTTGCTGCATGATATCGGCCATTTTACCTCCGAGTTCGGCACCTATCACCCCGACGACACCGAAGACCGTCACCACGAGGACGCGGGCGCCGAAGTGTTGGAACAGTTCTTCCCTTCGGTCATCACCGACTGCTGCCGCTATCACGTGGCCGCCAAGCGTTATCTCTGCGCCACCAAGCCCGAATACTTCAATCGTCTTTCTACGGCTTCGGTCCATACACTGGAACTGCAAGGCGGTCCGATGAATGCCGCGGAGGTCGCCGAATTCGAGGCCAATCCGAACCTGAAAGAGATCATTCAGGTGCGCTATCTGGACGAGGCTGGCAAACGTGCGGATATGGAAACACCTGATTTCGCCCATTTCGCACCGATGGTGCAACGCATGGTCGACAGACATCTGGGTGCCGCATGAACGCACCGGAATACATCTTCGAGGCCAGCTCGAAACCCTCGCTGCCCTGGCATGAGGTTCCGCTGATCCGGGCAACGGACACGTCGGTCAAAGGCTATGGCTGTCTGGTCGATGATCCCGAGGGGTTCGAGATCGAAATCGCCCGCTGGCCGCAACAGGGCTGGCGGCCAATCGACGAGGGCACCGGCGACGAAGGCGGCTGGGTTGAAGGCACGTTCAAATGCGACTGGCAGGGTGATGTGCTCTATGGCGAGAACGAAGCGGTCAAAGGCCATTACGTCCTCGGCTGGTCTGCTGATCCTCAGCAAGCGCAAACGGATCGGCAAACCGCGCCGCGCGATCAGGTTCTTTTGTGGCACATGAACTATCACCCGGATGGCGGGCAGATGTTCTGGCCGCTGGACAACAAACCCTTCATCGTGCCTGCCGCCCTGCCCGGCGACAACCTGACCCCTGAAAAGGTGGTGGCGTTCTGGTGCGACGGATCACGTGGCCTATATATCCATCCCGGCATCTGGCACGAGGGGATTTTCCCGGTCGAGGACAACCAGCGTTTTCTGGATCGGCAGGGTCGGGTCCACGCGCGGGTCAGCGCCGATATCGGTAAAGAGTTCGGCGTCTATCTGTCCTGCCCTCTGCGGGCGGATAAGGTCAGGGATTTGTGATCAAAGCCCCCTGATGGTCCGACCGCCTGCGCGCAATCCAGATCTGCACGGCCAGCAGATAAGGAACAAAAAACGCGAAATTCTGCACCAGATCAAAAGGGCCCGAGAAATCGGGCTCTGACCCCAGCCCTCCGGTCAGCAGATACCAAAGCGTATAATGGACACGGTAAAGCCACGACCCCAGCGCCAGCCAGAACAGCCGCAATCCCCAAGCCCAATGGCCTGCGCGGTCGCCAGTCAAAGCCATCCACGCCAGCATCAGTGCCGCAGTAAACAGGCACAGCCCGTAAATGAAAAAGCCCACGGACATCACCGGTCCGCCAATCGTTCCACGCAGGGGTATATAAGTCATCCCGGCCAGACCGGTGACCAGCGCCAGTGTGATCAGTACCGCACCCAGCGCGCGGTGAAAGCGGTTGTAACTCTGCCGAAGCCCTCTGATCAGTTGCAGCGGCACCAATGCCACCAGAACCGTTCCGGTCAGGATATGCAGCAGCATGGCGGCGTTACCGACTCTTTGACCATCCACAAACAAATAACTTTGTTTGGCCGCATCATCAGACAGCCCAATGCCGATCATACCAAATCCATGCGCAACAAAAGGCAGCAGTGTCAGATAAAACACTGCCAGCAATACTCCGGTTGCCACGCGAGATTTCAGGATCCGCATACCCGAACTGTAGCGTCGACTGGCGGGCCGTCTATGGCTTATAGGCCCAGCACATCCACCATGTCATACTGGCCGGGGGCCTTGCCCTGCCCCCACAGCGCCGCCTTCAGCGCGCCCCGGGCAAAGATGGCACGGTCCGAGGCCAGATGGCGCAGTACGATGCGTTCTCCGGGGGCGGCGAACAGCACGTCATGTTCGCCGACGATGTCGCCTCCGCGAATGGCGTGGAACCCGATGTCCCCCCGCTTGCGCGCGCCAGTAATGCCGTCACGGCCCCGATCAGACACATCATCCAGCTTGACGCCTCGGCCTTCGGCAGCAGCCTCGCCCAGCATCAGCGCGGTGCCCGAGGGCGCATCGACCTTGTGGTGGTGGTGCCCCTCGATGATCTCGATGTCGAAATCCTCGTCCAATGCGGCCGCGACCTTTTTGGTCAGTTGCACCAGCAGGTTTACGCCAAGGCTCATGTTGCCCGCCCGCACAATGACGGCATGGCGTGATGCCGGTTCCAAAGCCGCTATCTGCTCATCCGTCATACCTGTGGTGCCGATCACATGCACACAGCGCGCCTGCGCAGCCAGCGCCGCGAATTCCAGCGTTGCCTCGGGCGCGGTGAAATCAATGACAGCCTGCGCCTGAGCGAACGCCTCCAGCGGATCGTCGGTCACGGTCACACCCAATGCTTGACCACCCATCGCTTCGCCTACGTCCTGTCCGATCCAGTCATGACCCTTGCGTTCGACCACGCCAACCAGACGCGCCTGATCGCTGTCCGTGACGGTCTTGATCAGCATCTGCCCCATACGGCCCGAAGCCCCTGTGATGACGATCCCCGGAATATGGGTCATTGCGCTGGTCCTTTTGTTGAATTTGGCTCAAAGCCTCCTACCCCGTTCGCGCCCGCTTGGCAAAGCCCTGCTTTGCGCTTAGATCGGGGGTTATGGCTAAGAACAAATTCCACGATGGCCCCGGCCCTTCCCAAAGACAACTCCGCGTCGGCGAACTGATCCGCCGCACCTTGTCCGAGGTTCTGGCGCGCGGCGATGTGCACGACCCCGACCTGAACCGTATGTCGATCACCGTGGGAGAGGTACGTACCTCTCCCGACCTCAAGATCGCCACTGCCTATGTGCTGCCGCTTGGCGGCAAAGGGCAGGAAAACGTTATCGAACTGCTCGCCCGTAACAAAAGCGAGTTGCGGCGCATGGTGGGCAAGAAGGTCGGCCTGAAATTCTCGCCCGATCTGCGGTTCCGTCTGGATGACACGTTTGACCGGCTGGACGACACCCGCCGCATGTTCGAACAGGACGCGGTGCGCCGCGATCTGGACGAGTGAACCGTACGGCTCTGACGCTGTGCGCGGTCCTGTGGGCGGCGCAAGCCTCTGCGGTCACCTGTGAAAAACTAACCCATGAGGACAAGCGGTATACCATCTGCGAGGTGGATGCCGCCAATGAAGACCTGCGTCTGTTTCTGAACGACGACGATGGCAAGGTTCTGGGTTACTTCTCTTCCGTAAACAACGCGCTGAACCCGGATGGCGAACAGCTGGCCTTTGCCATGAACGCCGGGATGTATCACGACGACCGCTCGCCCGTTGGACATTATGTCGAAGACGGGCAAGAGATTATGCGCGTGATCCCCAATGCAGGGCCGGGCAATTTTGGTCTGCTGCCCAATGGGGTGTTCTGCATCCGCGACGGACGCGCAGATGTGTTTGAAACGCTGACATTCGTCGAAGATGCCCCTGAATGCCGCTTTGCCACGCAGTCAGGCCCGATGCTGGTGATCAATGGCGAATTGCACCCGCGCTTTCTGGTCGATTCGACCTCGCGCTATGTGCGCAACGGGGTGGGCACCAGCAAGGACGGCGCTAGGGCGGTCTTTGCGATATCCGATGACTACGTGACATTTCATGAATTCGGCAGCCTGTTCCGGGACGTTCTGAAAACACCGAATGCCCTGTTTTTCGACGGCAATATCTCGCGTCTTTACGCCCCGTCTCTGAACCGGTCTGACGTTGGTTTTACCTCTCTGGGTCCCATTGTTGGCGTCGTCGAAAGCCTGGAATAAGCCGCGCTGCTCTGCATTCGGCATTCTGTTAGTTTGACAGCGCCCGACCGATCCGTTAGGTCGCGCGCCTCGATAAAATTCAAGGTGAAAAATGGGACGCAAACGCAAGGGTCGCGACATTTCCGGCTGGCTGGTTGTGGACAAGCCCGCAGGCCTGACCTCGACCGCTGTTGTGAACAAGGTCCGCTGGGCCATGGACGCCAAAAAGGCCGGGCATGCAGGCACGCTGGACCCTGAGGCGACCGGCGTACTGGCCGTCGCCCTTGGCGAGGCAACCAAGACCGTTCCCTACATCACCGATGCGCTCAAGGCGTATACCTTCACCGTGCGCCTTGGTCAGGCCACCAACACCGACGACGCCGAAGGCGAGGTGATCGCCAGCAGTGACGCACGCCCAACCGACGATCAAATCAAAGAGGCCTTGCTGCCTTTCGTGGGTGAGATCATGCAGGTCCCTCCGAAATTCTCGGCCGTCAAGATCGACGGTCAGCGCGCCTATAAGCTGGCCCGCGATGGTGAGGATGTCGAGATCGCCGCGCGCCCGCTCTGGGTCGAGGAACTAGTTCTGGTCGACCGGCCCGATCCGGATCATGTCATGCTTGAGATGACGTGCGGCAAGGGTGGATATGTCCGTTCGATCGCGCGCGATCTGGGCGCGGCGCTGGGATGTCATGGTCATGTAAAGGAACTCCGCCGCATCTGGTCCGGACCTTTCGAGGCCGAAAACGGCCTGAGCATCGAACAGATCGACGAAATGGCCAAGACCACAGCGCTGGATGAATACCTGCACCCGCTGGAGGCCGGTCTGGCCGATCTGCCTGAGGTGAAATGCACGCCCGAAGGCGCCACCCGCCTGCGCAATGGCAATCCGGGCATGGTTCTGACTTCGGATGTGGAATATGGCGACGAAGCTTGGGCCTCGCTGGATGGCCAGGCTGTGGCCGTGGGCGTCTATAAATCCGGCGAATTGCATCCCAGTCGGGTGTTCGTGCAAGGCACTTGACCGACGACGAGCCCGCAATTCAAACCCAGTGTATCAACAGGATGTTGCTGGGGTGAAATTGGACGGACCGCCCGATTTTTGCTATAATAGCATCATTGGTTTAGTTGTCTGGAGGGTCGGTTATGTTTAATTCCTTACGCAGCAAAGCGTTCAAAGCGCTGGCCCTCTCAATCACCGCAGCTATCCTTTCGGCACCAATGGCGAATGCCATAACCGTTAGCTACAATATCACAGTTGGTACCTCGGTTGGCACATTTGAGGCGCCGAATACCGGAGGTCTTCTGACCAGTTTCAACATCACCATAGACGGCGTTACCTTCGACACACTTGGGACTGGCGTTGGCGCGCCTGTTTACGATGCGGTGAGCAATGACATTCGCGGCAACCCCTCCACAGAAGGGTTCATCACGAACTCCGCAGCTGGGTCAGGTTGTCTGGCGATGGAATGCATCCTGTCCTTGGAGGATTCCGTTAACCCCGGCGTGCAGCCGCCCCTTTACGCGATTTTTCCGTTGGTCGGCGGATTTCCGGGCGGTGTAACCAACTCTGGCGAATATTCGATTACTCTGGCCCCACCGATGAGTCCCATCCCACTCCCAGCGCCACTTGCGATGCTGGCCAGTGCGCTCGTACTCATAATAATACTAGGTTGGCAGAGGCAAAGGCGCCCGGTCACGCAACCGATTTGATTCCGTCAGAACCGGCTCACTTCGCCTAATAAAACGCACGGCGTGCGCCTGTCACAAACTCCTGTCAGTCGTTATGGCCCCATCCGGTGAAGCATGGTAAGTCAGCGGCATGATTACCCGTTCCCACACCAAGGGCGATGCGCCCTCGACCGCCGTTTATTCGGATTGCGAATGCTATCGCTATAGCCTGACTCGGGTCTGGGATCCGGCCGGGCGCAAGGCGCTGTTTGTAATGCTGAATCCCTCGACCGCAACCGAGGTTCAGAACGATCCCACCGTTGAACGCTGTGAACGGCGCGCGAGGACGCTGGGTTTTGGCGCATTTCAGGTCACCAATATCTTTGCCTGGCGCGATACCGACCCGCGTAAGATGCGCGCAGCCGCCGATCCCATTGGCCCCGAAAACGATGATGCCATTCTGGCCGGGGTTGATTGGGCCGACCAGATCGTTGCCGCATGGGGCACCCACGGCACCCATCTGGAACGCGGCCCCGCGGTCGAGCAGTTATTGCGCGGAACAAAACAGCCCCTGTTCCATCTGGGATTAACCAAGGACGGGCATCCAAAACACCCGCTTTACATTGCTTATTCCCAACAGCCTCAGCATTGGGGCTAAAGTCCTATCGTTAACCAACAAAGCGGTTCGGCTTTGACCAACCCCTTGATTCACAGGATATTCTGACCTCACGCACTACTTTGGCAGAGGTGTCCCATGTTTCTGATCGGGTTGCTCAGCATGGCAGCAGTCGGCGGCGCAGCGTACGCGTTGGGCGACGTGTTTTCCGATGAGGAAGACGATCCAGACGCAGTTGATGACGGCATCACCGAAGGCAACTACTCCGAAGGAACTTTCATTGAGATCGGGGAGGACGTCGATGAACCGTCCGAGGCATCCGCAGATCAGCCTGCTGACGGATTGATAAGTGACTACGACGGCAATCTGGTCATTGCCGGTGAGAGTGGCGATGACACACTTGCCGGGCAGGATGGCAACGATCAGATCAACGGATATGGCGGCGACGACACGATTGTTGGCAACGACGGGAATGACGTTCTGCTGGGCGGGACAGGTGATGACATCCTGAAGGGCGGGGACGGCAAAGATATCCTGCATGGTGAGGACGGCGAAGACCAGCTTTTCGGTGATGGCGAAGACGACAGGTTGTTCGGTCATTTCGGTGACGACCAGTTGAACGGCGGCGATGGCGATGATGAACTGGTGGGCGGTCAAGGCGACGACATTCTGGTTGGAGAACACGGTCAGGATTCACTTCTAGGCGGGGATGGCGACGACATACTGGATGGCGATGCGGGAATTGACACCCTGTTCGGCGGCAGCGGCGATGATGTTCTGTCCGGTCAGGACGCTGACGAGGAAGGACTTGTCACGGATTTCCTCAACGGCGGTGAGGGGAATGACGTGATCATCGCCGGAGGGGGCGATGTCGTGACCGGGGGGTCCGGCGCAGACGAAATTATCCTGGGCGAAAATGCTGTTGAAAGTGAGGTCACCGTGATGGACTTCACCCCGGGCGAGGACAAGCTGCTCGTGACCTGGGAAGACGCAGAGAACCCCGATCCGGACATCGAAATCCAGACCGACGCACAGAACAGCGACCTAATGCGCGTGCTGGTCGACGGGCAGGAAGTGGCGCATCTGTTTGGCGCGGATGGCCTGTCGGCGGACGACATCGAACTGGTGCGCGAAACCGAACTGCCAACTTTGGGTTTAAGCGGATAAATCCGCAGATTCCCTTTGCAACCTAACAAAATTGCGCCTATACGCGCCCATCCGTGCCGGATTCGGTGCGGTTATCTCCATGGGCCTGTGCTGGACGACATCCCGGCCTGCGCCATTCACTCTAACCCTTAAAGGAGACCCCGATGTCGATTACTGCTGACGAAAAAGCACGCGTGATGAAAGAATTCGCAACCAAAGACGGCGACACCGGTTCGCCCGAAGTTCAGGTTGCGATCCTGACCTCGCGCATCAACACCCTGACCGAGCACTTCAAAACCCACAAAAAAGACAACCACGGTCGTCGTGGTCTGTTGAAGATGGTTGCTCAGCGCCGCAAGCTGCTGGACTATCTCAAGGGCAAGGAAGAGGCCCGTTATCAGGACCTGATCAAAAAGCTGGGTATCCGTCGCTAAGCGCTTTTTGCACGGGTTTCCAGGCCCGGGACTCAGATTTGAACGCCCGCCACTTTGGCGGGCGTTTTTTTTCGTTCATCCACAGGCAACGTAACAGCGTGCCCGCCTTGTTTCAATTTTTAAGAGAGCTTACCATTGACAACTCTCGCACCCGCGCCAATATTGAACCCAAGGCGCGCAGCCGAGGCACTCGCAGGCCTAAAACGCGATCACTGAACTCAGAATATTCGAGACTGCCTTCTAACTGAAAGGCTCCCGTCCAACTTGCGAGCATGTGGAGTCGTTTTCAATCAGGAGAAGAGCATGATCCTCGATATGCACTCATACCGACAACTGAAAGACTCATTGCGGCCGATCAGAGGCCCCATAAAGTCATCCCATCTGGATCAGGGTCTGGCGCGTGGGTTCGGATTTCCGGATTACCACGCTTTGAAAACCACGCTGGAAAAACAGGCCCCTAACGCATCCGGACAGTTGATGAAACTGAATTTCGACGTCACCGGTTTTCTGAACCGGATGGGTCAGCTTGGCTATATGCCCGGGCCCGACGTAAACGATCCGCACGCGTCGCTTCGCCATGTGGCGGTGACGGCGCTCTCCATCGCTGAACCCGGCACCTTTCTGGAAATCATGAAAGAAACCGGCGTGAGCGGCCCGGTGATACGGCTGGATGTGACCGACGACAATTGGAAACGGCAGGTGGCGGGCTATCGCGCGGCACTGACCCGTCATTGGGGCCCGGGAACATCCGGCTATGTCGAAACCGGTTCCGGAAATCCGTGGGTGTGTTGGACAATCACCCCGCCAATGCGCTGGAAACGCGGCGCGCGAATCGAGATCACGAACACGATGATCAAGGTTCAGCAAGGCCGGGAGTTCGGGCACATTCTTGATGAAAGGGATGCCGGCAGGATCAGGGCGATTCAGGCCGAAACCGGTGAAAGCCCGGATGCGTTCTTCAGCCGGATTCTGACAGAGCTGCGCCCCTGTTTTCCGGGTTTCAACGACACCGATATCGACCCGGTGGACGACATCCTGTTCACGGATGAAGGGCTGATGGTCCGGTGTTCATTCGACAACCGCCGCGCGGTCGATGGGCTGGGATGTTCTGTTTTCTTTGAAAAAATCCCGTTTCAGCGGCAGAAAACCGCCGCCTGAGGAAAAACAGTTGCTGCCCCGCCCACCAGGTGGGGTAGCACGGCGTTGGGATCGGCGTTCGGTTTCCCTTCCCTTCTGCCGCATTCTCATGTATGCGCGCGGTATCTGAGACGTTGTGCCAAGACCCCGGCACTCGAACGGAAGATAAATGGGGTCGGCGGCAATGGGGCCGCCATGCAAACGGGAGACCCGCAGGGGCGGGAGTGCTCTCATCTAGGATACGCAAATGTTTGATGTAACTAAGAAATCTATGCAGTGGGGCGAAGAGACGCTGACACTGGAAACCGGCAAGGTTGCCCGTCAGGCCGACGGCAGCGTGATTGCCACGCTGGGTGAAACCAGCGTCATGGCGAACGTGACCTTTGCCCGTGCGCAAAAACCCGGTCAGGATTTTTTCCCGCTGACCGTCCACTATCAGGAAAAATACTATGCCGCCGGTAAGGTTCCGGGCGGCTTCTTCAAGCGCGAGGCGCGCCCGACTGAGAAAGAGACGCTGACCGCGCGTCTGATCGACCGTCCGATCCGCCCGCTGTTCGTTGACGGCTTCAAGAACGAAGTTCTGGTGATGTGCACCGTGCTGAGCCACGATCTGGTCAACGACCCCGACATCGTCGCGATGATCGCTGCTTCTGCTGCGCTGACCATCTCGGGCGCGCCGTTCCGTGGCCCGATCGCCGGTGCCCGCGTTGGGTTTGAGGATGGCGAATACGTTCTGAACCCGACCGTCGACGACATGCAGGACCTGCGCCTGAACCCCGAACAGCGTCTGGATCTGGTTGTTGCCGGCACCAAAGACGCCGTGATGATGGTTGAATCCGAAGCATACGAGCTGTCCGAGGCGGAAATGCTGGGCGCGGTAAACTTCGCGCATGAGCAGATTCAACCGGTCATCGACCTGATCATCTCGCTGGCCGAAGAAGCCGCGAAAGAGCCGTTCGACTTCGAAGCGCCTGATTACTCGGAGCTGTCCGCCGCTGTTAAGGCCGCCGGTGAAGAGCAGATGCGCGCCGCCTTCGCGATCACCGACAAGCAGGAGCGCACTGCCGCTGTTGCCGCTGCCCGTGAAGCGATCAAGGAAGCGCTGACCGAAGAGCAGCTGGAGGACGGCAACCTCGGTTCCGCGATGAAAAAGCTGGAAGCAGGCATTCTGCGCGGCGACGTCGTTAAAGGCGGCAAGCGGATCGACGGTCGTTCGACCACCGATATCCGTTCGATCGTTGCGGAAACCTCGATGCTGCCGCGGACTCATGGTTCGGCCCTGTTCACCCGTGGTGAAACGCAGGCGCTGGCCGTGACCACGCTGGGCACCGGCGATGATGAGCAGTTCATCGACGCGCTGCACGGAAACTTCAAATCGAACTTCCTGCTGCACTACAACTTCCCTCCGTATTCGGTTGGTGAAGTTGGCCGCGTTGGTGGCCCTGGCCGTCGTGAGATTGGCCACGGCAAGCTGGCATGGCGCGCCCTGCAGGCGGTTCTGCCTGCGGCGACCGACTTCCCCTACACGATCCGCATCGTGTCGGAGATCACTGAATCCAACGGCTCCAGCTCGATGGCGTCGGTCTGCGGCGGTTCGCTGTCGATGATGGATGCGGGTGTTCCGCTGAAAGCACCGGTTGCCGGTGTGGCCATGGGTCTGATCCTGGAAGATGACGGCGAATACGCCATCCTGTCGGACATTCTGGGTGACGAAGACCACCTGGGCGACATGGACTTCAAGGTTGCGGGTACCGAAAACGGCATCACCTCGCTGCAGATGGACATCAAGGTTGCGGGCATCACACCCGAGATCATGGAGAAAGCCCTGGCACAAGCCAAGGACGGCCGGATGCACATTCTGGGCGAGATGGGCAAAGCCCTGTCCGAGACCAACGAATTCTCGGTCCACGCACCGCGCATCGAGACCATGAACATCCCGACCGACAAGATCCGCGAAGTGATCGGCTCGGGCGGTAAGGTCATCCGCGAGATCGTGGAAACCTCGGGTGCCAAGGTCGACATCAACGACGACGGCGTGATCAAGATCGCCTCGCCCGATGGTGAATCGATCAAGAAGGCCTATGACATGATCTATTCGATCGTGGCCGAGCCGGAAGAAGGTCAGGTTTACACCGGCAAAGTCGTGAAGATCGTTGATTTCGGCGCCTTCGTGAACTTCTTTGGCAAGCGCGACGGTCTGGTCCACGTGTCCCAGATCGAAAACCGCCGCCTGAACCACCCGTCGGATGTTCTGAAAGAAGGTCAGGAAGTAAAGGTCAAGCTGCTGGGCTTTGACGACCGCGGCAAGGTTCGCCTGTCGATGAAAGTGGTCGATCAGGAAACCGGCGAAGAGATCGTTCCCGAGAAAAAAGAAAAGAAAGAGGAAAGCGCGGACTAATCCGCCACCCCTCATGATCACGAAGGCCCCGGTTTCCGACCGGGGCCTTTTTTCTTGCCTGAAAATCAATCGGGATCGTATTCTAGTTGATATTTTCTGGAGAGTATTATGCCAAATCCCATTTATCGAACCAGGTCGGTCCTGATTGGTTTCCTACTTGTGACAACCGCTTGCACGATACAGGCGGTGCCATCGTATGACGCGGAGCTGGAGGAAAAACTGAATGCTACACACGAAAGGACACTTGCCGTATTCAGCGGATTGAGCAGTTGTCCAAACTCTTGCAGCTTCAGCACATACTCGGAAAAATACGATGCGATAATTGGTGCGTTCGGCGCAACGCGGGACAAGGCCAAAGCCCGCCCGACACCTCCGCTGGGTGTTCGGTTCGCGCAGTCACCACTGCTTGAGGAAGTCTGCCGGGACAGCACACCGCAAAAGTGTCTCAATACCACGCCGGAAAAACTCCAACTGGTTGTCGAAAGTCTTTCCGATCTGCGAGACACCCACCGTCTCGGCACGTTACAACCCGGAACCGTTGAGCTTTTTTTAAAGGATTACACCGCAGCGATCGAACCTACGCTGATCGTTGAAGCAGCATTGAAGCGATAAGGAATTGACCTCATGAAAGTATCTGAAATCGTATCCAACATCTTGGGTGAACTCAGCAACGAACTTGGTAACGGGTTTGCCAGTGTCCGTACATTTGCAAAGAACCAGTCGGAAAACATCGCGGAACTGGCTGTCGTGATTTCGCGCGAACGGGTTTCTGGAATCCTCAAAACCAACAACCAGATGTTCAATCGTTTCATCGAAAGGCTCAAAAAACATGTCGAGCTTTTCGCCCGCGATCTGGCACTGTTGACGGTGCTTACCATCGAAAAGGCCTGGAATCTGATTGTGGGCGAAGTATGGGGGGCGATCAATTCGGCAATCAGCAGTGTCGGAGTACCGCTAAAATTGCCGCTGCCGCCGCAGCAATAGCTTTCCGGCAACTGAACAACCGGTCAGACGGCGGCAAACCGTCGGGAAAGTTTTAATGATGGCCACTCACGGTGTCTGAACCGCCGCGCCGGACCAGTCCCCTCACACCACCCAAAAAACCTGTGAATCGAAGTGAAGCCTTAGTGGCTTTCTTTCGCGCGTGCGTCGCCCACATGTGCGTCATGTATTCTGCGGAACAAAGGACATGACCATGCAAACCCGTCTCATTCTCGCCTCTGCGGCCCTGACCCTCAGCGCCTCTACATTGGCCGCCCAAACCCTTCCCGACGGCGTGTATATTCAGGGATTCGCAGGCTACAGCCAGTTACAGGACAGCGACTTTTCCGGCTCGATCGGGGGCGGAACCCAATCAGTGGATACCGAATTTGACGGCGGCTTTGGACTGGGTGTGGCCGTCGGCACCGAAATCCCCGCATGGTCGAATGACAGCATCGGCACCCGGATCGAGCTGGAGTTGTCCTATCGCGACAATGACGTGGACGCGGTGAATTTCACCGGCAACGGACCGGGGGCTGAAGGGAATGTATCGGGCGATGTCAGCCAGACCTCGCTGTTCGCCAACCTTCTGTTTGATTTCAAACAAGGCGGCGCGATCACACCCTTTGTCGGGTTCGGTGTGGGTGCGACCTATTCCGATCTGGATTTCGTCTACGGGCCGGGTGTGGCGCTGGACGACAGCGACACCAATTTCGCGGCCCAGCTGATTGCCGGTGTCGCCTATGACATCAGCGACTCGACCGCGTTCACGGTCGACGCCCGCTATTCCCGCGCCTTCGACGTCTCCTCCCAACGCCTTGCGCCGAATGGTACGTCAACCGGTACGTTTGAAGACGATCTGGATACGTTCAGCCTCAACTTTGGCCTTCGCTACAGCTTCTGAACACAAACGGGGAAGCGTTTCGATCCGGTTTCTCTTCCCCAGCATGTCCCCGTGTTCTATGCACGGGGGCATGCGCTCATTCATCATCCATATGTCGTCCAGCACCAAACGCCGCCCCAACGCCGAGCAGCTGTGCGCGGATCTGCCAAATGCCGAGTTGTTCGAGGCCGTGAACGGGCGTGATCCCGACCAGATCGCAGGCGTTGAACTCCACCCTGGCAATCTGCATCGGCCCCGCTATCCGTTTCCGCTGCGCCCGGCCGAGATCGGCATCTTTGAAAGCCATCGGCGCATCTGGCGCAAGCTGGTCGAGGACAAGATCGATCTGGCGATCATCACCGAGGACGATCTGCGGGTTGATCCGGCTAAAATCACCCGGGCGCTGGAACTGCTGCGCCCCCTCGCAACACCGGATCACTATATCCGCCTGCCGGTAAAACAACGCGAAACACCGGCCCAGACGATTGCCGGTCAGGACGACATGCGTCTGATCCTGCCGCGCGTGATCGGCCTGCAATGCGTCTGTCAGGTCGTGGGCCGCCACGCCGCCAAACGCCTGCTGGACGCGACCGACCGGATCGACCGCCCTGTGGACACGTTTCTGCAAATGCACTGGATCACCGGCCAGCCCATCCACGCCCTTTTGGGCACAGGTAATCAGGAAGTGGCCGGAGAGATCGGCGGATCAACCATTCAGACTAAACCGCCACTCAGCGACAAGCTGACCCGCGAATTCAAACGCGCAGCTTACAGAGCGCAGCTGCACCTGCATCCGCAGCGTCCACCTGCTTCATTTGGCTGAAAATACTCTAGGGGGGAATCGCGCCTATGCGCGATGGGGGGCAAACAGCCCCCCTGCCCCGGTCCCGCCTTACGACGGTGCCTTGGTCTTGCGCAGATACGGGAAGATCGTCTCGAACTCACCGAATTTCTCTTTGGCTTCCTCGTTGGACACGGCAGGCGGAATGATCACATCCTCGCCCGGCACCCAGTTCGCAGGTGTCGCTACGCCCTTGGCTGTCATCTGCAGCCCGTCCAGCGCGCGCAGAATTTCGGCAAAGTTACGGCCGACGGTCATCGGGTAGGTCATCGACAGCTTCAACTGCTTGTCCGGCCCGATGATAAAGACCGAACGCACGGTCGCACTGTCCGCCGGGGTGCGGCCATCGGGCAGATAGGCCTCGGCAGGCAGCATGTCGAAGGCTTTGGAAACGGCCAGACCATCATCGGCGATGATCGGGAAACCGGGGTTGGCATTACCATATGCCTCGATATCCTTTTTCCATTTCTTGTGATCCTCAACCCCATCGACCGAGACACCAATAACCTTGGTGTTGCGCTTGGCCCATTCGTCGTTCAACTGGGCCACAGCCGAAAACTCGGTGGTGCAGACGGGGGTGAAATCCTTGGGGTGCGAGAACAGGATCGCCCAGCTGTCGCCGATCCAGTCATGGAACTGAACGGTGCCCTGATCCGTTTCTGCGGTGAAATTCGGGACAGTATCGTTAATACGCAAACCCATGGTTCATCTCCTTTCGCGTGAAATATCCGAGTCGGTTGGTGACAACCTAATCACTCAGACGCCACGTTAAAGCATCCGCACCCGTCTGCGATGAAAAATCGTACTCATTGGCCTTGGAAAAGCCCGGTACTCGGTCGAACTTAATTTTTGATCATATTTCCAACCCCCACTTGCCCCCTTGTTTCGGGGATGACAGAGTGGCCCCGTAAAACCGACCGCGCGGTCGAAAGGATTCTGATCGGGAGGGAGAGCCATGATCGACAAACGCAACTTCTACATCAACGGCAAGTGGGTCGCACCCGCCACACCCAACGACTTTGAGGTCATCAACCCGTCGACCGAGGAACCCTGTGCGGTGATCTCACTGGGTTCGGAAGCAGACACCAATGCCGCCGTTGCTGCCGCAAAAGCCGCCCTGCCCGGCTGGATGGCAACCCCGCCGGAAGAACGTATCGCGCTGGTCGAAAAGCTGGTCGATATCTACAAGACCCGGGGCGAGGATCTGGCCGGTGCCATGTCGCTTGAGATGGGCGCGCCCATCGACATGTCGCGCACACAGCAGGTCGGCGCGGGTATCTGGCACCTTAAGAACTTTATCAGGGCCGCCAAAGAATTTCAGTTCGAGCGCCCGCTTGGCGATCACGCGCCGAATGACCGGATCATCCATGAAGCTGTGGGTGTGGCCGCGCTGATCACACCATGGAACTGGCCGATGAATCAGGTCACGCTCAAGGTCGGTGCCGCCGCGATTGCGGGCTGTACGATGGTTCTGAAACCGTCCGAGCAAAGCCCACTGAACGCGATGATCTTTGCCGAGATGATGGATGAGGCAGGGTTCCCACCGGGTGTCTTCAACCTTGTGAACGGCGACGGTGTGGGCGTCGGTTCGCAACTGTCGGGCCACAGGGATGTGGATATGGTCAGCTTTACCGGCTCGACTCGCGCCGGCACGGCAATTTCCAAAAACGCCGCCGATACGCTGAAGAAGGTGCATCTGGAACTGGGCGGCAAAGGCGCCAACGTGGTCTTTGCTGATGCGGATGAAAAGGCCGTCAAGCGCGGCGTCCTGCATATGATGAACAACACCGGCCAAAGCTGTAACGCCCCCAGCCGGATGCTGGTACAGCGCCCGATCTATGATCAGGCGGTCGAGATGGCGGCAGAAGTGGCCGACAAGGTTTCGGTCGGCAACGCGCTGGACGAAGGCCGCCATATCGGACCGGTGGTCAACGAGGTCCAGTGGGGCAAGATTCAGGACCTGATCCAGAAGGGCATCGACGAAGGCGCGCGACTGGTTGCCGGGGGCACCGGGCGGCCCGAGGGCCTGAACAAGGGCTATTACGTGCGCCCCACCGTCTTTGCCGATGCCAACAACCAGATGACCATCGCGCGCGAGGAAATCTTTGGCCCGGTCCTGACCATGATCCCCTTTGATACCGAGGAAGAGGCTGTCGAGATCGCCAATGACACGCCTTATGGCCTGACCAATTACGTGCAGACGCAGGACACCGCGCGGGCCAACCGCATGGCGCGGCAACTGCGGTCAGGCATGGTCGAGATGAACGGCCAGTCCCGCGCTGCGGGTTCTCCCTTTGGTGGCATGAAGCAATCCGGCAACGGCCGCGAAGGCGGTCTCTGGGGGCTTGAGGATTTTCTGGAGGTCAAGGCGGTTGGTGGCTGGGCCGCCGAATAGGCTGAGGGAATTGCATGAATAATTGCAAGGCGTTGTTATACGCCTTGCAAACCTCGTCACCTATGGCGGCAAATCACTGACTATGTCGCATTCTGATCCTTGCGGAAGTTCGGCGTTCGCGACCGAACTCAGGTGGCACAAACTGCTTTCACCGTTTGCGGCAGCACGAATGGCACATGGGTCGGCGGCAGTTTGTTGATTTTCGCGTTGATCCGATAAACATCTGTCATCATCTCATCGGTCAGAACATCCGCAGGCGTTCCGAACCCCCAAACCTTACCCTGCGACAGAACGCAGATCATGTCTGCGAACAATGCGGTCAGGTTCAGGTCGTGCATCACCACAATCACGCCGCCGCCCCGGGCGGCAAAATCCTTGGCGATGTCCAGAACCGTAAACTGATGGGCGATGTCCAGACTGGCAACCGGTTCGTCCAACAGCAGCCATCTGGGCTGATCATGACGCTGGGCGTCCCAGATTTGCGCCAGTACCCGCGCCATTTGCACGCGCTGCTGTTCACCTCCGGACAGATCCTGATACGAACGGTGTTCGAACCCTCTGAGGTCAACGTGAGCGAGGGCCCGGGACGGTAGATGGTCGTTTGTCGCGGCCAATCCGTCTGCCAGCCCAAGCCGGACAACTTCGAGAACGTTGAATGGAAAGGCAACAGTCGAGGATTGGGGTAAGACGCCGCGCATTGCCGACAATTGCCAAGGCTTCAGCGCCGAAATGTCCCGCCCGTTGAGAAGGACCCTGCCCGATGTGGCGATTTCACCCGACAACACCTTGAGGAAGGTAGATTTCCCCGACCCGTTCGGACCAATGATCGCGGTCACCTGTCCGGGCTGCGCGTTAAATTCAATATCGCGCAGGATTTCCTTGCCGCCCAGCCGGACGTGAATGTTTTCGGCCTTCATTGCTTACGCTCCCATCATCCCGTGGCGTCGCAGCAGAATCCACAGAAATACCGGCGCCCCGAGTACGGCCGTCACGATACCGATCGGCAACTCGGCGGGTGCGACGACGATGCGGCTGGTCATGTCGGCGCATAGCAGCAGGCTGGCGCCCAGAAGTGCGGAATTCAGCAGCAGTCTGTGGTGATCGGGGCCCGTTGCGATGCGAAGCAGATGCGGCACGATAATCCCTACGAACCCGATACCACCCGACACCGCCACGGCGGCACCTGTCGCGGCGGCCACCGCCAGAATGGCAAGGCTTTTGCTGCGTTGGACCGGGATGCCGATATGATGTGCAACGGCCTCTCCCATGGCCATGCCGTTCAGCGCGCGGGCCAGAAATTGCGCGGAGACGATGGCGATCAGGATAATCGGCGCGACGGTCACAACCTTGGTCCATGTTGCGCCTGCCAGCGACCCCATTCCCCAAAAGGTCAGATCACGCAGCTGCTGATCATCGGCCATGTAGACCAAAACGCCCGAAACTGCGCCGGACAACGCGCCCAGCGCGATACCAGCCAGCAGCATGGTCGCCACTGATGTCTGACCGCGCCGGGTCGAGACCCGGTAAAGAACAAGGACTGAGGCCCAGCCGCCGAAAAACGCCGCGAATGCGACAAGCCCATTTCCGACCCAGCCCAGTATTGCTGCGGGCAAATAGGCACCAAGTATGATCGCCGAAATTGCCCCCAGACTTGCCCCGGCACTCACGCCCACGATCCCGGGATCGGCCAGCGGGTTTCTGAACAGGCCTTGCATCACCACACCGGACACAGCCAGGGCTGCACCGACAAGTATACCCATCGCCAGACGTGGCAGGCGGATATCCCACAATACGATCCTGTTCAGATCCGACACATCCCGACCCGTTATCAGGTCCGTTACTGCGTCTCCCAGCGATGCGGATGACGCACCAACGGAAATACTTGCTACACTGACAAGTATGAGCAGCATCAAAAGAAACACCGACATCATTCGTGCAGCCGCTCGACGGTCCGCCGAGGGGATGGTCATACCATCATGCCCGGAAACAAGGGTCACAGGCCTTGCCCGTTTCGTTGCAACGCAGCAGACAGTTCAGTGATCGCGGACGCGGTCCGGGGGCCGAAACCCAGAAGATACAGCCCCTTCATGCGCACCAGTCTTTTGTTCCGACCGGCCGGGGTCAACGCAAGCGCCGGCAGTTCGAAAAGCTCGGTCTCGCTGGTTGCATGATCATCGCCCCTGTCCATCATCAAAATGATATCCGGAGCGGCAACGGCCAGAGCCTCGGGGGTGATCGGTTTGAACCCCGAAACATTCGGGACAGCGTTTACGCCACCGGCCAGCCGTATGATGCTGTCCGCCTGTGTCTCGGTACCGCCAACCAGAATCCGGTCATCTCGTGCAAACAGGATAAAAAGAACGCGCATCGGGTTGGACCCGGTCGCAGCCACAGCCGCTGCGTTGGCCGCGTCAATTTCCGCCCCGACCTGATCTGCCAGTGCATTGGCCGCAGACTCCTCATTCAGGGCTGCACCAACGGCCCTGATCTTGGCCACCACGCCGTCCCGGCTGAATTCATCAGCAATTTCCACGAATTCCACACCCGCGTCCTTGAGAACGGTAATCGCCTCGGGCGGACCGGCGCCTTCAATTGATAGGATCATGTCCGGGGCGACGGACAAAACGCCTTCGGGTGTCAACGCGCGCATGTAGCCGATGTCCGGCAGGTCTTGTGCCTCGGGGGGGAAGCTTGACGTCCGGTCGCGTCCGACCAGCCTATCCTGTTGACCCAATGCATACACGATCTCGGTCACGGAGCCGCCAATCGCAATAATGCGATTGGCCTCTGTTTCCTGTGCAGATGCCGCGTGTGGTGCAGCCCATCCGGCAACAACAAAGCCGACGCTCAGGACGGTGGGCCACATACCCATCAGGCAACCTCCGGCGTTTGAAGCGGCTCAAGACCCGACACGAGCTTGTCCCAGGCAGGGCGGTGGTCCGTCTCACCCGAGCGGCGTCCGAAAATCTGAAAGATCAGGCCTCCATCGGCATCGAAAGCTTCGACCGACACGGCTGGTCCGCGCTGGGTCGGTTTGGTGACGGCCCAGACTTCGGCAATGTGATCCGATCTTAGATGCAGGTTGAAACGGGGATCGAGAACATTGAACCACGGTCCCATCTGTTTGATCGTCCGGACCGGCCCGCCGTGTATCTCGATGCAACCGCGGTTTCCGACAAAGATCATGACCTCAAGTTGCTGAGCCCGCAACTGCTCAAACATCGTCTCAATTGCACTGACCTCCAGCGCGCGCACTAATGGCTCGCCAGCGATCCGATATGCGCCTAGGCGATTCATTTTGAGCTTTGAAGTCAGGCGCAGGAATTGGTGGGTATCGGTCATCTTTGCCCATTCGGTGCGCAGGGCGTCGGCCTTTTCGACGTTGGCCTTTGGCGCTTCGGCCGGTTGGCGGGGCGCGACATTCAGCACCTGCGCCTGATCTTCTGATTTCAGCGCCGAAACAAGGTCGTGCCAATGCCCATGGTTTGAATCGTCACGCAGATGAATCTTGTGCACCGCATCGCCTGCGGCATCAAAAAACTGCAAAGACCGCTTTGTTCCCTTATCGCCTTCACGTTCAACGGCGAAGGCATGGACCCAGTGTTTCGGGAACATGCGCAGATCAATATCTTCGGTCAGAACCATCGAGGCATGCGCGCCGGAATGATAGCTGTCGTATTGCCCTACTTTTTCAATCACACAGGACGGGTTCCGGGTGAGTGCCAAAACCTCACCCAGCCCGTTGAGGCGCGGGAAAATCTCGTCAAGATCTGCCGACAGCCGAGTCGCTTCATGGCCAACAAAAGCGGCAACCAGCTGTGCCTCGGCAAGTCCGAGCGAGTCAGCAAGATCACGGTCACGACGTTCGGGGTTCTCATTGTATGCGGCACGCACCTGTTCCGGTGCCATAAGCGCCTGTTCCATCATGGTTTTCCCATCTTCAAATTTTGGATTGGATCAGCTGGCGCTGCGAGTGCTGATATCAGCCGCATGCTGGCAGGGGTCGTCAGAACGGCCCCGATTTATTGTTGACTAATTTAGTAAGCTTTATTAACGAACACAAGCCGCCAAATGGTGGATTTAAAAAACAACAAAAAAGACCAGCGCCAGCGCCCTGCCAGCCCTTCCGGTCCTTGTACGTATCGAAGGGACAGATATGCGTGCGCAATTACAGATGATGAGGCTGTGGGGAACAGCCTCAGGCCTCAGCCTTATGGCAGCCGCAGCCTGGGGGCAGGAACAGGATGACGGTTTCCTAGGCACCCTTGAACTGGGCGAAAGCAAGCGGGAAATTCAGACGGATACTGCAGTTCCCGTGACCAACATCGATCAGGAAGAGATCAACGACCGGCAGGCCAACACAGTTGCGGAACTGATCGACAGCGTGCCGGGCGTGACCCTGGTGAACGGTTCGACCCCGCAAGGTTCAGGTATCAACATTCGGGGCTTCGGGGCCAACGGCACCTTTGGCACTGACCAGAAAGTGCTTGTCCTTATCGATGGTGCGACGACTGGCGGCGAGGAGCTGTACCGTATCGGCAACCAGTTGTTTACGGACCCGCAGCTGTACAAAAGTGTTTCGGTGATCCGCGGAACCGTGGGGTCGTTCGAATACGGTTCGGGCGTGGTCGGCGGTGTCGTTCAGCTGGAAACCAAGGACGCGTCCGACTTTACCGGAGGCGAGCCGGGATTCCGGTTCCGTCAAACGCTGGAGGGGTATTCGAACGGCAACGGATTTGCCTCGTCGTCGATCCTGGCCTGGCAGCCGACCGAGCAGGCCGAGTTCCTGTTGAACTATACCTATCGCGATCAGGACATTCAGCAGGACGGCAATGGACAGGACATCGGCAACAGCGCTTTCACGCTGCCGTCCTTTCTGGCCAAGGGTAAATACAGTTTTGGCGACAACCTCGAACATTCGCTGACTGCATCCTGGAACCAGTCCCAGTCAGAAGAGCGCGATGTGCCTTATGACTCGTTCGGCACAACATCCGATGCGTTTGGCAACGTGGACCGCGACATCGATACAAAAATTGCCGTCTTGCGTTATCAGTACCGTCCGGCAGGCAATGACCTGATCGATCTGGACGTCAACCTCAGCTATTCGGACCAGACTATCGACAGTTCTTATGTCGAGGGGTCCTCGAGTTTGGAGGGAACGCCCTTTTTCCCGTCAGTTCGGGCTCTGGCCGATGCGGATCATCAATACGAGACGACAAAGCTGACGGTGAAGAACGCGTCGTATTTCCAGACCGGAAACGTATCGCACGACCTGCGCACAGGTATCGAATTCATCAATCGGGACCGGCTTGATGCGGCATCGGCGCCCGGAGGTACCGACCGCCGGATCGCTGTGTTTGCGGTTGACGACATGCAGATCGGTGATCAGCTGACGATCACACCAGCGCTGCGGTACGAGACACAGGATATCAAGGGCAACAGCGACGCGACCCCTCCTGCAAACGCAAGCTATGACAACAGCGCCTTGATGGGCGGCCTGTCAGCGCGATACGAGTTTGCCAGCGGTTTCGCGATTTTCGGCGGCGGCGCATACACCGAAAGCCTGCCGATCATCGACGATCTGGGTACGCCGATATTCATGACGCAACCCGAAAAATCGACGACCTGGGAAGCCGGGTTCTCGTATAATCAGGGCGATATCTTTGCCTCGGGCGACGTCGTGCGCGCCAAGGTTAACCTCTATGACACGACCCTGCGGGACATAACGTCCTATTCAGGCGCAGATGAGGTCAATGCTCAGGGTGTGGAAATCGAAGCGTCCTATGCGGTTGCCAGCGGATTTTACGCCGATTTCAACGCAAACATTGTCAAAGCCACGGAAACCAGTGCTACCGGTGCCGAAACACGGTGGCGCAATGAACCGGCAGATACCGCACGGCTGACAGTCGGCAAACGGTTTGGCCGGACGCTTGATGTCAGCTGGGAAATCCTGGGGTCCAGAGCGGGCTTTGATTCGTCGGGTAATCCAATCGGCGGCTATGGACTGAACACACTGCGTGCCACGTACCTGCCGCAAGAGGGCGCATTCCAAGGTTTCGAGGTTCGCGTTGGCATCGAGAACATCTTTGACAAAGATTACCAGTCCAGCCTTTCGACCCGCAAATCGCCGGGCCGGAACTTTAAGCTGACACTGGCGAAGACCTTCTGAGGCAAGCGAAAGGGCCGGTCATGTCGACACCCCCAAATCCCATTGTTCTAGCGGCCCTGCTGGCCCTGTCCCCTATCGTGGGGACAGGGCCAGTCGCCGCCGAGGAACCTGTCCCCACCGGTGGCGTTTCCCTTGAACTCAGCGCGGCAGAGCTGCGCGGGCAAAGCTGCCTTCTGAGTTTCGTGGCCGAGAACACGACCAATGACGACCTCGCCGAGGTGGTTTTTGAAACGGTTCTGTTTGGCGCCGAGGGACAGGTCGCGCTTTTGACATTGCTGGATTTCAAACAATTGCCGGTTGGGCGTCCAAGGGTCCGGCAGTTTCAGTTCGACGGCCTGAGTTGCGACCAAATCAGTCGCGTTCTGATCAACGGGGCCGAACAATGCCAGACCAATGGCGGCCCGACGGATGCTTGCATGGATGCACTGCGCGTCAAGAGCCGTCTGAACATCGACATGATCGGATAGAGGGATGACAGACATCAAACAATCTCTTCTCAATATTGTCGAACTGGGCGGCCCGGTTGTGGCCGTCCTGATCGCGACATCCGTCGCGACGCTGTCGCTGGTTCTTTACAAGCTCTGGCAATACAGGGCGGCGGGCGTCTCCAGACATCTGGAACTTTCTCAGGCCATCGACGCATGGGACAGGGGCAACAAAGGCGAAGCCTGGACCCATCTGGACAAAAGCCGCAGCTATCTGGCGCCGGTGGTACGGATGGCGTTTTCCGGTGACGGGCAAAACCTGTCGGATCGCGCAGATGCCGAGGCAGAAACCCGGTTTGCGCAGTTAGAACAAGGCCTGAACGTGCTGGACATGGTGGCGCAGCTTGCTCCGCTGCTGGGGTTGTTCGGCACGGTCATCGGTATGATCGACGCATTCCGGACGTTGCAGGGGGCAGGCAGTTCCGTTGACCCGTCGCTGTTGGCCGGGGGTATCTGGGTGGCACTGCTGACGACTGCAGCCGGTTTGGCGGTTGCCATGCCCGCATCCATGATCCTGACCTGGTTCGAGGCCCGGATGAGACGTGAGCGCATTTTTGCAAACCGGGCATTTCGCACGATATTTGCGCCCGGTCATACCCTGTCAGAGCCGGAAGTCGGTTCGCCGCATACCGCGCTGGCAGCTCATGGCGCTTGATGTGCTGAAGAAGCGGCGCAAGCGCCTTTCGATGACATCGCTTATCGATGTCATCTTTTTGCTGTTGCTGTTCTTCATGCTGAGCTCGACCTTTTCCAAACATGGCGAGATCGAGTTGACGTCTTCGACTGGCGGGGGCGCAGATACGGACCGCACGGTTCGGTTCCTGAAACTGAATGCAGAACAAATTCTGCTTGATGGGCAATCTGTATCGCTGCAGCAGGTCACATCAGTGCTGCAATCCGATAAACCTCAGACCGTTGTGATCAGCCTTGGGCAGGAAACCACCTCGCAGCAATTGATTGACCTGATGGCAGTGCTGCGACCGGTACAGCTTCTGCAAACCCGGGTGTTGGGATGATGCGGCTGGGATCTCGGCCCAAAAATGCCAGGGAACCGACGATTGCGTTGATCAACGTTGTTTTCCTGCTGCTGGTCTTTTTCATGATCGCGGGCACGCTGGCGCCGCCGATGAACAGTGATGTGCAGCTTGTGCAAACGCAGGATCTGGAAGGGCGCGAGCCGCCGGATGCTCTGGTGATACGGGCCGACGGCACCATGGAATACCGGGGCGCCGAGCTGACGTCTGCGGCAGCCTATGCTGACCGGGCCTCGATCGATTTGCCTTTGGACGCGATACGGATCGTGCCGGATCGGTCCCTGCCGGCAATCCAGCTGGTCCGGGTCAGTTCGGATCTGCGGGCGCTTGGCGCAAAACAGATATTCGTGGTGACTGAAAGAGCGTTGCAATGATCCCTTCATCGTACCGTGTGGCTGTAATCGCAGTCTTCCTTGCCATTGCAACGCATGGTTTGGCCTTGCAGGATTATTCGACATCAGAACCCGCACAAACCGAGGGCAGCGGGTCAGTCGAGGTCGCCGCCTTCGGGTCATCTTTCAAGGATCTTGTCGCGGGGGCAGCCGCATCTGCCCCACCTCCGTCGCGTCATCAGGCGCAACCGCCGCAACCAACCCAACCCGCCGAAAAACAAACGCTCAGCCCGAACGCAAAAGCTCCTGCCCTGCAGGGAACCACGAGGGTCAGCAAGGTGACGGCGCCACGTGATTCAAACTCTCATTCGTCGACTGTTCGGCAAAAAGCCCTGGCGCCTGCGCAATCGACCAATGTTGTGAGCGCAAAAACATCGAAGACTGAAATTGAGCCTGAAGCAGACCCCAAACCCAAGGGTCAGGTCGCATCGCAACAGGGAAACGCAGGCAAAACCGCCAAAAAGGGCAGCGACGCAGGCCGCAAACGGGACGGTTCCAGCAAGGCCACACAGAACCGGGTCGCGTCGGCCAAGCAGGGCGATGCGGCTGCGGATAATTACAAAGGTCTGGTGTTGCGGAAAATTTCACGGACACGGCGCAAAAGTGTCACCATTCGGGGAACTGCCGTGGTCCGGTTTCAAATAGCCGATAGCGGATCACTTGCGTCATTGTCGATCAGCCGCAGCTCGGGCTCGAAGCGTCTGGATCAGGTGGCATTGGCGCAGATCAGAACTGCTGCCCCGTTTCCGCCACCGCCCGCCGGTGCCCGACGTAACTATACAATCGAGATCGTCGGTCAGTAACATCCGGGTCCTCTGGCAGTCTGGCCAACCTGTGTCGCTGGCTCGATACAGCCGGATTTGGATGCTCCGTGAAAAAACGCTTGGTTTTTTCATCAGATTGCGTCACGGTGAAAAACGAGGAGAAAATTTCACGAGATTCGGAGCGACAGGTGAACGACCAGGCCCCACACAGCGCGACACTTGGTGCCGATATCCGCGCCCTGCGCAAGGCGCGCGGGCTGACGCTTGCCGAAATTGCCGCAAAGCTTGATCGGTCGGTCGGCTGGTTCAGCCAGGTCGAACGCGACATGTCCGAGCCCTCGATCTCTGATCTGCGCCAGATTGCCCAATGTCTGGGTGTGCCCATGTCGATGCTGTTTGCCCATTCCGCGGCACCCGCCGATGAACAGGGATATGTCGTCCGCGCCGGGTCGCGCCGCCCCATGGGATCGGGCGAGGAAGGGCTGATCGAAGAACTGCTCTCACCCGACCTGACCGATGATTTCGAGATGGTGCATTCGACCTTTCAGCCCCATTCCCGCATGCAGACCCCGGCGAACCGGCCCACGCAGGAAGTTGGTTACATGGTCTCCGGTCAGCTTGATCTCAAGATCGGCGGCCGTGCCTACACCGTGGGACCGGGCGACAGTTTCCGGATCAAGCACGAACCCTATCAATGGTCCAACCCCTATGACGAGCCCGCTGTTGCGGTCTGGGTCATCGCCCCGCCGGTGTACTGATGAGTTTCGAGGCCTGGACCATATTCGCGCTGTTCTGGGTGGTTTTCGTTACCACTCCGGGACCGAATGCGGTCAATTGCATCTCGAACGGGATGAGCCTGCCGTTTCCCAAGGCGATGCTGGGTGTGCTGGCCATCCTGACACAGGCCAGTGCCTTTCTGATCCTGTCGGCGCTGGGTGTCACCGCCCTGATCGCGGCATCATCAACCGGGTTCTTTATCGCCAAGCTGATCGGCGCAGGGTTCCTGATCTGGCTGGGCGTGCGGGGCTGGATGAATGCCACAAGGCCAGTCCCGGCCACCGAACGCCCCGCGCGGCACATCTATCTGCACGCGCTGGCCGTCGCCACGATCAACCCCAAAAGCGTTGCCGGATACCTCGCGGCGTTTTCGCAATTCGTGCAGCCGGACGTGCCGATCTGGCAGCAGATGGCGGTGATTATGCCCACGGCTCTGATCATCACGACGCTCAGCTATACCGGGTTCACCCTGCTTGGCGCGCTGATGGGAAAGGCCGCGCTGGGGGCCGTCTTCAACACATGGGTGCGCCGGGTGATGGCGACCTGCTTCATCATCTACGGCGTGTTGCTGGGGGCCAGCACCACGCCCACAGCAAGGGGATAAAGACATGCATTCCGGTTCCTGCCTCTGTGGCGCCGTCGCATTCAATATTGACGGAGACCTGTCGCCACCATCCGCCTGCCATTGCGGCCAGTGCCGCAAGCAATCGGGCCATGTCTGGGCCTCGACCTCGACCCATCAGGACAACCTGAGCTTTACCGCCAGCGACACGCTGAGCTGGTTTCGCGCATCCGACATTGCAAAGCGCGGATTCTGCCGCGCCTGCGGTTCGTTCCTCTTCTGGCAGCACAATGATGAGGACACGATTTCGATTTCCATGGGGGCGCTGGACGCGCCTACCGGACTGAAACTCGCCCGGCACATCTTTGTGGCCGACAAGGGCGATTACTACGACATCACGGACGACCTGCCCCAACGGGCGCAATAACAGGAACTGAAAGACATGAGTGATTTTCCGACAAAAGCCCGCGTGGTTATTATCGGTGGCGGTGTGGTGGGGACCTCCTCGCTCTACCATCTGGCCAAGAAAGGCTGGACCGACTGCGTCCTGCTGGAAAAGAACGAGCTGACCGCAGGCTCGACCTGGCATGCGGCGGGGAACGTGCCGACCTTCTCGACCTCGTGGGCGATCATGAACATGCAGCGGTATTCGACCGAGCTGTATTCCCGTCTGGGGGATGAGGTCGATTATCCGATGAACTACCACCAGACCGGCTCGGTCCGTCTGGCCCACACGAAAGAGCGTGTTCAGGAGTTTGAGCGCGCCTGCGCCATGGGCCGCTATCAGGGCATCGAGATGGAGATGTGGACGCCTGAACAGGCCAAGGAACAGTACCCGTTCCTGGAAACCCACGACCTTGAGGGCGTGCTGTTCGACCCCAGCGACGGTGACATTGACCCGGCGCAGCTGACACAGGCGCTGGCTAAGGGCGCCCGCGACATGGGTGCAAAAATCCTGCGCTTTACCCCTGCAACCGGCGTGACCCAGCACGACGACGGCACTTGGACCGTCAGCACCGAGAAAGGTGACATTGACTGTGACTATGTGGTGAACGCAGCAGGGTACTATGCCCAGCGCGTGGGTGAGTGGTTCAAGCCCTTTGGCGGGCGCACCGTTCCGATGATGGTGATGAGCCACCAGTACCTGCTGACCGAGGAAATCCCCGAGATCGAGGCATGGTCGAAGCAAAGTGGCCAAAAGCTGCCGCTGCTGCGCGACGTGGATGTGTCGTACTACCTGCGTCAGGAAAAGCACGGCTTCAACATCGGCCCGTACGAGCCCAACTGCCGCGCGCATTGGGAAACCGAAGCCGACCCGATGCCGGACGATTTCAGCTTCCAGCTCTGGTCCGATGATCTGGACCGGATCGAGGACATCGTTGCCGACGCGATGGAGCGTGTGCCGTTGTCCGGTGAGGCCGGTATCTCGCGCATCATCAACGGCCCGATCCCCTATGCGCCGGATGGCCTGCCTCTGATCGGCCCGATGCCCGGCGTGAAAAACGCGTTCGAAGCCTGCGTCTTTACCTTTGGCATCGCGCAGGGTGGCGGCGCTGGCAAGGTGCTGGCGGAATGGATCGTCGACGGGTTCACCGAATGGGATATGTGGGCTGTCGATCCGCGTCGCTACACCGATTACACCGATCACGACTACTGCGTGAAAAAAGGCATGGAAGTTTACGGCAACGAATACGCCATGCACTTCCCGCACCACGAATGGCCCGCTGCGCGCGACAAGAAACTGTCGCCGGTGCACGCCAAGGTCAAGGAACTGGGTGGTGTCATGGGCGCCTATAACGGGTGGGAGCGTGCCAACTGGTTCGCACAACCCGGTGACGATGTGACCGAAGAAAGCACACACACATGGGGCCGGTCCGGCCCGTGGGAGCAGCGGATCAAAGAAGAATGCGAGGCCGTGCGAGACCATTGTGGCGTTTTGGATTTGCCAGGCTTCTCGCGCTTCATGGTCAAGGGAGAGGGTGCCGCCGAGGCACTGCGCGGTCTCGCAACCGGCGGTCTGCCCAAGGTTGGCCGGATGAACCTGATCTACGTCTCCGACGATCGTGGCCGTATCCTGACTGAAATGTCCTGCATTCGTCTGGGCGAGGATGAGTTCGTGATGATCACCGCTGCCACCGCGCAGTGGCATGACCGCGACATCCTGCTGAACGCGATGCCCGCTGGTGTCAGTGTCGAGGACGTGACCACCACACGCGACACGCTGATCGTCACCGGCCCGAAATCGCGCGAGATCCTGTCGGCTCTGACCGATGCGGACCTGTCGACCGGATGGCTGACGCACCAGTCCGCAACCGTTGCAGGCCAGCCCGCCTATCTGATCCGCGTATCCTTCGCCGGTGAACTGGGTTGGGAGGTTCATGCCCTGAACGAGCATATGCCTGCCATCTACGGCGCCATCATCGACGCAGGCGCCAAGCCGTTCGGCATGTATGCTCTGAACTCCTTGCGTATCGAAAAGGGCTACCGTGCATGGAAGGGCGATCTGTCGACCGACTTCTCGCTGCTCGAAGGAGGGCTGGGCCGGTTCGTCAAGCTGGACAAGCCGCAGGACTTCCCCGGCAAGGCCGCGATCCAGAACGAAAAGCAGCAGGGCGCGAAAAAGCAGTTCGTTACCCTGCTGGTCGAGGCAAAGGATTGCGACGCGCCTTACATGTCCTGCATCTGGCATGATGGTCAGATCGTCGGTGAAACCACGTCCGGCGCATGGGGCTATCGCATCGATGCCTCGGTCGCGCTGGGCATGGTGCGTCCGGATCTGGCAACCCCGGGTACCGAGCTTGAGGTCGAAATCTACGGCGAAAAGTGCCGCGCTGTGGTACAGGAAGATCAGCCGCTTTGGGACCCAGCGAACGAGCGGCTCCGCGCCTGATCGCGACAAGGAGGCCTCCATGGGCAAGCGCTATGCCAAACTGGGACCCGGTGAGGGTCCCAACTATGACTGGGAAAACGATCATACCTTTGTCAAAGTGTCCGGTCAGGACACCGGCGGTGCCTATACGCTCATGGAGGACAACCTCAAATCCAGCTTTGCGCTGGGTTTGCATCGGCATGACAGCCATGCCGAGACATTCTATTTCCTCGAAGGTCAGGTCGATTTCTATGTCGATGGTGACTGGCATCGCTGCACTCCGGGCACCACGATGCACGTGCCACCCAGAGTGCCACATGCCTGCCGTGTCGCGGGCAACGCACCTGCGAAAATGCTCATGATTTTTCAGCCATCGGGTTTTGATGGGTTTCTGACGGAACTGGCAACGATGGATGAAGCGGACTTTGCAGATGAGGCGAAGATGGCCGATCTAAACGCCCGCTATGACATCGTGCCGATGGGGCCGGTGCCACCGCATCCGTACGACGGGGGTTGAGCGATGAGCATACCCGCAGTCATGTCCGGCGTTTATCTGACCCGCCACGGCGGGCCGGAGACGCTGGAGTGGCGCGACGACATTCCCGTTCCGAGCCCTGACCCCGGGCAGGTGCTGGTCAGGGTCGCGGCAGCCGGGGTCAACAACACCGACATCAACACCCGGGTCGGATGGTATTCGTCCGATGTGACCGGGGCCACCGATACCGTCGATCAGGATGTCGAGGCTGGTGGCTGGGGCGGAGCGCTGGCCTTTCCCCGCATTCAGGGCGGTGATCTCTGTGGCATTGTCGAGGCTGTCGGGGCAGATGTTCCGTTCAATCCCGATCAGCGCGTGACCTGCCCGATCAACCTGCCGCGTCCGCGCCCCGGCAACCCGCACGGGTTCATCGCGCTGGGCTCGGAGATCGATGGCGCATTTGCCCAATATTGCCTCGTCGACGCCGACGACCTGTATGACGTAACCGCTTCTCCGCTTTCCGACGTGGAGATCGCCGCGATCCCCTGCGCATTTGGTACGGCCGAGAACCTGTTGACCCGCGCGGGAGTGACGGCGGGACACAAGGTGCTGATCACCGGTGCATCCGGTGGCGTCGGATTGGCGGCGGTGCAACTGGCCGCCCTGCGCGGAGCCGCCGTCTGGGGCGTGACCAGCCCGGCCAAGGCCGAAGTGGTCAAAGGACAGGGTGCAACGGACACATTCGGCCGCGATACCACCTTGCCGCAAGACATGTTCGATGTTGTCATCGACGTAGTAGGTGGCCCGGCCTGGCCTGGCCTCATCCTTGCGCTCAAACCCGGCGGGCACTACGCCGTGTCCGGTGCCATCGCCGGGCCGATGGTTCAGGCCGATCTGCGCGACATCTACCTGCGTGACATCACCATCCACGGATGCACCCATCAGGCATTCGAGGTCTTTGGCCGGTTGGTCACGCTGATGAACGAAGGCCGGATCAGACCACTGATCTCAAAAACCTACCCTTTACAGGACATTGCCAAGGCGCAGCAGGATTTCCAGTCCAAGGCGCTGCCAGGAAAACTGGTCCTGATCCCATGATGGAGACTGACCCATGGCTGACATAACTCTTCTGGATGGCTCGATCGGGCAGGAACTGGTCAAACGCAGCGGTGACCGCGCAACGCCGCTTTGGTCGACCCGCGTAATGATTGACCATCCCGATCTGGTGGGCGACGTCCATGCCGATTATTTCCGGCGGGGCGCCACCATTGCCACGACCAACACCTACGCCGTTCATCGCTCGCGCCTTGTCCGGGTGGGGATGGAGGATCAGGTTCCGGACCTGATCGACGTTGCGCTATCGCAGGCCGAACGCGCCCGCAAGGGAACCGCCGGTCGTATCGCGGGATCGCTCGGGCCGCTTCTGGCATCCTACCGCCCGGACCTGAACCCCGACCCCGCTGATGCCGCCGAAAAATTCGCGGAACTTGCCACCATGATGGCCCCGCGCGTCGATCTGCTCCTCATCGAAACCGTGTCGTCAGTGCAGGAGGCCGAAGGCGCCTTGCGCGGCACGCAAGGCTGCGGCAAACCGGTCTGGCTGGCGCTGACGGTGATGGATGATGACGGCACCCGACTGCGTTCAGGCGAACCGTTGGACAACATCGCCCCTCTTGTCGAGCAATTTGATCCGCAGGCCGTACTGATCAATTGCTCCCGCCCCGAGGCGATCCCGGCTGCACTGGGGATCATCGCCACGATGGGCCGCCCCTTTGGCGCTTATGCCAATGGCTTTACCCGCATCTCCGAAGGGTTCCTGAAAGACGCCCCAACCGTGGATGCGTTGGAACAAAGAACGGACCTTGGCCCCGGTGCCTATGCCGATCACGCGATGGGCTGGGTCGAGCAGGGCGCCACTATCGTCGGCGGCTGTTGCGAGGTCGGACCCGACCACATCACGGAATTGGCGCAGCGTTTGCGCGCAGCGGGCCACCGGATCGTCTGAACGGGAGGGCACGATGACGACCGAACGGCAATGGCATTTCGACATTATCGTCGCTGACGGGTTCGTCCTAAGCGAACTGGCCGGGATCGTGGATGTGCTGCGCATCGCCAACCGGGTGTGCCCACAGCCGCCCTTTACTTATCACTATCGGTCCCTGACCGGGGGGGCGGTGTGCAGCAGTGCCAAGGCATCAGTGGAAACCGAACCGGTCTCGTCACAGGCCAGTGCCGACTATGTGTTTGTCATCGGAAATTCCGACCCCGACCATCCTGCCCTGTCCCTGACCCGCGTCGTGTCGGATTATACCTATCGCGGCGCGCAGGTGTTTTTGCTGGCCGAGGCCGCAAGCCGCTATATCAAGGACAAGGGCGCGGACGATCACGCGACACATTGGGAAAACGCCTCGTTCCTGCGCGAGCGTGGGGCCGGGTTCGACGCCAAGTTCTCAATCGCAACCGAGCACGGTCAGGTCGTCACCTGCGCCGGCATGGGGGCGACAGTCGACGTGGCGCTGGCGGTCATCGGGCGCCATATCTCTGGCGCGGGCAAGATGACCGTGGCAGATATCATGCTGCACGAGAACATCCGCGACTTCAGCTCGATGCAGCCCTTCTCGGGCGTCAAATCAACCACCACCGGCGACAACAAGCTGGACCAGTGCATCAAAATCATGCAGGCCAACATTGAAGAACCCGTGCCGATCAACGAAATCGTCTCGGCGCTTGGCCTGTCCAACCGCTCGCTGGAACGCAAGTTCAAATCCTATCTGGGCACAACCCCCAACAACTTCTACCGCGAAATGCGGCTGGCCAAGGCCAACAACCTGCTGCTGAACACAACCATGAGCGTGCGCGAGATCGGCTTTGCCTGCGGTTTCCCGAACGGTTTCTCGGCCGTCTACAAAAGTGTTTATGGCATTACGCCATTCACCCTGCGCCGTCAGAGAAGGCGGGTGGATACCGAAGGGTGAAAACCCCAGCCGTTCTGACGCTTTTGATGGATTTCCTGCCGCCTCTACGTGGCAGTATGCGCCAAATCTGAAGATTCGGAGACTTCACAATGGTTGATCTTCCTACCAAGGCCCGCGTGGTCATCATCGGCGGCGGCGTTATCGGATGCTCGGTCGCGTATCACCTGACCAAAAAGGGCTGGAACGATGTTGTGCTGCTGGAGCGTAAGCAACTGACCAGCGGCACCACATGGCACGCGGCCGGTCTGATCGCGCAGCTGCGGGCGACAGCAAACATGACCAAGCTGGCGAAATACAGTCAGGAGCTTTATGGCTCGCTCGAGGAAGAAACCGGTGTGGCCACCGGCTTCAAACGCGTGGGGTCGATCACCGTTGCGCTGACCGAAGAGCGCAAGGAAGAGATTTACCGCCAAGCCGCCATGGCGCGTGCCTTTGGCGTCGAGGTCGAAGAGATTTCGAATGAACGCGTAGCTGAGCTTTATCCGCACCTCAACCTTGAAGGCGTCAAAGGCGCGGTTCATCTGCCGTTGGACGGACAGGGCGATCCGGCGAATATCGCACTAGCGCTGGCCAAAGGCGCACGCCAGCGAGGCGGCATTGTCAAAGAACGCGTGAAAGTCACCGATATTGTCAAGCAGGGCCGCAAGGTCACTGGCGTGGACTGGGTTGCCGACGATGGCAGCGCTTCGGGCCATATCGAATGCGACATGGTGGTGAACTGCGCCGGTATGTGGGGACACGAGGTGGGCCGCATGGCCGGTGTCAACGTACCGCTGCACGCCTGCGAACACTTCTACATCGTCTCCGAGCCGATTGAGGGCCTGACCCCGCTGCCGGTGCTGCGCGTGCCTGACGAATGTGCCTATTACAAGGAAGATGCGGGCAAGATGATGCTGGGCGCGTTCGAACCCAATGCCAAGCCATGGGCGATGGACGGTATTCCCGACAGCTTTGAATTCGATCAACTGCCCGAGGATTTCGACCATTTCGAACCGATCCTCGAAGATGCCTGCAACCGGATGCCCATGCTGGCCGAAGCCGGGATTCACACGTTTTTCAACGGCCCTGAATCCTTTACTCCGGACGACGCCTATCACCTTGGGCTGGCGCCCGAGATGGACAATGTCTGGGTGGCTGCCGGGTTCAACTCGATTGGCATCCAGTCCGCAGGTGGTGCGGGCATGGCGCTGGCCGAGTGGATGGACAGCGGTGAAAAGCCCTTTGATCTGGGCGATGTGGATATCGGCCGGATGCAGCCGTTCCAGGGCAATAAGAAGTACCTGTTTGAACGCTCGAAAGAGACGCTTGGCCTGCTCTATGCAGATCACTACCCCTATCGTCAAAAAGCCACGGCGCGCGGTGTTCGCCGGACGCCTTTCCACCATCACCTGAAAGAACAAGGCGCCGTATTTGGTGAACTTGCCGGCTGGGAACGCGCCAACTGGTTCGCGAATGAGGGGCAAGAGCGCGAATACCAGTACAGCTGGAAGCGCCAGAACTGGTTCGAAAACTCGGCCGCCGAGCACCGTGCCGTGCGGGAGAATGTCGGCATGTACGACATGTCGTCCTTCGGCAAGATCCGGGTCGAAGGTCCGGATGCCGAGGCGTTTATGAACTATATCGGTGGCGGCGATTACTCGGTGCCGAATGGCAAGATCGTCTATACCCAGTTCCTCAACCGCACTGGCGGGATCGAGGCGGATGTGACCGTCACCCGCCTGACCGAAACCTCCTATCTGGTTGTCACCCCGGCGGCGACGCGACTGGCCGATCAGGCGTGGATGCAGCGCCATGTTGGCGATCATCGCGTTGTCATCACCGACGTCACCGTGGGCGAAGGCGTTCTGGCCGTCATGGGCCCGAATGCGCGTGCGCTGTTGGAAAAGGTTTCACCGGCTGATTTCTCGAACGCCACCAACCCGTTCGGCACCGCGCAGGAAATCGAGATCGGCATGGGACTGGCCCGTGCACATCGCGTGACCTACGTGGGTGAACTTGGCTGGGAGGTCTATGTCTCCTCGGACATGGCGGGGCACGTTTTCGAGACCCTGCATGAGGCAGGTCAGGATATGGGGCTGAAACTGTGTGGCATGCACATGATGGACAGCTGCCGGATCGAAAAAGGTTTCCGCCATTTTGGCCACGACATCACCTGCGAGGATCACGTTGTCGATGCCGGCCTCGGCTTTGCAGTCAAGGTCGACAAGGGCAGTGACTTTATCGGGCGCGAAGCGGTGATTGCACGCAAGGAAAGCGGGCCGAAAAACCGTCTGGTCCAGTTCAAACTGACCGATCCCGAACCGCTGCTGTTCCATAATGAGCCGATCATCCGTGACGGCGAATATGTGGGCTATCTGAGCTCGGGCAACTACGGCCATACGCTGGGCGGTGCCATCGGTTTGGGTTATGTGCCCTGCGAAGGTGAAAAGGCCGCTGACGTGCTGGCGTCGAGTTACGAAATCGACGTCTGCGGCGTGAAAGTGAAGGCTGAGGCGTCACTGAAGCCGATGTATGACCCGAAATCGGAGCGTGTGAAGGTCTGATCCGATCATGCAAGGGGGCTCTGCCCCGCCGCGGCAAGCCGCGACTCTCCCGGAGTATTTTCCGGCCAGATGAACAAGGGTTCCTTCATTCATCTGGCCTCAAATACTCCGGAGCGCGAGGCAGCGCCTCGCTATTTCCTTCCCCCTGCATAAAAGGTGACCCATCAAGGTCTGTGATGGGTTGGCCCACAGTTTACGGAGTTTTCAACGCCCCCCCGATTGCCGTAGATACCATTGGTGTCAAACGGAGACGGTAAATGTCGGCAACCAGCAACCCAGTCGAAAACGTGGATTCGCCAAAGGGGCTGGCGTTGGCGATCACTGCTTATGTTCTGTGGGGGTTTCTGCCGCTTTACATGAAGGCTATGGCGCATATTCCGCCTGTCGAAATTGTTGCTCACAGGATCATCTGGTCCGTCCCGGTCGCCGGGTTGTTGCTGATAGCGCTTGGGCGTACACGTGACCTCCAGTCTGCGCTGCGCAACCCGAGGATGCTGGGAATGGCCTGCCTGACGGCAGGGCTGATTTCGGTGAACTGGGCGATTTATGTCTGGGCGATTGCCAATGGCAAGGCGCTGGATGCGGCGCTTGGTTATTACATCAACCCGCTTTTCAGTATTGCTCTTGGTGCGCTTCTGCTACGCGAACCGCTGAGCCGCACGCAAATTGCGGCGGTGGCTCTGGCGGCGGTGGGTGTTGTGGTTCTTGTGCTTGAGGCCGGAAAACTTCCCTGGGCGGCCTTGGGTATGATGATCACATGGGGTTTCTACGCGTTTTTCAAACGGTCCCTTCCAATCGGGCCAAATCAGGGCTTCCTGTTGGAGGTTTTGATCCTGCTGATCCCCGCCCTGGCCTATGTCACTTGGATGGGCGCGCAAGGGGCCGGGAATTTCGGAGTGGCCGCGACGGACACTCTGCTGCTGGCTGGTGCCGGGATTGTCACGGCGGTTCCCCTGCTGGTTTATGCGAACGGTGCCAAACTGGTTCGCCTCTCGACAATGGGTATCCTTCAATACATCGCACCGACGATGATCTTCATTACCGCCATCACCCTGTTCGGAGAGCACATAGACCGGGGCCGCATGATCGCCTTTCCGATGATCTGGGCGGCGCTGATCGTCTATTCAATTCCGATGGTGCGCCAGATGCGGGCTCAGTCCTGACTGCGAATGGTCAATGCCAGTTGCTCGGCCCACAAGGCATAGGCTCTGGGGCTTGGGTGATACCCGTCCGGGGCGGCTAGGGCCGGGTCTTCGGGCAGGTGCAGTGACAGGTGCCGGACCTGCGGAAACTGTTTTGCGACCTGCTGCAATCCCTGATCCAACCGGCCCGCCTGCCGACCCAACACCCAGGCCAAGGGCTGCGGCAAAGCCGGAAACCGGTGCATCTGCGGCACGCCCGAGACCACGACACGGCGCACCCCAAGTGTGCCAGTCAGCAATTTCAGCAACTCGGCCTGTCGCTGCATGAACTGCGCCTTTGTCACGGCACGCGTCACGTCATTCACGCCCAGAGCGGTCACTGCAACATCGAACTCGCCGCCAATGTCGCGCAGCCTTTCAATCGTGTCCGCGGTGGTGTGCCCTGTCGTTGCCTCGAGCCGCCATTCGACCGTGTGGTGCCTGCCCAGCTGGCGGACCAACTGCCCGGCCAATGCCTGTTGTTGCGTTCCCGCCCCAACCCCGGCGGCCGAACTGTCCCCGGCGATCAGCAACCGCAAACGGGGCCCGCGCCCGTCGCGCCCTTCACGCGGGCCTGTTGGTTCGGGCAGCAACTGTGCCTTGCGCCGGACTGACAATCCCTGAACCGCAAGAACCGGCAGCAGCGGTACCCGCAAAATCTGATCGGCGGCAACCGGACCGGGCATTGTCAGGACAGCGCGTCGCGATATTCAAGGAAACGGGGATCGGTCATAACCCGCGCATTCATTGCTTCGCGCAACGCTCCAATAGTCTTGTAAGGGCGCATGACCACTTCGAATTCCTGAATCAGCCCGTCATCGTTCAGCGTGATCAGATCGACGCCGACCGCATCCAAATCTCCGACCCTGCACTGAAACTCCAAGGCCCAGTCCTTGCCGTCGCCCATCACCCGACGGTAGCGAAAATCGGAAAACACCTGCCCGACATGCCCCAACACGGCAGCCACCGGTGCCCGCCCGGTCCATGTCTTATAGTAGGTTGGCGGCAGAAACCGCACATCCTCGGCCAGAATCTCATGGATCAGGTTTTCATCGCCTTTGGCGACCACTTCCTGCATTTTCTCGATTGTGGGATGCATGTCCTCTCCTCTCCGCTACCACAAGATTTGCCCAAGCCCCGCGCGCGGGCAAGGACGACGTTGCGGGAGGTGGCGCGCTGCGATAGGCAGGCGCGCATGAGCGAGACCTACGATCCCCCGAAAACGCCGCTGGATGTGCTGCACGAAGATGCGCAGCTGATCGTGGTGAACAAACCTTCGGGCCTGTTGTCCGTGCCGGGCCGGGGGGCGCATCTGGCCGATTGCCTGCTGACCCGCGTGCAGGCCGCATTTCCGCAGGCGTTGCTGGTGCATCGGCTGGATCGTGACACGTCGGGCGTGATGGTCTTTGCCCAGACGCCTCATGCGCAGCGTGCGCTGGGGATGCAGTTCGAAAAGCGCCAGACCAGAAAAACCTACATCGCCCGTGTCTGGGGTGAGCTGGAGCCGAAAACCGGCACCGTCGATCTGCCGCTGATCGTTGACTGGCCCAACCGCCCGCTGCAGATGGTCTGCCATGATACAGGCAAGCCCGCCGTCACCGACTGGCGCGTGGTGAAAAGCGAAGGAGAGACGAGCCGCGTTCGCCTGTTTCCCAAAACCGGGCGCTCGCACCAATTGCGGGTGCATATGCAGGCGCTTGGCCATCCGATCCTCGGCGATCCATTCTATGCCAGCGGTGCAGCGCGCGAATTCCCCCGCCTGATGCTGCACTCGGAAGAATTGCGGCTGAAACACCCCGAGGGCGGTGTGTCGATGAAGTTCCGCGCTGCACCGGATTTCTGAGCGTCCGTTGACAAATTTCAGGTGTAGTGCGAAGGATGCCTCAGGTTTGGGTCTCCTGCCGCTCGCGGCCTTCGGGCTTTGGTGAAACCCTGTCAATTTTCATCTGTTGCCCCTTTTCCGGCGCGCGGATGGCAATGCGAGCCCCGTCCATTCCAACGCGCCCGTTTCAGGAAACGAGGCAAGAATGACTGTATCTGGAAACATAGCTCCGGTGGAGGAGCTGAAGTCGCAGGCCAGACGCCTGCGGGAAAAACTGCGCGCCAGTGGGGTGGAGGTGTCCCACGGCAAGGCGCTGGAATTGATCGCCCATCAGCACGGTGCGCGCGACTGGAACACGCTGCACGCCATGGCGGGAAATCGCATGATCCTGCGTGTCGGCGACCGGGTCGAAGGCCAATACCTTGGTCAGCCCTTTACAGCAGAAATCAGGGGATTGTCGGTCATGGGCGACGGTTCATATCGCCGGATCACGCTGCACCTTGACGAGGCGGTCGATGTGGTCACATTCGACAGCTTTTCGTCTTTCCGTCAGCGGGTGAACGGTCAGATCGGGTGGGACGGACGCTCGGCCCGGCATACATCCGACGGTCAGCCGCATCTGGTTGTTCGGCCAATCTGATGGCCAGACAGTTGGTCTGGCGACTGCCCGGAACACTCCGGGCAGTCGCCAGAGCGTTAGGGTTTCTTAGTATAAGCCGGTTTTCTTTTAGCCTGATTGGCGTTTGTTCCGGAAAACCGGGGATGCGTCGTTTCGTGTCGCGATCATTGAGGCGCAGGGTGTGTTGGTCTAGCGTAACCCAATACCCTCGTTGCCATAGTCAAACTAACGGAAAGGTAACACGCAGCATGATTGCCTACGTCACCGTTGGTGCCGATGACATCGCGCAAGCAAAGCGGTTTTATTCTGCGTTCCTGCCAGCCCTTGATTACGAACTTGAGGAAGGGCCTGAGGGCCTGAGTTACACGCTGCCGGTCGAACCGGGCCAGTCTCCGGTTCTGCCGGATTTTTATGTGAAACCTCCGTTCGATGGACGTCCGGCCTCGGTTGGGAATGGTGGTATGGTTGCATTTGAGGCGCGCAGTCAAAAGCAGGTTCGTGACCTTCACGCCGCCGCGCTTGCCGCAGGTGGCTTTGATGAAGGCCAGCCGGGGTTCCGTGACTTGTACGGCCCCCAATTCTATGTTGGCTACCTCCGCGATCCTCAAGGCAACAAGATTGCACTGTTTTCCTGCAATCCGAATGAACCCGGACGAGACGGATAGCGCGGGCTTCACAGACGCTACATATTTGATTCCGGCGAATTAACAGCGCCCAAAGACGCTCGACAGGATTTCGCCAAGACTGCTTGCGTCATATTCCGAAAACGCATCCGGCTGGTTGCTGTCGATGTCGAAGACAGCAATGACCTCGCCCGCTGCATTCCGGACCGGCAGCACCAGTTCCGACCGGGTGGAAGAGGCACAGGCGATGTGTCCGGGGAAGGCGTCTACGTCGGGGACCAGCTGCACCGCACCCGTTCTGGCAGCAGCGCCGCAGACGCCCCGGTCGAACGGAATGACAAGACAGCCGTGGCCACCCTGATAGGGTCCGATTTTCAGCAGGCCAGGTTCGGTCACGCGGTAGAAACCGGTCCAGTCGAAACGGTCATCGGAATGATGCACTTCGCAGGTGACGGTCGCCATCAGGGCGACCTCGTCTGTCTCACCTTCAGTCAAGGCGGCGATGGTTTTGGCGAGTGTGTCGTAGTCGGCGGTCATGTCGGTTTTCTTTTTCGTACGAAGGTAAGGGGGCTGTGTGCCCCCTCTTGACCCGGGGGTCAATTCACCCCCGAGGACATTTCTGGCAAGAGGAAGTTCAGAGGCGTTCGATTGCGATGGCGGTACCTTCGCCCCCGCCGATGCAGATGGCGGCGACACCTCGTTTAAGATCGCGTTTTTCCAGCGCGTTCAGAAGTGTGACCATGATACGTGCGCCGGATGCACCGATGGGATGCCCCAGAGCGCAGGCGCCGCCGTTGACGTTCACCTTGTCGCGCGGCAGGTCCATTTCATGCATGAATGCCATCGGAACCACAGCGAAGGCTTCATTGACTTCCCAGAGGTCCACGTCGTCCTTGCTCCAGCCGATACGGTTCAGAAGGTTTTGCGCGGCCGGCACAGGGGCGGTGGTGAAAAGGCCCGGCGCCTGCGCGTGGCTGGCGTGGCCAACGATCCGGGCGCGGATGGTGAGCCCTTGGGCCTCGGCCGCTTCGGCAGAGGCCAAAACAAGTGCTGCGGCGCCATCGGAGATCGAAGATGCGTTGGCCGCTGTCACGGTCCCGTCCTTGCGGAAGGCGGGTTTCAGGGTCGGAATCTTTTCGGGACGGGCCGAACCGGGTTGTTCATCGGAGTCCTGCGATATCTCGCCTTTTCGGGTTTTAACGGTGATGGGCGTGATTTCGCCTTCAAACGCGCCGTTCTTCTGCGCTGCCAGTGCGTTTGATAGGGATTGCAGGGCGTATTCGTCCTGTGCTTCGCGGGTGAACTGATAGGCCTGAGCGCAGTCTTCGGCGAAGGTGCCCATCAGGCGGCCTTTGTCATAGGCGTCTTCGAGACCGTCGAGGAACATGTGATCCACCACCTGACCGTGCCCGATACGGGCGCCACTGCGCATTTTGGGCAGCAGATAGGGGGCATTGGTCATGCTCTCCATCCCGCCGGCGATCATGGTGTCGGCATGGCCCAGAGCGATCTGGTCAAAGGCCATCATCGCCGCCTTCATGCCCGATCCGCACATCTTGTTGAGGGTCGTGGCGGGCACCTCTTCGCCAAGGCCGGCTGCGAATCCGGCCTGTCGCGCCGGGGCCTGCCCCTGACCCGCAGGCAGAACACAACCCATCAGAACCTCGTCAACCGTTTGCGCACCCGCGCCTTCGAGGGCGGCCCGGATGGCAGCTCCTCCAAGATCCGCAGCAGCGACCCCGTCGAACATGCCCTGAAATCCACCCATCGGCGTGCGGGACGCACCGGCGATCACGACCTCTTTCATCTCAACTCCTCCTCTTTCTGAGATGTTGAATACCGAATGGTAAGAATTGCCGTCTAGCGTATTTCTACCAAGAAAACCCATAATCATCGGAGGGCACCGGAAATGAGCCTGACCAGCAGCACGGCCGGCGCAATACAGGTTATCACGGTTCGGGCCGACCGGATCGACGCGGCGATGGCGATTCAGTTCAAGGAAGACATGCGCGCCGAAACCGAAGGCAGGATGGAACGGGTGGTGCTGGATCTGTCAGATGTTGAATTCATCGACTCCAGCGGATTGGGCGCGATCGTGGCGTCGATGAAACAACTCGGCGCGGATCGCACACTGGACCTGGCCGGGCTACATCCGGTGGTGGAAAAGGTGTTTCGCCTGACTCGGATGGACACGGTGTTCCGGCTGTTTCCGTCCCTTAGTGATGCGCTGTCCGCGCGCGCCGAGTGACTTTGAACGGGACGTGATCGACATGGATTGGACCGATGATCAGGACCGTCTGGATTTGTCCTTTCCCGCAACCAGGGATCAGGCCAGCGCAGGAATCGCGAGCCTGAGTAAAGGCCTTGCGGCACAAGGGCTACCCGCCGAAAAAGCCGGGGATGTAAGGATCGCGCTTGCCGAGGCCATCAACAACGTGGTTGAGCACGCATATACGGGCACGGCACCCGCAAACGTTCAGGTGAACTGCCGGTTGCATCGGGATCGGCTGGACATCCTCGTGTCGGATACTGGCAACCCGATGCCCGATTGCCACCCACCGAGCGGGACGCCTGCACAGATAGGTTCCGTTATTCAGGAGCTGCCGGAAGGGGGTTTTGGCTGGTTTCTGATCCGGCAGTTGACCAGTGAGATTCGGTATGAACGCCGCAACGGGTGTAATCATCTATCTTTGCGGTTTGATCTGCCAAAACCCCGAAAGTACAGCAAATAGCCACAATAACGCCCAGATCGAACCATTGTCCCGCCGCAAACCGGGGCAATAAAAACAGGGTAGCTCAGTTAGCTTCCCTCGGCGCCGAGCGTCACAGCCCCCACCCAGTGATCGGCGTCGAGGACCTTACCCCAACAGATGACTGGACAACCGGAACAAGCGTTCTAGTGTCGGATTGTCAAAGGGGAGATCACCCAAATGCGAGATTTGCACAGGCCGGGCCGGTCACAGGTTCTGGCAACTGAGGGCATGTGTGCGACGTCACATCCACTGGCGGCGCAAGCAGCGCTGGACATTCTCAAATCCGGCGGGAATGCGATGGATGCAGCCATTGCCGGGGCCGTATTGCTTGGCATATGCGAACCTCAGATGACCGGCATCGGCGGGGATTGCTTTGTCCTTTACAATCGCGCCGGAGAAAACACGGTTCGCGCGCTGAACGGATCCGGACGTGCACCGGCTGCGGCCCGGGCGGACGTTCTGCGTGACCAAGGGGTACAGAGCATACCACTGGGCAGCCCGGATGCGGTTACCGTGCCTTGCGCCATTGATGCATTTTGTCATTTGTCCGAACGCGAAGGACGTCTGGGGTTGGATGCCGTGCTGCAACCCGCCATTCACTATGCCGAAACGGGGGTTCCCGTTGCGCCGCGCGTGGCGTTTGACTGGGCGACCGGCGCTGCAACACTGAAGGGGGCGGCACGGGATTTCTATCTGATGGGCGGACAGGCCCCTGAAATCGGGCAAATCTTTCGCGCTCCAAAACAGGCCGAGGTTCTGCGCCGAATTGCCAAAAGTGGTCGGGATGCGTTTTACACCGGCGAAATTGCCGACGACATGGTGGCCACGCTGAACGCGCTTGGTGGTGTTCACAGCGCCGAGGATTTTGCCTCTAACACATGCACTGAAACCGAACCTTTGAGCGGCGATTACAAAACCGTCGAACTGGTCGAACATCCACCCAACGGTCAGGGTGCCACGGCCATTTTGCTGCTGAACATACTAAAACATTTCGATCTGGCCGCCATGGATCCGCTGGGGGCCGAGCGCGTGCATATCGAGGCCGAGGCATCAAAACTGGCCTACGATGCGCGCAACAGGTTCATTGCCGATCCCGACCACACCTCGCGAATCGAGCGGTTTCTGGCACCGGAAACCGCAGCGGAACTGGCCGCTCTGATTGATCCTAACAGTGCAATGCCTGCCGCAGCACCACTGACCGAAGCGGTGCACAAGGACACCGTCTATATCACTGTGGTGGATCGGGACCGGATGGCCGTATCTCTGATTTATTCGATCTTTCACAGTTTCGGGTCAGGCATCGCCTCGGAAAAGTTCGGGATATTGCTTCAGAACCGCGGCGCGGGCTTTACGCTGGAGCCGGGTCATCCGAACGAACTGGCGGGTGGGAAAAGACCAATGCACACGATCATTCCCGGGATGCTGCGCGAAGGCGGCAAGGTCACCATGCCGTTCGGTGTCATGGGCGGCGCCTTTCAGCCGACCGGGCATGCGCGATTTGTGTCGAATCTGCTGGATGCTGGGATGGATTTGCAGTCTTCCATAGATGCGCCCCGCGCGTTTGCCGATGCAGGAATTTTAAAAGTCGAAAAAGGCTATTCCAAACAGGTTCTGAGCCAATTATCCGATATAGGCCACACTGTTGAGCAACCGGAAACACCCCTGGGGGGAGCGCAGGCGATCCGGATCACAGAGGATGGCGTATTGGAAGGCGGCAGCGATCCCAGAAAGGACGGCTGTGCGTTGGGGTATTAAAGGCGGGATCGCTAAGGATGTCCGCAGATCCAAATTCAGTTCAGGTTAAAATGCAACGGGTATGCGCCGTCCCGAAATGGGCCGAACATGTCTGGAATATCAGGGTGATCCACCGGTTCACCCGTCCTGTCCTCCACAAGATTTTGTTCGGAAACGTAAGCCACGTAATAGGACTGGTCGTTTTCGGCCAGCAGGTGATAGAACGGCTGCTCCTTGACCGGGCGGCTGTCCTCGGGAATGGCCTGATACCATTCTTCGGTATTGGAGAATTGCGGATCCACGTCAAAGACCACCCCTCGGAAAGGGTGTTTCCTGTGACGAACCACCTGACCCAGATGGTACTTTGCTTGCGTCTTCAACATTGTGTGTGCCCCCACACCATTAATACCTGCAACCAGCCCCCCATGTCCAATATTTGATCAGAAATCCAGGGAAACAGACTGTGAACCTTATCCTGACAGTGTTCGAAATCGTGACGCCTGTATTTCTGCTGGCCGGGATTGGGTTTACCTGGGTGAAGCTTGGTTTCGAGTATCGGATTCAGTTCGTCACGCGTTTTGCCATGACCCTTGCGGTGCCCAGTCTCATCTTTGTGGCGCTGATGCAAACGGATATCCCGGGCGGTGACCTGTCCAGGTTCACACTGGCAACAATTGGCGCAAATCTGGCGCTGACTGTGGTGTTCTGGCTGTTCGTGCGGCTGACCGGACTTGAACAGCGCACCTATCTGTCCCCGCTTGTGTTCGGAAATACCGGGAATCTGGGCTTGCCGTTGTGCATTTTCGCGTTTGGGCAGGCCGGGTTGGGTTATGCGGTGATCTTTCTGTCCGTTACGGCGCTGTGGTCCTTTACCTACGGCATCTATCTGGTGGCCGGGCGCGGTTCGTTTGGGAAAGTGATACGCGAGCCCATGGTCTGGGCCACATTGCTGGGGGCACTGTTTCTGTGGCGGGATTGGGAAACGCCGCTGTTTCTGACCAATACACTGGAATTGCTGGGCCAGATGGCAGTGCCGATGATGCTGATCACGCTGGGCGTGGCCGTCGCGCGCCTGACGACCCGCAAACTGGGCCAGGCTGTGTGGCTGTCGCTGATCAAGGTCGGCATCTGCTTTGCGCTGGGCTGGGCCGTAGCGGATCTGTTCTCTTTGGGAACTATAGCGTTCGGCGTGCTGGTGCTGCAGATGTGCACCCCTGTCGCAGTAACGTCCTATCTGCTGGCCGAACGGTTCGGCGCGGATTCGGATGCGGTGGCAGGCATGGTCATGGTGTCGACGATTATGGCTATTGCGACACTCCCCGCTATTCTTGCTATGGTTTTGTAAGGATTATGATTTTCTATCTGCGTAAATTGCGCTAAACTGCCAAAAAAAACAGGCACGAGACAAATGAGCAGATTTATCTATGCACTCCTTGGGGTGTTGCTTGTGGCATCCTGTGGCGGCGGGTCAAAGACTCCGCCCAGCAACCTCAATGATGCCTGCAGCATCGCCCGCGAGCGGCCCGATTACATGAAAGCGTTCAGAAGCACCGAGCGCAAATGGGGCGTTCCGGTTCATGTTCAGATGGCCACGATCTATCAGGAAAGCCGGTATCGCCATAATGCCCGCACACCGCACAAATATGTGCTGGGTGTCATCCCGATGGGCCGTCAAAGCAGCGCCTATGGATTCAGTCAGGCGCTGGATGGCACGTGGGAACAGTATCAGCGTGAAACCGGCAAACGCCGCGCCAAGCGGGACCGTATCCGGGATGCGTCGGATTTTGTCGGTTGGTACATGAACAAAAGCCATAAGCGAAACGGCATCCATCCCAGCGACACGCGCAACCAGTATCTGGCCTATCACGAGGGCCACACCGGCTTTGCGCGCGGCAGCTATAACAGCAAGTCCTGGCTGTTGCGGGTCGCAAACGATGTCGACAGCCGCGCCCAACTGTATCAGGCGCAACTGGCAAGCTGCAGGTATTAAGACTGTCAGGGTGTCTCAGCGACTGTCCGAGACACCCGGTTCGCCATCCACAAAGAGGTTCTGGTTCAGGCTGTTGCCCTTGGTCAGCGGCCCCAGCAGCACTGTGGTCTGGGACCCAGCGCTGTCATGTACCACCCATTTGCGCAGTTCCACTGGATCGCCGGTGAACATCAGTTCAATCTTGCCATATTCCGGGTTTTTAGGATCCTGCGCGGTCACAACCGTTGCGGTGCCATCAAAGTCGTGTCCGACCACCATATTGGCCTGACCCAGATCCACCGAACGCGCCAGAACGATGGATAGCGGCGTCCGGCTGAGCGGGTATTGTTCAGGCGGCTGGTTGGATTTGGGATCATGGATGATCACCGTTCCACCCTTGGCCACCACCACGGCCTGTTGCGGCGGGTCGTATTCGAACCGCATCCGTCCGGGACGTTGCAGCCACAGTTTTCCCGTGCTGAGCGATCCGTCGTCATTGACCTGCGTGAACGAGGTCTGAACCGTCGACAGGCTGTTCAGGTACGCGGAAATTTCCGAAAGCGGCAGCTTGTCGGCCGCCCATGCGGCGGGCGCTGCCAGAGAAAGGACAAGGGCAAAGGCAATCTGTTTCATGAGAAACCAGATAGGCACTCTGCCCCCGTTTGAAAATGCCTTACTGTTCGGGCACCAGAATTTCGCGCTTGCCGACGTGGTTGGCCGGCGAAACTACGCCTTCGTCTTCCATCTGTTCGACCAGACGCGCTGCCTTGTTATAGCCGATGGCAAGCTTGCGCTGGATGTACGAGGTGGAACACTTGCGGTCCTTGATCACGATGGCCACCGCCTGATCGTAAAGCGCGTCTTCGCCATTGGTGTTGCCGCCGGTATTCAGGCCCAGAACGGCATCGATATTGTCAGCCTTTTCTTCGGCTGGCCCATCGACCACCCCACCCACATAATCTGGCGGGCCGTATTGTTTCAGATGGTTGACGACTTCTTCAACCTCTTCATCCGAGACAAACGGGCCGTGACAACGGGTGATTTTGGCGCCACCCGCCATATAGAGCATGTCACCCTGCCCCAGCAGTTGCTCGGCTCCCATCTCGCCCAGAATGGTGCGGCTGTCGACCTTGGACGTGACCTGGAACGAAATCCGTGTGGGGAAGTTCGCCTTGATCGTGCCGGTGATCACGTCAACCGACGGGCGCTGCGTGGCCATGATCAGGTGAATGCCCGAAGCACGCGCCATCTGCGCCAGACGCTGGATGCAGGCCTCAATCTCTTTGCCCGCGACCATCATCAGGTCCGCCATCTCGTCGACGATAACGACGATATAGGGCATGGCCTTGGGCTCGAACTCATCCGTCTCGAACACCGGTTCTCCGGTTTCATCGTCAAAGCCGGTCTGAACCGTGCGGCTGAACATCTCGCCCTTGGACAGCGCGTCTTTCACCCGGCCGTTGTAACCGGCGATGTTGCGGACGCCCATCTTGGACATCTTGCGATAGCGGTCCTCCATCTCGCCCACGACCCATTTCAGGGCGACGACCGCCTTTTTCGGATCGGTCACAACAGGCGAGAGCAGATGCGGGATGCCGTCATAAACGGAAAGTTCCAGCATCTTGGGGTCGATCATGATCAGGCGGCATTCGTCCGGTGTCAGCTTATAAAGCAGGGACAGGATCATGGTGTTGATCGCCACCGACTTACCCGAACCGGTGGTACCAGCGATCAGAAGGTGGGGCATCTTGGCCAGGTTCGCCACGACCGAGTCGCCGCCGATATCCTTGCCCAGCGCCAACGGCAGCGACTGGTTGCCGTCGCCAAAGTCACGGCTGGCCAGAATCTCGCGCAGCACGACCATTTCACGGTTTTCGTTCGGCAGCTCGATACCGATGACCGAGCGGCCCGGCAGCGTGGAAACCCGTGCCGACAAAGCGGACATCGACCGCGCGATATCATCGGCCAGACCGATCACGCGGCTGGCTTTCAGGCCCGGAGCCGGTTCCAGTTCGTACATGGTGACAACCGGACCGGGGCGCACACTGACAATCTCGCCCTTGACGCCGTAGTCATCCAGCACGTTTTCCAACATACGCGCGTTTTCTTCCAGCGCCTCATCGCTGAGGTGGTGGCGTTGGATGCCTGCCGGGTTGGACAACAGGCCGAGAGGAGGCAGTTCGAAATCGGAATGCTGTTCTTCGAACGACAGTGCCGGCTGCGCCTCTGCCTGCGCGCGTCGCGACGGCAGCACATTCCGGCGAATTGGCTGAGCCACGACAGGTTTGCGCGGTTCGGCGACCGGGATTTTCATAGCCGGTTTTGCTTGCGGCGCAGGCTGTGGTGCGTCTTCGAACACCTCTTCTTCGTCGTAGTCGGCTTCCGGCTGATAAGACTGGGCGTATTCCGGCTGTTCGTCATAGTCAGGCATCGCGGACTCGTACCGGTCCTGCATGGGTTCAGCTGTCAGTACAGGTTCAGGCGGCAATCCGGCAGATGTCAGCGGTGGTTCCGGCGGCAGTTCGTCCGCCCGCGCGGCGTTCAGAATCAGCGGATCCGGCCCCCTGCCCCGCCCCTTGGTCAGCGGACGGTTGGGATCGGGTTCGGGCGCCATCTCGCCCGCGGCCACCTTGCGATTGCGCACAGCCGCCGAAATCTTTGAACGAATACGATCCTCGCCCGGCATTTCGTCATAGCCATGCACGGGTTCGGGATCGACCAGTTCCGGCTCGGGCATCGGTTCCGGGCGGCGGATCAGGGCGGGCATGCGGGCCAGCAGGCCGGTTTTGGGTGCGGGCTCCGGCGTCTCGATCATCGGCTCTTCGAAAACGGGTTCATCGGCATAGGCCAGTTCGTCATCGAATACGGCCTCGGCGGCCTCTGGTCGCATCGCCCTGCGTTCGGCCCATTGCGCGCGACGGTCGCGTGCGGCCTGTGCGGTGGCAGATGCCCCGCGCCCCAGCAGGTTCATCAGCATGTCATAGGACATCACCAGCCCCAGCAGGAAGGCACGGAATCCACGCTGCACGTCGGTTTTGGTGAACCCCAGCACAAACACACCCAGCGCCAGCATGCCCAGAGCCATGGCCAGAGACATCAGTTTGACCATGAAATGCGAGGAAATCGGCAACAGCGTCAGCAGCGCACCCATCACCGTGTCGCCAAACAGACCGCCCAGACCAAAGCTGTGCGTTGCCCGCCACGCGTCACCGGGAACAAGCGTTGCCGCATAGACCGAGACAACGGCGATCCAGATCGGCGCAAAAATCAGGCGGGCAATGGCGCGTTCTTCGCCAAAATGCCCGGCAAAACGTACGCCCCAGCCAATGAGGACCAGCGCGATACCCCAGCTGCCCCAACCCACGATCATGAACAGCGGCGCCGCGATCGAAGCGCCGATCCGGCCCATCCAGTTCTGCACCGGTGCATCGGTCGAAACCATCCAGTTCGGATCGTCTGGCGTGTAGGACCAGATCATCGCCGCAGCAGCAAGACCAAGCAGGATCAGACCGATACCGATTAGTTCCTTGCTACGCCGTTCGATGGCCGCCTGTGTGCTGCTGTCCAGCAAAGGATCGCGGTTGCGCGCGTTCAATGATGCCATTTTGCCCTCGTACCTCACGAATAGATGCAGTCGCGGAGCGTGATCAGCCCGCGCTTCATCTCTGTTTTTGGGGCCACCATGGCGACCCTGATAAATTGTTCGCCCGGGTTTTGCCCCGGATCACCCTGAGAAAGATATGCGCCCGGCAGGACACGGACACCGGTTTCCTGCCAAAGCTTCAACGCGGTTTCCTCGCCGTTATCCACCGGCAGCCACAGGAAAAACCCGGCCTCGGGCGGCATATAGCCCTGAACGCCTGCAAACACCTCATCCGCGATGGTGTATTTTTCCTGATAAAGCGCGCGGTTTTCGGCGACATGTTCTTCGTCAGCCCAGACCCGGGCCGCGGCAGCTTGCAACGGCGCAGGTAGCGGAGCGCCGGAATAGGCCCGAAGCTGTTTGACCCGCCTGATCGTCTCGGGGCCACCGGCAATCAGGCCCGAGCGCAGACCGGCAAGGTTCGACCGTTTCGAAAGCGAATTGAACAGGGTAATCCGTTCGGGATCCGCACCCAATTCCTGCGCGACGGTCAGAACACCTGTGGGGGCCTGGTCGCGGTAAATCTCGGAATAGCACTCATCCGCGAAGATGCGGAAATCGTATTTTTCTGCCAGCCGGATCAGGTCGGCCCAGTATTCACGCGTCGCAACCGCGCCCTGCGGGTTCGCGGGCGAGCAGATATAGGCCACTGCGGTGCGGTTCAGCACATCCTCGGGCAAGTTGGCATAATCGGGCAGGTGCCCCGTTGCGGCAGTGGCCGACACGAAATGCGGCTGCGCCCCGACCGAGATCGAAGCGACCATGTAGACCTGATAAAACGGGTTCGGGCAGAGGATAATCGGCTGCTGGCCGTTTTTCTGTTCAGGGCACAGCGCCATTGCGGCGTTATACAAGCCCTCACGCGTACCGTTCAGAGCCATGACATTGGTTTCGGGGTCCAGCGCGACACCGTATCTGCGCCTGATCCAGTCTGTGATCGCGCCACGTAGATCAGCTGAGCCTTCGTTCGGCGGATATCCCTGAAAATCAGCGGCATTTTCCATGATGACATCCGTCACCCAGCCCGGAAAATCGTGCATGGGTGTCCCAATCGTCATATGCACGACCTCGCCGCCCGGCTGATGGTGATCCAGCAGGGCGCGCAGACGCGGAAATGCATAAGCCGGTAGGTTCGAAAACCGCTCGGGGAAAGTCATAACTACTGCCTCAATACCGGGGTCATTTTCGCCCCGTTTTTTGGCAGATTACAGCCAGCGCCGACTTTCGTCCAGACAAAGAGGTTCCGAATCAGGGGATTGTGGCATTCAGGCCAGTGCTTTTTCTGCAGCCGCCCCGACACGCAACAAGGCCTCTTCGGACCCCGGATAACCCAGCATCATCAGCCCACATCCTGGTGTCGAAGTTGGCAATGTCAGCGCCGCCAGCCCCATCAGGTTGCCGATACGCGTATTGCGCAGCGCCAGCAGATTCTCGGTCACATAGTAGTCGTGATCTGTCATCAGCCGGTCCAGATTCGGTGGCATGATAGGTGCGGTTGGGGCCAGTACCGCGTCAAACCCCGCAGTGGCGGCATCCCACGCGCCACGGCACGCCTGGAGCTTGGACCAAGAGGCCACATAATCAGGGCCGGAAACGTCTTTGCCTGCGCGGAAACGCTCGAGTATCTCGGGATACATCGCGTCGGGGTTGGCCTCGATCACATCACCCCACAATCCGTAGGCTTCGGTCGTGTAAAGCGTGCCTGAAAGCCCCATGGCCTCGTTCAGTTCAGGCACTTCCAGCGGTACGATTTCAGCACCGGCTTCCCGCAAGCGCTGCAAGGCTTCGTCATAGGCCTTACCCGGTGCATCGCGCAGGTCGTCCTTGGCCACGTTCTGCAAATCGGCGAACCGGCGACCTTTCAGCGTTGCACCACGCAGATCAGCGGGGGCGCCGCCCTCCAGCAGTGCCAGCATCTGGGCTGCGTCCTCGACCGATCGGGCCAGTGGACCAACCGTGTCAAACCGCAGGCAGAGGGGTACGACCCCTTCAAGACTTATGCGTCCGGCGGTGGTTTTCAGGCCGACCAGATCGTTCCAAGCCGACGGAATGCGCACTGACCCGCCGGTGTCGGACCCGATGCCGCAGGCCGCCAGCCCCCAAGCCACCGATGCCGCCGCACCCGAGGATGAGCCGCCGGGAACCGCCGCTTCGTCATTGATACAGGGCGGGGTGTTGGTGATGGGGTTCAGGCCCAGCCCGGAAAAGGCCAGTTCGCTCATGTGGGTCTTGCCCAGACAGACGGTGCCCATTTCAGTCGCGTTGCGAACCACCACGGCATCCGCTTCGGGCACGCGGTCCTTCAGCAGGGCCGAACCGGATTCGGTCGCGATACCGGCGGTATCGAACAGGTCTTTCCAGCTGATCGGAACGCCGTCCAGCAGAGAACGGCGCAGGCCCAGCTCGGCCCGCTTTTGTGCGGCACGGGCTTCGGCGCGAGCGCGGTCGTGGGTGACGCGGGCATAAATGCGGTCGCGATGCGGATGCGCGTCAATCGCCGCAAGATAGGTTTCCGTCAGTTCGACCGGATCGATCTGGCCCATACCGATGCCGCGGCCCAGATCGCATGCTGTCATCGTCAACCAGTCCTGCATCACACCCTCCCCCGATTTTGCAGTTTCGGAGACGGTAGCGACAGGACCGCACATGGACAATCCCGAAAGGGCGCGCATATTGCACCCCATGGAAAAGGCATCGGATATTCTGATTGTAGGCGGCGGCCTGAACGGCCCTGCTCTGGCGCTGGCACTGGCCCGGACGGGGCATTCCGTTACGGTGATCGACGCACTCGCCGAACAGGTGCGCAAGGACGCGGCCTTTGACGGGCGCGCCTATGCATTGGCGCTGGCCTCGCAGAGGTTGCTGAAGGCCACAGGCGTCTGGGATGCGGTGGCCGAGAACGCGCAGCCGATGCTCGAGATCAAGGTGACGGACGGCCATGCAGGGGCTGGCCCGTCTCCGTTTTTCATGCATTTCGATCATGCCGAAATCGAAGAAGGGCCGATGGGCTACATGGTCGAGGACCGCCACCTGCGCCGCGCGTTTCTGGAGGCCATGGCCAGCGAACCCGGGATTACGCAGCTCAGCGGCAGGACCGTAGTCGCGCAAGAGGTCGATGTTTCAGGTGTGGTCGTGACGCTGGATGACGGAACCGAATTGCGTGGACAGGTTCTGGTGGGTTGCGATGGCCGCCGCAGCGGCACGGCAACGCGTGCCGGGATCAAGCGGTCCGGCTGGGAGTACGGGCAGACTGCGCTGGTTTGTGCCATTGCGCACGAATTGCCCCATCATGGCATCGCGCATCAGTTCTTTATGCCGCCCGGACCGCTGGCCATCCTACCGCTAACCGGCAATCGCAGCTCCATCGTCTGGAGTGAGCGCACCGAAATGGCGCAGCGTATCAACGCCATGCCCGAGGCAGATTACATGCAGGTTCTGCGGCCGCGTTTTGGCGATTTTCTGGGCGAAATCAATCTTGAAGGCGACCGGTTCACCTATCCGCTGAACCTGACCATCGCCAATTCCTTTGTGTCTGACAGACTGGCTCTGGTCGGGGACGCCGCCCACGGTATGCACCCGATCGCGGGGCAAGGCCTGAACGCAGGTCTGCGGGATGTGGGCGCGCTGGCCGAAGTGCTGACACTGGCAGGCCGGCGCGGTGAGGATATCGGATCAAGCCTGGTGCTTGAGCGGTATCAAGAATGGCGTCGGTTCGACACGGCCTCGCTGGCGATGGCGACGGATGTATTCAACCGGCTGTTTTCCAACGACAATCCGATATTGCGACTTGGCCGGGATATCGGCATGGGTATCGTGGGATCCCTTCCCGGACTGCGGCGCGGCTTTGTGCGCGAGGCGGCGGGCCTGACGGGCGATCTGCCGAAGCTGCTGCAAGGTCGCGAAATTTAGTCCAGTTTCCGCGCCTCATCCACCAGCATGACCGGAATACCATTGCGGATCGGAAAGGCCAGACCGGCGGCTTTCGAGACCAGTTCCTGCTTTTCAGCGTCATAATGGAGGGTCGAATGGGTCTGCGGGCAAATCAGCGCCTCAAGCATGTGACGGTCGAAGGCGGGATTGGGTTCGCTCATTGCAGGGTTTCCTCGTTTGAGCCGCCGCGCAGGGAGAACTCGATCAGGGTGACCAGCGTCTCGCGCCGGGTTCTCAGGCAGGGTGCCTCAAGCAGTGCCTGTTTGTCTTCGGGGTCGAACTCCAGCAGCATGGACAGAGAGTTGACCAGCAATTCGTCATCCGCATCTTTCAGCGTGTCCCAGTCCGTCGAAAGCTGACGGGACGAGAAAAACCGCTCGAGCAGGTGCAAAAAGCGCATCCGGTCAAGGCTATCATCCTCCTCTGCCTTGCCCAGATCGCGATCAAACCCGTCCCAGGACACTGAACAGCGCCGATATGGCGTGAAACTGTCCAGTTCCGAGCGGATGCGGAACCGTGAAATACCGGTCAGCGTGATCAGATATCGGCCGTCTTCGGTTTCAGAAAACTGCGTAACACGTCCCGCACAACCGATCTGATGCAGCTTGTCGTCGCTGCTTTGACAGGGATTGGGCTGAACCATACCGATCAGACGCTCCTGTGTTTTCAGGGCGTCATCCAGCATCTGCAGATATCGCGGTTCGAATATATGCAGCGGCAGGCGTGAACGGGGCAGCAAAAGCGCCCCCGGCAAAGGAAACACGGACACCGTGTCCGGCAAATCAGCGGGATGCATCATATACCCGAGTGTAGCCCCGATCCGGAATTAGGCAAATATCATCGAACTGAGCTTGCGCCGACCGTTCAGAACAATCGGGTCATTGGGCTTGAGCGCGTCAAAGATCGTGAACAGCTGTGTCTTGGCCGCACCATCGTTCCATTCGCGGTCGCGACGGAACAGTTCCAGCAGCTGTGCCACCGCATCCTCGATATTGCCGTTGGCGTGCAGCGCCTGCGCCAGATCGAAACGGGCCTGATGGTTGTCAGGGTCGGCCTCGACCGCTGCCGAAAGCTCGGCTACCGGGCCAGCATCAGCGGCCTGTTTGGCCAGTTCCAACTGCGCATGAGCCGCCTCAACCTCGGCTGATGTCGAAATTTCCGTCGGTGCACCGTTCAGAATCGCTTCGGCCTGATCCAGATCGCCTAGCGCGATATGAGCCCGTACCAGACCGCCATAAGCGGCCGCATGGTTCGGGTCTTCGCCCAGAATGGCCGCAAAGGTCTGGGCCGCGTCCACGGCGGCACCCTCGGACAGCATTTCCTCGGCTGCCTGAACGGCATCGTCCAGTTGACCACCCGGGCTTTCGCCGCCTGCGGCCTCGATCACTCGATCCACGAACGCCTTGATTTCGGAACCGGGCAGTGCGCCCTGAAATCCGTCTACTGGCTGACCCTTGTGGAATGCATAGACGGTCGGAATCGACTGTACCCGCATTTGCGAGGCGATCATCTGTGCCTCGTCGACATTGATCTTGACCATCTTCACCGCGCCTTTGGCGGCGATAACGGCCTCTTCCAACAATGGACCCAGCGTTTTGCACGGACCACACCACGGTGCCCAGAAATCCACGATCACCGGAGTGTCCTGCGATGCCTCGACCACATCGGCCATGAAGGTGGCCTCGGATGAGTCCTTGATCAGGTCGGCGGCGTCGGGGCTGGCTGCACCGTTCAGAAGGTCCATGGCATATATTCTCCGGTTCGAACTAGCGCCCTATATGCAACTGCTTGATCAGGAAACCAAGAGCAGAGTTTGGGCTGGCGATTTGATCAAAGATCGAAGGTTGCAAAAACGGGGGCGTGGTCACTGGGCTTTTCCCAACCGCGTGCGTCCCGCATGATCCGGCTGGAATGGCCCGCGTTCGAGATGTCGGGCGTGGCCCAGACATGATCCAGCCGCCGCCCCTTGTCCGCCGCGTCCCAATCGCGCGCGCGATAGGACCACCAGCTGTAAAGCTGCCCTTCAGGAATGTCCTGCCGCGTGATGTCGACCCAACCGCCCGCATCCTGTGTCTCGCCCAGATGTTCAACCTCGATCGGGGTGTGCGACACGATCTTGAGCAACTGCTTGTGCGACCAGACGTCATCTTCGCGTGGGGCGATGTTCAGATCGCCAACCAGAATGGATTTTTTGGGCTTTTCAGCATGAAACCAGTCGCGCATGTCGGTGAGGTAGTCGAGTTTCTGGCCGAACTTCTCATTCACTTCACGATCCGGCACATCCCCGCCTGCCGGGACGTAGAAGTTCTGGATGGTCACGCCGTTTTCCAGCCGACCTGCAACGTGGCGGGCGTGGCCGAGGCCCGCGAAATCCTTGTCACCCACATCCTCGATGGGCAGTCGAGACAGGATAGCGACGCCATTGTAGCCCTTTTGCCCCCGCGCGATCATGTGGGTATAGCCCAGCGCCGCAAATGCTTCGGTCGGGATTTTTTCGACCGGGGATTTGCATTCCTGCAGACACAGGACATCCGGCGCCTCTTCCTGCAACAGTTTCAATACGATGGGCTCACGCAAACGGACCGAATTGATGTTCCAGGTGGCAAGGGTAAAGGGCATGGCGGATTTCCTTTGTCGCGGTTGGCGCAACCTAGCGCGGGCAGAGACAGCGTGCCACGAGAAAAAGACGACCCAGACAGTTTGGCTTAATCCGCATTCGGTAAAGCGATTTTCCAGATTGAGCGGGTCGAAAGGGAACCGAACAATCTGGGGGACACTTTTGCCCGCCTCCGTTTTTTTACAGAGATCGCCAATCTCTTGTGACTTCCTGCCAACGGGCTTGTCCGCTGAGTTCCCGACCCCAAGTGTGCCGGGAACAGAAAGAGGTCACCCCATGAATGATGACAAACCTCTGCCAGCGGCTTACTACGATCAGGAAAACATCTGGACCCCGGTTCCAACGGTCGTTGACAATCTGGTATGCGATATCTTCGCCTCGGGCGTGGCCGACCTTTTACAGGTGTTGGACGACAGCAAGCCCAAGTTGTCTCGGGACGTTTATGCCCGGCTGTTTGCATCGCTTCGGGATATGTCCCGTTTGCTGGGAGAGTACGAAGATCGCTGGAATGGCACCTGACAGACGTCGACAGCGCGGTCTGGCAAAAAAAGGCCGGGCCAATGGCCCGGCAGTCCAACAGGGAGGTGCATGTCATTGCCCGGACATGCACGGGTTGGGAGTAACCTAAATATACCTACAGAGTATCACTTTGATCCAAGTCAATCCACATCCAGTTACGACACCAGCCTATATCCACCCGATTCTGTGACCAAAAGGCGCGCATTCGAGGGGTCGGGCTCGATTTTCTGCCGCAAACGGTAGATGTGGGTTTCCAGCGTGTGGGTCGTGACACCGGCGTTGTAGCCCCACACCTCATGCAGCAGCACATCGCGGGCGACCACACCATCGGTTGATCGGTACAGGAACTTGAGGATGTTGGTTTCCTTTTCGGTCAGGCGAATCTTGCGGTCATCTTCGGTGATCAGCATCTTCATCGCCGGCTTGAACGTGTACGGACCAAGCGCAAAGACAGCATCTTCGGATTGTTCGTGCTGACGCAGCTGGGCGCGAATGCGGGCCAGCAGGACCGGAAACTTGAAGGGTTTGCTGACATAATCATTTGCACCCGCATCCAGACCCAGAATCGTATCGGCGTCGGTGTCATGGCCGGTCAGCATCAGGATCGGGCTTTTTACCCCCTGCTTGCGCATCAGGCGACACAGTTCGCGCCCGTCGGTATCGGGCAGGCCCACATCCAGGATGACCAGGTCATATATCGCCTCGCGAGCACGCTCCATCGCGCTTTGACCATCCGACGCTTCGAACACGTCGAAATCCTCGGTCATCACAAGTTGCTCGCTTAGCGCTTCGCGCAGATCCTCGTCGTCGTCCACCAACAGGATTTTCTTGAGTTGAGCCATGTCCCGGTCCTCCAAAGCTTTTTCCTCACTTGAGCGCGCTACACGCATTCGGCAAGTTTTACTGCAATGCTCTCACGCCCTCGTGTCCGATGCGGAGGAAATGTTTCACATTTGCATCGCAAAGGATTAGGAAAGTCGCCGAACGTTACAGGATAACATACATGAGTCTTTTCCCGGATATCACCGAACTGCTGGCCCGCGCGCGGGCTGATCTGCGCATGGGCGTACCGGTCGTGCTGACCGATGACAGCGGTTCCGGGGTTTTGGCGCTGTCCGCCGAAACCCTGAGCGCGCAGCGACTCGCTGATCTGCGCGCGGTTGGTGATGAACTGGTGGTGGCAATCACCGGGCGCCGGGCGGAAACGCTGAAAGCCCGCGCCTATGACGGCGATCTGGCCCGGGTGATGGTTCCGGCGGATGCGGACATGGCGTGGGTTCAGGCAGTTGCCGACCCGTCAGACGATCTGAACGCGCCCATGAAGGGCCCGTTGATGACCGAGCGCAATGGCAGTGCCAGCCTGCACCGCATGGCGATCCGGGTGGCCAAATCGGCCCGTTTGCTGCCAGCCGCACTGGTGCTGGCCGTGAAAGACGCTCCGACATTTGCTGCCCAACACGGGCTGACATGCATCAGTCATTCTCAGGCCGCGCCACATCTGGCCGACCGCAGCCCGCTGCACCCGGTCGTCGCCGCGCGCCTGCCGATGGAGGTGTCAGAAGCCGGGCGGCTGCATGTGTTCCGACCCGAAGATGGCGGGGAAGAACACTATGCCGTCGAAATCGGTCGTCCGGATCGTGACAAGCCGGTTCTGGCGCGTCTGCACTCGGCCTGCTTTACGGGCGACCTGATGGGCAGCCTGAAATGCGATTGCGGCCCGCAATTACGGGGAGCATTAGCACAGATGGGGACAGAAGGTGCTGGGGTGCTGTTGTACCTCAATCAGGAAGGACGCGGCATCGGGCTGGCCAACAAGATGCGGGCCTATTTCCTGCAAGATCAGGGATTTGACACGGTCGAAGCCAACCATCGCCTTGGCTTTGAAGATGACGAAAGAGATTTCCGGCTGGGGTCGGACATTCTGAAATCGCTCGGTTTCAAGTCGGTGCGGTTGCTGACGAACAACCCCGCCAAGATCGCGATGATGGAACGTACCGGCATTGCCGTAACCGAACGTGTACCCCTGAAGGTTGGAGAAACCGCACATAATCAAGGGTATTTGGCGACCAAAGCCGCCAAGTCGGGCCATTTGTTGTGACGCCAGAGGATCTGGTTCTGACACCCCTCGGAGTGCGGTTTCGGGGCCGGGTTTTCCCCTGCTCAATCGGCAAGGGCGGATTGAGCAACGACAAGCGCGAGGGGGATGGGGCGACTCCAACCGGTACGCACCGAATCGTGGGGATGCTGTATCGACCTGATCGGATCGCCCCGCCCGCATCCTGGGCATGCCCTGTCGGCCCCTCAGATCTGTGGTCGGATGACATGGCGGATGATGGCTATAACCATCTGGTTCGTGCGCCCTATGCCTTCAGCCACGAAAAGTTACGTCGGGCGGATCCACTGTATGATCTGGTGCTGATTACCGACTGGAACTGGCCAAACGCCGTGCCCGGACGGGGGTCGGCGATTTTTGTGCATCAGTGGCGGCGGCCCGGCTATCCAACCGAAGGGTGTGTAGCGTTTCGCCGCGATCATCTGCACTGGATCGCCGCGCGGATCGGTCAGGGGACGAGATTGATCATTCCTGCGGCCTGACCCGCTCGCCAAAAATGGCCGATCCGACGCGCACATGGGTTGCGCCAAGCGCAATGGCTGATTCAAAATCACCGCTCATTCCCATGGACAGGCCGTCCAAACCGTTGCGCGCGGCGATCTTTCCCAGCAGAGCGAAATGAAGTGATGGCTCTTCTTCCACCGGAGGAATGCACATCAGGCCGCGAATAGGCAAATCCATCCCGCGACATTCTGCGACGAAGGCGTCTGCATCTGCGGGCGTGACACCGGCCTTCTGCTCTTCTTCACCGGTATTGACCTGAATGAAAAGTTCCGGACAGTTGCCGATCTCTTGCGCCAGACGCGCAAGGGTTTTTGCCAATTTCGGGCGATCCAGCGAGTGAATGGCATTGCACAGTTCCATCGCCTGTCGCGCCTTGTTGGTCTGCAAGGGACCGATGAGGTGCAAATCGATGCCATCAAAGCGCTCCATGAAGGCTGGCCATTTTCCAACCGCCTCCTGCACGCGGTTTTCGCCGAAACAACGGTGCCCCTGTTCCAGAACCGCCTCGACCCGTTCATTGGGTTGAACTTTGGACACCGCTATCAGTTTAACCGATCCGGTGGGGCGGTTAGCCGCTTTTTCAGCGGCGGCTATGCGGGCGGTGATGTCTTGCAGCGGCATCTGGTTCCTCGGCTTGCATTGTCAGCGCAGGAAAACACCAACCGGACGAAAAAGAAAAGGGCAGGTCCGAAGACCTGCCCCAATTTGATACCGTCAAGCGGTGTACAGCTTAGAAGCTGAAGTACACACCAGCCTGGAAGGTGTCGTTGTCGTTCGACGCGCGGCGGTAGCCGGTTTCGAACGATGCGCCGCCACCCAGGTCGTACGAGTAGTGGATACCGTACGAGGTGCCTTCGGTGCCGATGCCGGTTGCGTCGGTGTTGTCGGTACGACCAGCTGCAACGTCGGTTGCCGAAACTGCGTCTTCGTCGGTGACGAACAGCAGCAGGTTCGAAGCTGCGCCGATGTCAACGTTGCCGTACAGGCCCCATTTGCCGATGCCGTCGTTGTCGGCATAAGCAACGCGTGCACCCCAGTTGCCCGAGTCATAAGCAACTGCCAGTACGCCTTTGTCTTCCCAAAGGTTGCCGCTGTCCTGGTAAGCACCCGAGAAGGTGAAGCCTTCCCAGGAGTAGGTCAGCATGATGGCTGCGCGGTCTTCGCCAGGAATGACGGTGCCACCGGGGGTCAGGATGTCGTTGTCGGTCGAGTACGAAATGTGACCAACAAAGCCGCCTGCCGAGTACAGTGCTTCAACGCCGTTGGCGCCAACACCTGCCGACGAGTATGCGTCCCAGTTGAACGATTCGTCGCTGACGTTAGCAACAACCGATACGAAGCCAGCGCCGTCGATGCCGATACCGGCGGTGCGGGTTTCGAGGTACAGACCGGGCATGTTTTCAACAGCACCGATGATGTTGCCAACGTTCAGGCGGAAGCCTTCGTATACAACGCCAAAGCGTGCGCCGTTGAAGGTTGCGCCACCCGGGTTGTTGTCACGGCTTTCAGCCTGTGCACGGAAACGAGCGTCAAACGCAACACCCGAGTCGGTTTCTGCCGACATGTCGAACTGCAGACGCAGACGGCTGGTGATGTTGGTTTCGCTGATGCCGTTGAAGTTCGGATCAGTAACGTCGCTGGAGTTGCCGTCGTTGTAATCCAGACCGAAGCGGCCGTAACCGCTGAGGCGAACGTCTGCGGCTGCGACGCTTGCGGTCGCGATCAGCGCAGTCGTTGCGAAGAGAACTTTTTTCATTTTGCTTCCCTCGGTTTCTATTCACATGCCCAAACCGGATCATCCGGCGTGGGTATGGACAGGGGTTTCGCTTTTTCACCCCTGATTTGGCAAGCGTCAGACGCAGCTGTGGCGCAAAGTCGTGCAGGATGGTGCAGCTTTGCCACACTGGCAAGTCACCGCCGATCATCGATCCCGGTCTTTTGAAACATCCTTTGCAGGATACGGACTTGCCCATATCAGCACGCTTTTGTAGGACTTCTGCACGCACAGCACGGCGGGAGCCACGAATGAACATTCAAAAGACCCTAATCGTCACATTGTTCCTGACCATGGGACTTGGCCTTACCGCCTGCGGCAATCGCGGCGCCGGAATCAGTGTTGCGGACGCTCCACCAACTAATGACGGTATTGTCTCAAACAACCGCGAATCTGCCGCGCAAGACTATGAGAAGTCATCGATTTGGGATGTATTCGGCCCGGACAGGTCCGAACAAACCGGCAATGTGAACCGTTACCTTTGGGCGGCCTCGCTGGATGTTCTCAGCTTTTTGCCCGTACAAGAGGTCGATCCGTTTACCGGTGTGATCGTAACAGGTTACGGCAGACCGCCGGGTGGCGGACGGTCTTATCGAGCCACCGTTCATATAAGGGACCCCGCCCTAGAGGCGCGGTCACTGAACGTTTCGCTGCAAACCAGCGGTGGTGCGCCCGTGAGTGCAGCAACTGCCCGCGCAGTCGAGGATGCGATTCTGTCCCGCGCACGCCAGCTGCGCGTTCAGGACGACAAACTCTAGCAACCCGCGCCAATTCGAATTATCACCACGCCGGGCCACTGCCCGGCGTTTTCATTCACGAAGGACCGTAAGATGTCTCGCTATTCCGCCAACGAAATCGAAGCAAAATGGCAGGAGGCCTGGGACAAGGCCGGAATCTTCACCGCCACCCGGCAAGCGGATAAGCCGAAATACTATGTGCTCGAGATGTTCCCCTATCCTTCCGGGCGCATCCATATGGGGCATGTGCGCAACTATACGATGGGTGACGTGATCGCACGGTACAAGCTGGCCACAGGCCACAACGTGCTGCACCCGATGGGATGGGATGCGTTCGGGATGCCCGCGGAAAACGCGGCCATGGCCATCGGCGGCCATCCAAAGGAGTGGACTTACGGCAATATCGCCGACATGCGCGGGCAGATGAAGCCGCTGGGCCTGTCGATCGACTGGTCCCGCGAATTCGCCACCTGTGATCCGGAATATTACGGTCAACAGCAGGCCTTGTTCCTGGATATGCTCGATGCCGGGCTGGTTTACCGCAAAAACGCCGTCGTGAACTGGGACCCGGTCGACATGACCGTTCTGGCCAACGAACAGGTCGAAAACGGTCGCGGCTGGCGGTCGGGCGCGCTGGTGGAGCGTCGGGAACTGACGCAGTGGTTCTTTAACATTTCCTCGATGTCAGAAGAGTTGCTCTCGGCATTGGACACGCTCGAGAACTGGCCCGCCAAGGTGCGCCTGATGCAGGAGAACTGGATCGGCAAGTCACGCGGACTGCAATTCTCGTTCCAACGCACCGATGGCGGTGAGCCGATCACTGTTTATACGACACGCCCCGATACGTTGTTGGGTGCGTCATTTGTAGGTATCTCGCCAGATCATCCGATTGCCAAGCAGCTTGAAGCCGAAAACCCCGAAGTTGCCAGTTTCGTCGCGGAATGCCGCAAGGGTGGCACCACTGAAGAAGCCATCGAGACCGCTGAAAAGCTGGGCTATGACACTGGTATCAGGGTCAAGCACCCGCTGGACCCCAGTTGGGAGCTGCCGGTCTGGATCGCGAACTTCATCCTGATGGATTACGGAACAGGCGCGATCTTCGCATGCCCGGCGCATGACCAGCGCGACCTGGATTTCTGCCGCAAGTATGGACTGCCGGTAGTCGACACCTTCTTTGCCTTGGATGACGAAACGCCAGTGGACAAGATCGCCTTTGTACCGCCCAAGGAACAAAAGGTGCGCTGGGTGAACCATTTTGCCGGCCTCACCGAAACCACGGGTGACGAAGCCATCAACGCAACCGTGGAATTCGCCGAAAAGGCGGGCTGGGGTGAAGGTGTCACCAAATATCGCCTGCGCGACTGGGGCTTGTCCCGCCAGCGCTATTGGGGCTGCCCGATTCCCGTGGTGCATTGCGAAAGCTGCGGTGTGGTGCCTGAGAAAAAGGAAAATCTGCCGGTTCGTCTGCCTGATGACGTCAGTTTCGACAAACCCGGCAATCCGCTGGACCGTCATCCGACCTGGCGCGATTGTGCCTGCCCGTCCTGCGGCGCACCGGCCAGACGCGAGACCGATACGATGGACACGTTCGTCGATTCGTCGTGGTACTTCGCCCGCTTCACCGCTCCGCATGCCGCAACGCCGACCGATCTGGCCGAAGCTGAATACTGGATGAATGTCGACCAGTATATCGGCGGGATCGAGCATGCGATCCTACATCTGCTTTATTCTCGCTTCTTCGCACGGGCGATGAACATCACCGGCCACCTGCCGAAAAAGGCCATCGAGCCCTTCGATGCGCTGTTCACGCAGGGCATGGTGACCCACGAGATTTATCAGACGCGCGATGAAAAGGGGCGTCCGGTCTATCACCTGCCCGAAGACGTCGAAGATGGTAAACTCAAGGCCACCGGCGAAGCGGTCGAGATCATCCCGTCGGCCAAAATGTCAAAGTCCAAGAAGAACGTGGTCGATCCCGTCTCGATCATCTCGGCCTTTGGTGCCGACACCGCACGATGGTTCGTGCTGTCCGATTCGCCCCCTGAACGGGATGTGGAATGGACGGCCGCCGGAGCCGAAGCGGCATACAAACACCTGAACCGGGTTTGGAACCTCTGCGACAAGATTGGCGCAATGGACACCGATGCGAAAGGCGAAGGGGATGAGGATCTGCTGCGCGAGATGCACAAGACCATCCGTGATGTGACACTTGGGGTCGACAGCTTTGGCTTCAACGCTGCCATCGCCAAGCTTTATGCGTTTACGAACACGCTGGCAAAATCGAAAGCGGGTGCTGCGTCGCAAAAACAGGCGATTAAGACTCTGGCTCAGCTGATGTCACCGATGACACCCCATCTGGCCGAAGATATCTGGGCACATCAGGGTGGCGAAGGACTTGTGGCCGTTGCCCCCTGGCCCGTGGCGGATGAGGCCATGCTGGTCGATGACACCGTAACTCTGCCAATCCAGATCAACGGCAAGCGCCGCGCGGAAATCAGCGTTGCGAAAGATCTGGCAAAGGCAGAGGTTGAAAAAATCGCGCTCAGCACCGAAGCTGTGCAGCGTGCGCTGGATGGCGCCGCACCGAAGAAAGTGATCGTAGTACCGGGCCGGATCGTGAATGTCGTCGTTTGATCGCAGAACCTTGCTGATGCTCCCGCTGGCGCTGGCCGCCTGCGGGTTTCAGCCGGTCTATGCGCCGGGTGGCGCAGGATCGGCCCTGTATGGCAACGTCGCGGTGTCCGCGCCGAAAGATGTGGAAAGCTATCTTTTGGTCCAGAATCTGGAACAACGATTGGGACGCAGTGCAGGTTCCGGCGGGGATTACGATCTGAATGTGCGGGTTGCGACCGTAACCCGGGCCGCCGCGATCACCACGTCGAACGAAACAAACCGGTACTCAATCACCGGAAACGCAAACTTCACTTTGAAGAATGCAGCGTCAGGTGACGTCGTGGCTAAGGGGTTGGTGACGGATTTCGTTGGCTATTCCGCGTCTGGATCGACCGTGGACACATTGGCGGATGAGCGTGATGCGCGCGGACGTCTGATGGAGATTCTGGCAGATCACATCATAACGCGCCTTTATTCCACGGTGGGCCAGCCCGAATGAAGCTGAGCCCACGCGACGCCGAAGGCTATTTCGCAAAGCCGGACGCGGACAAGGCCGGGCTATTGATTTATGGCGCGGACGCCATGCGTGTTGCGTTGAAACGGCAGCAGGTCATCCCAGCTCTTCTTGGTGCCAATGCCGAAGAGGAAATGCGGCTGACCCGCATGCCCGGTGCTGACCTGCGCGGTGATCCGGCTCGGTTGCTGGACGCAATCAAGGCTGTTGGGTTTTTTCCCGGACCGCGAGCGGCCTTTGTCGAAGATGCCGGTGAAGCTGCGGCTCAGGCGATCCTGAACGCGCTGGAAGAATGGGCACCGGGTGATGCCCAGATCATTGTTACGGCGGGGCAACTGAAACCCACGTCCAAGATTCGCAAGGCGTTTGAGGCACATCCAAACGCTTATGCCGTCGGGATTTACGACGACCCGCCCTCGCGCGCCGAGATCGAGCGGACATTGTCAGCGGCCGGATTGCAGAGCATCCCGCGCGATGCGATGTCGGCATTGAGCGATCTGGCCGGGGAATTGAGCCCGGGTGATTTTGCGCAAACGGTTGAAAAGCTGGCGCTGTACAAGCGCGGCGATACATCCGAGCTGACGATCGACGATATCGACGCCTGCGCGCCACGCTCCAACGAGGCAGCGCTTGACGACGTTCTGAATGTGGTGGCCGAGGGTCAGGCCGGGGAAATCGGCCCGCTGATCCGGCGGCTGCAGGCACAGGGCACAAACGCCGTCAGCTTGTGCATTGGTGCGACCCGTCATTTTCGTACGCTTTACGCCTGTGCCTCGGATCCGGGCGGAGCGGCGCAGGGGATCGGCAAGCTGCGCCCCCCTGTTTATGGCAAGCGGCGCGATCGCATCCTTCGACAGGCGCAGGGCTGGGGCGCGCACAAGCTGGAAACCGCCCTGACTGTTCTGACCGATACCGACCTGTCGCTGAGGTCCGCGGGGCAGACCGCACCCGCCATGGCACTAGTCGAACGTGCGATGATTCGTCTGGCCATGCTGGCACGGTCACGGTGAAGTGATCTGACGACGCGTTTTGCTTGACCCGTTCGCGCGGGGCTTCACATTGGCAGCGTATCGGAGAGATTGGAGCGCATAATGTACAAGGTCTATGGACGCATTCAAAGCCGCGCCTCGCGCGTTTTGTGGCTGCTGGAAGAGTTGGGGCAGGAGTACGAGTTCATAAATGTCGGGCCGCATGATCCGCAGGTGCTGGCGCTGAACCCGTCCGGCAAAATCCCGGTTCTTGTGGACGGGGAAACCGTTATAACCGATAGCTCAGCGATCATGACCTATCTGGCGGACAAACATGGCGATTTCACCTACACCGCCGGAACAAAGGAGCGTGCGGCGCAGGATTCGTTGTTCAATACCCTGCTGGATGAATTCGACGCGGTGCTTTGGGTCGCTGCACGCCACAGCTTTGCGCTGCCCGAAGACAAGCGCGTTCCGCAGATCGCCGATGCCGCAAAGTGGGAGTTTGATCGGAATTTCCAGCGGATGGGCGAACGTTTCAAAGGCCCCTTTCTGCAGGGCGACAAGATGACCATTGCAGACATTCTGTGCATCCACTGCATGAGCTGGGCAAAAAGCGCCGGGTTCCCGATGAACTCGGATAGTCTCAAGGCTTACGGCAAGGAGCTCCGCAATCGCCCCGCCTTTCTGCGTATGGGTGCATTGGCGAAGGCTGCCTAGCCCTTACCGGTCTGCCGCAACCATTCGGCGGCGGATCGGCCTGCCCATCTGCCGGTGGCAAGGCAGGCTGTCAGCAAATAGCCGCCTGTCGGGGCTTCCCAATCCAGCATTTCACCAGCGCAGAACACCCCCGGCAGCGCATTCAGCATCAAACCTTCATCCACGGCGGATTGGCGAACACCACCGGCCGTCGAGATCGCCTCATCCATCGGGCGTAGACCTGCGTGTTTGACCGGCAGAGATTTGATCAGGTTGGACAAGGCGCCGGGTTCGTTTGGCAGGGGGCGCCCGAACTCCATCAACAATGCTGTTCTGACCGGCCCAAGACTCAGTACCTTGCGAAGGTGATTGGACAGGCTGTTTTTGCCGCGCGGTTTACTCAGTCTGCCGAGCAGGTCCTCGCAGGACAAATCCGGAATCAGGTCGATCGTTAAAGCGGCCCCTTCCCGAACCGCCTTGCAGATGCTGTAAATGCCCCCGCCTTCCAATCCACGGGCCGAGATGACGGCCTCTCCGCGGGTGCGTTTCGTTCCGGCCTGCAGGGCCACGCCCTTGATCGGTTCACCAAAGAGCGGTCGCATATGTTCGGACCAATCCACCAGAAGGCCAGCATTTGCCGGGGCGAAATCGGCAAGGGATACGCCCTTGTTCATCAACAAGCGCGCCCATGCGCCATCCGAACCCAACCGCGTCCAGCTTGCACCACCCAGCGCCAGAACCACAGCGTCCGGGTTCAGCGATTTTTGACCATCGGGTGTGTCAAACGTCAGCGCATCGTCCCGCCATCCGGTCCAACGCCAGCGCGTCTGGATGACAACCCCGGCCTGCCCCAACCGCGCCAGCCATTCCCGCAACAGGGGTGAGGCTTTCATGACCGTGGGAAAGACCCGACCAGTCGAGCCGGTGAACAACTCCTGCCCCAGACCGCGCGCCCAGCCCTGCACCGCCTGTGCGTCGAACTCGGTGATCATCGGGCCCAGCCAGTTGGCGGCAGCGTCATAGGCACTTATGAACTCTCTGAACGGTTCATCCTTGGTCAGGTTCAGACCGGACTTACCCGCCATGAGGAATTTGCGCGCGACTGACGGCTTGGCCTCGGCCACCAGCACCGCGTGACCCGCGCGGGCAAGTTCCTGCGCTGCCATCAGTCCTGCCGGTCCCGCTCCGATCACGACTGCCTGCGCCATCATCTTCCCCTTGCCCCGTGCACCCTTTGGCGCGACCCTGTTTGCCATGACGAACAGCGATCCCGTCTGCCCGCTTTGCGACCGGCCGATCCCCGAAGGGAGCGGCAGCCTGCACCATCTGATCCCAAAACTCAAAGGTGGCAAGGGCGGGCCGACAGTTCTGCTGCATCAGATCTGCCACAAAGAGGTGCATGCAACGCTGACCGAGGCGGAACTGGCACGGGAGTATTACACAGTGGAAGCGTTGCGAGGTCACCCAAGGCTGGAAAAATTTCTGCTATGGGTTCGAAAGCGTCCGCCCGGATTTCGCTCAAAAGTACCGGGCAGACGACGCAAGCGATGATCAGCCCGGCAGCAGCGGGCCACCATGCGCGTCTTTGTCAGCCCTTGCCAGCCCCTGTATCTCAAGGCCCTGATAATCCGGGACCGAAGCGAAGCGCGCACCCGGAATGTGCTGAAATTCCAATGTCGTATAAGGGCGCTTCCACAACCACTCCCGGTTTTCAACGGCCCACAGGTCCGGATTGGGCAGGGTATCATCGGTAAAGGCATAGAAATGCAGGTCAAACCCGTAGGGCTCGACATCTTGAACAGACAGTAACCGCATACCCAGCGCCGTACAGGCTGTGTCCTCGGCTGTGATATCGCCCGTGCGCAGTGTGACCTGACCGATACGGGCATCAGAAAACGGAGCCTCAGGGTCAGCCGCACCATCCGGACGATTTCCTTCGAAATCATGCTGGAGCAGTTCGATGACAAAACCTTCGGGATCGCTCAGGTGACACATATAGCCGATGTCGAGGAACTGGCGCGGAGCACTGACCGGGACACCCATTGCACGCAAATGCGCAGCAGCGAGGTCCACATCCGGCAGAGTGACGCCGATCTTCCAGTACCTTTGTCCCTGATCATGTGCATATCCGCCACCGCCGGGGTTCAACAGCAGGTCGGCATCCTGACCCGCATATCCAACGCGCCAGTTTTGCCCCTCGGGCCGGGCCGTCATACCCAGCGCTTCGCAATAGAACATGGCCAGTTTTTGCGGATCGGCCACACGAAGGTGAAGTGCGGAGAGCCTCATCTGCACATCCCGGCAATTCCGGCGGCGATGTCCGGGCGGGCGGCAACACTGTCGGCCACAAGGTCCCGTGCGGTCGACATCAGTGCATCCGATTCGACCACCCTGTCCACAAGACCAAAGGCAAACGCCTCATCGGCCGTGATTTTTTGCCCCGCCATGAGGATCAGTTTGGTTCTTGCCGGGCCGATCAGCGCAGCCATGCGTTTCGTGTCGGAAGGCTGCGGCAGAAAGCCAAGCTTCATAACCGGGTAGAAAAATTTGGCCGCAGGCACCGCGATGCGCAAGTCGCAGGCCAGAGCCATACCATTTGCGCCGCCTGCCAGCGTGCCATTCAGCGCGGCAACGGTCAGACAGGGCAACGCAGCGATTGCGCCGGACAGGCGTTCCCACACGTCCGAGGTGGCAAGACCCGCCCGCGCCTCGTCCAGATCGGCCCCGGCGCTGAAGACCTTGCCGGTTCCGGTCAGGATCAATGCCCGGGCTTCAGTCGCAGCTCCAGCAATTCCGGCCAGTTCCTCCAGCATTGCGCCGGTCAGGGAATTGGCCTTGTCCGGACGGTTGATGGTGACGATCCACAATCCGTCCTCTTTGGTCAGATCGATCATATCAGACCGGCCCGCTTACGGATGTCTTCGCTGCGCAATGAAATCTCGGCCCCCAGAAACTCATCCGCGTCTTCGGAACACATCCACAACAGTGCCCGCGCAGGCCAATCCGCGGGGATATGATCGTCCCAGTCCAGCTGGCTGACCGGGTTGATACCGCTGGTTTTAATTGCCCGCTGCATATCGGTGGCGACCGTTCCCGGTGACAGCCCCATGGCGCGGATGCCGTTATGCGCCTCTTCCAGATGCAGGCATTCGGTCAGCATCTTTGCACCGGCTTTGGACGCGCAATAGTGGCTCCAGGCCTCGATCGGGTTCGACGCGGCCCCTGACGAGATGGTCAGGATGCTGCCGCCGCCTGCGGCCCTCATGATCGGCAGAGCCGCGCGCATTCCATAGAAAACGCCTTTGAGGTTGATGTCGATGGCCTGCCCCCACCCTGCAGGATCGGCATTGGACAAATGAAAGATCGGCTCGATCACACCAGCGTTTCCGATCAGTACGTCCAGCCCGCCAAACCGCGCCACACAATCCGCGACGGCCTGCTCGACCTGAGCGAAATCGCTGACGTCACAGCCAAGGGCGATTGCGTTGTCACCCAGTGCGGCAGCCAAAGCCCCGATCTGATCTTTGCTGCGAGCGAGCAGGGCCACATTGGCCCCGGCTGCGGCAAAAACGCGCCCGGCCTCGGCGCCGATACCCCGGCTTGCACCCGTTATCAGTACGGTTTTTCCCCGCATCTCCATATTCTCACCCTTTCGAAACTGCATTTACCCCAAGTCGTACTGTGCAATGGGGGAAAGGGTCCAGCCCTTGCCCCTTGACGCCCGTCGCCACAGGCACGACGATGCGCGCAAAATTGATCAGGAAGGGTTCCTTATGTCTTTGTTCCTTCGCCGCAGCGCTGGTGCTGTTATTGCTTATGCCGTTGCTACCCAGGGTGCCTGGGCCGATCTAACCGCCGAAGATGTGTGGGCGGACTGGCAGGCCTATCTGGGCGGGATGGGCTACGAAGTGACGGGCGACAAAAGCAGCTCGGGTGATGTCACGACGATTGCCAACATGGCCATGGCGATGGCCATTCCCGAGACCGATGACCGATTCAAAATGACCATCCCGGAAATGACGTTGACGGAAAACGGTGACGGAACCGTTACCATCGGCTTTCCGACCTCTTTCCCGATGGTCATTTCCGGCGAAGGCGAAGGTGAGGAGTTCAACGCAGTTCTGACCTACAGCCACGACGCTCTGAATATGGTCGTTTCGGGTTCAACCGACGACATGACCTATACCTATTCCGCGAACAGTCTTGGCATTGCGCTAACCTCGATCGAGGCCGATGGTGAAACCGTGCCTGCCGATGCGCTGAAGGTGAATATGGACATGGCTGATGTCAACGGAACCTCAGTTATGAAAATCGGCGAAGGCCGCGACATTGATCAAAGCTTCACCGCCGGAAGCCTGACCTATGACCTTGCCTTCGATGATCCCGAAAGTGGCGATTCCGGCAAAATCAAAGGGAAATTGGATGCCCTTGCGTTCGAGGGCACCGGTACCATCCCGACTGATTTCAGCGCCAACGACTATCAAAGCATGATCGATGCCGGGTTCGGCTTTACCGGCGCGTTCTCATACGGATCGGGTGCAACTGAAATCGCCGGTACGGGTGAAGGTGAAGATTTCACCATGAACAGCTCATCCGAAGGCGGTCGTTTTGCGGTTAGCATGGACCAGGATCACATCGGCTATGATGTTGTTCAAAATGGCGTAAATCTGGGTGTTACAACGGCGGAACTGCCCTTCCCTATCGAAATGGCCATGGCCAAGGCCGGGTTCAAATTCGACCTTCCGGTTCAGGCATCCGATGCCGAACAGCCGTTCGGCTTTGCGATGAACCTGACCGATTTCACAATGTCGGATATTCTGTGGGGCATGTTTGACCCGGCAGGTGCGCTGCCGCGCGATCCGGCCACCATCGCGCTGGACACAACGGGTACAGCGAAGGTGAAAGTGAATTTCCTTGATCCAGCTGTGGCCGAGACGCTGGAGGCCACTCAGACACCGCCGGGCGAGCTGCATTCGCTGAAGATCAACGAATTGCTGGTGTCGATGGTTGGCGCAAAGCTAACTGGCGACGGCGAGTTCAAGTTCGACAATTCGAACGTAAGCGAGTTCGACGGAATGCCCGCGCCGTCCGGTGTGGCGAACCTGCATCTGACCGGCGCAAACGCCCTGATCGACAAGTTGATCGGCATGGGCTTGATGTCTGACAGTGACGCCATGGGCGCACGGATGATGATGGGGATGCTGGCCGTACCCGGCGATGCACCGGACTCGTTGAAGTCGACAATCGAAGTCAAAGAGGATGGCCAGATTCTGGCCAACGGTCAGCGGATCAAGTAGTCCGCTGTCAATCTTTTACCAAGGGCCGCCCGTCGCGCGGCCCTTTTTTGTTATCGGTTCGGGTCTTGCGGGACGGGCAGAGCAAGGCTAGGTCCATTGCTATTGAACGGAGGCCTTATGACGCGAACACCCGAAGAACTCAGCCATAATTTGCTGGATGCCGCCCGCAAGGCCGGGGCAGAGGCAGCGGATGCCATCGTAATCGACGGATCCTCGGTTTCCGTTGAGGTGCGCAATGGCGCATTGGAACATGCCGAACGGTCCGAGGGAACGGATCTGGGGTTGCGGGTTCTGATCGGCAAACGGCAGGCCATCGTCTCAAGCTCGGACAGCCGACCGGAAACGCTGGCAGCCATGGCCGAGCGTGCGGTGGCCATGGCCCGCGAAGCACCGGAAGATCCGTTTGCCGGTCTCGCCGCGCCGGACCAGTTGGCACAGAACTGGGACATTGAGGCGCTGGAGCTGTTCGATCCAATGGCCGAGCCGTCGGCAGACGCACTGATGCAGGACGCCCTTTCCACTGAAGCTGCCGCGATGGCGGTCAAAGGTGTGTCGCAGGTTTCCGACGCCGCGGCGAGCTATGGCACCCACAACATCCATCTTGCTGCCACCAACGGCTTCTCAGGCGGATATGCCCGGTCCAGCCGGTCAGTTTCCTGCGTCGCCATTTCTGGCGAGGGCACAGGGATGGAGCGTGACTATGACGGTGATAGCCGAACGTTTCAGGCCGATTTGCGAAACCCGATCGAGATCGGGCGCACCGCAGGCGAACGCGCGGTGCAATCGGTTGGTGCGCGTCAGCCATCGACCGGAACCTATCCAGTGCTGTTCGACGAGCGCATTTCATCCTCGCTGATCGGGCATCTTCTGGCGGCCAGCAACGGGTCCGCCATCGCGCGCGGCGCGTCCTGGCTGAAGGACAGTCTGGGTGATCAGGTCCTACCCGAACACATTTCACTCATTGAAGAACCGCACAGGCCGCGCATTTCGGGATCGCGCCCGTTTGACGCCGAAGGTTTGCCCACGCGTCGACGGTCGATTGTCGAGAATGGTGTCCTGAGCGGCTGGACATTGGATTTGTCCAGCGCGCGGAAGCTGGAGATGACATCGACAGGCAACGCGGCACGGGGTGTGTCCGGCCCACCCTCGCCCAGCAACTGGAACCTGAGCCTGACGCAAGGTCAAAAAAGCCGCAAAGATCTGCTGCAGGATATGGGAACCGGCCTGTTGGTCACCTCGATGATCGGATCGACGATCAATCCGAACACAGGGGATTATTCGCGCGGCGCATCCGGTTTCTGGGTGGAAAACGGTGAAATCGCTTTTCCTGTCAACGAATGCACCATTGCGGGCAATCTGCGCGACATGCTGATGCGGATCATCCCGGCAAATGACGCGCGCACCTACCTGTCGCGCGTGGTTCCATCGCTTTTGATCGAAGGGATGACACTTGCCGGCAACTGACCTGTCATTGCTGATTGACGCCGCACTTGAGGCCGGAAAGATTGCCACGCGCTATTCCGGTCACACGGCCCAGCGCTGGGACAAACCCGAAGGCGCAGGGCCGGTGACCGAAGCGGATCTGGCGGTCAATGCCATGCTGGAACAGCGGCTGCCTGCAGCGCGGCCCGGTTATGGCTGGCTGAGTGAGGAAACCGAGGATTCCGCGGACCGGCTGGAACGCGACCGTGTGTTCATCATCGACCCCATTGACGGCACACGCAGCTTTGCCGAAGGGTCGCGCACTTGGGCGCATTCTCTGGCGGTCTCGGAAAACGGGGTGATCACCGCCGCGGTGGTCTATCTGCCAAGGCGTGACCTGTTGTACACCGCCGCGCAGGGTGCTGGGGCAACATTGAACGGTGAGCCCATCCACACCTCACGCGCTTCGGTATTGACCGAGGCCGAAATTCTGGCCGCGCGCCCCAATCTGGAACCGCGCCACTGGCATGCAGGTCAGCCGCCCGAGTTCAAACGCGCGTACCGACCGTCGCTGGCCTATCGCATGGCTCTTGTGGGTCAGGGCCGGTTCGACGGCATGCTGACATTGCGGCCAAGCTGGGAATGGGACATAGCTGCCGGAGATCTGATCCTGCGCGAAGCTCTAGGAACCTGTACGGACCGTCAAGGTCAGCCCCTGCGATTCAACAACGCGCATCCGCGCCTGAACGGTGTGGTTGCAGCGGGCACACAGGTACACCAGCTTTTGTGCGCGCAACTCGATCCGAAAGGAACGGGAATCGAAGCATGAGCAAACCCCGCTCTCTCAGCCTTGCCGCCTATCGCGTGTTGTCGTGGGGCGGTCAGAACGGAAACCGTGACGCCGCCCGCCCCCGCCCCGATGGCGAGTTGTTATGGGTTCATGTCAGCGAGCGCGCCCGGCTGCGTGCGGTGGACGATTTTTGCCGCAGATTGCTGCCAACTCGCGCGGGGCTTTCGGTTTTTCTGACCGCACCAACGGATGCGCCTCTGGCGGCCTGGGACGGGTGCGTGGAACCCGTGGTGAACCTGCCGCATGACCAATCCGGCGCGACGCGCGGGTTTCTGGAACACTGGCAGCCCGACATGGGGCTTTGGGTGGGTGGCGGCCTGATGCCCAATCTTATCACCAGGGCGGAAGAGCACGGAATCCCTCTGGTGTTGCTGGAGGCGACCGCAGACGTGAACATTCAGCGAGGGGGCAGGTGGCTGCCGGATATCAGCCGGTATACCTTAGACTGCTTTCAGACAATTCTTACCACAAACGAGGAAAATGCGCGCCAGATCAGGCGGCTGGGCGTCCCCTCCTCGAAGGTTACAGTTAGCCCTGCTTTGGGTTTCAGCCCCAATCCGCGCCCATGGCCCGAAGATGAGTTGATCGAAACCAACCATACACTTGCGGGACGGCCGGTTTGGCTGGCGGCATGGGTACAGGCAAAAGAATTCATCTCGGTTCTGTCGGCGCACAGACAAGCCCTGCGCATGTTACCGCGTCTGGCGCTTATACTGCACGTCGCGGATCAGGCCGAGGCCGAACCGCTGCAAAAAAGGCTGGAATCGATGGATTTGCGGTGCGCCAATTGGGACAATGGAGACCCGATCGAGGACACGACTCAGGTCATCCTGTCGGCTGATCCCGAAGACCTTGGCCTGTGGTATCGTGTGTCGCCGGTTACGTTCATGGGCAGTTCACTGGAAGGCGGAGCAGGCGGTCGCGATCCGTTGGTCGCCACTTCATTGGGGTCAGCTGTCATTCATGGTCCCTTTGTTCAAAGACATGCAGAATTTTATAAGCGCCTGAAAGAAGCCGGCGCGGCCAACAATGTGAAATCGGCGGATGAGCTGGGCGACAGTATCGTCGAATTGCTGGCACCAGACCGGGCTGCGGGGATGGCCCTTGCGGGATGGCAGATTGTTACCGAAGGGGCGTCCCTGACGGATGATCTAATCGAACTGGTGCAGGAGATTCTGGATCAGAGGAGGGTCAAGGGTGCGGGCGCCTGAGTTCTGGAATACCGCGCCTGACCGGCGTGACTTGCGGGCAAGGCTGCTGGCGCCGCTGGGCAGTATCTATGCCATGGCCACGGCGCGCCGTGTTGCGTCCGGAACAGGAATAAACCCGGGTGTTCCCGTGATCTGCATAGGCAATCTGAATGCGGGTGGCACCGGGAAGACCCCCACTGCCATCTGGGTTCTCGAACAGCTTCGGGATGCGTGGCACACCCCACATGTCGTGACCCGTGGGCATGGCGGATCGCTGGAAGGGCCTGTTCAGGTCGATCCCGGCAAACACACCGCGGAACAGGTCGGGGACGAGCCGTTGTTGCTGGCGGCCTTTGCCGAAGTATGGGTCGCCAAGGACCGAGCGGCGGGTGCACAAGCCGCTGCGGCGGCAGGTGCAACGGTTATCGTTCTGGACGACGGGTTTCAAAATCCCTCGGTGGCCAAGGATTTCTCGATCATTGTGGTCGATGCGAAAAGGGGATTTGGCAACGGGCTGTGCCTGCCAGCCGGACCGCTGCGTGAGCCGGTGGAGATCGGCCTGAAGCGGGCCGATCTGGTTCTGTCGCTTGGAACGCCAGAAGCACAGGCGCAGTTTTCCGATCAGTGGGGCGCTAAAATCACCGTTCCTCACGCCACCGGAGAAGTGCAGCCGTTGCAAACCGGCATGGACTGGTCCGGTAACCCGGTCCTGGCCTTTGCCGGGATCGGATACCCAGAAAAGTTCTTTCAGACGTTGCGGACGCAGGGTGCACATCTTTTGCGTGCTGAGGCGCTGGACGACCACCAGCCCCTGACCCCAGCCCTGATGACGCGACTGGAAAATGAGGCGCGGCTGCTGGGCGCGCAGATGGTCACAACCGAAAAGGACGCGGTGCGGCTGCCTGCTGCGTTTCGCAGCAAGGTCATAACGCTGCCGGTACGATTGCAGGTGCCCGAAGGCCAACGCGTGAAAGAGATGCTGCTGGCTGTTGCCCCCTCTCCCTGATCAGTCGTCCTCGCCCAGTTTGGGCGCGGGTCGCGACAGGGAAAGATCAGAATCGGAAAAGACGAAGGGTGAGCGCACACCGGGCACCCCCTCCAGTTCGATCTGCATTCCGCGTGCGATTACCTGCGGGTCTGCCATCACCTCGTCCAGCGTATTGATCGGCCCGGCGGGAATGCCCTGCGCCTCGCAGGCTGCCAGCAACTCGGCTTTGCCCCGTTGCGCAGTCGCCCCGTTCAGACGGGCAATCATCACCCGGCGATTGGCCAGCCGATCCTTGTTGTGTAAAAACTCGGGCGCTTCGGCCATATCATCCAGACCGAGCACACGGCACAGCCGCTGGTATTGGCGATCGTTGCCTGTGGCGATGATGATATGCCCGTCAGCGCAGTCAAAAACCTGATAGGGTGCCAAATTGACATGGGCATTTCCCATCCGCTCGGGCGCATTGCCGGTTGTCAGGTAGTTCAGCGCCTGATTGGCTGTCACAGCCACGGCAACATCCAGCAAGGCCATGTCCACATGTTGACCGCGCCCGGTCTGTTCCCGTTGATACAAGGCGGCCAAAACGCCGGCAACGGCGTAGATGCCCGTGAAGACATCCGTAACCGCAACACCCGCCTTTTGCGGCTGGCCCTCGGGCTCACCAGTAACCGACATCAGCCCGGACATGCCCTGAATGATGAAATCATAGCCCGCGCGATGCGCGTAGGGGCCCGTTTGGCCAAATCCAGTGATCGAGCAGTAGACCAACTGGGGATTCAGTTCTTTCAGGCTGTCATAGTCCAGCCCGTATTTCTTCAGCCCGCCAACCTTGAAGTTCTCAATCAGGACGTCTGCATCCGCGACAAGTTCGCAAACTTTTTCCTGACCCTCGGGCGTAGAAAAATCCGCCGTGACCGAGGCTTTGCCCCGGTTGGCAGAGTGGTAGTAAGCGGCAGAGACATCGTCGTCTCGGGTAACAAACGGCGGTCCCCAGGCACGCGTGTCATCGCCCGCAGGCGATTCCACCTTGATGACCTCTGCCCCCAGATCCGCAAATGTCTGGCCGGCCCATGGGCCAGCCAGAATGCGTGCCAGTTCGACAACTTTTAGACCGGCAAGCGGGGCAGTCATCAGCTGCCCAGCTCGTCTTCGATCAGTTTCTTGAAGTCGTCATAGGACTGGTTTTCCACCTTTTTGCCGTTCACGATGAAGGTCGGCGTCGCGTTGATCCCGTCCTTTTCGGCGTTTTCCTGATACCAGGCGACGAGGGTCTGGGCCTGGGTTCCGTCCTGAAGGCAGGCATCAAGCTGTTCGCTGTCGATCCCGGCCAGGCGGCCGATCTTGCTCAGCTCTCCGACAATCTCGGGCGGTCCGCCGGCTTTGGTCCATTCCGACTGGCCCGCAAAGATCAGATCGGTGATGCCAAAGAATTTTTCCGGCCCGGCGCAGCGCGCCACCATCGAGGCCCACAGGCCGTAGCGGTCAAAATAAACCTCGCGGTAGATGAATTTCACCTTGCCGGTGTCGATGAAGTCTTTCTTGAGCTGTTTGTACGGCCCCTCGTGGAACCGCGCGCAGTGCGGGCAGGTGTATGAGGCGTATTCAATGATTTCAACGGGCGCGTCTTCGGCACCCTGCACCATTTCGACGACGGTCGAGGTGTCAATATCGGCTTCCTGCGCCTCGGCGCTGCCGATCAGCGGATTAACCGGAGCATTCGATGGCGACGATGTCAGCCAATAGGCACCAGCCGCCACGGCAACTGCCGCACAGATTACGGATGCAATACGGGTCATTCTCAGCCCTTTCTCAGCGTTTTTGTTTGGATAGAACGTTGCGGCCCAGACGTTCAAGGGCCGCACGCAGATCACTGTCGTGAACGTCGCGTGCAGTCCTGTCAGCCTCGGCGGTGATTTCGGGAGGGATGTTGGGTTTCACCTGCTTCGGGCGATGCTCGAAACTGGCCTGCCCCTCGGCAAATCCGGTTGGCGCGGTTTGAGTGATACGGATACGGCTGATGGCGTTATAGCCATAAACTGCGTTCACCTTACCCCTCAGCTGCTCTTTTTGCATTTCCAGCATCGGAGCCTGTGGCCCGGTTGTCAGAACGGTCAGCGTGGCGCCAAATCCGCCCTTGCCATAACCGACGTTTACGGGTCGGGCTATCGATGCGATGTCCTGACCAACGATCTCGGCCCAATGGGTCAACAGACGCGATACAGCGAAACCACGGCTTTCGCCGGCGCGCCGGATCTGATCGTTCAGCAGGGTCGCGGTACGTTTGAATCCGCGAGTGGTGGTGCGTCTGGGCGGCATCTGGTTTCCATTTACTGCGGCGCTATTGTAATGGGCAGGGCTACGGGCGCCAGCGAAACCCGACAGGGAGATAAATAAAACTTGCGTGACAACAGCGAATTCGACGTCAGCGCCTCCCTGCTGAACTGGTACGATCAAAACGCGCGCGAAATGCCGTGGCGGGTAGGGCCTGCCGAGCGCGCAAATAGAATTGTGCCGGACCCATACCAAGTCTGGCTTTCCGAGGTGATGCTGCAGCAGACAACAGTGGCTGCCGTGCGCGACTATTTCCTGCGGTTCATCAGTCGATGGCCGAATGTAACGGCGCTGGCCAGTGCCGAAGATGATCACGTCATGGCGGAATGGGCCGGGCTTGGGTACTACGCACGCGCCAGAAATCTTCTGAAATGCGCGCGCGTCGTGGCCAATGATCGTGGTGGAAAGTTTCCCACCTACTATGACGACTTGCTGAAACTGCCCGGAATTGGCCCTTATACCGCGGCCGCCATTTCTGCGATTGCCTTTGACCGGCCCGAAACGGTTCTGGACGGCAATGTCGAACGCGTCATGGCGCGCATTTATGACATTCACGAACCACTGCCCGGCGCCAAGCCTGTGCTGAAAGGTAAGGCAACAGCTTTGACGCCAGAAACGCGACCGGGTGATTACGCACAGGCAGTGATGGATCTGGGCGCGACGATTTGCACGCCGAAATCACCGGCCTGCGGCATATGCCCTCTATTTGCCCCCTGTCAGGCTCGTCAGGCGGGAACTGCGGGCGAGTTGCCGAAGAAATCCCCGAAAAAACCCAAGCCGACCCGCCATGGGCATGTCTTTATCGCGCAGGGCTCCGATGGTTCGATGTTGCTGGAACGGCGACCGGACAAGGGCCTGCTGGGCGGCATGATGGGCTGGCCCGGTTCGGACTGGTCCGAAGCCCCGGATCGCACGCCCCCGTTCGAAGCAAACTGGAAAATGCTGCCCGGTGAGGTCCGTCACACGTTCACTCATTTCCATTTGATTCTGAACATCTGGACCGCCGCCTTGCCCATGGCTGTTCAAACTGACGGACTGTTGATCGTGGCCCGGCACGACTTTCGCCCCTCGTCCCTGCCGACTGTCATGCGCAAGGCCCATGACCTCTGGCGCGGCCAATAGACCCGTGTGCATCGCCCACGGACCGGGGTAACTTGCGGCGACAACAGCGGAGCACCGCAATGACGGCATCAACAACACTCATGCGAGGGCAGACCGCACTGCCCTTCTGGATATCCTACCTGCTGATTCCCATGATCTGGATCTCTGCAATCGCAGGCGGCTGGTGGCTGGCCCTGGTGCCGCTGGCAACATGGTGGCTGTTTGCGATTCTGGATCGCATTACCGGCCTCAATCTGGACAACGTCGACCCCGAAACCCCTGATGCAGATCTGGAATGGCACATTCTGCTGACCAAGGCCTGGGCACCGGTTCAGTTTGTCACACTGTTTGGGTTGATCTGGTTTGCCACCCACAGCAGCCACCTGGACACGATTGAAAAGATCGCCCTGTTCTTTGGCATGGGTGTGATCTCGGGTACGATCGGCATTAACTACAGCCATGAACTGATGCATCAGAAAGGCCGCTATGAAAGATGGCTTGGCGATATCCTTTTGGCGATGGTGCTTTATTCACACTTCCGATCAGAGCACCTGCTGGTTCACCACCGATACGTCGGAACGCCCCGCGATCCCGTGACCGCACGATATAACGAAGGGTTTCACAGATTTTATCCGCGTGTCCTGCGGCAAAGCCTGATATCCGCGTTTCGGTCGGAACGTGAAAAACTTGCGCGCAAGAACCTGCCGTGGACCGACCTCTCCAACCCTTTCTGGCGGTATTGGGGCTTGCAGGGCGCGATGCTGCTTTTGGCATTGCTTATCGGCGGATGGTCGGGGCTGGGCCTGTTTCTGGTGCAGGCGGGGACCGCGATCTGGCAATTAGAGCTTGTAAACTATGTCGAACATTACGGCCTGACGCGCAAATATCTGGGTGACGGTAAATATGAACATGTCCGGCCCAGACATTCGTGGAACGCCTCGCAAAAGGCATCGAACTGGCTGCTCATCAACCTGCAGCGTCACTCCGATCACCACTACAAACCCGACCGTCGGTTTCCGCTTTTGCAGCATCATTCCGAAGATGCCGCCCCGCAATTGCCCTATGGCTATCCGGTCATGACGGTTGCTGCGATGATCCCGCCGCTGTGGCGGCGTGTCATGAACCCGCGCGTTCGGGCATGGCGGCGGCAGTATTACCCGGAAATTACGGACTGGAAGTCCTACAACAAGGGCCTCAATCCCCTGCCCCGTTGATTTCCGAACTCGCAGCCGTGGGCTGACACTTGCGCTGCCCGGCGCTACAGAACCCAGACGTCCATTCGCCCCTCTACGCCGCGGATATCCTGATCTTTGTGCAGCGTAAAACCCGACAACAGATCATTGCCCGTCCTGACTTCGTTCAAGGCCTGAACTTTCAATTCATCACTCACGACGGCGCGCGCGCCAAATTCGCGTGTCAGCGCCTCAAGCTTGGCCGCCACATTGACCGCGTTTCCGATCACCGCAAATTCAAGGCGGTTTGCGCCGATATCGCCCAGAACAACCGGACCGTAGTGCACACCAATGCCAACGTGAATTTCAGGCTCTCCTGACCTGCGGCGCTCAAGGTTCCACCGATCAATCACCTCGACCATCGTGCGCGCGCAGGCCAGCGCATTGCTGGCGTCAAATTCCGTTGGCACCGGCGTTCCGAAAGTTGCCATCAAGCCGTCACCCAGATATTTGTCGAGCGTTCCGTGATGCCGAAATACCTCGGTTTCCATCCGTGCGTGAAAGCCGCGAAGCACCTCGATCACATCATAGGGATCGCGACCGGCGGCGAACTTGGTGAACCCGACGATGTCAATGAACAGAACGGCAATGTTCTCTTTACGCACCTGTTTCAGCGGCTCGTCGTTCTGGCTTAGTTCATCCACCACATTAGGTGAGAAATACCGCGAGAGATTCGCACGCTCCCGTTCCAGTCCTGCATTGGACATCAACAAACGGTTCAACCGCCGCATAGACACGCCAAGTGTCACCGCGACCAGAACAAAGACGACAACCTCCTGAACGCGCATGTGAACCATGAAACTGTTCGGATCCATCAGCTCGGCCACGTCCGGATATCCTGCAAAGGCTTGTGCAGCGCGCTCCGACAACTCGGGTATAGGAGTCGAAAACCACCAGGCGGCAATCCAGCCGATAGTCCACATCGCGGCGGTCCAGGATCCGATTGCGAATAACGTTCGCCAGGAATAAGCCAGCGTTCCAGCAGCCAATATCAGAAAGAAATACTGAAAGTTGTCAAAGCGATATTGCATTGCAACAGGGCGCACATCATCGCTGAATGGGTTTGGCACAACCATGCCAAATGTCATGATCAACAAATCGACAAAGATCAGGAACAATTCGGTTCTGGATTGCCCCACGCGCCCAGCACGGCGAATGAACCAGCCGTTCAGGCACACCAGCGCGATTATGAACTGATAATACACCACTTCCCAATGCGGGTTCACGTAGATCAGGAAAACCGCAATGAACGCCATCGAAATCCAGCGGGCGCGCACCGCCAGTTCCAGCCCCTCGTGCTTGTGCCGCTCCAGCGCGGCTTCGGTGTATTTATTATCCAGATCGAAATTGTCCGGTTGCGTGATAAAAAACCGCCGAAAACGGGATTGGCCTGCACTGGTATCGGTCATTCCGTGAGCTCCCTCGCTGCAAGACAGGAGATAGGGATCGGAAACCCATCCAAACACCCTGTGCGACAAAACAAAAGACCCCGCCGATCCCGGCGGGGCAAGGTTTAGTGCCATGTGTCAGGCCACAGGCACCGGCGGTGTTCAAATTCAGTTATGCATTTCGGCCCTGATCTGCTGGCGCAACACATCGATCGGAACGGTCTTTCCGTCGCGCTTGAAGCACCAATAGGTCCAGCCGTTGCAGGAAGGCGCGTTTTCCAGGTGTGCACCGACCTGATGAATCGATCCTTTGATATTGTCGCCAATCAGGGTGCCGTCCGCGCGCACCTTGGCCTTGTGGCGCTGGTTCATCGAGTACAGTTCCTCGCCCGGGCGCAGCATCCCGCGTTCGACCAGCTGGCCAAAGGGAACGCGTGGTTCCGCCCGTTTGCTGGCACTGACTTCCAGTGCCTCGCGATCGAATTTGCGCACCTTGGAGATCCGCTTGGTGGCGACCTTGCGATAGCTTTCTTCGCGTTCGATTCCGATGAACTCGCGCCCCAGCATCTTGGCAACAGCACCCGTTGTGCCCGTGCCAAAGAACGGGTCCAGCACCACGTCACCCGGATTTGTCGAACCGACCAGAACGCGGTGCAACAGTGATTCCGGTTTCTGTGTCGGATGCGCCTTGTCGCCGTTTTCGTCCTTGAGCCGCTCATGCCCGGTGCAGATCGGCAGAACCCAGTCACTGCGCATCTGTACACCTTCGTTCAGCGCCTTCAGCGCCTCATAGTTGAACGTGTACTTGGCCCCTTCGGCCTTCGATGCCCAGATCATTGTCTCATGCGCGTTGGTGAACCGTTTGCCACGGAAATTCGGCATCGGGTTCGATTTCCGCCAGACGACGTCATTCAGAATCCAGTACCCCGCATCCTGCAAGGCCGAACCTACACGGAAAATGTTGTGGTAAGAGCCAATCACCCAGATCGCACCATTGGGTTTCAGCAGGCGATGGGCCGCTTTCAACCACTCGCGCGTGAACTGGTCATAGGCGCCAAAGCTGGAAAACTGATCCCAGTGATCATCCACCGCATCCACCTGAGAGTTGTCCGGGCGATGCAACTGGCCTTTCAGTTGCAGATTATATGGCGGATCGGCGAAAATCAGGTCCACGGACGCCTCTGGCAGACTGTTCATCACGTCGATGCAGTCACCGGAAAGAATCGTGTTTAATGGGAGCGCGGTCGCGCCCTTTGTCTTGGTCGTTGTCATATCACTGCCTCAGGTTCCACGGCGCTTTTGCGCTCATTTGGTTGAGACAAGGATGATTCAAAGACGATTCGCCGTCAATTTCTTTTTTGAATCAGCGGCTTACGATTTACTCTTGATACAAGATATTGTGGACGGGTTTGAACGAACGCCTATGATGTGGGGTCACACCAAGATTTCGCAACGCATCTTTGTGTTGTTTTGACGGATATCCGGCGTTTGTCTCCCAGCCATAGCCCGGATGCTGTTGCGCCAAATCCACCATCAGCCGATCGCGCCATGTTTTGGCAATGATCGACGCCGCAGCTATCGACACGGAACGCGCGTCCCCTTTGACAACGGCCTGGCTGGGCAGACCAAGGCCCCGGGGTATCATATTGCCATCAATCAGAAGGAAATCCGGTTGAGGATTCAGCGCGTCGACCGCGCGCTCCATCGCCAGATGCGACGCGCGCAGTATATTGAGGTCGTCAATCTCTTCGACGCTTGCCTCGGCAACGGAAACTTCTGCCGCTTCCCTGATATGGTCATCCAGGGCATCGCGCCGTTTTGCGGTCAGTTTTTTTGAGTCGTTCAGACCTTCGGGTATCGCACTCAGGTCCAGAACAACCGCTGCCGCCACAACCGGACCTGCCAGCGGACCGCGCCCCACCTCATCAACACCTGCTATTCTGAGATAGCCCCGCGCCTTCAGCGCCTGTTCCAGTTCATCATTCGGAAATGTCATGGCATCTGGAAACCGGGAATTGCACCGCAACGCAAGAAAAAAGAGAGGGCAGTTTGCACTGCCCTCTCCGGTGGCGCTTCTACGTCGCCACTTCTGCTCGGTACTCGTTACCAGTACACAACTCGGTATCCCTTTTGACGCAGGCATGCGGGTTCATAGGCGCGCTTGACTTTCTTTCCGTTCCAGAACCCAACCTCACACGCGCGCGGCAGATGCTTGGCATGTTTGTAATGTTTCTTCAGACAACTTTTCCCCAGCAGCGGGCGCTTTTTGGAGTATCTGTTGAAAGTCTTGAGACAGTGTTGAGGCAGGTCATAACGCGCCACGCGATTAGGTATCGGACGCACATGGCGCGGTTTGACCCGGGGCACGCTTGGGGCCGGGTAAGGATGACGGGTTACGGGTTGCACGTAATCGTGGCGCGACTTCTTGGAGTAGTGATTGATGGCCGCACCGAGGATTGCGACAGCTGCCAGCCCACCAAGTATGTCATGGGCATCAGCAGCCCGTGCTTTCGAGGCTGATATCCCTGTTATTGCCACGGCGGTTGCGATGATCACGGCGATGAATTTCCGGTGCATTGGGCATGTCCTTTCCGGTGTTCCTGCGACCCTTTCGGGGATCGCGAATTCGATGAACCAACCCTGGATCTTTCCGGCTCGGACAAGCAATAACGCACCCTTGTTATCCGATATCATCCTTCTCAAAGCCCTATGGTTATTGAATATCCGACAAACCCGTGCGCAGGATGCAGCCCATGAAACAGATGCTCTCTTCACTGGTCTGTGCGGCCCTGATATCGCTTGGTTCCAACGCTGCGGCGGCGGATTGCTATGCGGATTACAAGGCCAAGCAGGATAAACCCTTGCGCCTGCACTATGGCGTCATGCAAGTCTCCAGCTGTTCGCCCGGTCAGGCCAGAAACGAGGTTGCCGGGCGCCTCAAATCTTCAGGGTGGACCCTGCTTAACGTGATATCGGTGTTCGGACCCGAAGGGCTGGATCAAAGGAAGGCTAATGCCGGAAAATTCTATCTCCGTTACTGATGCCCGGCGTTCCGGGGTGCGGCTGGCCGGCGCCGGGATCGCGGTGATCATCGCAATACTTGTGACAGCCGCTGCCTTTCTGTTCTGGACCCTGCCCGACGCCAACGCCTTTAATGCGCGGGTCGAGCGCCTGTTCGTCGAAAGCGACCTGACATCGCAGGCCGAAATCAAGCTGCTGGAAATTCTGGCTCAGTCCGGCACCGCCTTTGCCGACACATTATCCAGCTATCGCATGGTGATTTTTGTATTGCTGGTTTTTGCCAGCGCCATGCTGATCGCCGCACTGGTATTTCTGATCATGATCGTGATGCTGAACAGGCGCATGGCCCAGATCGAACGTACGGGTATTCAGGTCACCTCGCTGCTGATCAGCCGCGAAGAGAATACGGTTTATCTGAACAACATGGGTTTCAAATTGACGCCGGCCGCAATGGAGACGCTTTCGGTTCTGGCCGAATCCCGTCTGGATGACGAAGTGCTTTCCGGGGTCGAGATAGAATCGACAATTTCGGGCAAAAACGCCTCAGACTGCGATGAGGCCGCCGGTGCGACCCGGATCAAGCGTCTGCGCGACGCCCTTGGCAATCAGATGGTCAGCGAACTGCTGGTCAAGAATATTGCCAAGAAGGGATACATGCTTGCCATCGAAAAAGACGTGATACAGATGATCTGATCGCTAGTGATTGGGCGACTGTCGTTCTCTGGACGGTTGCTGAGCGCCAGTCGGACTCTGTGGACAGGCACACCGCGCGAGATTGTCATAGATCAACTCATCCCTCAGGCGCGGGCAGCCGTTGACGGTTGTGACCGGAATGCGGTTGGGGTTCGCAAGGGTCGCGCAGACCGCCAGACAGATGCACTGACTGCGGTTTAACTGCTTTGGTGCTGTCTCCGCATGAACGCCAGCCGCAAGGTTCAGCATTACAGCACACATCGACAGAACCCGGCACCGATTTCCGAATCTAGACGCTCTCATTTGGTAAAAACCTCGAATTCCCCCTTGGAAACCGGACGAGTTGCACCCATCCTTAAACGGATCAAGGCACAGGAGGTTGCAGATGAACGTCCACGCCAAACCGCAATCCACAGGTTACGGCATTTCCATCGAGCCGCTCAAGGGGCGCGTCGCGATCTATCGCGATGACATGGTGCTGGCCGAAAGCTCAAATGCGAAGGTCATGTACGAAACCCGGCTTGCGCCAACGATCTATTTTCCCCGCGAAGACGTGAAGGCCGATCTGAGCGACCCCAGTGAGTTGCAGACGTTTTGCCCGTTCAAGGGTACGGCCACCTATCGGGATATCAAAATCGCTGGCACGCGGTTACCCAATTCAGTCTGGGCGTATGAAAACGCTTTGCCCGAAAGCGAGGGTATCGAAGGTCATATCGGCTTCATGACCGATGCGTATACTCATATTGACTTGGGCGAAAACACCCTGCGCAAGCCAGCGGATGGCAATATCAGCGGCCCTCTGATTGACTGGCTGATGCGGGGCGCATCGGCCAATCTGACACCCGAAGATTTCACCAAGGCGCTGGCCGAAATGATGCTTGAGCACGGGATTTCCATTCAACGCCTGGGCGTTTTGGTATGGTCGTTGCACCCGCTGATCGCCGGAAAGCACTATATCTGGGAAAAGGGCGAGGATGAGATTTCGACCTTCGCACCAACTTACGAAATCCACGACCACCCGGCCTATACCAACAGCCCGCTTCGGCACGTATCAAACGGTTTGGGCGGCGTGCGACAACGACTGAACGACGATCATCCCGAAAACAGCTTTCCCATTCTGGAAGACCTGCGTGCCAAAGGCGCGACCGACTATGTTGCAATGCCCCTGCCATTTTCGGACGGTCGCACCAACGTTCTGACGCTGACCTGCGACCACCCCAATGGCTTTACGACCGAAAACCTTGGCCTCGTTTTCGAGTGTTCAGCGGTTATCGCGCGCTATTACGAAGTGTTCACCCAGCGCGAAAATGCACAGGCTTTGCTGGAAACCTACGTAGGCAAAAGAACTGGCGCGCGGGTGCTGGGCGGTGAGATCCGGCGCGGCGACGGGGACGAGATCGACGCCGCAATCATGTTCTGCGACCTGCGAAACTCGACCTTGTTGGAGGAGCGTCTGGGGCGTTCGGCATATATCGCGATGCTGAACGAATTTTTCGAAACAGTATCCGGCATAATTCACGATCACGGCGGCGAAGTACTGAAATTCATTGGCGACGCTGTTTTGGCCGTCTTTCCGGCAGGCGAAGACCCTGCCGCTGCGCGCGGTCACGCACAACGATCAGCCATCGAAATTGTCGACAGGCTGGCCGAATTGCGGGAAACCGGGTCAGATGAACATTGCGACTGCTCCATTGGCCTTGCATTTGGCCGGGTGACCTATGGCAATGTCGGCTCGCGCGAGCGTTTGGACTTTACTGTAATTGGGCAGGCCGCAAACATTGCCGCACGACTGGGTGAATACGGAAAAATCGGCGGGCATCGAATTGTCGTTTCAGAAGATATCGAACCTGCCTGCTCGAATGCGGTATCTCTCGGACAGGTCCAGCTGCACAATGTAACCCAGCCCGTACATTGTTTCGCGCTACAAACAAATGCCGACAATCTGGAACCAACGCCTTAGCCGGGAGTGTCCGGCGCCGACCATCGTGCGCCAAAGTACGAGGCAAATCCGGCCCTAAACCGATGGCGGGGAGTGCGGAAATTATAGAGGCTTCACCTTAATTGCTCCGGGCTGATTATTTGCTCAGCCTGCCCCACCCAGAAGTATCAGAGCAGTTCTGGCCGGAGACAGAGCAGAATTGATTGACGATATCTGGTCACGTGCCAGATAGGTGTCGGTCAGCTTTTCAATGGCCGAGCTTTCGGTGAATTGCGACAAATCGGACGAATTGGTCAGGCCTGACAGCTTTGTCTTGAACACATCCAGTTGTCTGTCGATATCCAGCTGCGCAAAGGCCGGTGGCAAGCCAAGCGCGGTCTCCATCATTCGGCGCAACGGAGGAAGCCCCATCAATTCGAACCACTTCTGATCCTCGCTGCCGCCTTTTCCAGCCAGATCAGCCAGTGCATGTTGAGTGTACAGAGCGATCCGCATGGTTTCGTCATGTTCCCCGACAGATGACTCGAACCGGGCGGTCAGGTTGTCCCGGGCGACAACTTCCATTTCGGTCACCAATCCCGTTCTCAGAATATCACCCGGCCCCAACCCAAATGCGGCCGAAAACTCGCGATACCTGCGGTCCGACAGTTTGTTGGCCAATGCGTCGTCCGCATTTGTCCCGTCCTCCAGCACCTTGCGGATGAAGAAAGTGTTGTCGATATCCCCCTCCAGGCCGAAGGCACTCAGCGCGACCCTCAACAACCTCCGATCAGATACCAGATCCTCTGCAGAGGTTACCGTTTGGATCTTGTTCAGAAAGTACTTTGTCTCTCGCTCAACCGAAGCAGATGCCGCAAAGGTCTCCAGCTGGGCGTCGTGCGTACGTTGCAGGAAACGCCAGCCGACCAAACCGCTGGCCGGTATCACGGGCTGATAGCTCATTGCCGGTATGCCATCAGGCGCTCTTCACGCGGCAACAAAGTCCGCAGAGCCTTCAGACACTTGTAGTGGTGGTCCGCTATCAACGCCTCGGTCGCTTCGGTCAGCGCATGGCGGCTGTCGCGATCTCCAAAGATCTGGCTAAGTTCTTCGATATGCCGCAACAGGGACAATCGCGTCGCCTCTGCGTCGCTGTCCCCCGACAATACTAGTTGTGTTGCGTAGCAGACCCGCCGCACCGGAGTCGTCGCTTCGTCAGGGTGGATCGCATCACGCAAGCGTAAAATGTTCGCATTCGGCGTCATGACCGCTAACCGCCCACGCCGGTCGCCGTTTTCGATAACTGCGCCGTTGATCAGAACACGTTCTTTCGGTGCCAGTTTGAGGACCAATCCGCTCATCTCATGCACCTCCGCTGCGCAGGCCACGCATGATGGCTGCATTGATTTCCAGCAACGGCAGAACATTGGCCTCGCGCCGAAGAACTTTACTTGTGTGTTCGTGGGTAAACTCTGACAGGAAAAAAAGCTGTGCACGCAGGTGATCGGTCAACCCGTTTTGCGCGTCCGCAACGTTTTTTGCAAAGACAGTCCACATGCGGGTGTTGTCATAAAGCGCTTCGACAAGTTCACCATAGGCAGGTTTGCCTTTTTTCATCGCAGCATGGATGCGGTGCGTGACACGTGAGATCGCTTCATACTCCATATTTCTAGGGGTTCGGATCGGGGTGGATGCGGCGGAATATGCTCGCCGTGCCTGGGATAGCGCGTTCACGTCGTGTCCTCATGATTGAAATTTCCGGAGAGGGAAAGGACCAGGGCGTTACCGCCCTGGTCATATTGCTTAACGGAACAGCGACAGGATCGACTGCGGCGCCTGGTTGGCGATGGAGAGCGATTGGGTCGCAAGCTGCTGCTGCACCTGCAGGGCCTGCAAACGGGCGGAGGTCTCCTCCATGTCGGCATCGACCAGCGAACCGATCCCCGATTTGAACGAATCCGACAGGTTCGAGATAAACTCCTTCTGCGTTTCGATACGTCCTTGCGCCGAACCAAAGGCCGCCGAAGCATCGATTGTTGTGTCGATCAGTGCCTCGACGGTGGCCAGCGCTGCGGTTGCGCCCGGCCCGGTTGACACGTCAATCCCCGCCATCGCACCAAGGCCGCCGGAACCCGCATTCACAAATTGCGCGGAAAACGAGATATCCGCACCTGTGTTATTGGAGATTGCCAGAGTACCGGCAGTTCCGGAATCGTATCCGACGGTCAGGCCGGTAATGCCCATTTCCTCGATCTTGGCTTTCAGGCCGACAGCAACTATATCGCCGGTGGTGGTCGCGGCAGCGTCCGCTGCGGTCACCGTGTAGGACACGGTCTGATCGTCGATTGCAACGACCACCTTGTCCCCGGCGGCAAACGCGCCGCTGGATTCATCCGTCACCAATGCGGTCGCCGAAGTTGCAGTGTCGGCAATGGTTGCGCCCACCCTGTCATTGCCGGTCGAAGACCCGGTCGATCCGTCAAACACAGCCTTGGTGACATAGCCGCCGGTAGACAGGTTCTGGCCCGCGACATTGATCGACGACGCCGTCACTGCGCCTGTGCTGTCCCGGTCCAGCGAAGCCAGTATCGATGCCGAACCGGCAGAGCCGTCCACGAGATTCAGGCCATTGAACTGAGCGGCACCCACAACTGATGCGATTTGATCCTTCAGCGCGCTCACATCCGTATTGATTTTCGCGCGATCAACGTTGTCTTCCTGGGCGGCAACGATCTTGCCTTTCATTTGCGTCAGCAGATCGGTCACTGTTTCCGCAGCGTTGCGCGCAACCGCTACCGTCGATTCACCCAGACCCAGACTGTCCTTAATCGCCGTGAATCCTTTGACGTCGGACTCCATCACTTTGGAAATGGCCCAGACTGCAGAGTTATCCTTGGCAGTAGCCACATCCTTGCCGGTTGAAATGGCATTTTGAGTTGCCGTCAGGTTCTTGTTGACCGATTTCAGGGTCTGCAACGCCACCATCGCGCCATTGTTTGTCAGAATACTGGACATGATTTTCATCCTTTGCGTTAGGGTGTTTCAGGCACCCGTGTTCTACCCGTCCGGATGGACTGGAATTCGTGTCGTTCTGACCTTTGCGAACTACCTTGTCGATTTTCGCGCCACCTGCGATTCCAGATGCGGGTTCATGTTTGGGCGCGATCTCCTAATGGAATGCTAAAGCTGGTTGCTTAGAAAATTAGGATTTGAATCAAACCGACACTCATGCGCGTTTTTCCAGCTTTGGCTCGTGCCGCACGGCGTAGTTGCTGCGCTGCCCGGCAGCGTCGTACGTGCTTAATCCCTGGCGAACCTGCCGAAGCTCGGCCATCCGGCTTGCAACGGCTTTGATCCCTTCGGATGCACTTTTTAACAGGGCCTGATTCCGGTCGACCTTGTGTTGGAGCCGGATCAGATCTTCGGTTTCATGCACCTGAAGGTCCTTGACCGATGCGATCAATTCTTCTTTCCGGGGCAGCATGTGATCCAGCTGATCCAGCTGGCCCTGGATGAGCGCGGCGCGTTCCATATCCAGCAACTCCTCAAGTGCCCGGATCAGTTCAACTGACTGTTCACGCGACATTGGCATCCTCCGTAAGCGCCCTGAAAAAAACTTCTGACAGGCCTACACCCCCGGACAAGGCCATTTGACGAGCCTGTTGCTGTACCAAAAGCGAAGAAAACTGCTCCTCTCCTACACCGCCACCGAAACCGGATGGTGCAGTGCCAAGGCCCGCAGACTTCAGAATTTCAGACAGAAATGTCGCCTCCAACTCAACTGCAGCTTTTCTGAGATTGGAAAAATCAACGCCTGTGGCGACTGGCGCGGGGGATACTGAAATCTTCATGACGCTCCTCGGAAGTTGCATAGAACTGTCCCGATAAATGATGAAAGCAGTTAAAAAATGCGTAACTTCTACTGTGCAAGGTGGTGGCCAGAATTCTGGGATGTCCGATATGCCTGCATCAGTGAACACATTGCCTTCAACACTGCCTCGAAGTCCGCAGTCCGGATCAGATCCGGATGTCGGGCAGCGGTCAAAGCCCGAAAATCCCTTTGAAAATTTCGTGCGAGGTGGTTCTGAACCTTCGGCCCAGCCCGGGCACAATGGGCCGGCCCCCAAGGTACCGCATTCTGAAGAAGGCAGCCCGAACCGGGAAGTCGATTCGGAGACTCCGATCAGCAGTGAGGAGCTCCCGGATCAAATTGACCCGATCGACCATCCGTTGACGGACAAAAACGAAACGGTAAGTCTGCGGCGGAGCGACATCGAACCTTTTACTGCAAACAACAACCAATTGCCGCCCGGCGCACTTACCATCGACAAATCCCAAAGCGCCGGTGATACTTTGGAAGCAGCCAGTCCCCCGACAAAAACAGCCAGTGCGCCAACTCAATTCGAGTTGGTCAAATACGCATCAGATTCCCGTTTCGACGCCGAGCCTCCGCAGGCCTCCCGTCCGCTGATTATCGATAGTGTCGAACAGATCAAACCTGCCCATGCCAAAAACGTCGAAACGGCAGTAATTCAGCATCGGTCAGCGGCTGAGACACCTGAAATGGATGGTACAAATTCTTCGCCCGGGCGCCAGAAGCCAGATGCTGACATTCGGCTTCATCCGCCGGCCAACACACCTCTGGCCACTTTTGATGGACCGCCAGCCGGAAGTCCAAGGTTCAATATCGCGGTGTCAACCGAACAAGGTCAGGCTTTGGCCAACTTCGATTTCGCGATAGAACAAGAGGCCCCGGAAAGTGACATAGCTCTGCCCGCACACACCCGGGAAACCGGGCAAGCCCACTCAGGCCAAGCTGGGTCTGTTCGCACTCCGGATATGGCGCGCGCGATAGCCGGACAAATGTCGGCGGCTATTTCCGTTCGATCAGGATCAGACACAATTGAAGTCGCGTTAAATCCTCAGGAACTGGGGCGTGTTTCGATAGCTCTGAGCGGACGTGACGATGGGATTGTCCTGAGCATTTCGGCCGAACGTCCGGAAACGCTGGAACTGATGCGACGGCATGTTCTGGAACTGTCCTCCGAATTTCGCGAACTAGGATACAAAAACATATCCCTGGATTTCGGAATGCAGTCGGAACAGCACCACGAGCGCCATCAAGACCCGGCAGGTACTCTGGATCTCTCGGATAATCCGGATGATCCACAAGCAACTGACCTTCCAACCAAAATCGTCTCTCAGGGCGTTGACTTGAGGTATTGAACAATGATCACCCAAACCAGCACAGCGTTTTCGGTCGCTTCGGGCACCGCCAGCACCGCAAAATCCGGCACGCCTTCAAAACTGACCTCGGATTTCGAGACCTTTCTGAAGATGCTGACCGCGCAAGCCAGGTATCAGGACCCTCTGGAGCCATTGGATTCGGCGCAATACGCGTCGCAACTGGCCCAGTTTTCCATGGTGGAACAGCAAGTTCAGACGAACGAGTTTCTGGCTGGTCTGGCCGGTGCATTGGGCGGCGCTGACCTTAACGATCTGGCCGACTGGATCGGCATGGACGTACGGACAAACGCGCCCGTTCAATTTGACGGCGTGCCCGTTACCCTGTTTCCGCAAACCGATGGGAAAGCGGACAAAGCAAACCTTGTCCTACGCGATACTGACGGGACGGTGGTGGATCGCGTTACGATGCCGGTTTCCGCAACATCCTTTGTCTGGGACGGGGCAGATGGATCAGGGGGGATTGTTCCAACTGGGCTCTACTCCCTTTCGGTCGAAAGTTTCTATCAAGGGGAGCTTTTGTCAGAAACCGCAGCCGCCACCTTCGGCCGCGTAACCGAGGCGCAAATACTGGAGGGCAAAGTCACCCTGACGCTGGATGGGGGGCAGGTTGTATCGACCGAGGAAGTATCAGGCATTCGCACCGGGAGTTGATCTGGCAGGCAGGACAGGTCAAACCTTGGCCTGTTACGCCATCCCAATGATTGGAACGAATCCTGACCTCCGAAACACTGCCGCCAAATCATCTGATCGCGGAACTCAACACCAAGGGGCTAGTCAGCCCAAGTGAACGATTTGAAACGCTTTACGGTGGGCGTACCAATCGCGTCTGGAAAGTGCACGGTTCCGGTGGAGACAGGGTGTTGAAGCTCTATCGGACCAATTTTCAGAATCCGCTGTTTCAAAACAACGCCGATCTGGAGGCAACCTGTCTGGAGGCATTCTCGACCGCAGGGTTCACGCCGCGCCTGCGCGCTTCGGGACGCACCAAAAACGACCGATGGGTTCTGTACGACCATGCACCCGGTGCGCCTTGGCAGAAAAATCCCGAGCCCGTTGCGCGCCTTTTGCGAAGGCTTCACTCCAGCCCGGTTCATCTAAAGGCGCCGCTGGGTTGCAACGGCAGCAAGGATCTGGATGCACATGCACGGCAGATTCTGACCTTGTGCAAATCACGGCAACGCGCGGATTTGGAACGGCTGCGCCCGGACACCCATGTCGAGCCTCTGCCACAGCGATGCATCATTCACGGCGATCCGGTAGCGGGCAACATTCTGGTCTCGGGCAGCCGCCTTACACTCATCGATTGGCAGTGCCCGGCCCTGGCGGACCCGTGCGAGGATGTGGCACTGTTTCTGTCGCCCTCCATGCAATGGCTTTATCGCGGAACCATATTGTCGGCAGAAGAAGAGAACCGTTTTCTTTCAGCTTACGATGATCCGGAAATCACGCATCGTTATCAGTATCTGCGACGGTGGTACGCATGGCGTATGGCGGCCTATTGCCTTTGGCGCAGCGAAAATGGTGCCCCCGACTATGCCACAGGCTGTGCGCTGGAGACCGAAACGCTGCGCAATTAACAGGGCTACAGATCAGCCAGCGCCATCAGAGCATACGCTGGCGGCATCAGGATACGACGAGCGCGGCCGAACGGTATTCGGGACGGCAGACGGGTTAGGGGAACAGGCAGGTCAGCATTCTGTCCAAGCGCCAAATACGCCAGAGCACGGCCGCAATAGGTTCCCATGGCCACTCCGTTACCATGATAGGCCAGCCCCGCATATATGCCGGGTTGTCCTGGAACAGCTCCGACAAACGGAACCAAGTTGCGAGAAAGGCAAACCAGACCAGACCACATATTCGTAACATCCACCCCAGCCCAGGCCGGAAACATATGTGCAAAATCCTTGCGCACCTTACTCCGGATCGCAGCTTCGGCCCTAGGTGACGAGAACAGCCCTCCGCGCATTCCAAAAAGGAACCGGCGATCAGGCATCAAACGAAAATAGTGAAGCAGATGCCGACTGTCATACGCCATCTGGTCCGATGTCCAACCCTGCGCCGTCAGTTCATCCTCGGTCAGGGGGCGTGTCACCATTACGGTGGATTGCGCAGGCATGTATCGGCCAGCCAACCACGGCGGCATATCCTCGCTTGAATATCCGTTTGTACAGATCAGAACCTGATCCGCCACCACTTGGCCAGCGGGCGTCGTGACCTCATACCGTGCTCCCTTGCGCCCAATTACAAGGGCCGCGCTTTTCTGAAACACCTTTGCGCCCGCGCCTATCGCCGCTGCGGCAACGCCGAACAGGTATTTTCGTGGGTTCAGGCCAAACCCGACAGGAAAACTGTAGCCGCCAAAAAATGTACCGCCAAATCCCAGTTTTAGCAGGTCGTCCGGCTCATGCAGCACCCCGAAATCGTCTGCATTACGCCGGAGATGCGCCATCGCGCGCGGCGAATGCGCCAGAACCGTCTCGCCATTTGAGTGCGTATCCGCATCGATACGGTTCTTCGTCAAAAGGTCTGCGACCAGAGCAACCGCATCAGTTTCCGCCTGCTCATATGCCTGAGTGGCAGCGTCGCCATAGCGGCGACGCATCGTGGATGAGGCCAGTTTCGAGCCACCAAGACAACAGAACCCGGCATTCCGCCCCGAGGCACCCCATCCCGGGGTTTCTGCTTCCAGCACGGCCACTGAGGCCCCGGCCTGCGCAAGATGAAGGGCCGCCGACATACCGGTGAAACCACCGCCGACAACGGCAACATCAACCTTCAGGTCGCCTTGTTGAACAGGCCAGTCTGGCGCCTCGATGGTTTCGTCCCACCAGCACCCCTGACGCGGACCAGACCCATAGGCGTAATCCGGATATATACGCCTCATGGCACAGGCACGGCGGCTTGGGTCTCTCGCTGCTGCTGCACCATTGCTTCCGTCAGATTCTGCTGGTTCCGCAGAAGCACGGTGATGGGGATCAAAGTCAGCACTAATGAGACGATCATGACGGCAAATCTATACAGGTCTTAGATTTGATCAAGTTTTGCGTTTTCCGGTAACTCAGTTTATGATTTCACGAGGTGCAGAAGCTGGCAAGTCAAGATCAAGCAGATCGGGGTAAACCTTTTGAATACGATCAAAAACATGGTGCCAAAAACAGCAACCAGAGAGAGCAAGCAACCGGCGCATGAACAGGTCTATCTGACCCTCAGATCACAAATTTTGTTCGGGGAAATGATCCCAGGGCAACCTGTCACTATTCAGGGGTTAGCAGATTCTCTTGGAGTGGGCATGACCCCTGTGCGCGAGGCGATCCGCCGCCTGATTTCGGACGGCGCGCTGGTTTTTCAAGGAAACCGGCGAGTGAGTGTGCCGGTTCTGTCGAGCGCCGATGTTGAACAGTTAGTTTATGCAAGAAAGTCAATAGAATCAGAGCTTTCAAGACGCGCAACGCTAAATATGACTTCTGCCGATATCGACAAGCTTGAAGGTATGGACCAACAATTGGACCAAGCAATTGCGGCAGGAGATGTGGAAGGTTACCTGCGCTGGAATTATGCTTTTCATGCAGCGCTTTATGCCTATGCCGAGGCTCCTGTTCTCAGCGATCTGGCCGAGCGTTTGTGGCTCAGGTTTGGTCCTTCCCTGCGCGTCGTCTGCGGTCGGTTCGGGACACACAGCCTGCCCGATCTGCACAAAGACATCGTATCGGCACTACGCAACCGAAACTCTGAGAAAGTGGCGCAGGCAATGGCGCAGGACGTAGAACAGGGGATGACACTAATGGCTGATGCTCACGCAAAATCATCTGCCTGACGCGATTCGATTGACAGCTTTCAATTTGATCATATTGTAATTTCCAACCGCTTTCGCAGGAGATTCAGATGTCGACCATCACCAATCACATGCCGACCGCAGAATTGCAGGCCCTAGATGCCGCACATCACATCCACCCCTTTTCCGCTAACGAGGCACTGGGCAAGGAAGGCGTGCGCGTCATCACCAGCGCCAGGGGCGTGTACCTAACAGACAGCGAAGGCGAGGAAATTCTGGACGCCATGGCGGGCCTGTGGTGCGTGAACATCGGTTATGGCCGGGATGAACTGGCGGATGCAGCCGCTCGGCAAATGCGCGAGCTTCCGTACTACAACACATTCTTCAAGACGACCCACGTGCCTGCCATCGCATTGGCCGACAAGATCGCCAGCCTTGCGCCGGATGATCTGAACCATGTCTTCTTTGCCGCCGGCGGGTCCGAAGCCAATGACACGAATATTCGCCTTGTCCGCACTTACTGGTCCATGAAGGGCCATCCCGACAAATCGGTCATCATCAGCCGCAAGAATGCTTATCACGGATCGACCGTCGGCGCGGCCTCGCTGGGCGGAATGGTGCACATGCACGAACAGGGTGGCATGCCGATCCCGGATATTCACCACATCAATCAGCCCAACTGGTGGGCCGAAGGCGGCGACATGTCACCTGAAGAGTTCGGCCTGGCCCGTGCGCGGGAACTGGAGGAGGCAATTCTAGAGCTAGGTGAAGACAGGGTTGCCGCCTTCATCGCCGAGCCGGTGCAGGGTGCTGGCGGCGTGATCGTCGCTCCGGACAGCTATTGGCCGGAAATTCAGCGGATCTGCGACAAGTACGATATCCTACTGATTGCGGATGAAGTGATCTGCGGCTTTGGCCGGACTGGCAACTGGTTCGGCTCGCAGACCGTCGGGATCAAGCCGCATATCATGACCATCGCCAAAGGCTTGAGCTCGGGCTATGCACCGATCGGCGGGTCGGTCGTATGTGATGAAGTGGCAGAGGTGATCGGCAAGGGGGAATTCAACCACGGCTACACCTATTCGGGTCATCCGGTTGCGGCAGCCGTCGCACTAGAAAACCTGCGAATCCTCGAAGAGGAAAACATCATCAGCCATGTGCGTGATGTGGCGGCCCCATACTTAAAAGAGAAGTGGGAAGCACTGACTGACCACCCGCTGGTTGGCGAGGCAAAGATCGCTGGCATGATGGCGTCGATTGCGCTGACACCCGACAAGGAAACCCGCGCCAAGTTCGCGTCCGACCCCGGCACTATCGGCAATATCTGCCGGGATCGCTGTTTCGCCAACAATCTGGTTATGCGCCATGTAGGCGACCGCATGATCATCTCACCGCCGTTGATCCTGACGCCCGATGACATAGACGAGATGATCCAGCGCATTCGCAGTTCACTAGATGAGGCGCATGCAGAGATCATAGAAAAAGGGTTGATGAAAGCAGCGTCATAAGATCGGCGCAGGACGCTTATCCGAACATCAGATTTCCACGGCGGGGCATGCCAGCATCCCCGCCGTCAACGCATCCGATCTAGCAATTTCAGAGAGGCATAACCATCTGGCAGCAACCCCTGCGCCAACTGGTAGGCGCGCACAGCATTCGTTGTCAGCGGGCCGATACGGCCATCAACGCTTTGGGTATCGTAACCGGCTTGTGTCAGACGCTTCTGCAGCTCTTTCTTTTCGGAAAAGCTTAGGGCGCGGTCACCCCGAGGCCATTCGGCCCTGAACGCGCCCTTGCCAGCCAACCGGTCGGACAAATGACCGACCCCAATGACATAGGCATCCGCGCCGTTATAGTGCTCAAGCACCTTGAAATTGTCGAAAATCATCAGCGCAACGCCCTGACCACCCGCGGGCAGCAGGATCGATCCGCGGCCATGATCCGGAACAGACCCTCCATCCGGTTCACGTACCCCCAACGCGGCCCATTCAGACGGCATTAGGGTGTAATCCCGCCGTGCCATGGCATAGTCGAAATCATCCGGCAAAGCTACCTCGACACCCCAGGGCTGTCCTTTTGTCCAGCCGAATTGGGCCAGATATGACGCCGTCGAGGCCAAAGCGTCCGTTGGATCATCCGACCACACATTGCGATGGCCGTCTTCATCAAAATCCACCGCGTATTCCAGATACGAAGTTGGCATGAACTGAGTATGCCCCATTGCACCCGCCCAACTGCCGATCATGTTGTCAGGTTGGACATCTCCCGCAGCTAGGATCTGCAAGGCCGCCAAAAGCTGGGTTTCAAAAAACTGGGCACGGCGCCCTTCAAACGCCAGGGTTGCCAAAGACCGAATGGTCTCATTCCCGCCGCGATAGGTTCCGAACGAGGTTTCCAAACCCCAAATCGCTGTCACAACTTCTTTCTCGACGCCGTATTTCGCCTCAATCCGCTGCAGCGGGTCCTTATGCTGGTTGAGAGCATCTGATCCGTTGTCGACTCGGTGCTTTGAAACAGCCGTGTCCAGGTACTCCCAGATAGGCTTGGAAAACTCGGCTTGGTTCCTGTCGAGATCGATAACCTTGGAGTCGTATGTCACGTTCGATAAGGCACGGTCCAATACAGCCGGTGACAATCCCTGTTTGAGCGCGCGTTTTCTGAAGGCGCGTGTCCAAGCCTGAAATCTGGCATTCGATCCGCTGGCCGTCATCTTATGTACCTTATCCGATGGGCGCGGCACGGGTCGGACAGATACGAATAGATCAGCCGACGCCGTTCTGAAACTATCTGACGCGTGTTTGTTTTGTGCCCCGGTCGAGGCGCCAGAAATGTCCGCGTGCACAGTGGATGCCCACAATGCAGCGGCCATTAGGCCACTTACGCATATACGCATTCCGGTTTTCCTGATTACTGCTCAACCACAAGGATATCGCAGTTTGCGGATTTTACAAAGCGCTCAGGTCCCGGCCTCGCGATCTTTTGCTTCCTGTTCAGCCCGGACACGGGCCAGCGCCTTTCGCAACAGGGGTACACGGTTGGGGCGAAAGCTTTCATCAGTGACGGACATTCCCTGCATCCGGTCCAGTCTGAACACACGGAAATCCTTGCGCAAATGGCACCAGCTCAGCAGAACGCTGGCACGATCCATGTAGACGATGCTGAGTGGTTTGACGCGGCGGACCGTATCCTCACCCTTTGCATCGGTATAGGCAAATTCCACCGCACGTTCGTCCCATGTTGCCTGCCGCAAGGCGGCCACTTCGATTGACGGAGATATCGGGCGGTCAAACCGGGTCGCAGTAAGAACCGCATGGCTGAGACGGTGGGACTGGCGCTGAGGCAACCGCCCCTGCAGCTTGCGCAAGGCGGCGCTGGCTGCGTCTGACAGGGCGGGGTCCCCAATCAACTGCACCTCTCGCAACCCAAGCACAAGGGCCTCCAGCTCGTCGTCTGTAAAGCCAAGTGGTGGCAGGGTCGCATCCTCGATCAGAGTAAATCCGAACCCGGCCTCTCCATCTATCACGGCACCCAAACCGCGCAGGGCGTCGATATCCCTATGGATCGTGCGCGGGGACACCCCCAGATCCTGCGCCAGCTCTGCCGACGTTCTGGGCGACGGGCCAGAGCGCAAGGCTTGCATAAGTTGGAACAGGCGGGCGGTGCGGGACATAACGTAGCCTAGCCTAAACCTGATGACAGAAACTGTCATTAGGCGAGATTACATTGGATGCATCCCCACGATGGAGCCCAAAATGCTGACCCTACTGACCTACCCTTCCGCCTTTGGCCTGTTCAGCGCCAGCCCGTTCTGCGTCAAGGCTGCTTACATGCTGCAACTCTCTGGCCAGAGGTGGCAACGATCCGACCTGCTGGACCCGCGTAAGATGCCACATCGGAAACTGCCGGTGCTGCGCACACCGGAACGGCTGGTTCCGGACAGCGACACCATCCGCAATTGGTTGGAAGCGCAGGGAACCGATTTCGACAAGGGCCTGAGCGACATGCAAAAGGGTCAGTCCCGCGCCCTTATCCGCATGGCCGAAGAGCACCTGTATTTCCAGATCGTTCTGGACCGCTGGGGTAATGACGAAGTATGGCCGGTATTGCGCGACACATTCTTTAACGAGGTGCCTGGGCTGATCCGCAGGCCGGTGACCAATGCAATTCGCAAATCCGTTCTGAAGGGGCTGGAGGCGCAGGGGGTGTCCCGTTTTGCTGAGGCCGAGCGTATGGATCGGATCGAACGCGATCTTGAGGCGATATCGGCATTCCTGTGGCACGCGCCGTTTCTGATGGGCGAGCGGCCGACCTCGGCTGACCTCAGCGTTGGCCCGATGCTGGCGGCCATGCGGTCCACCCCGGCAAAAACACCGCTGACCGAACGGATCAAAAACGATAGACTCCTTAGTGATTACATCGACCGGATGGACAATGCGATATCCTTGCCATGAGACCTTTTGACGATCCGGCAGTCGAGGCAGTGTTCGACGGGTTTCCCCCCGACACCCGTGCGGGCGTCATGGACCTGCGCGACCTGATCCTCGATACGGCTGACACATTGCCTAGTGCGCAACCATTGCAGGAGGCATTGCGCTGGGGACAGCCGGCCTATCTGGCCCCGCGCGGGTCCACAATTCGGCTGGGCACCCACAAATCCGCGCCCTTTGCACTGTTCGTGCACTGTCAAAGCCGCCTGATGGGAGACTTCACATCGGCTTTTCCGAATGAAGACCGGATCGACGGCGGCCGCGCAATCCTGTTCGACAATCCGGGACAGATAGATGAAACGCGCCACGGCTGGCTGATTGCCCGTGCGCTGACCTATCACCTCTGACGGCGCTTACGCTCGATCTTGCGTTTGATCTTGTCCTTCTTGCGTCGGGACGACATGGCCTTGCGTTTAGGTGCACGGCCTGCAGGACCGCGGCTGCGCGGCAGGGTCTGATCGTCTATGGACAGCAATTCCAGTTCCAGCCCACCTGTTACGGGCACCGCTTCGGTCAGGCGTACAGTCACGCGCTGGCCAATGCCGATGACCATACCGGTATCCGACCCCATCAGCGTTCCGGCCTCACGGTCAAAATGGAAATACTCACGCCCCAAAGACCGGACCGGCACCAGACCGTCCGCACCGGTTTCGTCCATTTTCACAAACACACCAAACCGAGCGATGCCGCTGATCCGGCCCGTAAACTCATTGCCGACCCGCTCACTCAGATAAGCGGCCAGATAGCGATCAGTTGTGTCCCTCTCGGCCATCATCGAGCGGCGCTCGGTATCCGAGATGTGGTTCGCGGTTTCTTCCATCCGGTCGATTTCGTCCCCGGTCAACCCGTCATCGCCCCACCCATGGGCGGTGATCAGTGCGCGGTGCACGATCAGGTCGGAATAGCGGCGGATGGGAGAGGTGAAATGCGCATAATTGCGCAGCGCCAACCCGAAATGGCCAAAATTCTCGGGGCTGTAATAGGCCTGCGCCATCGACCGCAGCGTGCTGAGATTGATCAGTTCCGCATCCTCAGTTCCCGCCGCGGCATTCAGCAGCGCATTCAGGTGGCGCGTTTGCAGAACCTGCCCCTTGGCCAGATTCAGCCCGGCCGCCTGTGCCGTTTCCCGCAGGCTTTCCAACTTCTCCGGCGCAGGTTCTTCGTGCACGCGGAACAGCAGCGGGCGCCGCTTGGAAATCAGCGTCTCGGCCGCAGCGACATTGGCGAGGATCATGAACTCTTCAATCAGACGATGGGCATCCAGTCGCTCGCGAAAGGCCACACTTTCGACATGTCCTTTTTCACTCAGGACAATCTTGCGCTCGGGCAGGTCCAGATCCAGCGGCTGCCGCGCCTCACGCGCCATTTTCAGCGCGTTATATGCCGCATAGAGCGGTTTCAGAACGCTCTCCAGCAGCGGCCCGGTTCTGTCGTTGGGATTGCCGTCGATAGCGTCTTGCACTTCGGCATAATGCAGGGACGCGGCAGAACGCATCAGACCACGCACGAACCGATGGCCAATCTTGTTGCCCTCGGCATCGATCTGCATCCGAACGGCAATACAGGCGCGCGGCACGCCTTCGTGCAACGAGCACAAATCGCCAGACAACCGGTCCGGCAACATCGGCACAACCCGATCCGGGAAATAGCTGGAATTCCCACGCTTGCGCGCCTCGCGGTCCAATGCCGTGCCGGGGCGCACATAGGCTGCCACATCCGCGATGGCCACCCAGATCACATGCCCTCCGGGGTTTTTCGGATCATCGTCGGAATGGGCAAAACAGGCGTCGTCATGATCGCGCGCATCGGAGGGATCGATGGTCAACAACGGCATGTCGCGCAAATCCTCGCGCCCGGACAGGCCGACAGGTTTGGCCTTGTCCGCCTCGTCAATCACCTTGTCCGGGAAATCATCGGGAATGCCGTGCTGGTGAATGGCAATGAGTGAGACAGCTTTGGGCGCAGAGGGGTCGCCCAGCCGCTCGACGATACGGGCGCGCGGCAGGCCCATGCGGTTTTTCGATCCCGCCTGTTCGGCCTCGACCAACTCACCATCTTTTGCGCCGTGCACCGCCCCGTCATGTACCAGCCACTCGGTCGAACCGGCCTTGTCGATGGGTACGATCCGCCCACCTTCGGCCCCTTTGCGAAAGACACCGACAATGCGGCGGGGATTGGCCCCGATACGACGGATCAGCCGTGCCTCGTAATTGTGATCCTCTTCATGAACCAGCGTCAGCCGGGCAAGGATACGGTCGCCCTCACCCAGCGCCGGATCGCTGGCGCGCGGAATGATCAGCACAACCGGCTCGACCCCTTCGCCGTGCCATTCCAGCGGGCGAGCGAACAAATCGCCGTCGGCGTTGGGTGCCTTGACCTGCAACACGCTGACTGGCGGCAGTCGATCGGGGTCGCCATAGCTGCGCTTGCGCTTCTCAAGGTGCCCCTCGGCCTCAAGTTCCTTGAGGATGCGCTTGAGGTCGATCCGGTCCGCGCCCTTGATACCAAAGGCTTTTGCGATATCGCGCTTGGAAGTCAGGGTTGGGTTCGCCGAGATCCAGTCAAGGACCTCCTGCTTGGTGGGGATGCGTGTCATGCTTCCGCCCTAGCACGGCGACAGGACGACGTCATGACCAAAAACGGCAGCGGCGATCAGCGGCGGGACGAGGATTGCAAATCCGCGACTGTATCCACGTCCCGCAACTGATCGATGAAAGCCACCCGACTGCCCGGGACCGAGGCCAGTGTATCCGCCAGCGCATATTCCGTGGACCAGCGCACGTTGTGAAACAGATCTGTGGGCAAAGCGCGATAGCGTTGCGCACCCACCAGCCAGTAACCTCCATCAGGGGCGGGGCCAAACACCATCTGTGACCGGCCAAGTTCCCTGAACGCCTGCCAGACATGCCGTCGACCAATTCCCGGAATGTCGGCCCCGATCAGACAAACAGGCCCTTTAGGCATCTGTCGCAACATCCGCCCCATTCTTTGCCCAAGGTCGCCGTTCCCTTGCGCCGCGCGCGGCAGGTCAACAGGCCAGACCCTGCTGCACAGGCCCTGACGGTCCGGCGACACCGCGAGCACGATCTGCCAGCGCGGGTCGCGCAACCGGCGGATCAAAGAACGTGTTTGATGCCGGAACCACCATGCCGCGCCAACCATGCCAATATCACGCCCCAGCCTCGTCTTGACCCGCCCCGGGCGCGGTTCCTTGACCATGATGACCAGAGTTCGCCGCATGGATCAGGCGAAATAGTCCCGGAGAATGCGGGAATAAACCGCTTTCAGCTGATGAACCTGATCAATTTCGACGCATTCATCGACCTGATGCATGGTGCGCCCGACCAGACCGAATTCAACCACCGGGCAATGATCCTTGATGAATCGCGCATCGGATGTGCCGCCGGTTGTTGACAGCTCCGGCACCACGCCTGTTTCTGCTTCGACTGCGCGAGCAACCAGTTCCGAAAGTGCCCCGGGGGGCGTCAAAAAGCTTTCACCAGATATCTTGATCCGCGCTTCAACTTCGACACCGAATTCTTTGGCGACCCTGTCAGCTTCGGCTTGCAGCCACCGGCTGAGGCTAGCGCCCGAATGCAGATCGTTGAAACGTATGTTCACGGCGCCCCGGCTCTGCGCGGGAATGACATTTGTCGCGGAATTACCGGTGTCGATATTGACGACAGCAAGAGTCGACGCATCGAAATGATCGGTTCCCTGATCCAGTTCGTGACTCGCTAACCGATCCATCAGCCGGGCCATTGCCGGCAATGGGTTTTTGGCACGGTGAGGATAGGCCGAATGGCCTTGCACACCCGTAACGGTAAACCATGCGGTCATCGAGCCCCGGCGGCCGATCTTTATCATCTCACCCATCCGCTCGGGGCAGGTCGGCTCGCCTACCAGGCAAACCGACATTCGCTCATCCGCACGTTCCATGTAGTCGAGCAAAGCGGTCGTACCATCCAGCGCATCACCTTCTTCATCGCCGGTGATCGCCAGAATGATTGCTCCGTCTGGCGGGGTGTCCCGAACAAACTCCATCGCAGCGGCGGCAAATGCAGCCACCCCGGATTTCATGTCCGTGGCGCCGCGTCCGAACAGGACACCGTCCTTTATCTCAGCGCCGAAAGGATCGACGCTCCACGCCGCTTCGTCGCCAACCGGCACCACATCGGTATGACCATTGAACCCAAAGCTCCGTCCATGACCCTTTTTTCCCCAGCGGGCAAAAAGATTGCAGACCTCCCCACGATCTGCGCGAGTGCATTCAAAACCGGCTTCCGACAGAACGCGCTCCAAAAGAACCAACGCCCCGCCCTCTTCAGGTGTGACCGATGGGCAACGGATCAGATCGGCGGTCAATTGCACAGGATCGGTCATGGCGGATGTCGCTTTCTTTGCTTTGGCCCGGTTCGCGCACAGATTCAACGAATTGCATCGATTGCCAACCCCATTTACGCAATTTCATACATGCGGCTTTGACGCCAGGCTCACCATACCGGCCTTCAAAACATTCCACTTTCCCCTGCGGCGAGCTTGCCGTTTCGTACGAATCTGCGTTAGAGGGCCGCGAAACAGGTAAATCGGCCACGATGCGTGCATTCATTGCCTCTCTCTGCCTGACTTTCGCCGTTCTTGCACAGCAAAGCCAGGCCCAGTCTCTGACGGTTACGACCGTCACACGCCCCCCGTTTTCTTATATCGAAGACGGGGCTCAGTCCGGCTTTTCCATGGACTTGCTGGAGGCACTGTCGGACTCTCTGGGCTGGGACTATTCGGTCCGCAGGGTCAATGGTTTCGCGGACATGCTTGATATGGTGCGGGACGGCACTGCCGATCTGGCAATCGCCAATATCTCGATCACCGCGATGCGCGAAACCCAGATGGATTTCAGCCAGCCGATCTTTGAATCGGGCTTGCAGATCATGGTGCCGTCCGATGCCGCACGCAGCCCATCCCTGCTGAATGCGCTGCTCTCACGTGAATTGTTCATTGCAATCGGACTGGCCTTTGGCATCTTGTTCAGTGGCGGAATGCTGATGTGGTATTTCGAACGTCGCGCACAGCCCTATTTCGACCGGACCCTGAACGAGGCCTGGTTTCCGTCTTTCTGGTGGGCGCTGAACCTAGTCGTAAACGGCGGGTTCGAGGAACGGGTGCCCCGGACAGCATTTGGCAGATTGTTTGGAGTTGTTCTGGTGATTTCGTCCCTGTTCATCGTCTCGGTCTTCACGGCCAATATCACGTCGGTCATGACGGTCGATGCGATCACCAGCAACGTCAACTCTGTCAACGATCTGTATGGCAAGCGGGTCGGAACGATTTCGGGTTCAACGGCGGCAAACTTTCTGGATCGCCGTGAAGTTCAGTATACCGGCTTTACGGGGCTGGAGGAGATGTTGGTTGCGTTCAGGGCCGAAGAACTGGACGCCGTTGTTTTTGATGCGCCAATCCTGTCCTATTTTGCGTCCCATGAAGGACGTAATATCGCCACCATGACCGGAGGTGTTTTCCTGCGCGAAAACTACGGGATTGCCTTCCCGACAGGTTCGCCCCTTGTCGAGGATGTCAATCAGGCACTATTGGCGCTGCGCGAAAACGGCACCTATGACGAGATTTACCGAAAGTGGTTCGGAGTGCGCAACTGACCGTCAGTTCGGATCGCCTTCGTCAAAGAATGGCGTCATCTGAGCGACGATAACCGCGTTTTCATCTAGCGCGCGTTGCATTAGGGCGCGCTCTTCCTCACCAATGTCATGCCCGGCATCCTCGCGTTCCTGCAAGGTGCCGTAACCTGTCACATCCAACGGCGCTGTATCGGCCTGTTTGAGGATGGCCACGGTTTCGCGCACGGCTTCGGCCTCATCCACGCCACTGGCGTAACACATCAATGCAGCACCCGTCGCTTCGCCGGGCAAGCCGTCACCGTCTTTGCGGCCGATCTGAACCAACAGGGTAAAAACCTGCTGGCGTGAAGGTTTCTTTTTTTCCATGGCGCTGCCATACGCGCGGGACCTGAACCGGTCAACCAAATCCCGCAAATTTGCAATCGGTCTGGCATTCTCGTGTGAATCCGGTCCAACGGTCAGGCCAAACCGGACAGCCCGAATCACATCTGGCACTCTGCTCCGGCAAAATTAATTTGCCACTTCTTTTCAAAATTGATGCCATTCCGGGCGTTTAGCCCAAAAGTTGAAATCGGCAGATATTGGCGCATCGCCTTGTTTGTCGTGAGCCAACTTTGGCGCATGAAGATGCCCCCTCAACGTTTCGTTGCAGCTCGCGCGGCGCAGAATGGACACTGACCGGATTAGATAACCATCATTAAACATAAAGGAAAGAAAATGAGCACCCTGTCAAAATTTCTTACAATTTGTGCGAGTTTAATGGCGCTAGCGCTTGCCCCTGTGACAACTGTCCTGGCCGTACTTTATGCCGATGCCGCCTATGCTGAAGACGTCGGTGAAGGCGGTGAAGGCGAAGGTGAAGGCGAAGGCGAAGGCGAAGGCGAAGGCGAAGGCGAAGGCGAAGGCGAAGGCGAAGGCGAAGGCGAAGGCGAAGGCGAAGGCGAAGGCGAAGGTGAAGGCGAAGGCGAAGGCGAAGGCGAAGGTGAAGGCGAAGGTGAAGGCGAAGGTGAAGGCGAAGGTGAAGGCGGCGAAACTGAAGGCGACGACGACGGCGATGACGGCGACGGCGAAGGTGACGACGGTGACAGCGGCGACCCGGACGGTGACGACAACTCGGGCGAAAGTGAAGGCGCCTATAACAGGTGATGTAACCCGAATGGGATCATGTAATCCGGGTTTGGAACGAATTTACGCCCGATCAAAAAAGAGGCGGCATTCAAGGACCCGGATTACATTCCCGAAAAAACTTCGCTCTTTGGAGCTATATAAACAAGGAAAGGCCGGGGTAGGTTCCCCGGCCTTTTCATTCGCCTCGAAAGGTAAGGGTCAATCCCGCAACAACTCGTTGATACCGGTCTTGGAGCGGGTTTTTTCATCCACGCGCTTCACGATAACCGCGCAATACAGGTTGATCCCGTTCTTGGATGGCATCGAACCGGATACAACCACCGAATAGGGCGGCACTTCGCCATACATGACCTCACCGGTTTCCCGGTCGACGATCTTGGTCGATTTGCCGATATAGACACCCATTCCCAGAACCGATCCTTCGCGGACGATACATCCTTCGACCACTTCGGAACGGGCGCCGATAAAGCAGTTGTCCTCGATGATGGTCGGACCGGCCTGCATCGGTTCCAGCACACCGCCGATGCCAACACCGCCCGACAGGTGCACGTTCTTACCGATCTGGGCGCACGAGCCAACCGTCGCCCAGGTGTCAACCATGGTACCCTCGTCAACGTACGCGCCAAGGTTCACAAAAGACGGCATCAGAACAACGCCAGGCGCGATATAGGCCGACTTGCGGACCACACAATTCGGAACGGCGCGGAACCCAGCCGCGCGCCACTGGCTTTCATCCCAGCCCGCAAACTTGCTGTCGACCTTGTCCCACCAGCCACCGGACTGGGGGCCACCGGACTGAATTTCCATATCCTTGATACGGAAACCCAGCAGAACCGCTTTCTTGGCCCACTGGTTTACATGCCAGTCACCACTTTCCAGCTTTTGCGCCACACGCAGCGAGCCGCCGTCCAGAGCATTCAGCGTATCTTCGATCGCTTCACGTTGTTCGCCGGTGGTGGCGGGGGTAATTGTGTCACGCGCCTCCCAGGCGGCTTCGATGGCGGCTTCAAGTTGCGCGTTGGACATGGGGCTACTCCGTGCAGAATCTCGTCATGTTGATCTGGCCTATACGCAAGCGGCAGCCAAGGTGCAATGCGACGCAATTCGGACACTTTGCGGCTCAGTTAGGTCGCGATGCCTGTCATCAGCTTGCCCGGCGGATATGGCGGGACAGAATCGAACAGGCGGTGGCCGTATCCTTGCGCTTCATCGCCTGGATGATTGCGGCGTGATCGGCATCGGCGCGCTGCACCCATCGTTGCTGCCAGTGCATGAACAGGTGTCGCGCGCTGGCGATATGCAGATCGTCGATGGCATGCAAAAGCCGGGGCCGTCCGCAAGGCGTCAGGATGGTGCGGTGAAAGGCGCGGTTCCGGGCCTCCCACATGGGCATGTTCTGCGCTGCGTCGCAGGCAATTCGCGCGTCATCCGCCGCCCTAAGCGCCGCCGGGGTCAGGTTCTGTATCGAATATTGCAGCGCAAGGGATTCAAGCGCCACCCGCATATCGATCACTTCGCGCACTTCGGCCGGATCCAGCGCCGTCACACGCATTCCGCGCCGGGGTTCACTTTTGGCAAGGCCTCGCGCCTCAAGTCGCAATAGCGCTTCGCGGACAGTTACCTGGCTGGTCTCGAACGCGCGCGCAATATGGTCCTGCCGCAGTTTTTCACCCGCCGGCAGGTCGCCAGTGATAATCCGCTGACTCAGCTTGTCATAGATGGTATCGGCGATGGTCGCGGTCATGCGGTCATGGATAAAATCGAATTCCGCAACCCTCAAGGCGATAGTTCATTCCGGCAACGGATCCGGCGCGATATTCCCGCCGCAGACCAATACGGCCACACGCTCATCCGGTTCCGGAGTATATGCGCCGGACATCAGCGCCGCCAGCGCGGTTGCACCTGCGGGTTCGACAAGGATGCGGTGCGATTGCCACAATGCCTGCTGAGCAGCTGTGATTGCGCCATCCAGCACAAGCACCGATTCAATACCTTGCGCCAGATCGAAACAGATGCTCCCGATGCGCCTCGCGCCCAACGCGTTGGCCGCGACCCCTGATACTGGCACATCAATGGGCTCACCCGCTTTCAGAGCAGCATTCAGAGCGCAGGATGTTTCGGGTTCGACCGCGACAACCTTGCGCGCACCCTGAAACCAGGCCAAAGCGCCCGCAATCAGACCGCCGCCGCCAACGGCAATTAGCACGGTATCGGCCTGCAGGCCCTGCGCATCCCATTCAGCGAAACAGGTCCCCTGACCTGCGACGGTTGCAGGGGCGTCATACGCATGAATCTGCATCGCACCCGTGGCGGTCTCATGTTCGTGCGCCATCGTCAGCGCATTGGCGTATTCGCCGGGCACAACACTCAGGTCCGCACCGATCCGCCGGATCAGGGAAATCTTAGAAGGCCCTGCCAGTTCCGGCACGAATATCTTGGCAGGATATCCCAACGACCGGGCTGCATATGCAGCAGCCGCTCCGTGGTTCCCCCCGGATGCCGCAACAATGCCTGCATCGGGCACATCGCCGCCCAGCAATGTGTTGAAAGCCCCCCGCGCTTTGAAACTGCCGGTGTGCTGCATGTGCTCAAGCTTCATCTCGATCGGGTAATTCAGCCCGAAGCCGTTGACCCTGATGACCGGCGTGACTTGCGCATGGCCGTTGATGCGCCCGCCTGCGGCTGAAATTTCGGCTTTCCAGTTCATTCTTGTATTCCCGTGACTGGCACTCTGCCCGCGAACCCTATAGCTGTTTTAAAAACACGCAAGCAGGGATCACCCAGCAATGAAAGAAGACCGCCTCAGCCCGTTCCGCGATGCGCAAACCGATCGTTCAACCGCGAGCGAAGTACCGGACACGCCGCAGACCCGCTCGCCCGCGTATCGGTTGGCATTTGCTGACGACGATTTCCTGTGCCGGGATGAGCTGCGCCCCGTGCGGTTGCAACTGGAACTGCTGAAGCCCGAAATGATCATGACCGAGCGCGAGATCACCTCGACCATTGTCATGTTCGGTGGCGCGCGCATCCCCGAGCCGGCGCAGAAACATACCGCACGCACCGAAACCCTTGCCGGATTGTCCAGATATTACGACGAGGCGCGCGAGTTCGCCCGGCTGATGACCGAAAGATCAAAAGACAGCGGATGCCGCGAAAACGTGATCGTCACCGGCGGCGGGCCCGGTGTGATGGAGGCTGGCAATCGCGGCGCGCAGGACGCGGGCGGCCATTCCATCGGTTTGAACATCGTTCTGCCACACGAGCAGGCACCGAACCTTTATGTCACGCCCGAACTCAGCTTCAACTTTCATTACTTTGCCATTCGCAAGATGCATTTCCTGATGCGCGCCCGTGCGATCACGATCTTTCCGGGCGGGTTCGGTACGATGGACGAGTTGTTCGAGTCGCTGACACTTATCCAGACCGGGCGCATGGAACGGGTTCCCTTCCTGCTGTTTGGCCGCGAATTCTGGGAAAAGGTCATCAACTGGGAAGCGCTGGCAGATGCCGGTACGATTTCTGACGAGGATTTGGATCTGTTCCGTTTTGTCGATACCGCGCAGGAAGCGGCAGAGATCATCGATAACTGGGAACCAGCGCCCCCGCGTGACCACATTCCGGGGCGCTGAGGCGATTCGTGCTACACTGGCCATCGATGAGATCTCAGGAGGCGTCGATGGCTTATGTAACGGTGTCCAGATGGACTTATGACGAATCTCTGGACGAGGCGGCGCTGATTGAAACAGCGCAGGAAAACCTCGCCCAGCTCAAGGCAATGGGGGCCAGCAGCGGCCACCTTGTACGCCTTGGCCCGACCGAAGGGATGGTCGTGCTCATCTATCCCGACGAAGGGGCGTGGAACAGGGTGCGCGAAACCGTCGAGCATATGCGGCGCGATACATCGGCCCGCAAAGGCGGCACCTTGACCGAGGCCGTCAGCGGCCCGGCTATCGTATCCACCTGACAGAGTGCTTTTCGCACGCCAGTTCCGATGCTAGACGGGCTAAAAGCGCGCCGCGACAGCGGCACCATCTGACCGGAGCTGCTGATGACCACATCACCGACCAAACTGCCGCATACAGGCGAAATGCTACACCTGCGTGGCAACTCGTTGGCTAAGGGCGAGCCGGTCGCCTTGCCACTGACACAAAGCAGCATGTTCCATCTGCCCGGCGCTCCGGACGGCCATGCGAATTACGGGCGCGTCAACAATCCCACATGGGAACATCTGGAACATGTCCTGTCTCACCTCGAAGCTGCGCCCTGTCTGACCTTTCCATCCGGGATGGGCGCCATCGCCGCCGCACTTTTTGCCACGCTGAAATCGGGCTCGCGCATTCTGATCCCCTCGGACGGGTATTATGTCACCCGGTTGCTGGCGGACCGTTTCCTTGCAGGTCTTGGCGTCGTCGTGGAAGAACGCCCCACAACCGGATTCAGCGACGGCGGATTTGACGGGTTCGACGTTGTTTTCGTCGAAAGCCCTTCGAACCCCGGCCTCGACATGATCGACCTTGCACAAGTTGCAAGGGACGTCCGCGCGGGCGGCGGAATAACAATCGCCGACAATACCACGCTAACACCGTTGGGACAGCGCCCGCTGGATCTGGGCATCGACGTTGTGGTCGCATCCGACACCAAGGCGATGGGCGGCCATTCCGATATGCTGATGGGCCACGTCGCCAGCCGCCGTTCTGACATCATGGAACGGGTTGAGGAATGGCGGAAAGTGTCCGGCGCCATACCCGGCCCACACGAAGCCTGGTTGCTGCATCGTGGTCTTGAAACACTGGATGTCCGGTTCGATCGGATGTGTGCCTCGGCAGAAGTTCTGGCGACACGCCTTGCGGAACACCCTGCCGTAAGACAGGTTCGTTTCCCCGGCTTGCCGGGCGACCCGGCCCACAATCTGGCCCGGGCGCAAACCCTGCGCTTTGGGTTTCTTTTGTCCCTCACGCTGGAAAGCGAGGCGAAGGCCGAACAGTTCATAAACGACTGCCCGCTGATCCGGCCCGCCACATCCTTTGGCGGCGTTCATACCTCGGCCGAGCGGCGCGCCCGATGGGGGGATGCGGTAGACCCCGCGTTCATTCGCCTTTCTGTAGGCTGTGAACCTGTGGAAGAGCTGTGGCAGGCCATCGAGGCTGGCCTGAACAAGCTTGGCTAGCGCTTAATTTTTGTTCTCGCGCAATTCCTTGAACACGTAGATCGGCAGAACAATCCCGGCAATCAACGCCCCCAGCCAGACCAGCAGTGTAGCGGCCAGCAGGTTCGAGATGCCGCCAACCGTCAGCCCCGATGTGACAAGATCGGTGATCAGTAGTCCCACAAATGTCACGACCAGCGCGACCCCACCCTTGAGGGCTGGAACGTTCTTTTCTCCAATCCGGGTGATCAGGGGTTCTGCGATAACCTGAACAAGCGTGAACACCACGACGACAATAATCAGCGACAACGGCCTGATCGAGAACCCGCTGAGCAGCGCCGTCGCAAGCAGCAGGCCAACAGCATTTCCGGCCAGCAGCGCCAGAATGGACATAATTCTGCGGGACATTTCGAAAGAACTCCTTCAAACCTCAATTGCAATCATGCAGATATTACTCATTCTGCGGAAAATGGCGATAGACATTGCCGTCAAACTGCATTTTGACCCGTTGAAATCACGTGATAAAACAATCCCATAAGTTCCGACTGCTATTAGACCTCTGACAACAGCGAGGCTGGGATGAGCGACGACCCCTATTCGGTTCTGGGCGTTTCAAAGGACGCCACCGACGCCGAAATCAAGAAAGCCTATCGGCGCATTGCCAAGGAATGCCATCCGGATCTGAAGCCCGGCGACGCCGAGGCCGAAGCACGTTTCAAGGCTTCGGCAGCCGCTTATGATCTGCTGAAGGATGCCGAAACCCGCGCGCGATATGATCGGGGTGAGATTGATGCCTCAGGTCAGGAACGCCCGCAACAGCATTATTATCGCGACTATGCAGAAGCGGCAGGCAACCCCTATCGCTCTGGCCCCGGACCGGGTGATCAGGATGACATGTCCGACATTTTTGCCGAATTCATGCGTGGCCGGTCCGGGCATGGGCACCGCGAAAATTACGGATTTCATGCACCCGGCCACAACCGCCAGTATGCGCTGCAGATCAGTTTTCTGGATTCCGTCTTTGGCGCCAGCCAGAAGCTGACCCTGCCGGACGGAAACCGCATCGAGGTGAAAATTCCGGCAGGCATAACCGAGGGTCAGACCATCCGCCTGAAGGGCAAGGGCGATCCCGGATTTGGCGACGGCCCGCCGGGAGATGCCCTGGTCACGATCTCTGTCACCGACCACCCGGTTTTTCGCCGTGACGGGAATGACATTCACATCACTTTACCAATAACGATTGACGAGGCCATTCTGGGCGGAAAGGTTCCTGCGCCCACCATCGACGGAAAGGTCGGCGTGACCGTTCCTGCGGGAACCAGCAGCGGAAAGACGCTGCGCCTGCGCGGCAAAGGCGTGAAAAAGCGCGGCTCGTCCGAGCGTGGAGACCAGTTGATCGAACTGACCGTAACCATGCCCCCGGATATCGACACTGACCTGAAAGAATTCATGGAAACCTGGCGCGAAACGCACTCCTACGATCCCCGGAAAGGACTGTCGTCATGATCCGCTATTTCACCGAAGAGGAACTCGTCGCGACGGTTGTACGCCTGACCCCGGAACGTCTGACCGAATACCTTGCCGCGGAAATCGTGATACCCCAGCAGTCAGAGCAGGGTATGGTCTATCAAAGTCTGGATGTAGCTCGGCTGGAGCTGGCCTGCGAGTTGCACGATCAGTACGAGATGGAGGCGGACGCGCTGTCGATGATGATCTCGCTGATCGACCAGATGCACTGTTTGCGCGCAGAGTTGCGGGAGGTCCTGAATGCTGTTGAAGCGCAGCCTAACACGGTGCAGGAAAATCTAGCCAAAGCCATCGGGGCCGCGCGCTTCAGGCGATAGTGGCGATCACGGTAACAGCTTCCTAATCGCCAACCAGATATTCTTCGGGAACGAAGAAGGTATAATCCCGGTCGGCCACCGCCTCGTGACAATCGTGGCAGTATGTTACTGCAGCACTGCGGTTTCCGAGTGTATCGCCAAAAAGCGACCCGTCCGGCATAACCATGATGTAGCGCCAGTCAGCGGTATCCGGGCTTTCACCTTCGGGCAGTTTTTCCATGACAAACAACGCCCCGGGGTGAACATGCCCTTCATCGGTAACAGTGATGCTGTCCTTGGCCAGAACGGTGCCCACCGGCAGCTTTTCACCCTCCTTCAGGGTTCCATAGTTGTGCGCGACCCGGTTTGCATAACTGTTGACATATCGCTGCCCGTGAGTGGCCGAGATGTAAGGTGCATCGTTGAACAGTGGCCATTTCTGATAGTTCGAAAGGATATCCAGCCGTGCCGCCGCATATCCCCGGCCCATGCGCCCCATCAACTCATCATAGATTTTGAGGGCTTCGTCCTTAGACAATTCCGCCGGGTTCTCGATAGCGATATGGGCCTCGGGGACCTGTGATTGCGCGTTTGCGGTCGACCCAAGGGGTAACACAGCCAATAGAGTTGCAATGATCAGCCCGACAGAGTTCTTTCTGTTTACAATCATGTTTTGGCCCACCTGACCTAAGGTTCGCCCAATACTTTATGGCGCGCCATGACAAAACAATAGCGGCCAACACACACCTGGCCATACGTCAACCGAATGTCTCACCGCCTTGTGTGCACGTGTGATCCCCGGCGGCCGCAGGCCCTATACGAAATCAGATATACCAAAATGAGCGTTCAAAAGACACCTGTCATCCCTCAGACAGAAAAATCTTAATGTTTTGCCCTCTAAAGCGTTTCGGATTTTACCTGAAACGCTCTAGTTGCTCAGCCCTGTCTCTGCCTCGATCTGCTTGCGGGACTTTCGCGCGCGCTCGGTGGCCGATTTCAACTGACCGCAGGCGGCCATGATATCCTCGCCCCGCGTTTTGCGGATGGGTGAGGCATAACCCGCCTGATAGATGATATTCGCAAATGCCCGAATACGATTGTTCGAGCTGCGCCTGTAAGGCGCGCCGGGCCACTCGTTGAACGGGATCAGGTTGATTTTGGCAGGGATGTTGTGTCGCTTGATATGTTCGATCAGACGGTGGGCGTCCTCATCGCTATCATTTACGCCATCCAGCATCACGTATTCAAAGGTGATCCGCTCGGAATTCGACGCGTTGGGATAGCTGGCCAGCGCCTGCAGCAGTTCTTCGATATTCCAGCGCTTGTTGATGGGAACCAATACATCGCGAGTTTCATCCGTGGTCGCGTGAAACGAGATTGCCAGCAGGCACCCGATCTCCTCAGCCGTGCGCGCAATCTCGGGCACGACGCCCGAAGTCGATAGTGTGATCCGACGACGTGACAGGGAAATCCCCTCGGGGTCCATGGCGATCTTCATCGCGTCGCGTACATTCTCGAAATTGTACAGCGGCTCGCCCATGCCCATCAGAACGATGTTGGACAAAAGGCGGGTTTCGTTCTTGGGTGCGCCGGGTACGGGCCATTCCTCAAGATCGTCGCGCGCCATCATGATCTGACCCACAATTTCCGCAGATGTCAGATTTCGTACAAGTTTCTGAGTGCCTGTATGACAGAACGAACAGGTCAGAGTGCATCCAACCTGCGACGAAATACAAAGCGTACCCCGGTCGTCCTCGGGAATATAGACAACCTCGACCTCATGCCCGCCTGCGATGCGGACCAGATATTTCCGAGTGCCGTCCTCAGAGACCTGACGGGTGATCACCTCGGGGATTTCGACCACAAACTGTTCGGCCAGCTGCGCGCGATACGCCTTGGCAAGGTTCGTCATTTCCGCAAAGTCGCGCACGCCCCATTGATAGATCCATTGCCAGATCTGACCCGTCCGCATTTTGGCCTGTTTCTCGGGCGTGCCATGTTCGATCAGCACCTCGCGCAGACGGTCCCGGGTCAGGCCGACGAGGTTGATTTTCCCCTCGGGCAAATTGCGGGGGATGGTCATGACATCTTGTGTGATCGGCGCTTTGGCAGACATGGCGAGACTCGAGGATTCTGGCTTGGGATGCGCCTCTATATAGGATCGCGCGCAAAGATCAAAAGAATTCGCACCTATTGCGCCAATTGCATCAGCTCTTTAACCCGCAACCGCCCCAGTTCAATCCTACAGGATGTTATGGCGATGCCCGTGCCCGACCCGCCACCGTAAGAGGCCCCCACGGCATCGCATTGCGCATCTCGATACGAGGACCATGTGTTTTGAGCGGCATCCAGAGCAGGTAAGGCGGTTACCCGTCCTGTCACCTCATCCAGTTCTTTCGCTGCAACGACGGCGATTTCCAGCGCGATGCCCAAAGCGGCCTCCACACGTTCTTCTGCACGGCTCACACATTCACCAATCTCGACCTGAGAACCCGCATCGCTGCATTCAAGTGAAGGATCAGCCTGTGCGGCCAGCGGGAAAATAATAAGCGGCAGAATGAAACGCATATCTGTAATCCTTTTGAATCTGAGGAGATCTAGTTCACGGCGACCAACAGCAAATATAACCTTTTTGGCACCAGAATGTATCGTACAAACCGGATCGAGACTTTGTTCACTGTGCGGTGTACGTAGGGTTTGAGCCCAAAGTGCTCCCTGATTAGACCGCAGCGAAGGACTGATTTATTAATCTTAGTGACGTAAACACTGCGATACATCAGCCGTTTTTGTGAGGTTGGATTTGCAGCGGGGGGACACCAATGTGCTGCATCATGTGATCATAGGAGACGGTAGACCAGTTTTAATCCTGCACGGTTCCACTCTGGACCATCGCCACATGATGGAGAGCTTGGAGCCAGTCTTCGATGAACTCGACGGGTGGAAGCGAATATACGTGGACATGCCTGGTCATGGACTTAGCCCTCCCCAAGATAACATCGCCTCGCAGGACGATCTTCTCGATGCAATAATGGGCTTTGTGGAAGAAATCCTACCGGGAAAGAAATTTGCGATCGTAGGTGAATCCCGCGGGAGCTACATCGCCCACGGAATGATCCACCTTAACCCCGCCCCGATATGCGGTGCAGCGCTGATTGCTCCGGGTGGAAGCCCAACATCTGATCTGGCCCGTTTGCCATCACATGAGATTTTGGTCGCAGACCCAGCCATTTACGATGACATGACCGAAGATGAAAAGATGCGTTTCGACAATTTTTATGTTGTGCAACGCCGCGACGCCTTGGAAAAAGCGCGCCGCAGTAAAAACCCGGCAAGAGCGCTTTGGGATGCAAAGCAGGCTTCCCGGGTCAACAGCGCGTTCGACTTCTCATTCCATACCAAGGGCGAACTGAGGGACTTCGACGGCCCAAGCCTAATAGCGGCCGGTCGCCAAGACAGCATGTCTGGGTATCAGGATGCCGTTGATCTGCTTCCTCAATTTACCCGCGCCACTATCGCGGTACTGGACACGGCAGGGCACGGTTTGGCTTGGGAACGACCCGAAGTCTTTAACGCCCTTTTTCGGGACTGGTTAGATCGCGTCGCCAATCGATTTTGAAACCAAGGGATCGCCTAAAGTTATGTATTCAGCAGGTAACTCGCCGTTATTCCACAAGCATCCCAGCGATCATTTCACCAAAATTTCCAAGCCACGGACATAATCACCTTTTGACGAATTTGGTCACGCCACTCTTCGCACAACTCAACAAAAAAGCCCCGCCTCATTGGACGGGGCTTGCAAACTCAACCCGGTACGTACCTCAGTTGCTACAGCGCTTTTCGGCGTCCTCAATCGCGGCGGTGAAGCCCAGCAGCGAGAAGGTGTCCTTGGTTTGTGTACCGCGCGCAGAGCGGGCGGTCAGGACGGCCTCGGTGCCGCGTTTCAGCGCCGTGACGATCTTGGCATCGTCGGCCGCCGTCGCAGGCCAGGCCCATTCGCCTTCGGTGAACAACTCGAATTCGCTGCCGTCAACGGCTAGATTAACAGTGGAACCCGGCGCAAAAGGATAGCCGCCAGTAAAAGTAACCTGCCCCTTCACTTCGGCCTTGGGCCGATAAAAGACGAACAGCAGAATGTCACTGCGGCGCACCGAAACAACACGGCCGCCGCGCGTGTTCACGGTTTCCTTGGGGGCCGACACGCTCCAGCATTCGGTGGGGTCGTCTTCGACAAAGACGCTCCAGTCGGTTTTGGCCGCGACCCGATTGGTGCTTGTCGCCTGCTGTGCGATTGCAGTTGTGGCCATTCCGGCCATGCAAAGACCCGCGATCACACGGACTAGGTTCGATCCCATCTGTCCAGCCTCCTAGCTCGACCCATACCTCAAGATGCCAAGGTGCGCTTGCAGGCTCTGACTGACCCGTCTCATGTTGCGCATCCCATCGTTTGCCGACATACACACACTATCGCAGTTTTCGCCACCGGTGAAAGGGCGATTGGCAGAAATTCGCGCAACAAATGGGGGGACGACATGACGCAGCCGGTACCAATGACCGAGGTGTGGCGGGGACCACTGCTGGAGAGTCTGCATTTGGGTCATGCGGTGATATGCGATGACACCGGACAAGTCGTGCAAAGCTGGGGCAATCCAAACGCGACAATCTATCCCCGCTCGTCCGCAAAGATGATTCAGGCGCTGCCCCTGATCACCTCTGGTGCCGCCGCCAAATACGGATTGGGGACGGAGCATCTGGCGCTGGCCTGCGCCTCGCACAGCGGGGCCGCCATTCACACCGACCGTGTAACCGCCTGGCTGGATCATCTGGGTCTGCACGATGAAGATCTGCGCTGCGGCCCGCAGGAGCCTTCGGACATGGCCGCGCGCGACGGGTTGATCCTGGCCGATGATACCCCATGCCAACTGCACAACAATTGCTCGGGTAAGCATTCGGGTTTTCTGACGGTGGCACAGCATATGGGGGCTGGGCCGGAATATCTGGGGATCGATCATCCGGTCCAACAGGCTTGTCTGTCCGCTTTTGAAGAAACCACCGACGAGACCAGTCCCTGTTACGGGATCGACGGGTGTTCCGCGCCGAACTTTGCCACGTCTCTGACTGGGCTTGCGCGGTCGATGGCGTGGTTCGCCTCTGCCGCCAGCCGGTCGGATCGCCAGAGTGCCGCCGCAGAACAGCTGACAGCCGCGATGATAAAACACCCCGAACTGGTGGCTGGCGAAGGGCGCGCGTGCACAGAACTGATGCGCGCCATGAATGGCCGCGCCGCGATCAAAACAGGGGCCGAGGCGGTGTTCGTGGCCATTGTGCCTGAAAAACGGCTGGGCGTGGCACTCAAAGTCACGGATGGAACAACCCGCGCCAGTGAGTGCGCGATAGCTGCGATACTGGTGAGTTTGGGTGTTCTGGACGCCGAACATCCCGCGACGCGGAAATTCATGAATGCACCGCTGTACAGCCGGCGCGGCATTGAATGCGGGATGATCAAACCGGCTGCCGGGTTCCTGTAGCAGCCGGTCCGGGTCTTACATTTCCATTATTTCAGCCACTTCGACCGAACCGTTGCCCGACACGACCATCGGGCAACCTTTGGCCATTTCAGTCGCCGCACCGATATCAGCGGCCTTGACCACTGAATAGCCCGAGATCGGATTGGCACCGCCATCATCGACAACGCCGGTGGCACTGACAGTTTTCGACATGCCAACCGGGGCGCCCGGGATCACCACCGCTTCGCCCATATTCTTGAACCATGCCTCCCAGGCGGCCATGACCTCTTTGCCCTCTTCCGGGCTCTCGGGCGCTTTGCCACCGTGATATGCAAAAACGAATTCCGGCATTGTCTTACCTCCCTTGATGAAAAATTATTTGATTGCGGCCTCAAGTTTGCGCAGCGACGAGGTCCAGCCCATTTCATGATTCCTGCTGATCTCATCATCGCCCAGCTCGCGGTGATCCAGAACCAGCCGTGCGCCGTTGTCGGTTGCCTCGACCGTGAATGTCACGTGGCTTTCATCGCCGCGCCTGTCGTTCTCGTCGTGCCAGGCCCAGGTGAAACCGATCGATCTGGGCGCGTTCACATGCGTCACATGGCCAGACACCTTGAAACGCTGGCCTTCACCGTTTTCTATCACCGAATACCACGGCCCGGTACGCGAGAAATCCAGATCATGCTCGGGCACATGCATCCCTTCGGGCCCCCACCATTGCAAAAGTTTCGGGCCGTCGCTGACCCATGCAAACAGATGTTCGGGGCTTACGGGAAACTCCCGCTCCATTCTCAGGTCGGCCACGTATTTTCCCCCTTAAGTATCGCACCCAATCGATCGAGGCTTGTTTCCCAGAACTCACGTTTGGAAATCGCCCAGTCGGCAATCGCGCGCAGCCCCTCGGGCTGGATTGAATACAGCCGCTGAGGCCCTTTGGCGCGCTGACGGACCAACCCCGCCTCACGCAATACTTTTAGATGGCGCGAAACGGCAGCACCTGACATGCCTTTGCCTTCAATCAGATCACCCGCAGGTAGTTCACCGTCTGCCATCAACTGTTCGACGATGGCCAGGCGCGTAGGGTCGGAGAGTGCCGAAAAGGCGGAAACAAGTTGTGTCATACCCATTATTTAACATCTGCGTTAAATAATGGGAACCCTAAATTCCGCTTAACCTTCCGAAAAGAGCTTTTGCGGAAGCGTGTTATCGCCCCACAAAATCCTCGCGAGTGTAGCCCTGCAAATACAATAGGGCGGTCAGATCTCCATGATTGACCCGAACCTCACACTGCTCGGCAACAGAAGGCTTGGCATGCAGGGCAACCCCGGTGCCCGCGCGGCCCAGCATGCCCAGATCGTTTGCCCCATCCCCGACTGCGATTACGTCTGATTCCGAAATGCCGAGCCGAACAGTAATCTGTTCCAACGCTTCGATCTTGGCTTGCCGCCCTAAAATCGGACGCAGAACATCACCGTTCAGCTTTCCGTCTTCGACAAGCAGCGTGTTGGCCCTGTTTTCATCAAAGCCCAGAGCGCCCGCCACACTGGCCGTAAAGGCGGTGAACCCACCCGAAACCAAAGCCGCATAGCCACCCGTGGCACGCATGGTCGCGACCAGTTCCCGACCGCCGGGCATCAAAGTGATCCTGTCGGAAATCACCCGGGCGATGACCGTCTCATCAAGCCCCTTGAGCAGACCAACCCGTTCGATCAAGGCACCTTCGAAATCCAGTTCTCCGTTCATCGCGCGCGCGGTGATATCTTTCACATGATCGCCAACGCCCGCCTCGTCCGCCAGTTCGTCGATGCATTCCTGCTGAATCATGGTGCTGTCCATATCGGCCAGCAGCATTTGTTTGCGCCGCCCCCCCGCGGGCTGCACGATCAGATCAACCCCCAACCCCTGAAGGTCGGACCAGACATCCCATTGATTGGCTGGTGGGGCGTTCAGCGGGAATTCTGCCGCCTCATTGCCACTCAACCAAAGCACGTCGCCACCACCCCATGCGTTACGGAGAGAGTCGACCAAAGCCGGGTCCAAAGAGGGTGCAGCGGGATCGGTCAGCAGGGTGGCGACATACATCGGGATTCTCCTGTTTCTTTGCCTGCGCATACCGCAAGCGCAGAAAAACCGCCAGTATTTGAAATACAACCGCCTTGTAACTGAAAGACCGCCGGGAGTGGCCCAGCACCCCCTTTTCAGCAGAAGGGCAAATATTTGAACAAGAACGGTTTTCTCCCGCGCAGAGGCTCAAAGAGCATCGAAACCGAAACCATTCACGGTCAGCCGGTACCCGGAACACAAGTTTCCGATGATAGTCACCCGCGTCGGATTTGAACGCCAAAGCGGCGAATTCCGTCCATTTCTGGCTTGCGCGCCGCAACGCAGCGGCCTAGCTCTGGTCGTGGGACACCCCTCCCCAACGAGGGGCGTGTATCTGGAAGGGTAATACAGATGACTATCGAACAACCGGCAACGCGGCCGGCCAATCCGCGTTTTTCTTCTGGCCCCTGCGCCAAACCCCCCACATTCGATTTGAGCAAACTGGCTGATGCCGCGCTGGGTCGTTCGCACCGCGCCGCTGTCGGCAAAGACAAGCTGAAGGCCGCCATCGAGGGCACCCGCGAGGTGCTGGGCATTCCGGCCGATTATCGCATCGGCATCGTCCCCGCCTCGGACACAGGAGCCGTCGAGATGGCGCTGTGGTCGTTGCTGGGCGCGCGCAAGGTCGAGATGCTGGCCTGGGAAAGCTTTGGCGCGGGCTGGATAACCGATGTGGTCAAGCAGTTGCAGATCGAAGCCGAGGTCAAAACCGCGGACTATGGGCAGATTATCGATCTTGCATCCGTCGATTTCACCAATGATGTGGTCTTTACCTGGAACGGCACCACATCGGGCGTTCGCGTACCGAATGGCGACTGGATCGACGATGATCGTCAGGGGCTGACAATCTGCGATGCAACCAGCGCCGCATTTGCCATGGACCTGCCATGGGACAAGCTGGATGTCACAACATTCAGCTGGCAAAAAGTTCTGGGCGGAGAGGCCGCGCACGGCATGCTGATCCTCAGCCCGCGCGCAGTTGAACGATTGGAAAATTACACGCCCCCGTGGCCACTGCCCAAGATATTCCGACTGACCAAAGGCGGCAAACTGATCGACGGTATCTTTACCGGCGCCACCATCAACACGCCATCGATGCTGGCGGTCGAGGATTACCTGTTCGCATTGGATTGGGCGCGTTCGGTGGGCGGCCTGCAAGGATTGATCGCCCGCGCCGATGCCAACGCAAATGCGATTCATTTGTTTTGTGAACGCCACGGCTGGATCGCAAATCTGGCTGAAGATGCTGCTACGCGCTCGAACACCTCCGTCTGTCTGAAATTCACCGATGATCGCATTCAGGACGGTGCCGCGTTTGCCAAGGCAGTCGCCAAACGGCTTGAGGCGGAAAATATCGCGCTTGATATTGGTGCCTATCGGGACGCACCTGCCGGATTGCGGGTCTGGTGTGGCGGCACGGTTGAGACCTCGGACATCGAGGCAATGCTGCCCTGGCTCGAATGGGCCTTCGAAGCCGAAATCGCAGCGCAGGCGGCGGCCGCCTGATCAGGATTTTTCGACGAAAATTCCGGGCCGCATCCGGCCCGGATATCTCTCATTCATCAAGGACCAAGTGAAATGGCCCCGAAAGTACTCGTATCCGACAAGCTCAGCGAAACCGCCGTTCAGATCTTTCGAGATCGCGGCATCGACGTGGATTTTCTGCCCGATGTCGGCAAGGACAAGGAAAAGCTGGCCGAAATCATCGGCCAGTATGACGGCCTCGCCATCCGGTCGGCCACCAAGGTGACACCGACCATTCTGGACAAGGCGGACAACCTCAAGGTCATTGGTCGCGCGGGCATCGGCACAGACAATGTGGACAAGGACGCAGCCAGCAAGAAGGGCGTGATCGTCATGAACACGCCTTTCGGCAACATGATCACCACTGCCGAGCATGCCATTGCGATGATGTTCGCGGTGGCGCGGCAAATTCCCGAGGCCAGCACCTCGACCCAGGCGGGCAAATGGGAAAAGTCCAAATTCATGGGGATCGAACTGACCAACAAGACCCTTGGCGTGATTGGCGCGGGCAATATCGGCGGTATCGTCTGTGAACGCGCGCAGGGGCTGAAGATGAAGGTCATCGCCTATGATCCCTATCTGGGCGAGGAGAAGGCGCAGCAGATGGGCGTCGAGAAAGTGGAACTGGATGAGTTGCTGGCACGCGCCGACTTCATCAGCCTTCACGTGCCACTGACCGACCAGACCCGCGACATTCTGAGCCGGGAAAATCTGGCAAAGACTAAAAAGGGCGTTCGGATCATAAATTGCGCCCGTGGTGGTCTGGTTGACGAAGCGGCACTGTCTGAGATGCTGCAATCGGGTCATGTGGCCGGTGCCGCCTTTGACGTGTTCAGCGAAGAACCGGCGCGGGAAAATCCTTTGTTCAATCTGCCGAATGTCGTCTGCACACCGCATCTGGGCGCCGCGACCACCGAGGCGCAGGAGAACGTTGCCCTGCAGGTGGCTGAGCAGATTTCCAACTATCTGCTCACCGGCGCCGTCGAAAATGCACTGAACATGCCCAGCGTCACCGCCGAAGAGGCCAAGATCATGGGGCCATGGATCAAGCTGGCCGGCCACCTTGGCAGCTTTATCGGCCAGATGACCGATGAACCGATTCAGGCAATCAACATTCTGTACGATGGCGTTGCCGCCGAGATGAACCTTGCCGCGCTGAATTGCGCCGTGGTTGCCGGGATCATGAAGAAATCGAACCCCGAGGTGAACATGGTCTCGGCCCCGGTCGTGGCCAAGGAACGCGGGATAAAGATTTCGACGACCAATCAGGACAAGTCCGGCGCGTTCGAAGGCTATGTCAAAGTTACCGTTGTGACCGACAAGCGCGAGCGGTCGATCGGTGGAACGGTGTTCAGCGACGGCAAGCCTCGCTTTATCCAGATCAAGGGTATCAATATCGATGCCGAGGTCGGAGCACACATGCTTTACACCACCAACGAGGATGTGCCCGGCATCATCGGTACGCTGGGTCAGACCATGGGCACACATGGTGTAAACATCGCGAACTTTACCCTTGGCCGCGCCGAAGCCGGTGGGGAGGCGATTGCGCTACTCTATGTGGACGAACCGGTTCCTGCGGAAGCGCGGGCAAAACTGGCCGAAACCGGCCTGTTCACACAAATCAAGCCGCTGGAATTCGACGTGATTTGAACTGTGTGTTGAAAATCCGGAACACAACTTTGCCCGCACTGCATTTGGTGCGGGCAAAGTCTTTTTTGGCCGGTGTTTTTCAGACACAAAGGCTGCATCCCCAAAGGCCATGGTGACCTCATGACATCCCCCATCTACGCAGTCGGCGATATTCACGGACAAAAGGACATGCTCAAAGAGGCGTTGCGCCGGATCGAAGCCGATGGCGGTCCGGATGCACGGGTGGTTTTTCTGGGCGACTATACGGATCGCGGTCCGGACAGCCGCGGTGTTCTGGATCTACTGATCGAAGGCCAGCGGGACAGGAGAAACTGGGTTACACTGATGGGAAATCATGACCGGATGTTTTCCATGTTCATGCGCGACTATCCCGTCAACGACGCCTGCTTGCTGGTTGGATACCACTGGCTGCATGAACGTATCGGCGGGATCGAAACTCTGGCCTCATACGGCGTCCATGTGACAGATAAGGACCGTATTTTTCAGATCCACCAACAGGCGCGCGAGGCTGTGCCCGCAGACCATGTCGAATTCCTGAACGGGCTGCCGACCTTTCATCAGGAAGGTGATTTGCTGTTCGTACATGCAGGCATTCGCCCCGGAGTACCGTTGGAGGCGCAGACCGAAAACGATCTGGTCTGGATCAGACATGAATTTCTGGATCACATCCGTCCGCACCCCTGGCTGGTCGTTCACGGGCATACCCCTGCAAGGCATGCGGAACACTGCGGAAACCGCGTGAACCTGGATGCCGGTGCAGGCTATGGTCGGCCCTTGGCGACAGCCGTGTTCGAGGGGCGGGATTGCTGGCTTTTAACCCCAAAGGGGCGCGTGCCCTTGGGGTTCAGCCGTTCCTGAACAGGTCCTTGTAGGTTTCGCGCAGGATATTTTTCTGCACTTTCCCCATGGTGTTGCGGGGCAGTTCATCAAGCAGGATCAGCTTGCGCGGATGCTTGAACCGGGCAAGGCGTTGTTGAACGGCCGCCATGACAGTATCAACATCCGGCGACTGTCCTTTTGCAGGCACCAGAATGCCCAGAACGGTCTCGCCAAAATCGGCATGCGGAACGCCGATCACGGCGCTTTCCAACACGCCGGGCTGTTCGTCCAGCAGCAACTCGATCTCTTTAGGATAGATGTTGTATCCGCCCGAAATAATCAGGTCTTTGCCGCGCCCGACAATGTGGACATAGCCATCCTCGTCCACGCGGCCCAGATCGCCGGTGATAAAGAATCCGTCCTCGTGCAACTCATCCGCCGTTTTTTCCGGCATTTGCCAGTAGCCTTTGAAAACGTTCGGGCCGCGCACCTCGATCATTCCAATCTCGCCCGGCGGAAGAGTTTCGCCGGTCTCGGGATCGGTGACTTTCAGTTCGACGTCTGGCAGGGGAAAACCCACCGTCCCTGCCCTGCGCTCGCCCTCATAAGGGTTTGACGTGTTCATGTTGGTTTCGGTCATGCCATAGCGCTCAAGGATACGATGCCCGGTACGTTCTTCAAACTGGATGTGCGTCTCGGCCAAAAGTGGCGCGGAACCAGAAATGAACAGGCGCATGTGTGCCGACAATTCCTTGTCGAAACGATCATCCCCCAACAGGCGGGTATAGAAAGTCGGCACGCCCATCATGGACGTAGCCTTTGGCAACAGGCGCAGAACATCCTCCTGATCAAATTTGGGCAGAAAGATCATCGAGCCGCCCGAGGCCAGAACCACGTTGGTTGCAACGAACAACCCGTGGGTGTGAAAGATCGGCAGGGCGTGCAGCAGCACGTCGTCTTTGGTAAAGCGCCATTCTTTGACCAGAGTGTCAGCATTCGACAGCAGGTTGGCCTGTGTCAGCATCGCCCCCTTGGACCGGCCCGTGGTTCCCGAGGTATAAAGGAACGCGGCCAGATCATCCTCATCACGTTTGACAGGGGCAAAAGCGGGCAACATGCCCAGCGTGCGGCGCATCAGGCTGCCCGATCCATCGGCGTTCAGCGTGACAATCTGGGCCCCAAGCGTTTTGGCAACGGGTGACAGCCCTGCTTCTTGTGCCTCATCACAGACCACCAGAGATGCCCCGCTGTTTTCGATGAAATAGGTCAGTTCATCGACGGTATAAGCTGTATTCAGCGGCAGAAAGATCAGGCCCGACAGGGCGCAGGCAGCATAGAGCGCCAGTGCTTCTGGTGATTTTTCGACCTGCACCGCAACCCTGTCCCCGGCATCCAGTTCCAAACCCGACAGGGCATTGGCAATTCGGGCCACAGTATCCAGAAACTGGGCATGAGTGATGACCTGACCATCGGGCAGATGCAGAAACGGTGTCTCCCTACCGGAGTGAATTCCGAAGAGACGGTCGTAAAGCGGGTTGCTCATCCCGTTTTCCTTTCTCAAAGCCCTGCCGGTCATTGCGGTTCAACTGGACCTGAAAGTGTCGCGGTTTTTCGGGGTGGTAAAGACCCCGCGCCAATAAAACCCGGGGCGAACTCAGATTTGAGTCGTCATCCGGTATCCGGCGGCAAAATAGAATTTGGCAAATGTGACCGGCTGGTCCTGCAGCCAGGTGATACGTTCGGCCGTAAAGACCGGCTCACCCTCGGGGACGTCAAGGAAACCGGCCAGATTGGCGTCGGCGCGGCTGGCCAGAAAAGCCAGTTCGACATTGGTAAATGGCACTGTCTGCACCAGCCAGTCGTTGGGTCCTGTTTCGGTGAAATCCGCCGTGGCCACTTCGGGAACACTGTCTACCACGATCCAGCGGTCTTCGTACTGAAATGGCGTGTTCCCCGAGTAATGCATACAGCGCACGTGCATAACCTGCTGCCCCGCACTCAGCACCAGACGCGCGCTCAGCCACTCGGGCGCATCCTGCGTTTCCGCCGCCACGAGGGCATATCGGTAGGTACCGCCTGCGGCTTCGACCTCATCGCGGACCAATGGGATAGTGAACCGGGCCTGACGCTGCGGAGAGCTAAGAACGCGAGTCCCCGCTTTTCGGCGCCGCTCAAGGTACCCTTCCTCGGCCAGTTCACGCAGGGCTCGATTGACCGTTGTACGGGTGCAGGAGAACTCGACCGCAAGCTCCTGTTCGTTAGGCAGAAGGGAGTCCGGGCGCCATTTACCCGACCGGATACGATCAAGAGCGATCCGCTTGATGTCGCGATAGCTTGTGGTTTCGTTCGCCTGTGTCATGGGGTCCGCCTTTGCCCTAGATGTCCCGCAGCAGGTCAGCAACTGCCGAGCGATAGGCAGGGATGATCGTATCCCGCGCGATATGCCGTCCTTCCCGCACCATGTGACGGCCTGCGGCCCAGACGTCGGTGACAACAGTATCAGGCGCGGCAAAGGAAATCCCATCCAGAATCTGGTGATCAGCCAAAGCGCAAAGCGATGGGTGATCCCGGTCTATGGCCACAAGATCGGCCAGATTGCCCACCGATATCTCGCCTGCCCGCCGTCCCAACGCCTGCGCCCCGCCCTTTGCGGCACCAGTGTAAAGCGTGCGACCGACCGACCCTTCGCCGGGCACCAGAACGTTGCGCGCCTTGTCCCGCAGACGTTGCGAATACTCCAGTGTTCGCAGCTCTTCGGTAAGTGAAATTCGCACATTAGAGTCTGAGCCGACACCAAACGCTCCATTGTTTTCGACATAGATCGAACCGTTGAAGATGCCGTCGCCCAGATTGGCCTCGGTAATCGGACACAGGCCCGCAACGGCGCCCGAGTTGGCCATCGCAATTGTCTCATCATCGGTCATGTGGGTTGCATGAATCAGACACCATCTGGCGTTCACATCCGCGTTGTCCAACAGCCACGCCACCGGGCGCTGCCCGAGCTTGGCGTTGACATCGGCAACTTCTTTTACCTGTTCCGAAATGTGGATGTGAACCGGCCCGTCCGGAACCTGTGCCAGTACGTGCCTCAGATCGCCCGGAGATGTGGCGCGAAGGGAATGGGGCGCAATGCCAACAGCCGTATCCGTGTTCGAAGTGGACAGCGCAAAGCGGCATTCATCAACCAGCCGCAGGAACCGATCCACATCGTTGCTGAACCGTAGCTGCCCTCCTGCAAGCGGCTCCTGATTCACGCCACCATAGGTATAGAGCACCGGCAAATGGGTCAGCCCAATTCCGGTTGTTTCCGCCGCTCCAAAGATACGCTGGCTCAGTTCCGGCAGATGCGCGTAAGGCACACCACCCGGTTGGTGGTGGACATAGTGAAATTCACCAACCGAGGCATATCCGGCCTCAAGCATCTCCATATAGACCAGCGCAGCTATGGCCTGAATCTGGTCAGGGGTAAGGCGATCAAGAAACCGGTACATCAACGTTCGCCAGGTCCAGAAGCTTTCCTTACCTGCTGCACGAACCTCGGTCATTCCGGCCATGGCGCGCTGAAAGGAGTGACTGTGCAGGTTCGCCAGCGCAGGCAACAACACGTCAACACAGGTGTCATCAGGCTGGGCCGACACCCCGGTTTCAAGATCAGCGATGTGCCCGTCCACAACACTGACGCGCAGGTCCTTTACCCAAGCAGATCCTATCAGGCCGGTTTTTGCATAGATCGCCATCGCATTTCCATTTTGTGTAGACTTTAAATTTATACCCGTATACGAAAAAACCACACGCAGGGGGAGCCCAAAAGAATCGCCATGACAAAAAAAACTGTTCTTTGCGGTGCCCGCATCGCGACATTTTCCAGCACATCTCTGCCTTACGGGATGATCGAGGACGCAGCTATTGTGATGAACGACGGGCGAATCGTCTGGGTCGGTGCGCAGAACGAACTGCCAGAAGAATATGACCAGTGGGATCGCGAGGATGCGGGCGGGCGGCTGGTAACGCCGGCGCTTATTGATGCACATACACATGTCGTTTTCGGCGGTAATCGCGCGGTAGAATTTGAAATGCGTCTGAACGGCGCATCCTACGAGGAAATCGCCCGGGCAGGTGGCGGCATCCTTTCCACCGTCAATGGCACCCGCGCCGCCAGCGAGGACGAGTTGCTTGAAGACGCCCTGAGAAGGGTCGACGCCCTGCTGGCCGAAGGGGTGAGCTGTATCGAGGTCAAGTCGGGCTACGGGCTGGATCAAGAAACCGAACTGCGCATGCTGCGTGCCGCCCGGCGCATTCCCGCAGTTCGGCCTGTGCGTGTAAAAACCAGCTTTCTGGGCGCCCACGCTGTACCACCTGAATACAAGGGGCAGGCAGACGCCTATATCGATGCGGTTTGTATCCCCACCCTACGCGCCGCCCATGCCGAAGGACTGGTCGATGCGGTGGACGGGTTCTGCGAAGGGATCGCTTTTGATCCGACACAGATTGCGCGCGTTTTTGACGTGGCGAAAGAGCTCGGCCTGCCCGTCAAGCTTCATGCCGAGCAGCTATCGAACCTCGGCGGGGCAAAACTGGCGGCATCGTATGGTGCATTGTCTGCCGATCACATCGAATATCTGGACGAGGACGGCGTGCAGGCGATGGCCGATGCGGGCACCGTTGCGGTAATCCTGCCGGGCGCGTTCTACACGTTGCGCGAAACACAGATACCACCCGTTGATCTGCTGCGCCGCCACAAGGTGCCGATGGCGCTTGCGACCGATTGCAACCCGGGTTCGTCGCCTTTGACCTCGCTTTTGCTGACGATGAACATGGCCTGCACCCTGTTCCGCATGACACCCGAAGAAACGCTGGCCGGGGTAACCCGCGAAGCCGCCCGGGCGCTGGGCCTGACCGATACCGGGGTCATCGCCGCAGGCAAACGGGCCGATTTGGCGGTCTGGGATATCGAACACCCGGCCGAGCTGTCCTATCGCATCGGCTTTAACCCTCTGCACAAACGTATTTTTGGAGGCATGTAATGAGCCCTCTTTCGCTCACTCCGGGCAATGTCACTCTGCCACAGCTTGCCGGGATTTATTGGGACGAAACGCCGATCATCCTGGACGGCAGCTGCAAACCGCGCGTTAAGGCAGCAGCGGACCGGATCACCGAGGCCGCTGCAGGCGAAACAGCGGTTTATGGTGTGAACACCGGGTTCGGCAAACTTGCCAGTCACAAGATCGCACCCGAAGATACCTCGACCCTGCAACGTAACCTGATCCTCAGCCATTGCTGCGGCGTGGGCGAGGCCGTGCCCCGGCGGCTGGCCCGGTTGATGATGTCGCTGAAACTGCTGTCGTTCGGACGGGGTGCATCCGGCGTGCGCTGGGAGCTGATCGAACTGCTTCAGGACATGCTGGCACGTGGCGTGACTCCGGTGATCCCGGCACAGGGTTCCGTGGGCGCATCGGGCGATCTTGCCCCGCTTGCCCATATGACCGCTGTGGTCATCGGCGCTGGTGAGGCCGAGGTTGACGGCAAAGTCCTGCCCGGGGCAGAGGCATTGAAATCAGTTGGGTTAGAGCCGATTCCGCTGGGTCCGAAAGAAGGCCTGGCCTTTATCAACGGCACCCAGTTTTCGACCGCGTTTGCACTGGCCGGGTTGTTCGAAGCATGGCGCGCCGCCCAGAACGCGCTGGTCATTTCTGCAACGTCGACCGATGCCATCATGGGATCGACCGCGCCCCTGCAGCCCGAGATCCACTCCCTGCGCGGCCATCGCGGGCAGATCGAAGCCGCCGGCACCATGCGGGCGACACTGGACGGCTCGGTGATCCGTGAAAGCCACCGTGATGGCGACACACGGGTACAGGACCCTTATTGCATTCGCTGCCAGCCGCAGGTCACTGGCGCGGCGATGGATGTGATACGGCAGGCCGCAGCCACTTTGACTGTCGAGGCCAATGCCGCCACCGACAACCCCTTGGTTCTGACCGATCCCGAAGCCATCGTTTCGGGAGGCAATTTCCACGCAGAACCCGTTGGTTTTGCCGCCGACATGATCGCCCTTGCGGTGTCCGAGATCGGCGCAATTGCCCAGCGCCGCATCGCCCTGATGGTGGACCCGGCGCTGAGCTTTGATCTGCCGCCCTTCCTGACCCCCGATCCAGGGCTGAATTCGGGACTGATGATCGCGGAAGTGACCACCGCAGCCCTGATGAGCGAGAACAAGCATCTAGCCAATCCCTGTGTCACAGACAGCACACCGACTTCGGCCAATCAGGAAGATCATGTTTCCATGGCAGCCCATGGTGCGCGTCGGTTGTCGCGGATGGTGAATAATCTGAACTACATTCTTGGCATCGAACTGATGTGCGCCGCGCAAGGCGTAGAATTCCGTGCGCCATTGACCACCAGCGCACCGCTGCAACGGGTCATCGCCCGGTTGAGGGCCGATATCCCGACGCTGGCCGAAGACCGCTATCTGGCCCCTGAACTGGAAACCGCACGGCGTCTGGTCGGCGACGGCGCAATCCTGCAGGCCGCCGGAATTTCCATGCCGGAGCTTGCATGATGCAGGTGTTCGATGTTCTTCGCGGTGATAGCCCCATCGTGCTGGGGCAACCGCATGGCGGCACCTATGTGCCCGATGCAATCACCGCGCGCCTGAACGAAAACGGGCGCGGTCTGACGGATACAGACTGGCACATAAACAGGCTCTATCAAGGGCTTTTGCCGGATGTGACCGTAGTGCAGTCGCATATCCATCGCTACGTGATCGACGCCAACCGCGACCCGGCAGGCGTGTCGCTTTATCCCGGCCAAAATACCACGACACTGGTTCCGATCACCGATTTCGATGGAACGCCGATCTGGATCGAAGGTCAGGAGCCATCGGAAGATGAGATCGAGGAGCGTCGCGCGGCTTATCACTCACCCTATCACACCGCACTGGAACAGGAGCTGGAGCGGGTGCGATCAAGGCATGGTGTGGCGATCCTGTTCGATTGTCATTCGATCCGCTCGCTGATCCCTTTTCTCTTTGAAGGCGAGTTGCCGGTCTTCAACACCGGTACCAACAATGGCACGACCTGCAACCCGGCCATCGAACAGGTTGTGCACGGCGTAGCCGATAAAGCGGCAGACATGCCTTCAGTTCTCAATGGCCGTTTCAAGGGTGGCTGGACTACCCGCCACTATGGCCGCCCTGATCAAGGGGTACACGCGATCCAGATGGAGATCGCGCAACGCGCCTATATGGACGAAACCCCACCCTGGAATTGGCGAGAGGACCGCGCAACAGCCCTCCGCCCGCATTTGCAGACGATGCTTGAACGCCTTCGCGACCTGGCCCTGTCGGGCGCATTGACCGAAAAAGGAGCCCTGAAATGAGCGACCCGCGCAAAAACACCCGTGATGTCTTTCCGCCCACCGGCCCAGAGCTGAATGCCAAAAGCTGGGTGACCGAGGCGCCCTTGCGGATGATGATGAACAACCTGCACCCTGATGTGGCCGAGAACCCGCACGAGCTGGTGGTTTACGGTGGCATTGGCCGTGCAGCGCGCACGTGGAACGATTTTGACACCATCGTCGCCAGTCTGAAGGATCTGGAAGAAGACGAGACCCTCATTGTGCAGTCCGGCAAGCCGGTGGCGATCATTCGCACTCACAAAGATGCGCCGCGCGTGCTGATCGCCAATTCCAACATCGTGCCGCATTGGGCCAACTGGGATCATTTCAACGAGCTCGATAAAAAGGGCCTGATGATGTATGGCCAGATGACGGCCGGTTCTTGGATCTATATCGGGACACAGGGCATCGTTCAGGGTACCTACGAGACCTTCGCCGAAGCCGGGCGCCAGCATTATGACGGCAACCTGACCGGCAAATGGATTCTGACGGGTGGTCTGGGTGGCATGGGCGGAGCCCAGCCACTGGCCGCTGTGTTTGCCGGGGCGTGCTGTCTGGCCGTGGAATGTAACCCGGAGTCGATTGATTTCCGCCTGCGCACCAAGTACCTCGACGAAAAGGCCGAGACACTGGACGAAGCGCTTGAGATGATCGACCGCTGGACCAAGGCTGGCGAGGCCAAATCGGTTGGTCTGTTGGGTAATGCCGCCGAAATCTTCCCTGAAATTTACCGTCGCATGCAGGCCGGAGGTATGCGCCCGGACATCGTCACCGACCAGACCTCGGCCCATGATCCGGTCAATGGCTATTTGCCGCTGGGCTGGACCATGGGGGAATGGCGCGAGAAACGGGAAACAGACCCAAAGGCGGTAGAAAAGGCTGCGCGCGCGTCGATGAAACAGCACGTCGCGTCGATGGTCGATTTCTGGAATGCGGGCGTGCCCACGCTGGATTACGGTAACAATATTCGTCAGGTTGCGCTGGACGAAGGGTTGGAGAACGCGTTCGACTTTCCCGGTTTTGTGCCCGCATATATCCGTCCGCTCTTCTGTCAGGGTATCGGACCGTTCCGCTGGTGCGCCCTGTCGGGTGATCCCGAGGATATCTACAAGACTGACGCCAAGATGAAGGAATTGTTCCCCGAGAATGAACACCTGCATCGCTGGCTCGACATGGCACAGGAGCGTATCGCGTTCCAGGGCCTGCCTGCGCGCATTTGCTGGATCGGACTGGGCGACCGGCACCGTGCGGGTCTGGCCTTCAACGAAATGGTTGCCAATGGCGAGTTGAAAGCCCCGGTGGTGATCGGCCGCGACCATCTGGATTCGGGTTCGGTCGCAAGTCCAAACCGCGAGACCGAGGCAATGCTGGATGGTTCGGACGCTGTGTCGGACTGGCCGCTGTTGAACGCTCTGATCAACACCGCGTCGGGTGCGACATGGGTATCGCTGCATCACGGTGGCGGCGTCGGCATGGGATTCAGCCAGCACGCAGGCGTCGTGATCTGTGCCGATGGCACCGAAGATGCCGCACGACGGCTGGAACGCGTTCTGTGGAACGACCCGGCCTCGGGCGTATGGCGTCACGCGGATGCGGGATACGACATCGCCAAGGACTGTGCTCGTGCGAATGGCCTGCGCTTGCCGGGTATCTTGGGATAACGAAAAGGGGCAGAGTTCATACTCTGCCCGCCCCACACGTGACCGTTTTTGCCATCTTGGATGGAGTGTTTTGCTTTAGCCGGACGAGCGCGACCTGATCCGCGTAAACGACGCCAGCATGAAGATCGCAGAAAGGCCGCCAAGCAAAGACCAGAGGCCCGCCGGCAGCGGGACCGGAGCGATCGTGTTCACCACGATATTGTCCACGTCGAAATGCAGGTCCGGACCAAATCCCGTCGCCAACGTCGCCGGAATGTTCGTGCTGATCAACAGACGGTCGATCGCCGAAAACGCCGCCCCGAAATTCAGAGAGCCCGGCAACCCCGAACCACCGGTCAGAGAGGCAACGACAGAATTGTTGCGATAGCCGGTGAACGAAATGAAATGTTCATCCTGCGGGATAAAGCTTGCGCCCGAATAAAACAGCAGGTCCAGCGACGACAGGGAAAACAGACTTCCGGCGATATTGCTCAGGTTAATCCCGCTTGAAAAAGGGCCACAACAAACATCCATGTGCACCCCGTTCCCTACGAAGCTTCCGAAACTTGCCGACGTTGTCGGAGTCACTTCGTACCCGGATTCCTGATGGACCAGCGGTTGGCCGACTACCATATAAGGAAGGCTGTCAAAGGTAATCGTTGTTGCGGTCGCTTTCGAAGGTGCGGAAAAGACAAAAAGCGCCAAGGCAATAAGCGCGCAAGAAGCAGAACGAATTAATCTCATTTCACTACCTTTTTCTCAGGGTGAAAACTCACATCTCTCGATTGTACCACAATTCCTGAATTCCCCAAGCTTGATTTCCGCCACGCCCGTCAGTTCCAGTCCAGCACGACCTTTCCTGACAGCCCGGACTTCATTACCCTGAAGCCTTCCGCGAAGTCGTCAACGCCGAAACGATGCGTTATCACCCGGCTCACATCCAGACCGTTTTGCAGCATGGCAATCATTTTGTACCACGTCTCGAACATCTCGCGGCCATAGACACCTTTGATGGTGATTGCCTTGAAAACAATGCGGGACCAGTCCACCGGAGATTTGCCCGGCGGGATGCCGAGCAAGGCGATCTTGCCGCCCATCACCAGTGCCTCGACCATCTGATCAAGCGCGGCCTGCGAACCTGACATTTCCAGCCCGACGTCAAAACCTTGCGTCATTTCGAGCTCGGATATCACATCCTGCAGATCTTCGCGGGTCACGTCGACCGTGCGTGCCGTCGGCACCACGTGTTCAGCCAGTTTCAGGCGGTCTGCGTTGATATCGGTGATCACCACATGGCGGGCACCCGCATGGCGAACGACCGCGGCAGCCATGATACCGATAGGGCCCGCGCCCGTGATCAGAACATCCTCGCCCAGCAGATCAAAGCTGAGTGCAGTGTGAACGGCATTGCCCAATGGGTCGAGAATGGCGCCGATCTCGTCCGGGATATCATCCGGCAGGGGCACCACATTGAAGGCAGGCAGTTTCAGGTATTCAGCAAAAGCACCCTGTTCATTCACACCGATCCCGCGCGTGCCGGGGTCAAGATGGAACTTGCCCGCGCGGCTCTGACGGCTGTCAGTGGTGATCAGATGCCCTTCGCCCGAACACCGCTGGCCGATGTCCAGACCGGTCACATTGCGCCCGATCTCGACGATTTCACCGGCGAATTCATGGCCGGTAATCATCGGGACAGGAACGGTTGAGGCAGCCCAGTCATCCCAGTTCCAGATGTGGATATCCGTGCCGCAGATACCGGTCTTGTTGATACGGATCAGAACTTCATCCGGCCCGATTTCGGGGACCGGAGCCTGCACCATCCACAGGCCTTCCTGAGGTTTGGACTTTTCCAACGCCTTCATCGTGTTCGCACGCATCAGATCACTCCCAATTCCTTGCCGACCTTGCCAAAGGCTGCCAGCGCGCGGTCCAGTTCATCCTTTGTCAGGGCCGCATTCATCTGCGTTCTGATCCGCGCCTGACCGCGCGGGACAACGGGAAAGAAGAAGCCCGAAACATAGACGCCCTCGTCAAACAGGCGGCTGGCCATGTCTTGCGCCAGCGTGGCCTCGCCCAGCATGACCGGGATAATCGGATGCTCACCCGGCAGCAGGTCAAAACCAAGCTTCTCCAATCCGGCCCGCCAGTACTTTGCGTTACCGAACAGCTGGTTGCGCAGCATGTCACCTTCTTCGACCAGACGTATGGCCTCGAGACCAGCAGCAACGATTGAAGGCGGCAGCGAGTTCGAGAACAGATAGGGCCGCGCCCGCTGCCGCAGCAGGTCGATCACTGGCTGCGGCCCGGCGATGTAGCCGCCGATTGCCCCCCCAAGTGCCTTACCCAAGGTTCCCGTCAGAATGTCTACATCAACACCGAAGTGATCCGGTGTGCCTGCGCCATTTGGCCCCATGAAGCCGGTGGCGTGGCAGTCGTCGACCATTACGATGGCATCGTACTTGTCCGCCAGTTCCCGGATTTTCGGCAGGTTGGCCAAATAGCCGTCCATAGAAAACACGCCATCCGTCGCGATCATGATGTGCCGCGCGCCATCCTCGCGGGCCTGTTTCAACCAGGCTTCGAGGTCGTTCATGTCATTGTTCAGATAGCGATAGCGTTTTGCCTTGCACAGCCGCACCCCGTCGATGATCGAAGCGTGGTTCAGACTGTCAGAGATAATAGCGTCTTCCGGCCCCAGCAAAGGCTCAAACAACCCGCCATTGGCATCGAAACAGGCGGCGAACAGGATCGCGTCATCCTTGTTCAGGAAATTTGCCAATCGCTGCTCCAGTTCGCGGTGAATGTCCTGCGTGCCGCAGATGAACCGGACCGAAGCCATTCCAAACCCCTTAGGCTCCATCGCGCCTTTGGCGGCGTCGATCAGCGCCGGGTGATCCGCAAGCCCAAGATAATTGTTGGCGCACAGATTGATGACCCGCCTGCCGCCCACCGTGATCTCACCGCCCTGAGGCGAGGTGATCATTCGCTCACGCTTATAAAGACCTTCCGCTTCGATCTGCGCGAGGGTGTCCGTGATGTGGGACAGGAATGCATCTGCCATGACGATCTCCTTTGCTGAGTCGCACATCTAACATAACGGACAAGAATCCGAAATAGGAGATTTTCACTATATTGGAAAACCGTCCGTGGTGGCGGAAAATTGCTGACTGCGACTGTGTGTGTTTAATGGCAGATCGATTGCCAACAATGTTCCATACTGACCTTCTGAGGCCACGGCAGATGGTTCGGCGCCGGGCCACTCCCGAAAACTGAAACTCACGAGGTGGTCAGGCGTTTTTGACAATCAGAAAAACACGCGCAGGCCCGTCTGTGGCCTGAATTGCGTGTGGAATGTCCGCGGCATAGCGTGCCGTATCACCGACGTTCAGATTGCTGACGGCAGAGCCCGATCTGACCTGCACGGCACCCTCCAGAACAGTAAGCTGTTCGCGTGCACCACGGGCATGGGGCTGGCTGTTCAACGCGCCGTCTTTTTCAAAGCTGATGTCGTAAACCTCGTGTCCGCCAGCCTCTTCCGGAGGAGAAAGGATAAGGATTCGACACCCCTGCCCCATATTGTCGATGCCTGGCGCCTCGGAACTCCGCAAAACTTCGATCCGGTCGACCGCATCGCCATCTTCAAGAAGACCCGCAAAATCCACCTGCAATGCTCGGGTGAGGTTCCACAGGGTTGCGATGGTGGGGCTGCTTTCGCCCCTCTCGATCTGGCTGACCATCGATCGGGAAACGCCGCTGAGATTTGCCACCGCTTCCAGCGAAAGCCCCTGCGAACGGCGCGCCTCTTTCAGGCGGGCAGGCAGACGCGTCAGGATTTCATCAGAGCTATCCGTCATGACGGATTCTCTGCCTTTTAAGCGGAGGTTTGTCAATTCCGGGTGTGACGGTACGTCCCGAGAGACAGGTTTATGCCGCAGGTGCATAATGCACCCAACCTCAGGAGGAGTGAAATATGACCGATATCGTAATTCTGGACGGGGCACGTACCGCAATCGGTACCTTTGGCGGCGCTCTGGCATCCACCGCACCCATTGATCTGGCAACTGTGGCGACCGAAGCGGCCCTTGAACGTTCGGGCGTTGAAGGTGGTCAGATCGGCCATGTGGTCTTTGGGCATGTCATTAATACGGAACCGCGGGACATGTATCTGTCGCGCGTCGCTGCGATGCAGGCAGGCATCCCGAACGGAACCCCGGCGATGAATGTGAACCGTCTTTGCGGTTCCGGCGCGCAGGCCATTGTATCGGCAGTCCAGTCGCTGATGCTGGGTGACGCCGAGTTTGCTGTGGCTGGTGGCGCTGAAAGCATGTCGCGCAGCCCGTACATCATGACGCAGTCGCGTTGGGGTGCGAAGATGGGCGATGTGACCTCGCTGGACATGATGCTTGGCGCGCTGAATTGCCCGTTCGGTACAGGACACATGGGTGTCACGGCCGAAAACGTTGCCGACGAACACCAGATCAGCCGCGAGCAGATGGATGAGTTTGCCCTGACCAGCCAGACCCGCGCGGCAGCAGCGACCGAGGCAGGCTACTTTGACAGTCAGATCACGCCGGTTCAGGTAAAGGTCAAACGGGATATGGTTGATTTCAAGGTCGACGAACATCCCAAGGCAACGACTGCTCAGGCATTGGCTGGTCTGAGGCCGGTTTTCAAGAAAGACGGTCGGGTGACGGCAGGAAATGCATCGGGCATCAACGATGGTGCCGCCGCTATGGTTCTGGCGACAGCAGAAGCGGCGGAAAAGGCCGGTCTGAAACCCAAAGCGCGCGTTTTGGGATATGCCCATGCGGGCGTTCGCCCCGAGGTCATGGGCATCGGACCGGTTCCGGCGGTGCAGAACCTGTTGGCCAAAACAGGCATGGCCGTTGACGATTTCGACGTAATTGAAAGCAACGAGGCATTTGCTTCTCAGGCTCTGGCTGTAAATCAGGAGCTTGGGCTTGATCCGTCCAAAGTGAACCCGAATGGCGGCGCCATCGCACTGGGTCATCCGGTGGGGGCGACAGGCGCGATCATCACTCTCAAAGCGCTGTACGAACTGGAACGCACCGGTGGTTCAAAAGGTCTGATCACGATGTGCATAGGTGGCGGTCAGGGTATCGCGATTGCCATCGAACGGTTGTGAAACTTAATTCGCAAAGGGGGGCTGTCTGCCCCCCAACGCGCGGTTCGCGCGATTTCCACTGAGAGTATTTCTGGCCAGATGAAGGGGTGGATCAGAACGCCATTCCGACCAGCAGAACAATCCCCCCGCCAAACACTGCGCCGGCCAGAGCGGTCCAGACGCCCACCGGAATTTTGGAGGGGGTCTCTTCGGTTTTGTGCGTTTGCGCGATCAGGGCGTTCTCCACCAGACTGGGAAGGCGCGGACCAAAGCGGGCCAGAACCAGTGCGGTCTTGCTGAAATCCCGGATGGCGGCGCGGGGACCGATGGATTGCTTGATGTAATCCTCGACCACGGGCCGGGCGACTTCCCAGATATTGATATGTGAATCCAAGGATCTCGCCACGCCTTCGACGACAACCATTGTGCGTTGCAGCAGAATCAGCTCGGTCCGGGTTTCCATACCGAAGCGTTCGGTCACTTCGAACAGATAGTTCAACAGGCGACCCATCGAGATGTGTGAGGCATCCATACCAAAGATCGGTTCGCCCACAGCGCGCAGGGCACGGGCGAATTCATCCACATCTCTGTCGGCGGGTACGTATCCTGCCTCGAAATGCACCTCGGCTACGCGTTTGTAGTCGCGCCGGATAAAGCCAAACAGGATTTCCGCATAGACCCGGCGCGTGTATTCGTCGATATGCCCCATGATGCCAAAGTCGTAGGCAATAATGTCACCGTTGGCCGCAACCTTGAGGTTGCCCTGATGCATGTCAGCGTGGAAATACCCATCGCGCAGGGCGTGCAATAGGAACAGGCGCAGCACGCGCTCTCCCAGATCGCGGCGGTCATGGTTTGCAGCATCCAGGGCGGCGTTGTCACCCAGCGCAATTCCGTCAGCCCAGCTGAGCGTCATGACCCGGCGGGCGCAGAGCGGCCAGATCACCGGTGGCAGCCAGAACCCACTGTCATCCTTGGTGTTGGCGGCATATTCGGATGCTGCTGCACTTTCCAGACGCAGATCCAACTCGCCCCGTACAACGCCGTCGAAATGCTCGATCACGTCCATTGGACGCAGGCGGCGCGCGCCCGGAGCAAAGAGATCGACAATGCGGGCCGCAAAGTAGAAGGCGTCGACGTCCTTGCGAAAGGCGCGCTCGATCCCCGGGCGGAGAACCTTGACCGCAACGTATTCGCCGGTGCCTGACAGTTTTGCGCGGTGCACCTGAGCAATCGAGGCTGCTGCTATCGGGTCGCTGAATTCTTCGAACATGTCATCGACGGGCTGCCCGAGTTCCTTTTCGACCTCGGCCATGGCTTCCGCTTTGGAAAACGGCGGAAGCTTGTCCTGTAACACGCGCAACTGCTCGGCCAGTTCGTCACCAACCACATCGGGACGGGTGGACAGCACTTGCCCGAACTTGATGTATGCCGGGCCAAGGGCGGTCAGGGCGCGGGTTGCGGGCGGCATCTCCGGATCGCCCTTGTAGCCCAGCCACTGGAAAGGCTTGCCCAGCGCGTGGGCAAGGATACGAATGGCGCGCGGGGCTTCGAAAGCGTCGAGCACCACGTTCATGGCGCCCGTACGCTCCAGCGTGGCGCCCGTCCGGATCAGACGGATGATGTTGTGAGGTCCGCGCATCTGTCAGATCTTCCAACCAGAATGCAGGGCCGCGATGCCCATACTGAGGTTGCGGTATTTGGCGTTTTCGAAACCCGCCTGCCGGACCATGCCCAGGAACGTATCCTGATCTGGGAAATTGCGGATAGATTCCACGAGGTACTGATAACTGTCGCGATCCCCCGCAATCATCTGACCCATGCGCGGGATCACGTTGAAGCTGTAAAGGTCATAAAGTTTTTGCAGCCCGTCATTCGGCAACTGGCTGAACTCAAGCACCATCAGGCGGCCGCCGGGTTTGAGTACGCGGAACGCCTCGTTCAAAGCCTCTTGCGGGCGGGTTACGTTCCGGATGCCAAACGAGATCGTGTAGACGTCAAAGGTATTGTCTTCGAACGGCAGCGCCATCGCGTCGCCCACCACCCAGTCAAGACTGTCTGCGCGCTGTTCGGCATCCGCGCGTTTGCGGCCTTCGATCAGCATCGGCTCGGTCAGGTCCAGAACGGTGGCGTGGCCATGGCCCGCACGTTTCAGAAACCGGAACGAGATATCCCCGGTACCGCCCGCCACGTCCAGCAGGCGCTGACCGGGGCGCGGGGCCAGCCAGTCCATCATCGCATCCTTCCAGACCCGGTGGATGCCCATCGACATGACATCGTTCATCACATCGTATTTCGAGGCCACGGAATTGAAAACGCCCTGAACCCGGCCTGCCTTTTCGGCCTCGCGCACGGTTTCGAACCCGAAATGTGTGGTCTTGTCGTTGTTGTCGGACATTGGCCTTGCCGTTGCTTGAATTTCGCCTCTGTTATAGGGCGCTGGAACCGGGGCACAATGCGGCCCATTGGAATAGGAGCCGTGTAATGCCGGAATTGCCCGAGGTCGAGACAGTAAGACGCGGCCTGACCCCTGCCATGGAGGGCGTTTTGATCGAGCGGGCCGAAGTGAATCGCCCCGATCTGCGCTGGCCGTTTCCCGAACGGATGGCGGAGCGGCTGACCGGGCAGCGGGTCGAAAGGCTGCGCAGGCGGTCGAAATACATTCTGGCGGATCTGAGCAGCGGTGAAACGTTGCTGATCCATCTGGGCATGTCCGGGCGCATGACCGTGTCCGGAGACCCGCTGGGGCAATTCGTTCATGACCATCCGCAACCCGCCAAACACGACCACGTTGTGTTTCATATGGCCAACGGTGCCCGCGTGACATTTAACGACCCGCGCCGCTTTGGGGCGATGGATCTGCTGCAGACCGCGACAGCCGAGGCGCACCGGCTGCTGGCCGTTTTGGGGCCAGAGCCGTTGGGTAACGAATTTGACGAAAACCACCTGATTGATGCGTTCCGGGGCAGAAATACTCCGGTCAAATCTGCGCTTCTGGATCAGGGAATCGTTGCCGGTCTGGGCAATATCTACGTTTGCGAGGCCCTTTATCGCTCCGGAGTGTCGCCACGTCGCAAGGCTGGACAGATTTCCGAACACCGTGTCGCCAATATGGTTCCAATCATCCGGCAGGTGTTGCAGGACGCCATTAATGCAGGTGGTTCATCCCTGCGTGATTTCCGGCAAGCAGATGGAGAACTTGGATATTTTCAGCACAGCTTTGATGTTTATGGCCGCGAGGGAGAGCCCTGCCGCACCGCCGGGTGCACCGGAACGGTGAAGAGAATCACTCAGTCCGGTCGCTCATCCTTCTATTGCGCGCAATGCCAAAGATAGCTTGATCCAACTTTTTCCCGTGATAAGGAATCGTACCTGAACGGAACAACCGAAAGCTAAGACCCCATGGCCTTTGAGACGATCATCGTCAACATTGAAGACCACGTAGCCCTAATCAAACTGAACCGGCCGGATGCGTTGAACGCACTCAACACTCAGCTTCTGGGTGAACTGTGCACCGCACTGGAAGAGGCTGACCAAAACGACAAAGTGCGCTGCATCGTCATCACCGGATCGGACAAGGCTTTTGCTGCGGGCGCTGACATCAAAGAGATGTCCGAAAAGAGCTTTGTTGAGGTGTTCAATGAAAACCTCTTTGCGGATGTCAATGACCGGATCGCGGCGATCCGCAAGCCGATCATTGCTGCGGTAGGTGGCTATGCACTGGGTGGCGGATGCGAACTGGCGATGATGTGTGATTTCATCATTGCTGCCGACACTGCCAAATTCGGTCAGCCCGAAATCAATCTTGGCGTCATTGCCGGAATGGGCGGCAGTCAGCGATTGACCCGCTTTGTCGGCAAATCCAAGTCGATGGATATGAACCTGACCGGGCGCCACATGGACGCGGAAGAAGCGGAACGCTCGGGTCTGGTCAGCCGCGTCGTACCTGCCAAGAAGCTGGTGGACGAGGCAGTGGGTGAAGCTCAGAAGATTGCCGAAAAATCCCTGATTACTGCAATGGCCGCAAAAGAAGCCGTAAATCGCAGCTTTGAGCTGCCGCTGAGCGAAGGCATGCTGTTTGAGCGCCGCGTGTTTCATTCGATGTTCGCGACCGAGGACCAGAAAGAGGGCATGGCGGCCTTTCTGGAAAAACGGGCAGCCCAGTTCCGCGACAAGTAATCCGGATCGGATGGCTGGAAACAGGGCGGGGATTGGCCCGCCTTTTTCATGCCGTATCCGGGTTGGAAAAGAATCAGCTTGGCAATCTTCCCAAACTTGGCTAATCAGCGCCGCTATACATGCGCGTGCGGCCCGCTTTGGCCAGAATCACACCCGTGATCCCTGATCCGGTGCGGCCTTGTCCGTCACGCGAACCGAAGACAACCGAACCGAACATAAACAAAGGTCAGAGACACAATGGCAAATTCGCCCCAGGCAAAGAAGCGCGCCCGTCAGAACGAGAAGCGTTTCGCCGTCAACAAAGCACGTCGTTCGCGCATCCGTACCTTCCTGCGCAAAGTTGAAGAAGCAATCGAATCCGGCGACAAGGAAGCAGCAACCGCTGCCCTGCGTGCGGCACAGCCCGAACTGATGCGCGGCGTAACCAAGGGTGTGTTCCACAAGAACACGGCATCTCGCAAGGTGTCCCGTCTGGCAGCCCGCGTGAAAGCACTGGGTTGACCTAGGGTCAATTGACTCAAAACCGATTCTGAATAAAAAAGGCGTTGCATCAGGCAGCGCCTTTTTTGCTGTTGCCAGAATGCCGCGCCTTCACAAAGGCGAGAGATTCTTTCCCGGAAAGACCCGAGTCAACATCAGAGTTTCGTTGCCGCGCCGTGCCGGGTCTTGCTACCACTGTCTCAGCGATTCACTCGCTTGGGGGGACAGGCTGTCCTTGGATCATCCTGACGGGCATCGGGTAGTTCAGGGACGAATGTCGTCAGCCGGTACAAACCGGTTTGCCGATCTGCTGCGGGTTTCGGGATATCCCGATTACCTTGGCCCTGTCGAAAATTGAGATTGTCGTGTGCAACTCGGATTCCGGGTGCGCCCCGATTTTTTTCGGGGAATGCTATGGATTTCGGAATGCAGCACGAAACCAGAGATGACACCGCCAAAACCGCGTTTTGGTGAACCGTTATCTATGTGTGAGTGAATCCCAACCGGGTAACCGGAAGCCAGTAATAAGGCCAAAGGCCAAAATGAATGGGATGCGTGAGGCGCTAGATGACACAAGAGAAATGGGGACAGCTTCGTAACAAGTTGCTCAAGACCGTTGGTCGCAACAATTACACCACCTGGATTGAACCACTCGAATTTCAGGAACTTCAGGATGGTGTGGCCGTATTTTCGGTTCCGACCAATTTTATGGGCAACTATGTCAGTCAGAACTTCGCGGACCTGATTCTCTATGAACTGAATACAGCTGGTGAGGCGGTACAGCGCCTGGCGTTTCGGGTCGCGGCCAATTCTCCGGTACGTCCAGCCAAATCTGCAAACCCCACGCCAGTGGAAGAACCGGCAAATTCCGTTGCCGCGCCTGCCGAGGCTGCGAATGGAGCTCTTGAGTCGCTACAGGCTGCGCCTCTGGATTCGCGTTTTACATTCGAATCATTCGTCGTGGGCAAGCCCAACGAACTGGCGCATGCAGCCGCGCGGCGCGTATCCGAAGGCGGACCGGTCACTTTCAATCCGCTGGTTCTCTATGGTGGCGTAGGTCTGGGTAAAACTCACCTGATGCATGCGATTGCGTGGGAGCTGAAGACGAAGCGACCGGAGCTGAACGTCCTATACCTGTCGGCGGAACAATTCATGTACCGCTTTGTTCAGGCCCTGCGTGAACGTCGAATGATGGATTTCAAGCATCTGTTCCGTTCGGTCGACGTGTTGATGGTTGATGACGTTCAGTTCATCGCAGGCAAGGATTCGACGCAGGAAGAGTTCTTTCACACGTTCAATGCACTGGTTGACCAGAACAAGCAGATCATCATTTCGGCCGACCGCGCCCCGGGCGAGATCAAGGATCTGGAAGACCGCGTTAAGTCCCGCCTGCAATGCGGTCTGGTCGTGGACCTGCATCCGACGGACTACGAATTGCGGCTCGGCATCCTGCAAAACAAGGTGCAACAATATGGCAGCACCTATCCGGACCTGAAAATCGCCGATGGCGTGCTGGAATTTCTGGCCCACCGCATCTCAACCAATGTCCGCGTTCTGGAAGGTGCCCTGACCCGCCTGTTCGCTTTTGCGTCGCTGGTTGGTCGCGAGATCGACATGGAACTGACGCAGGATTGTCTGGCGGACGTGTTGCGCGCATCTGAGCGCAAGATCACCGTCGAAGAGATTCAGCGCAAGGTATCCGAATACTACAACATCCGTCTTTCCGACATCATTGGCCCCAAACGCCTGCGGTCCTACGCGCGTCCCCGGCAGGTCGCGATGTATCTGTGCAAGCAACTGACAAGCCGGTCCCTGCCGGAAATCGGCCGCCGATTTGGTGGGCGCGACCACACCACGGTCATGCATGGCGTCAAACGCATTGAGGAACTCAAGTTGACCGACGGCCAGATCGCCGAAGACGTAGAGATGCTGCGTCGCGCGCTGGAAGCCTGAGGGCACCGCATCGAACCCCAATCGCCCCGAGCCCTGCGTTCGGGGCTTTTTCATGTGCGCTAATGCCCACGGTTACATCAGAACTGTGCCCCATGGGCCACGTGCCCCTTGACGGTTTGTGCATTCCAACCCAGAAATCCGTAAAAAATCCTTGTGCCTCAGGGCTGAACCGCTAACTTGCCAGTCCCGCCCATGTAAGCACTCATGTCAGAGGAATTGAGGGTATGAAGATCAGCATCGAACGCGGCACCCTTCTCAAGGCCGTGTCGCAGGCCCAATCCGTTGTGGAGCGCCGCAACACGATCCCGATACTGGCCAATGTGCTTATTGAAGCCGAAGGCGATCAGGTGCAGTTCCGGGCGACCGATCTGGATATCGAAGTCGTCGACAAGGCTCCGGCCCAAGTCGAACGCGCTGGTGCCACGACGGTGGCGGCGACCACGCTGCATGAAATTGTGCGCAAACTGCCGGATGGTGCTTTGGTCACACTGAATGCAGACACTGCTGCGGGCCGGGTGACTGTTGAAGCAGGACGGTCGAATTTCTCTCTGGCGACTTTGCCGAAAGAGGATTTCCCGGTCATGGCGTCCTCGGAATATCAGTCGAACTTCACCGCTTCCGCAGCCCTGCTGCGGCGCCTGTTCGACAAATCGAAATTCGCTATCTCGACGGAAGAGACGCGGTATTACCTGAACGGCGTCTATATGCATGTGGCTGATGGTGCGGAAGGTGGCAAGGTTCTGCGCTGTGTCGCGACGGATGGGCACCGGCTGGCCCGGATCGATGCTGATCTTCCCGATGGCGCTGCAGATATGCCAGGCGTAATCGTTCCCCGCAAAACCGTGGGAGAGCTGCGCAAGCTGCTGGATGACGATGAAATGGACATCGCCGTTTCGGTCAGCGAAACAAAAGTACGCTTTGCTACCCCTGACATTACACTGACATCCAAGGTGATCGACGGAACCTTCCCCGACTACACGCGCGTCATCCCGCAGGGCAATACCCGTAAACTCGAGGTGGATGCGGCTGAATTCGCTCAGGCCGTGGATCGCGTTGCGACCGTTTCGTCCGAGCGGTCGCGGGCGGTCAAGCTGCAGCTGGAAGGTGACAAGCTGGTATTGTCGGTAAATGCGCCCGACAGCGGTGCGGCTGAGGAAGAGTTGGCCGTGGCCTATGGGGATGAGCGGCTGGAAATCGGTTTCAACGCCAAGTATCTGCTCGAGATCGCCTCGCAGGTGGACCGTGAGAACGCGGTATTCCTGTTCAATTCGGCCGGTGATCCGACCCTGATGCGTGAAGGTAACGACCAGAGCGCCGTCTATGTGGTCATGCCGATGCGCGTTTGATCGCCTGACGGCGATGCCTCCGGCAGGGATATTTCTGGCAAGAGGAAAAGAGGTATGTTGGCGCTTACCTCTTTGACCATCTCTCACTTTCGCTCGCACAAGCTGGCGCGGCTTTCTCTGGATCACCGTCCGGTGGCCATCCATGGCCCGAACGGGGCCGGTAAGACCAACATTCTGGAAGCGGTTTCTCTGTTTTCACCAGGTCGGGGTATGCGGCGGGCAAGTGCTGCCGAAATGACCCGGCGACCGGAGGCTGTGGGCTGGAAGCTGACTGGGTTGCTGAATGCGCAAGGCCAGTTATATGAAATCGAAACCTGGTCCGAGGGTGGTGCGGCGCGGCAGGTTCGAATCGATGGCAAAGCAGCAAGTCAGATCGAATTGGGCAAACTGGCCCGCGTTGTCTGGCTGATCCCGTCCATGGACAGGCTTTGGATCGAAGGGGCGGAAGGACGGCGGCGGTTTCTGGATAGAATCGCGCTGAGCTTTGATCCGGCCCATGCCGAGGCATCGCTGACTTATGAAAAGGCCATGCGTGAGCGTAACCGTTTGCTGAAGGAACAGGTGCGCGATGCGCATTGGTACAGCGCGCTGGAAAGCCAGATGGCTGAGGCAGGCAATCGAATCCACACATCCCGCGTAGCGGCGCTGACCCATCTGTGGGCCGCGCAGGATCAGGCCGAAACAGCGTTTCCCTCGGCTGAACTGGAATTGACGCAAACCGAAGGTACGATGCCCGAATCCGCGGACGATCTGCGGGAAGCGCTGGCAGAGAGCCGGTTTCGCGATCTTGCTGCCGGGCGGAGTCTGGTCGGGCCTCATCGTTCGGACCTTTATGGTGTGTTTGCCGCGAAGGGAATCCCTGCAAAGGACTGTTCGACCGGCGAGCAAAAAGCACTGTTGGTCTCGCTAATCCTGTCCAATGCTCGGGCTTTGGCGCAGATACAGGGCGCGCCGCCGATCGTGCTGCTGGATGAGGTCGCTGCCCATCTGGACGCAGGGCGACGGGCGGCGCTGTATGACGAAATCTGCGCATTGGGTGCGCAGGCCTGGATGACGGGAACCGGGCCCGAACTGTTTTCAGAATTAGCTGATCGGGCACAGGTTCTGGAGGTTACGGAAGCCTCTGGCACGTCGCAAGTTTCACCTATCTGAATTCCGTCTGAAATTGCACGCCTGAACACACAAAATCTGGGGGGATCGCGTGACAATCCCCACCAGAGAACGTATAAGTTACCAAAATAATATAGGTACTGACGGCATGTCCGACGACACACAGGCACACCAAGAATACGGTGCTGATTCTATTAAGGTTCTCAAAGGGTTGGAGGCGGTTCGCAAACGCCCCGGCATGTATATCGGAGATACCGACGATGGCTCGGGCCTGCACCACATGGTCTATGAGGTGGTCGATAACGGCATTGACGAGGCTCTGGCCGGCCATGCCGATCATGTGACCGTCAAAATTCACGCCGATTCCAGCGTATCCGTCAGCGACAACGGGCGCGGGATTCCGGTGGATATCCATGCCGAAGAGGGTGTCAGCGCCGCCGAAGTCATCATGACCCAGCTGCATGCTGGCGGAAAATTCGACAGCAACTCGTACAAGGTCTCGGGCGGCCTGCACGGTGTGGGTGTCTCGGTCGTCAATGCGCTGTCCGAATGGCTGGAATTGCGCATCTGGCGCAATGGTAATGAACATGTCGCACGGTTTGAACGCGGCGAGACCGCAGAACACCTCAAGATCGTCGGGGAATGCGGCACACGAACCGGCACCGAAGTACGGTTTCTTGCATCGACCGATACGTTCTCGAATCTGGAATATTCGTTCGATACACTCGAGAAACGTTTGCGGGAGCTAGCCTTCCTGAACTCGGGCGTCCGGATCATCCTGATTGATGAACGCCCTGCCGAACGGCTTGAGACCGAGCTGTTCTATGAGGGCGGGGTCAAGGAATTCGTCAAATATCTCGATCGTTCCAAAACCGCAGCGATGCCCGAGCCGATTTATATCAAGGGTGAACGCGACGACATCGGCGTTGAAATCGCCATGTGGTGGAATGACAGCTATCATGAGACGGTTCTGCCATTTACCAACAACATCCCTCAGCGCGATGGCGGAACACATGTGGCCGGATTCCGGGGCGCATTGACCCGAACTATCAACAATTATGCGCAATCAAGCGGCATCGCCAAGAAGGAAAAGGTGAATTTCACCGGCGACGACGCGCGCGAGGGCCTGACCTGTGTGCTGTCCGTCAAGGTACCTGATCCAAAGTTCTCGTCCCAGACCAAAGACAAGCTGGTTTCGTCCGAAGTACGCCCGGCGGTCGAGGGGTTGATGAACGAAAAGCTGGCTGAATGGTTCGAGGAAAATCCCAACGAAGCCAAGACAATCGTCGGCAAGATCATCGAAGCCGCACTGGCGCGCGAGGCTGCGCGTAAAGCCCGGGAACTGACACGCCGTAAAACGGCAATGGATGTGAATTATCTGGCGGGCAAACTTAAGGACTGTTCGGAAAAGGACCCCTCCAAAACCGAAGTCTTTCTGGTCGAGGGGGATTCGGCTGGCGGTTCAGCGCAAACGGGTCGTGACCGACGGACGCAGGCCGTTCTGCCGTTGCGGGGTAAAATCCTGAACGTGGAACGCGCCCGGTTTGACCGGATGCTGTCGAGCCAGGAGATCGGCAACCTGGTTATGGCGCTGGGCACCGGGATCGGACGCGACGAATTCAACATCGAAAAACTGCGCTACCACAAGATCGTCATCATGACCGATGCAGACGTGGATGGCGCGCATATCCGCACGCTGTTGTTGACGTTCTTCTACCGACAGATGCCGGAGCTGATCGAAGGCGGATACCTTTATATTGCGCAGCCGCCCCTGTACAAAGTTTCGCGCGGCAAGTCCGAAGTTTATCTGAAGGACCAGATGGCACTGGATGACTACCTGATTCATCAGGGGGTCGAGGGTGCCGTGCTAAAACTTGGTTCCGGCGAAGAGATCGTTGGTCAGGATCTGACACGTGTCGTAGAGGAAGCGCGGCAGCTCAAGCGCGTGCTGGACGCCTTCCCGACCCACTATCCGCGTCATATTCTGGAACAGGCGGCTGTTGCAGGTGCATTTGTGCCTGGCGCCGTGGATACGGACCTGCAGGGTGTGGCGGACAAAGTTGCCGCCCGGCTGGATTTGATTGCGCTGGAATATGAACGCGGATGGCAAGGCCGGATCACTCAGGATCACGGTATTCGGCTGGCGCGTATTCTGCGGGGCGTAGAAGAAGTCCGCACATTGGACGGACCTATGTTACGGTCCGGTGAGGCACGCAAGACAGGCAGCTTCACCCAAAGCTTGCAAGAGGTTTACAACACCCCGGCAACTCTGATCCGGCGGGACCGCACCCAGGTCATCCATGGCCCTCTGTCCCTGCTCAAATCGATCTTGGACGAAGGCGAAAAAGGCTTGTCCCTACAGCGCTACAAGGGGCTGGGCGAGATGAACCCCGACCAGCTGTGGGAGACCACACTGGACCCGGATGCGCGGACACTGCTTCAGGTGCGCGTGGACGATATGGTTGATGCCGATGACCTGTTCACCAAGCTGATGGGCGACGTGGTCGAACCTCGCCGTGAATTTATCCAGCAAAACGCTCTAAGTGTGGAAAATCTGGATTTTTAAGCAGGTGTAGGTGCGCGCACATCACGTCGCACACCCCATAAATTTGCGTAGTGCACCTATGGTTTTGCGCTACGCGATTGTCTGCCATACCGATGAATTTGATCAGTTTATGGCGTAGTCCATACGGTTAGCGAACGCGTTCATAATTCAGTGGTTCCTTGGATTTGGTTGAAGCACCGTATTTTGCGTCCGAGTTACAGAGCTGCCTCGGCAGATCTATGTTGGCTTAGCCCGCGTTTTGAAATCTGCAAAGTCTAGTTGTGAATGTCTGCTGATAACTGCTGCGGGTTTCCAAGCATAGTCTATAGATTGTGGAACGTTGGGCATAGTTTGACGATGATTGACCAGCGCTTTGCTGAGGTGTGATGGTCCTAAAATGATTGACCGAAGAAAATTCGCAACCGCGTCTCTGGCGTTTGTGGCAACAAGCCCAACTGTCTTGCGAGCTCGCCAACCCAAACGCGTAATTGTTGTAGGGGCTGGTGCCGCTGGGATGACGGCGGCATATCATCTGAAGAGCGCTGGTATCGATGTGCATATACTTGAAGCATCAGACCGCTGGGGAGGTAGAATCCGACGCCTCTCGAATTTTGCTGATGTCCCGTTGGACCTTGGTGCAGAATGGATCCACGATGAACCTACGGTCTTAGGTGAAATCATAGGCCGAGGCCCAGACACGCTTGGTGTTGGTACACTTGAGTATCGGCCCGAAACCTACCGATTCTGGCACAACGGGCGGTTGCGCGATTTTGACTTGCTTCGGCATGCCTACGCCGAGGTCAAGTTCTACGATACGACCTGGTATGGGTTCTTTGAACGCTTCGTATTAGCAAGGATCAAAAACAATATTCGATTGAACACGCCAGTTAGCTATGTCGATTTGAATGGCGACGGCATCAAAGTTCGGACACATCGTGGACAGACATTCCATGCAGATAAAGTGCTTGTCACAGCACCAATCTCCATGTTGCAACAGGGGCAAATCGTGACCTCCTCAGCCGACGTCAACGCAAGGCTCGAGAACTTGCGTGATTTTCAATTTGGCGTCGGGTTCAAGGTCTTCATGAAATTCCGCGAGCGGTTTTACCCTGACATACTGTTTGAAGGATCTCGAAGGAGCGTGCTTTCCAATGGTTGGTCCGAAAAAATCTACTACGACGCTGCTTTTGGAAAACCGACGGATGAGAACCTGCTGGGGTTGTTTACGGCTTGGGACACAGCAATTCCGCGCTCTGAAATGAACCACTCGGAATTGGTGCAAGACGTCCTGCGAGAATTGACTGAGATCTTTGGTAAAGCCGTACGCGACAGCTTCGTTTCGACACAAGCGCTCAACTGGTCCAAGGTGCCGTTCATTGGAGGTAGCTATTCTATGTCCAATCAAGGTACTTCGGACATAGATGAAATTCTCCGGCCTGTATCGAACAAACTCTTCTTTGCAGGAGAGGCACTTGGCGGGGATGCTCAGTCAACAGTTCACGGTGCAGCATTCTCCGCGATCAACGCCGTGTCGCTCCTTCTTCAGACATAGTAAGTTCTGCGGCCTTAGTTAAATTTCCATTTCATAGCGCGGCTTGGAAACTGGAATCTCCGGTTTGAGCTGGGATGCCTGCCAATCGAGTTGAACACCAAGAACGGTCACACCGAACGCTAAGCACGCAGTTCGTCACACTCGCAAGGCGTCAACACGGAACACCATACCCAGAATTTTTGCAAAGCAGGCGCAGCGGCATACGGAATGCAGTATAGTCTTATTACGTTATTCCAAGATGCTTGCCGGTGGCTGCCATGACCGAGAATGATATCGCGGTTAAACCCTCCACAGTTCAAATTGGTGATCTACGTTTCGATGTGCAATCTCACGATCTGTTGGACGCGTCCGGCAATCGGGTCAAACTTCGGAACAAGAGCTTGGAAGTTCTCGCGTGTCTTGCCAAAAGACGCGGCCACGTCCTGACGAAGTCAGAAATTCTCGAATCCGTGTGGCCGGATGTGACTGTATCGGACGAGAACCTTACGCAGTGTATTGCAGAAATCCGGCGCGCAATTCGGGATCGTGAACAAACTCTCCTGACAACACATATTGGAAGGGGATATTGCCTAGAAGCAGACCAGCCAACCTTTCGACAGCATCACTATCGGATACAGGTTGCAGCGGCGGGCACGGTGATTGTAGCCGCTATTGCGGTTGTAGTTTGGCTGATGTGGCCAACATCTCAGGCGGGTGGGCCTCCGAGGATCGCAGTGCTGGCATTTGATGATTTGAGCGCCAGTGAAGACAGCGGATATCTTGGAGATGGTGTTGCAGAAGGTCTCTTGACGGAGTTGTCGCGATACCGCGAGCTCGCGATCATTGCCAGAAACTCCAGTTTCAGTTTCCGCGACAGCGGGCTTGGAATTTCGGAAATAGCTGACAAGCTGCGCGCCGACTACGTGATCGAAGGCAGCAAGCAAAAGGCAGGCAATCGGCTCAAGATTACAGTCCAACTCATAAACGGAAACGATGGGACGCATGTCTGGGCTGAAGATTATGAATCGGACATCGGCGATCTGTTTGATGTGCAAAATCGGATTGTACGCGAAGTCACCAACAAAGTCGGACGCGAAGTAACCCGCAAGCCCCCATTGAGGGGGGGAAGCGAAGCGGTCGGGGCACTTCACAGCTACATCAAGGGCATGCAGCACTTTCAACAGGACACAGTTGCGGGAACATTGGCAGCGCGTGATCTGTTTGACGAAGCCGTCAAAAATGACCCAACTGCGCCATTTGGCTATATTGGCCTGACGTGGGTTCACTGGCGCGACCTCTGGTCAAATGAGGTTGATCCAGATTTGCCGAGGAGCGAAAAATTAGCACGAGCCGAGGCCCTTGCCGACAAGGCTCTGTCGCTCGACCCAGAATATCATTTGGCCCACGTTGCGCGGGCAGATGTGCACATCGCCGCAGGGGAACTGGAAGAAGCGGTTGTACGATATTCGGTCGCGGGTGAATTGAACCCAAACGACGTTCTAGTGATGGTTGGCGCGACGGATGCATTGGTGTTCTTAGGTCGGGAAGAAGAGGCCATCACGCTTCTTGAGAAAGCAATCAATCTCGATCCGGTTACGCCTGGTTGGTATTTCCACCAGCTCGGCTGGGCTCAGTGGAGTGCCGGGCAGTGTGATGATGGCTTGGAAACGATGACGCGGATGCCGAGCATATCGAATAACGCCCTCAGGGTCCTTGCAGCGCTTCAGATTTGCAGTGGGGATACCGAGGCTGCAAAAAAGACGATGCAACGTTTCAGGAAAGCAAACCCCGGACGGACGGTTGCAGAAGAGATAGAATTTTTTGGTGAGAGTTGGCGGGACCCGGCCAAGATGGAGCGGTGGGCTGACGCTATGCGTTTGGCTGGCATGCCCTACGGCTCTTGATCAGCTTAAAGAAACTAACCTGAAAGCGGTACTTCCGCCATTTCTCATACAAATTTCAGACCAATTTCACGCTGATCTCACGACACTCTCGATCGCCGAACCTATTGGTTGCGGGTATCCGCGATCATATACGCGACGTTGCTTCAGCATGGCGCAGTTTCATTGCAGGTCGCGAAAGCAGATGATCCGCGGGGTGGCTGTCATGGGTAGGTTTGGAAAGAAAGTTGTATTTCTGACAGCCATTTTGGTCGTGGTTTCGTTTATGCCTCATGGTGGCAAAGGTCAGTCAATATTGCCGCCCGATGTTGTTGAAGCACTGGAATCGTGGATTGACCGTGAAACAGATTTGCCAAGGCGCAAAAACGCACCGAATGTAATATTTGCTGACAGCCTGCCCGCTGTAGACGCGAATGAGCCAGCAATGGCCATAGGGCGCAAAACTCGTGGGCTCTATGATCCCGATACTGCAACGATCACTCTGATAAATCCATGGAGCGTCGAAAATCTAAACGACCAGTCTGTGCTACTGCATGAGATAATACACCACCGGCAGTCGGCAGCGAACTGGACGTGCCTAGGTGCAATGGAACATCCAGCATATCAGCTACAAGAAAAGTGGCTGAACCAGTTCAATCTAGCGCTGGATGTGAATTGGATCGCTATCGTGCTTGCGGCAAACTGCGCACCACGCGACTTCCATCCCGACTGACATCGCGTAACATCTTCTGCATTAAACGGGAAAATTGGAAGTCGACGAGCAGCCGATTTGTCAGCACTATGCCTCATCTAGGAAAATGGGGGCATCCATGGTCAAGACGCGCAAAATTGTCATAGTGCGAGAGCACATAACGTCTGATGCCTTCGGTGAGCCATGTGAGGCGGTGTGCCGCGTTGCGGCTGCGGCAGTTTTTCCGAATCCGATGGCGGGCCGTTTCGACGCTGACCTCACTCCGCTTTTTGAAATCGGGGCTGAGCTTGGGCAACAACTCGCTGAACAAGCAGTGTCGCAGCTTAACGGTCCGCCAGTATCTTATGGAAAGGCTGCGATTGTTGGGGTTTCAGGAGATATGGAGCACGGCGGCGCAGTCATACATCCCAGGCTCGGCGCTCCGATGCGGGCCGCAGCAGGTGGTGGCGAAGCAGTCATTCCATCCAACGTCAAAATTGGAGCGGCTGGGACTTCAATCGATTTGCCACTAGGTCACAAGGACAACCCCTGGTCCTTCGATCATTTCGATACAATGACACTTTGTGTGCCGGATGGGCCTCGTCCCGATGAAATAGTCATGCTTTTGGCATATGCTGATCGCGGCCGTCCTATCCCGAGATGCGGAAGCGGACCCGTCAAAACATAGTAGTTTTGCAGTCATACACTTCCGATGAGCGGCCTTCGAAGTATCGGTGGGGACGTGTGTAAACACTTTCCGGACTTAGATGAGAGGTATCAAAGTAATGCACCCCACAGAGAAAATAGTTCGGCAATTTCATGAGTCCTGGGATTTGCGTGACCCGGACCGAGGCGCAGCCGTAATTGCCGAGGATTGTGACTTTGAGGACATCGCGCGTGGCGAGAAACTTCTGGGAAAGGAAGCATACAAAGCAGACTACCACCGCTGGCGCGAGGCATTCCCCGATGGGCTGTGCAAGGTTGAGAATGTCGTGGTTAGCCAATGCGGCGAGTGGGCTACTGTTGAGTTCCGAAACACGGGCACCCACACCGGGACGCTGCGTTCAAGCCTCGGAGATTTCCCGCCAACAGGAAGGCGGGCCGAAGTCCGTTATTGCTCGGTGATGCGCGTTAAGGACGGGATGGTGGTCGAGGGCCGAGATTACTATGACAGCGCCACGATTGCGCGACAACTTGGTCTGGTTGAATAGCGCATTGGATCAAGCTGCGGTTAAATCCACACTCAAAGATCGCTTCGCTCAAATAACTACTTTGTCCGAATATCGGAATCTGCAAAGCTGTTATTGTAATGTCCGCTAATGGCAGACCTCGTTCACCTGGCAAGGGCATCCACTTCGGTTATTGACGGCTCGCGGGAAGCATCCAGTGAAACACGTAGAGGATCACAGGAGTGGGTTCGGCGCTTCGCCGATGCCCTGAACGTCGCGCAGCCTCAGTTTGTTGCGCTTGCAGAAGTAGCAGATGCGTACCGCGAGCCGCGCAAGCTTATGCGCAAATGCAGCGCAAGATTTCTAGCGAGCACACTGTGGAATTACTTAAGCAGAGACAACTCTGCCTGTTGTATGAGGATAGCTGAAAGGCATTACCCGCACGTTTCGAGGCAGGCGTGTTTTTTGAATCCAAGACGCTACTCAAACCGGTATATGCACGCATCGATATCGCTACTGGCAACAGTGACACTTCGCTGTTCCTCAAATTCGAAAGTTCTGGTCAACCGTGACGCAAAATCCTCCGAAACCTGAACTGTACCGGGAACGCCGGTACTTTCCATTCTCGCCGCTATATTTACCGTTTCGCCCCAAATATCATAAGCAAACTTTGCTTTTCCGATAACGCCAGCGACGGCAGGGCCGGAATGCAATCCGATCCGGACGACAAGAGGGTTGCCGGTGTCAGGTCGATCAAAGTTTTTTGCAGCGGCCAGTACGCCGCGCGCAAGATCCATGGCCCCGTCTTCCGGGTTGGGATGAGGTGTCGGCGCACCGACGGTGATCATAATCGCGTCACCGATAGTCTTAATCTTTTCGGCGTTGTGTAGTTCGATGAGATCATCAACCGCCACGAAGAACTTGTTCAGGAACTCGACGATCTTTGCCGGTGCCTGACCTCGGCTCATTTCAGTAAAGCCAACGATATCGACAAACATGACAGCCACACGCGAATGTTCGTCTGCGATCTGATCTTCTCCGGCCTTTAACCTGTCAGCGACAGTCACGGGCAGAATGTTGTGCAATAAGCGCTCGCTTTCGTCATGCGCAATCTCAAGCTCTTTTTCCGCCTTTGAGGCCGCTCGAATGAATGGCACTACCATCGCCAGCATCAACATTGGCCATGTCACGACCCGCATAGCGAGATCCCCGGGCGTGACCTGAAAATGGGGATAAAGGGGCGCATGGGTCAGCATGTACTCCTGTGTGAACACGGCTGCCGCCAAAACGAGCGCAGAAAGAACCAGGGATAATATCAGCGGATAAAAAGGCTGCACATAAAGCAGAACGAGAACCAGTAGAATTGCATCCAGAGCACCAAACTCGGTGCCGACAGAAATCGTCGCAACTATCGCGTGGGATACAAGCTCGGCCAGTGCGAACCAATAGGCCGAACGGAACCATCCCCGATACAAAAGCAGCATGCATGTTGTGAAAACGATGACGCTGCCAACGTTGAACCAGGCCATGAGCCAAACTTCCCGGTCCAGGAAAAACAGTATCGACAGACCGTGAGTGACACCCGCAAGGAAATAAAAAATGCGCCAGTAAACGAAATATCTGGCGACTTCCCTGGAAACCCAACCGGGAGCTATGGTTACTGCGTTAAGTCCGCGCTGGATTTTGGGAGTGCCCCGGCCAGCAAAGCTGGGGGCACTCTTTCTTAGCAGATTCGATTGCCCGTTTTCTTTCACAAACCGATCTGCTCTTTGATGCCACCGATGAAGGTAGCATCGTCAGCAGCCTTCCGATTGGTCAGCACGAAATCGGCATCCTGCCCTGCGCGATATCGCAGAGTTTTGGTGCCATCGGTCACTGCCGTCCAGATCACTTCTGCCACGACTTCAGGAGGGGACGGCGGGAACGCCTGATTTGCGAAAGACCCCATTACGGCGGTTACGACACCTTGATACTCCTCAATGGCTGGCTCATTGGCAAAATCAAAGCTACGCCCGGAGAAGTCCGTCGCAATCATGCCCGGTTCCACGATCTTCACTTTTACTCCGATGGCCTCCAGCTCATAGTGCAGAGCCTCAGAGATGCCTTCGACAGCAAACTTGGTTCCGTGATAGAGTGTGCCAAGCGGAAAGGTCATTTGCCCACCGATAGAGCTGATATTGACGATGGTGCCGGATTTTCGGGCGCGCATTTGAGGCAGAACCGCTTTGGTCACTTCCAGAAGGCCGATGACGTTTGTGTCGAACTGACGGTGGATACGGTCCATGTCGAAGTTTTCCAGCGGACCGTAAGCTCCGTAGCCCGCATTATTCAGAAGAACATCAACTCCGCCAAACTCGTCGAGGGTGACTGAAACCGCAGCTTCGATGGACGCCGTATCGGTTACGTCAAGACGCGTCACCAGAACGTTGTCCAAAGCGGCCAGCTCTGCACCATCTTCGGGTTTCCGCATAGTGGCGACGACATTCCAGCCCTGAGCTTGGAAGTGCCTTGCGGTTGCCTTGCCAATACCGGTTGAAGCCCCGGTAATCAAAATTGTCTGTGCCATTTTCGTTTCCGTTTGTTCACGCGAGTTGAGTTCTGTGCGTATGGGTGGTGCTTGGATTATGTGGGGAAGTGGGCGTTTGCGCCTGCCGCACCGTCAGTTTTGCCTTCAAAGTCTCGTAATTGAGAACCGGCTTCGTGCGCTTGTTCCTGGGTCGCGCCGGTCACAAAGGCGCGGCTTTACAGATTTGTATTACAGTTTCGTTGGGCACAACTTTCTCCTTCAGGCGCGAAGCCTGTTGTTTGGTTGGTAACTTCAGTGGGGAGCGGCTAGCGGGCTACAGGAGCCCGCTAGCTGGAGGCGAAATCAGACGAAGGATACTCCATTGGCTGACATGGGAAGGTGCGTTACGCGCGTTCCGGAAGCCGCCGCAATCGCATTGGCGAGCGCAGGAGCAGCGGGCGGGGTGCCGGGTTCACCGACGCCTGTTGGGGCTTCGGCGGAGGGAACGATATGCACCTCGATTGCTCCGATATCGCTGATGCGAAGCGGCTCGTAATCCGGGAAGTTGGATTGATCCACTGCACCACCGGTCAGGGTGATCTGGTCGCGCATAACGTGACCGATGCCATAGCCAGCGCCGCCCTGAATCTGAGCTTTTACGACATCCGGGTTTACCGCAATGCCGCAGTCTACGGCACAGGTGACCTTTTCGATCTTGATGCCACTGTCTGCATCGCCAGACACTTCAACCACTTCAGCTACGTACGAGCCAAAGGACTTGTGAACCGCGATACCCTGAGCGCGACCGGCAGGCGCATTACCCCAGTTGGCCTTCTCCATCGCCAGTTTCAGAACGCCCGCTTTACGCTTTTGATCAGCGTTGCTGTCATCGGCCAGATGGGCCAGACGAAACTCGATCGGATCGCGGCCAGCAGCTTCGGCGGCTTTGCTCATCATGGTTTCCATCACGTAGGCCGTGTGGGTGTGACCCACCGAACGCCACCATAGAACCGTGGTTGCCTTGGGCGTATCCGTCAAACCCAGCGCCATGCCAGGGATCGAATAGGGACTGTCTGCAATACCTTCGACCGAGCTGTGGTCGACGCCATCGTGTACAGAGAACGCTTCGAATGCGGTGCCCTTCATGATCGACTGACCGGCCACCTGATGCTGCCATCCAACGATGTTGCCCTGACCATCCAGGCCTACACGGACCTTGTGGCCAAAGGCTGGACGGTAGTAACCACTGCGGATGTCGTCTTCGCGAGTCCATACCAGTTTTACCGGGCGGCTCCGGTCGGTGATGACAAAGGCCAGCGCCGCCTCGACCTGATAGTCGGCTTCCGGAGTTGCACGGCGCCCAAACGACCCACCGGCCAGCAACGTGTTGATCTCGATCTGCTCGGCTGGAAGTTGGAATATCTGTTGCAGGGCGTAATGAACGCCAGTCGGTATCTGGCAGGCGTCGTGCATTACGATCTTGCCATCTGCCGTCTGCTCGATGGTGCAGTTCATCGGCTCCATCGGGGCGTGAGCCAACAGCGGGAAGTAGAAGTTCTCCTCCAAAATCGTGTCCGCACCGTCAATCTTCGCCGCGACCTCTGCTGCATCCGCTTTGTTCACATTGTACTGAGGCTCGGTGTCCAGAGCGGCGCGAATTTCAGCCTCGATCTGATCCGAGTCACGTGTCTCGGCCGCAGACAGATCCCATTGGACTTCCAGCGCCTCACGCGCCTGAATCGCTGCCCATGTGTTTTCGGCATAAACTGCCACACCGGCCTGATTGGGCAGCGTGGCTGCGTTGATGAAGCCCTTGACCTCCCTCGAGGCGCTGTCGTCGAATCCTACGACGACGCCGCCACGCGATTCCGGGCGTTTGATCATGACGACCATCTGGTTCGGCAGATGCATGTCCATACCGTATTTCGCCTGACCATTGCCCTTGATCGGAGAATCCTTGCGGCGCACAGATTCGTTGCCGATCAGGCGGAACTCAGACGGATCTTTAAGACGCGGCTCGGCAGGGGCATCAAGTTGGGCAGCCGCTGCAACGAATTCGGCGATCGGAGCCGACTGTTCGCCTGCTTTGACGACCCCTTCCTCAATGGTGATACCCGACGCGTCCACACCCCAGGTCTGAGCTGCCGCGGCGATCAGCATCTCGCGCGCAGCAGCGCCAGCCTGACGGTATTGTTGCCACGAGTTTGCCATGGCGGTCGACCCACCAGAGCCCTGGACCTGGCCGAAGAGCAGGTTGTTGTAGAGCTGTGGGTTCGATGGGGCGAATTCGTATTCTATCTGATCCATGTTTGCGCCGATTTCTTCGGCGACCAGAGTCGGCAAGCCGGTTGCGGGCCCCTGCCCCATCTCAAAGTGCTTGACGATCACGGTCACGGTGCCGCCGGCATCGATCTTCACGAACGGGTTGAATTGAGCGCTTTCGGAAGGCGCGGCAGCGAGTGCGCCATCAGGACGTGCGCCGACCAGAAGAACGGCACCAGCGGCGGCTGCGCCTTTCAGGAAACCACGGCGGGAGGTGTTGACGGTCATGAATCAGGCCTCCAGAATTTCAGATGCGCGCTGGATACCGGCGCGGATGCGTTGATAGGTGGCGCAACGGCAGGCATTGCCCCACATGTATTCGTCGATCTCTTCGACGCTCGGCTTGGGGTTTTCCGACAACAGGCCGACAGCAGACATGATCTGCCCTGACTGGCAATAGCCGCACTGGACCACGTCCAGCTCAACCCACGCTTGCTGAACGGCCGCCCCGATTTTATCTTCGTTCATCGCCTCGATTGTAGTAATCTCGGCACCTTCGACGTCTTCGACATAGGTCTGGCAGGAGCGTACCGGCTCACCGTCCAGATGCACGGTGCAGGCGCCACAAGACGCAACACCACACCCAAATTTGGTCCCGGTCAACTTCAACTCGTCTCGGATCACCCACAGAAGTGGTGTGCCCTCCGGCGCTTGGATGTCGCGCATTTGACCATTGATCTTCAAGCTAGTTGGCATGTGGGCTGTCTCCCTTTTGGATTCGCAAAGCATCGGCATTTCTAGGCTGGAATGGACAAGTAGACTCAAATACTACTTTTGTCAACTTGTGCTTTACAAGTAGACGTCTCGGGTCTAGATCGGTCACATGACGATGAACGAGAAGAACCTGAAAATCGTAGAGGCTGCGTTTGGTCTATTCGCCCATTATGGTGTGGCGAAAACGTCTATGACTGAGATCGCTGCCGCATCGAATGTGTCGCGCCAAACGCTGTACAAAGCATATGAAAGCAAAGAAGATTTGATCTTCGCAGCCCTTCTTCACTACGCTGAGAAAACAAAGGCTGAAATCGAAAGTGACTGCGCAACAGCAACTGATCTTGAAGATCGGCTCGACATACTCTTCAGGCATATGTGCGCCGCCCCTTTCGACGCCATGCAAAGGTTTCCTCACCTCGACGAAATAGTGGAAATTGGCGACAATCTCTCATCTGAGCGGGTGAAACAGATCAGGGGCAACTACCTTGGAGCAATCGGCGTTGTGTTGGCGCCCTTCGAAAAAGATCTGAACAACGCGGGTGTCGACCTGTCGCAGCTTCAGAACATGATCAAGAGCATGTTTACACAGATCAAGCGTGACGCAAGCGATGCTGAACATCTCAAGGATCTCTTTGATCCTTTACAAACAATGATAGTTTTCTGTGTTCGGGACAGGCCTTAACGGCACAATTGGGTTGCCAGAAGAACCAAATTGGCGCGGGTAGTATCAACTGCGTCAGCCTACGCTATCAATCTCTATGAAAGAGATCACAAGCTTAAGATTGGCCAATGGTCACTTATTAAGTGAAATTAGGATGAGGTGCCGCTGCCTCATACATCCGGCAGGGTCGGGAAGATGAATACATCACCGATCCGCACAAATCCCGACTATCGAGTCGTCGGGCGGCATCCCTGATACAAACGGCCGCTATGATTGCACTCTTTATCATCTCGCGCGAAGTACAGACTTTCTCTGCGGCGCCGAGATCATCGCCCACCAGATGACATAGCGGATTTTTCAGCTAACCGACCGAAAAAACCCTATTGCTGATTGCATTCCGGACCGACCATTCCAAAAAAGCCTTACCGGTGCCTTGAATTTCTGGACCAACCATTCCACATCTTGCTCATGAGCAATGAAACCCTCTCAGTTGGCGACATCAGATCACCTGCAGGCCCAGGTCGGCCTCGTGCCTTTGACGAAGCGGAGGCTTTGGAAAAAGCCTTGTGCGTTTTTTGGCACAAGGGCTACGAGACTGCGTCTGTCGACGATCTGACCAAGGCCATGGGTTTGAGCCGGTCCAGCTTCTATGGAGCGTTCGGCAACAAGCAGGCTTTGTTTCACAAAGCTCTAAGCCACTATTCAAGGCGCGCCTTGAAAAATCTGCGTGCTGTTGCAGACGCTGGTGGGAATGATCCCGTTGGAGCGATGATGGAAGCATTGGCCAACCCGCAGGGCGGTCGTGACGGCTGCATGTTGATCAACTGCCTTACGGAGCTTGCCCCGCATGATGATGAGGTGGCGGCTCTTGGGCGGCACCACTTGGAGAGCATTGACAAAATTATTGCGGGAGCGCTTGAGCCTTCAGATCCGGATCAGGCCCTCGACAAGGCGCGCGCCTATGCCTCCCTTGCAATCGGCACGCTGGCCCTGCGTAAGGCGGGCGTTCCTGCTGAGCAGGTATCGCAAACCCTGAAACAAGCCCGGCTGGTGATTTCGCCTTAACGCCCTCCCCTACCATAAGGACCTGAAACCCAACACAAACACCAGCAAGAAACGTAACCCTAATATTGGACTATTTAGTCCAAAACTTTCTGAACTAAGTTGACCAACGAAGGAAACAGCAATGGCTGATGAAAAACTATTCTCAGGCGCCAAAGCCGGTGCAATCGAGCTGAAAAACCGCGTTGTCATGGCGCCACTGACCCGCAACCGGGCAAGGGCAGAAGATGACAGCGTTCATGAATTGCAGGCCGAATACTACGCCCAGAGGGCGGGTGCTGGTCTGATCATCACAGAAGCTTCGCAAATCTCGCCTCAAGGCAAAGGCTATGCCTGGACGCCCGGCATTTATTCCGAAACACAGATAGAAGGCTGGAAAAAAGTGACCGAGGCCGTCCATGCAAAGGGTGGCAAGATCGTGATCCAGCTTTGGCATGTAGGCCGGATTTCCCATACCAGTTTGCAGCAGGACGGCGGTGCACCGGTTGCACCATCCGCAATTGGTGCCAAGGCGATGACTTTTGATGGCGATCAGTTTGTCGAAACGTCGGAGCCGCGGGCGCTGGGCATCGAAGAAATTGCAGGCATTGTCGCCGACTACCGGCAAGCCGCGGAAAACGCCAAAAAGGCGGGGTTCGACGGTATCGAGGTCCATGCAGCCAATGGATATCTGATCGATCAGTTCCTGCGGGACGAGTCCAACAAGCGTGAAGACGAGTACGGCGGCCCTGTTGAGAACAGAGCGCGATTCCTGAAAGAGGTCATGGACGCGGTTGTCGACGTGTGGGGCGCCGCCCACGTTGGTGTCCGCCTCAGCCCATTCTCGAGCGCCAATAACATCTCCGACAGCGACCCACAGACGACATTCTCCCACGCGGTCAAATTGCTGAATGGTTATGGTCTGGCTTATCTCCATCTCGTTGAAGGACAAACCGGTGGCCCGCGCGAAATTCCGGAAGGGGGCGATCTGAAGGCGCTCTATGACCTGTTTGACGGCGCGAAAATGGGCAACAACGCTTATGACCGGGAAATGGCGATTGAAGCGGTCGCGGTCGGAACCCTCGATCTGGTGGCCTTCGGTCGGCCGTTCATTTCCAACCCGGATCTAGTCAATCGGCTGGAGAAGGACACGACACTGAATGAGTTGGATTCTACCACCCTCTATGGCGGCAACGAAAAGGGGTACACCGATTATCCAGCACTGGAAGAGGAAACGGTTGCAGCGGAGTAAAACCACTGCTCTACCAGCCTGATTAACTCTGTTTTGACAGGCAATACCAAAATAGTGAGCGCGCCGGTTTGGGCGCGCTCACCTTGCGGTCCCGGCAATCTCTGTTGTTGAAGCGGGGAGAAAAATTTGTTTCTGGAGACGCTCAGAACCGCGTTTTTTTATTGCAAGAGCATGCCTTGCTTTAGGATGGCAACTCGCCGTCGACACCTTGCACAAACCAGTTCATTTCATGAACCTGCTTGTCGGTCAGCGCTTCTCCTTCGCCGATTACAAGTTCGCCACTTGCATTCGTGATAGGTCCGGCAAACGGGTTCAGTGTTCCATCGTGCAGCGCTTGCTCGACATTAGTTGCGGCTGATTTTACCTCATTCGGTAGCGCTTCGTTGTACGGAGCCATCATGACCAATCCACCACTGATGCCGTCCCAGGTGTGATCGGTTTCCCAAGAGCCATCCAAGACATCCTGAACGCGGCGTATGTAGTATGGCCCCCAATTGTTCACGATTCCTGTGAGGTGCGCCTTTTTAGCGAATTGAGACATGTCCGCATCCTGACCGAAGCAGTATACACCTGCCTCCTCGGCTCTTTGGCAGGGCGCCGGGCTGTTTGTGTGCTGGGTAATAAAGTCAGCACCTTGATCGAGCAATACCTGTGCGGCGTCTGCTTCCAGTGCAGGGTTATACCAGGTATTGACCCAGACCACTTTCACCTCAACATCCGGGTTTACCTTTTGTGCCGCCAGCGTAAAGGCGTTTATGCCCATGATGACTTCGGGGATTGGGAAGGAAGCGATATATCCCACGGTATTTGTTTCAGTCATCATCCCGGCGATTGTTCCAAAGACAACCCGGCCTTCGTGGAAACGCGCATTGTACACACTGACATTGGGTGCGGTCTTGAAGCCGGTATTGTTTTCGAAGTGGACGTTCGGAAACTTTTCGGCAACTTGCAGCGTCGGCTCCATAAAACCAAATGAAGCCGTAAAAATCAGCTCATGGCCAGTCAAGGCAAGCTGGGTGATGACGCGGGTGGCATCAGGGCCTTCGGCTACACTTTCAACGAATGTTGTTTCGATCTGATCGCCAAAATGAGCAATGACGTCCTGTCGCCCGACCTCATGTCGATAGGACCAGCCGTTGTCACCGATCGGAGTCGGATATACAAATCCAACTTTTAGTTTTTCTTCAGCAAAACTTGGTCCTGAACCCAAGACCATTAACGCGGCGGCGCAAATCCCGCTTGCAACAAGCGTTTTGAACTTGAGCTTGTTTTCCATCGAATATCCTCCCTGTTCATCCACCGGATGCAACGAACCGAGTTTGGCGTGGCACCGTTCTCGCGATTTGCTGCAAGGATCGGGTGACGACACGCATTGCGACGTTGCACGAAGCCTGACACCGTTTCGGCTTCCTGTTCGGATTTGGTTAGGGAAATTATTGATCAGCCACCGATACATTCAAGCGCATACATTCGCTTATTGCGTGCGCAAAATTAGAACGGCCTTGCGGGATTTTCTATCTTCGATCGAATATCAAACACAACCTTCAGGCTGTGTTTGACTGAAGCACACGGCTTGTCACTTGCCGCGGCAAGTAATCTGCAACCGAGCAAAATCCTGTCACGCAGCCGTGGTTTTTGCCCCGGCATCAATTTTCTCCAAGGTCTGCACCAATATTTGTGCCAGAGCTTGAGTTGTCTCGGACATTTGCGCGGGGTTACGACCACTGAGCGTCAGAATTTCGTATATGTTTTGGCCTTCGATCTGACAGAACAACAAGTCTCCTCTGGTCACTTCATCGCGCACATCCGCCCAGGTCAAAAAGCTGACGCCAGCACCCTGAATGACAAGCTGTTTTATCGCGCTTACCGAGTTGGATTTTGCTATGGCCTGCGAATTCAAGCCCATACGCTGGATCATGGATTTCACGGTTGCGTTTAATGACAATGAACGATCCGGAAGCACCAATTGCTGCCCTTGCAGTTCCTCTTTCCCAACCACACCCTTTGACCGAAGCTCTGGTGTAGGTTTCATTACAGCACCGATATCCAGCCTAGTTTCATAATGACAACGGAAACCGAGATCTCCTGGCATGTTAAAGGCAACAACCAAATCAAGCTCACCTGCAAGCATCTGCTGAACCAGTTGAGATGTCCCAGCCACGACGACATCAATGGCCACGGACCCGTGGTTTTGTCTCACCTCGTCATAAACTGTCGCCAGAAAGCCTTCGGCAAAGCATTCCATGATCCCCAGGCGCACATGACCAACACGCCCCTTCAGGACTTCGATTTCGCTTCTGAGAGTCTGATCCCGGATTTGAAAGTCCCGGATGTATTCGACGACCAGCTTTCCAGCTTCGGTCAAATTCATTCCTTTGGCATGGCGCAGGAACAACGGGGTCCCTAACTCCCGCTCCAGATTCAGAACGTGCCGATTTATCGCAGACGGAGCCAGATTGACTCTTTCCGACGCCTTCCGGATCGAGCCTGAGCTGGCAACAATTTCAAGAACGTGGGCAGCCTGGGTGAGCAGTGGCATCATAGCGTCCTAATTTTTAGTCCTGATTGTCCGATTTATTATCATAGATTGGAACACTGCTTCCTCCTAGCCTTAACAAAAATTCTTAAAGGGTAGAGAAGAAATGACACGTGATGTCCTGCTTTGCGCACCGCACGTACTGACAATGGATACGCAGAATACTGTCTTAATCGACGCCGCTGTTCTCGTGCGTGGAAATGAAATCGCTGCCGTCGGGTCGCGCGAGCAGCTGGTACGCGGAAACCCGCAAGCAAAAATTCAGGAATTTCGTGATAGCTTGCTCATGCCCGGACTCGTCAACGCACATTGCCATTCGGGCATTCTGCGTGGAACAGCCGAAGGATTGCCCGTCTGGGATTGGTTGCGCATGTATATCGATCCGATGCACCGGGTGCTCAATGCGCGTGAAGCAGAAGCAGCATCATGGCTTTGCTATGCGGAATCGGCTTTATCCGGGTCGACGACAATCGTTGACATGTGGCGGTACATGCATGGTAGCGCGAAGGCCGCGGATACAATCGGCACACGGGCTGTGCTTGTGCCTTATGTCGGTGAACACCCGGACTACAACTATTTTGAAACTTTGGCATCCAACGAACAGCTTCTGGATGACTGGCATCGCAAGTCGGAGGGTCGGATCAATGTTTGGGTGGGGCTTGAGCACTTGTTTTATGCGTCGCCCGAAAAGCACCGGGACTTCATTGATCTCGCGCTGAAATATGACACTGGCTTCCACACGCACAGCAACGAAGCCGAGATTGAATTGCGGGAAATGGACCGCCGCTATGGCAAGCGTTCTGTTCATGTTCTCAAGGATTTGGGTTTCTTCGAACCTCGAAATACTCTGCTGGCACATTGTGTCTGGTTGGACGATTCCGAGATCGAGATCATCGCCGAAAATGATGTTGGCGTCGCCCACAACCCGGTCAGCAATATGAAGCTGGCAAGTGGCATCGCGCCGGTGGAAAACCTGCTCAAGGCAGGGGTAGCAGTCGGTATCGGCACAGATGGGGAAAAAGAGAACAACAATCTCGATATGTTCGACGACATGAAGTGCACGTCTCTCCTTGGAAAGTTGAACAACCTGGACGCCAGCGCATTGGATGCGTGGGAGGTCCTGCGCATGGGCACAATCGACGGCGCAAGAAGCATCGGCATGGAGAATGAGATCGGTTCTTTGGAGGTCGGCAAGAAGGCCGACATCATTGCGATACGCACTGACACGCCGCGCATGACGCCATTGATCAGCGAAGGTGAATTCTTCAATCTCCACTATAATCTGGTGCATTCAGCGCGGGGCTCGGACGTCGTCATGACAATGGTGGACGGAAACCAGATCGTGAGTGATGGGCGACTTTTAACCGCTGCTATGTCTGATCTGATCGGTGAGGTTCACGACGTGCTTCCAGGACTGTTTAAGCGCCGTGCAGCTTTTCTTTCTGAAAACACCGATGGTGCGGTGAGCCCAGTTTGAAGGTCAGTACCGCTTCTGAAAAGCTACATAGTCATTAGGCAAACCTTTTGGCGGGCCTCAAATGGTAAAATAGGAAAATCTGATGTGCGATGATCTGAAATATCTGCGGCAAACCATTAAAATCGCAAAGGAGTGTCGAGAATCCGGCAACCATCCCTTCGGGGCCATTCTGGTCGGCCCACAAGGTGATATTTTGCTTAGCGCTGGAAACTCGTACTCGTATGAAAAAGGCGTTGGACACGCGGAGTTGAATGTTGCCCGTGCCGCAAGCCGAAAATACCAACCGGAGTACTTGGAGAAGTGTACACTATACACATCGGTAGAGCCGTGCTGCATGTGCGCCGGGGCTTGCTATTGGGCAGGGATTGGAACGGTTGTATACGGGATGACTGAAAAGCGACTGGCTGTACTAACCGGCGACAACGAGGAAAACCTCACATTGGACCTGCCGTGTGAAACCGTATTTGCAGCCGGCCAGCGGACCGTAGAAACCCGCGGGCCATTTGCCGAGATCGAAGAAGAAGTTGCCGAGGGTCATTTGGGTTTCTGGTAGTTTGATGCAAACCACGAGAGACTTTTGAAAAGCTGATCGTCGAAAAGGGGCTGCAAGCAACTTTGAAAGAGGCAAATGCCGGCTACGAAGGGTTGGACTGACCATGCAATCTGCCGGTTTCCTTGTGGATCGACTGGCTACTGCATTTGATACACCCTGCGCAGCCAGGAAGCCGATGAAAAGCCGCAACGCAGGGCGAATTCTTCAATGCTCAGTCTGGTGTGCGCGTTCAGATTGCGCGCACACGTCAGGCGCAGATATCAGATGCACACGCCCCCTTCGTGTTGCTTGAACGGGTTGCTCTCCGTAATTTAATCAGTCGCAAAAACGCCTGCTGTTCTAACCCTGACCAGCGATCCAATCGAGGAATTTGTCAGCTGAATTGCGGTCCGCTGCGCGGGGCATCAGGCAACCAAAATAGCCACGATGTGTCTTGATGCGCCGGTCGGTGATCGGTGTTAGCAACCCAAGATCGAAATGATCCTGGAGCAGTGTCTCCCAGCCAAGGATGACGCCATCACCGTTCAAGGCCGCCTGAAGATAGACCATGAAACTGGTAAATTTCCGTTCGGAGGCCGGGGCGGATGGAACAAGCTCTGTCCCGTCGAAGAACGTGGTCCAATCGTCGGTGTGAAGGCCCATTGTCAGATAGAGCAGCGCGTGCTCTGAAAGCGCTTTTAGGTCGTCCCCAATCGATGCGGCCACGTCCGGCCGGGCCACTGCGACCATACTCTCTTCAAAAACCAAAGCCTTTCGCATGCCCGGCAAACGGTCAGGATTGTCGAAAGCGACCACGATATCGCTCTCCAAATCGTAGGCGTCGTTCTGGTCCCGCGAGATCAGCTCAATTGAAATATCGGGATGCATGGCCCGAAATTCGGGCAGGCGCTTCATCAGATAGCAACTGGCAAAGCCTATGGTGGTGTTGACGGTCAAGCGCGCTCGGTTCGGGTGCTGGCGTACCATTTCCAGCGCACTGCGGACCTGCGTGATACCACCCGAGATTGCCCGATAAAGCACTTCGCCTTCCCGCGTGAGTGTCGCAAAGGGCCGTGTCCTGTTCAAAAGCTTCACGCCCAGCTCAGCCTCCAACTCGGCCACGCGGCGGCTGGCCGCCGGTTGCTGTACGTTTAATTCTTGCGCCGCTCGGGTGAAATTACGATGCCGGGCCACGGCCTCGAACGCGGTCAGACGTTTCCAGTTCAGTGCCGCCATACCATTCCTCCACGGAATGAAAGGTATAAGCGTTTCGGGCGTTCTAACAATGGTTAAGGCGAAATAGGGTTCCGTTGAAAGCAAATGCATTCAGAAAGGTGCACGACATGCCGCCTCGCAAATCGGGCCGGTCCGACGGATTTAACGGAACCTTCCTGTCATGAAGGCACAAGCCGCTGTGATGTACAGCACGAAAGAACCGCTTGTGTTGGAAGAGCTGGACCTCGATACGCCGCGTGCTGGGGAAGTTTTGATCCGCATGGGGGCAGCTGGCGTATGTCACTCCGACTATCATGTGATCTCGGGTCAGGCGGATCATGATCTACCCGTCGTGCTGGGCCATGAGGGCGCGGGCGAGGTGATCGGATTGGGCAAAGGCGTCACCGATCTGTCTATCGGAGATCATGTCGTCTTGAGCTGGATTCCCTATTGCGGCGACTGTTTCTTTTGCGCTCATGAGCAAACCCATTTGTGCCAGACCTACAAAACCCCACTTTGGGATGGCACCATGTTGGACGGGACGTGCCGGCTAGCCAACGCCAAGGGCCCCGTACGGCACTTGTCCATGCTGGCGTGTTGGGCCGATCACGCTGTGGTCCCGCAGGAAAGCTGCATTAGGATCAGCAAGGCCTTACCGTTCGATGTCGCCGCACTTTTAGGTTGCGCCGTGACCACTGGTGTTGGCGCAGTTCTGAACCGCGCCAAAGTGGCGCCAGGGTCAACCATTGTGGTGATCGGTGCAGGTGGTGTGGGTTTGTCTATCATCATGGGGGCAAAGCTGGCGGGTGCGCACAGGATCATCGCCATTGATGCGGCACCGGGAACGGAGGCCAAGGCACGTGAATTGGGAGCCACAGATTTTATTCCGGCGAACGAGGATGTCAGGGCTCGGATCCATGAGATGACTGAGCACGGCGCTGACCATGTGTTCGAAGCCGTCGGAAAACGCACCTTGCAGCGGGTGGCGATCGAGTACTGCCGCCCCGGGGGGCAGGTGACTTTTGTCGGGATGGACGGAAATGACGCTACGATAGACCTGCCCTCGACAGGAATTACACGCGCCGAGATTATTGTTACTGGATCGATCTTTGGATCAGCCTGCACATCTCGCGACTTTGTGGCCTATGCGCAGCACTACATGGAGGGCAACCTGCCCATCGACCAGCTGATAGGACGGCGCTACAGGCTTGACCAGATCAACGAAGCTCTGGATGACATGCTCGCTGGAAAACCTGGGCGCGGCGTGGTCCTGTTTGACGGGCCGGCTCTTTGACCCAATCGGCTCTGATCCGTCTGGCCCGCTTTGTTGCCGAAGACCCGCTGAATGCGGATGCCGCTGCACTGGCGGTTCTGCGCGACGGCGTGATCGACACACTTGGTTGTATTCACGCTGGCGCCTGCACTGATGTCGCGATCAGGTCGCGAGACGGCGTGCGGGCGATGGGTTCGGATGGCCCAGCACAGGTAATCGGCACCGAGATGAAAACCTCGCGTCCGCAAGCTGCGTTCCTGAACGCTGTCGCGGGTCATGCCCTGGACTTCGACGATTGGGAAATCCCGGGCAACACGCACCCAACCGTGGTGCTGTTGCCTGCCGTGCTGGCCGTTTCGGGGCCACAAACCCACGGCGCCGACGTCGCCTGCGCCTATCTCGCCGGATTTGAAGTGATCGCCCGATTGGGGGAGGCGATGAATTTCGAGCATTACGATGCAGGCTGGCATTCCACTGCCACGCTCGGTGCGTCCGCAGCCGCCGCGGCCTGCTCGAGGGTTATGGGGTTGTCCGCTGAAGAAACAGCGAATGCGATGTCCTTGGCGATCAGTACGGCAAGTGGGTATACCTGTCAGTTCGGGTCTCATGCCAAACCGATCCAAGCGGGATTTGCTGCGCGGGCCGGTGTCGAATCCGCCTGCTTGGCGCAAGCTGGGCTGACAGGCCAGGAGCATGTGCTCGACCATCCGCGAGGCATGTCCGAGTTGATGGGCGGGCCGGGCGCTCAACGTTTTGACGTGGCGTTGGGCAAGTTGGTCTTGGGGTATGCCTTGACGCAGCACGGGCTTGTTTTCAAACCATGGCCAAGCTGTGGATATACGCATCGGATCATGACCTGCGCGTTGCGCCTGCGTGATCGCATATCTCTGGGTGAAATTGCACGCATCGATCTGCATCTTCCCGATTTCCACGCCGCCGTGCTGCCCTTTTGTCAGCCAACGAACCGGCCCGAGGCCCTCTTCAGCCTGCCTTTCGTGGCCGCGATTGGGTTGATCCGTGGAGGACTGACGCTGCGCGACCTGGAGGCCGAGCAATGGAACTCGCCAGACGTGATGAACCTGATCACCAAGATACACGTACATCCATTCCCTCCTGCGCGACCGGACCTGAACTATGCAAATGAAGATCCCGACCGCATGGTTATCACCCGAACTGATGGGACAACTCTTGAGGAAAGCTGCACGTATCCCTTGGGCGCGCCTCAACACCCGATGAGCAATGAGCAGCTCTGGCAAAAGTTCAATGCAAATGTCGGGCCCGTCCCCGACGCTTGGGCCGCGAAGCTTCGTAACTGGCCTGAACAATCAGGCATTCTCGCCCTTTTGACACAGCAGGTATCCCACTAATGAGCAGAATACGATCTGGCCGCGCCGCACGGCGAGCGGGACGTCAGGGTGGTGCGGGCTCTGGCCCCAGCGCGGCAATCTGGCCCGGCATTGAGGGCGGTCAATACCGGGTGATCTCTCCCGAAGGCGTCCTTGGCATTCACCGGACGGTCCTGCGTATCCTTGCCGAAATCGGGCTCGTGGGTGCAACACCACGCTGTATAGAGACGGTCACGGCTGCGGGCGGGTCCGTCTCTGACACTGGCAGGCTGCTCTTTCCACCTCATATGGTGGAACGTGTACTTCAAACAGCAGGCCGAGGATTCATGCTTCATGGCCAGAAGCCTGAGTACGACCTTGATCCAAGCGGCACACGCATCCACCTTGGTACCTCTGGTGCGGCTGTACACATCGTGGACAGCGAGACCGGCGCAGTACGCGACAGCACCCTGGCCGATCTCCACGACATGGCGCGTCTGGCCCAGGCGCTGCCGAATATCCACATGTTCCAGCGCACGGTCGTGGCACGCGACATCAAAGACACTCATGCAATGGAGCTGAACACTGCCTATGCCTGCGCAGCGGGCACGGCTAAGCCTATCGGCACGTCATTTACCTCCGCAGTCACGATGCGGGATGCAGTCGAGATGTTCCACATGATCGCGGGCAGTGAAGAAGCCTGGCGCGCACGCCCGTTTTGTTGTGTCTCGACCTGTTTCGTCGTTCCACCCCTGACCTTCGCAGAAGAAGCGCTTGGCATCATCGAATGCGCTGCTGAGACCGGCACGCCCTTGAAACTCGTCTCTGCCGGGCAAGCCGGGGCCACCAGCCCGGCGCCGCTCGCCGGTGCGGTCGCACAGCAAACGGCCGAAGTGTTGGCGGGATTGGTCTATGTGAACCTTCTGAACCCCGGCCATCCGGCTCTGTTCGGTGCCCTGCCCTTTGTCAGCGATCTGCGCACCGGCGCGATGTCGGGCGGCAGCGCCGAGCAAGGCGTGCTGATGGCGGCCTGTGCCCAGATGGCGCAACACTACGGCATCCCCTGCGCTGTCAGCGCCGGTATGACAGACAGCAAGATGCCCGACTTTCAGGCCGGTTACGAGAAGGGCATCACCGAACTACTCAGTGCTCTGGCAGGCGCGAACCTGATCTATGAAGCTGCAGGCATGTACGGATCGCTTTTGGCCGCCAGCAAAGAAAGCTTTGTACTGGACAATGACCTAATCGGATCGGTCCTGCGCGCCACGCGCGGTTTTCAAATCAATGACGACGCTTTGGCCTTCGACGTTATCCGCGAGGTTTGCCTTGCAGGGCCGGGGCACTTCCTTGGCAGTGGACAGACGCTGCAACGAATGCAAAGCGACTATTACTATCCTGACCTCGCCGACCGCACCACACCGCAGGCCTGGGCAGATGCCGGGGCGCCATCGACCCTCCATGCAGCACGCACACGAGCCAAAGAGATCCTTGAGAGAGATGATGCTGCGGTCTTCGGGGCCGAGACTGCCGCCGCCATCTACCAACGCTTTCCCGAGATCGCGGCAAACTGGAAATGACCTGTTTCAGAGAAGCCAGCGATATTTATGGACGTTAATCGGCCGCGCAGCATTGGCTGCATTGGGTTCTCTCCAGCCAATCGCTGAGGTCCTCAACAACTGCGGTTGCGATGCCGAAATATATCCGGTCTCGCAAATGGTTCGACGGCTAGTCAATTTTTGTCCAACTTTGGCATCTAGTATCGACGGTGCACCCTCTTTTCAGTGATCACGTTCCGCTTTTTCTGACGCTCACGTAAAAAGACAAACATTCCCGATCCCAAAATCAGTGCGATACCAGTTGCGACAGGCAGGTTGGGCAATTCTCCCCAGATTACCCAGCCCCAGAAAATTGCCATTGGAAGGCCAACATATTCAAACGGTGCCACCGTAGCGGCATCCGCCATACGGTAAGCCTGACCAAGACAATAACCGATGATTGCAGAATTGAACCCGAGCCCAACAAACAGCCAGCGGTCAGTCCCTTCGGGCCAAACCCAAGCGCGTAGTAAGAAAATCAGGCTCTCGTTTTCAAACTCGTTCGCAAAGCGCCCGTCCCCTGCTATCGACCAGAACAGCAGACTTACGACGATAAAGCACGCCTGAATGTAAACGGCCATCGCCGACGCCTTGGACCTTGCGCCAAGAAAGCGGGTGAGCACGTTGTTAAGGGCATAGGTGAAGGCAGCAAGAACCGGCAGAGCATACATCAGCAGACCAACTTCACGCTCGCCACCGGCTTCCCACGGACGGGTCATTATCACCACGCCCAAGAAACCCACAAGCACTGCGCCAATCCGCATGGGGCCAACCTTTTCCCCAAGCAACGGTATACTCAGCAAAGTGATCATCAAGGGTGCGACGAAGAACACCGCGGTGGCTTCCGCCAGTGGCATAACTGCAAGAGCCGTAAAGAACGTCAGATTGGCAACAACAATAAGCAAACCACGCAGGAGGTGAAGCCCCGGCTGATCTGTTTTAAGGATACGCCAACCCCCTTCCATTTGCACCAAGGCAAAGCTGAACCCGATCCCGATCAACGATCTCGTAAAGACCATCTGATGCAAGGGATAACCGCCAGACAGGAATTTGATCAGCATATCATTGACAGAAATCGCCAATATTCCGATCAGTACGAACGCGATACCAGCTGTCGGGTTTTGCAGTTTTTGTTCCGCTGTCATGGAGTACCCTTTCCAAATGGCCACTAACACGGACCATTGAACAGGTCACCTCACTTGCGATGCCTTTTTGGAACAAGGCGATCGATCCCAAGCCGGTGTCGGGCTGAGTTTGAAGGCAAGGTTGTTTTGTTGATCTGGCAGCAAAAGCAAAACTGCCGGTCTATTTTGATCCAAGGCCGATAACTCTTGGCGTATCGGCTGCAACCACACGTTAGATTTACCTCTAACATCTGGGTGGGCGGACGTTTGGCTCGGACGCGCTGGAATAGTTCATGGGTTGCAAAAAAGATCACCCGCTATCACCAGGTCTATTCCGATCACTCATTGTTCAAGGTATCTCCTGAAAGCCAATCCAAGTCGGAAGCGAGGTTAACCAGATGTCGGATCTCTTCGATCTCAGCAAAGAACAAGGCAAACAGCCGCTTGCCGCAGCTTTGCGACCACGCTCACTTGACGAAGTTATTGGACAGGATGCACTCACGGCGAAAGGGTCGATCCTGCAGCGCAGGATTGCCGCAGATCAACTCGGCAGCATTGTTCTTTACGGTCCGCCAGGTATTGGAAAGACGTCCATCGCGCGCGCCGTGGGCAACATGCTCAATAAGGATTTCCGCCCGCTTCATGCGACGCGCGCCGGTGTGAAGGAAATACGTCAACTTGCGGACGAAGCGCGGATGCGCCCACTTCTTATTTTTGTCGATGAGGTTCACCGGTTCTCCGCCACACAGGCAGACGATCTTCTTGCGATCAGCGAAGACGGCACCGCTGATTTTATGGGGGCGACAACTCAGAATCCCTACACTGCGTTACCCAAGGCTCTTATTTCACGCTCAACGATCCTGAAACTTGAACCCATTTCTCTCAAGGACATGGAAAAGGTCGTTGCACGAGGCCTCGATCATCTGGAGAGCACCGGTATCAAGGTAGCCTTGTCCACCGAACAAATGCGGCTCATCGCGGGGCGCTCTGGCGGTGATGCACGCCGGGCTTTGACGACGCTCGAAAGTCTTGCTGTTGGTCATATGCCGGGTGAACCCGTTACCGTTACAGATGAAATGATCGAAGAAGCCTATATGGCCTCGCCAGTTAACCATGATCGTTCCGGTGACCAGCATTACGACATTATTTCCGCCTTTATCAAATCGATGCGCGGAGGAGCAGCAGCGGACGCCGTGCTTTACTGGCTTGCACGGCTCATCCATGCAGGTGAAGACCCGCGTTTCATCGCCCGCCGCATTATGATTCAGGCGTCCGAAGATGTGGGGCTTGCCGACAACAGTGCCCTGCAGACTGCTGTTGCCGCTGCTCAGGCCGTGGAATTGGTCGGATATCCCGAGGCAAGAATTATCCTTGCCCATGCCGCCCTTCATGTTGCACGTGCGCCCAAGTCCGGATCTGCCAATCATGGAATTTCGGCAGCCCTTGCGGCAGTTGCGAGCGAGCCGCCTTTGCCGGTTCCGTTGCATTTGCGCGATACGCATTACCAAGGCAGCGAAAAGCTTGGCCATGGCGGCTACCGGAGCCCACACAAGGATCCGCGAGGCTGGGTTGATCAACAATACGCACCAGGCATCGAGCCGGGACGCTTCTATAAAAGCGAAGCTCGGGACGCGCCTACATTTGAAAAGCGCGCTGATGAATACTGGGAGAGGATCACCGGCCGGCCGTCACCCAGACGGTTCGAATAGGGTGCTTTCGTCCCTACAAACTTCCACTCTCCAGACCGGCCCAACATCAGAAACTCGTAAACTTTGAAAACTACAATACCTCAAAGCTGCTGGGGCGCTTCTCCAAACTCCTGCTTCAGCGAAATCCCTCAGGTCGTTACGTCAGAATGCCATGTGCCGTGACGTTGCAGGTGACACTTTACCTACAGCAGCATTCCCTTAGGGCAAGAACATGCCGGGAGGGAAGTTTATGACCGTTGAAATCGAAAAAACCGAAGACGTCTGGACCATTGTGCACAACAGGCCAGAGGCGCGGAACGCCGTGGATACCGATCACGCGCGGGCGTTGGTTGATGCCTTTCTGGAATTTGAACAAGGACCGGCCAAGGTCGCGGTCTTCTGGGGAAAGGGCGACAATTTCTGCGCGGGCTGGGATCTGAAGCTAGCGGCGTCGTTGTCTGATCCTGAACTGCGTGAAGCATATTTTGACATGCTCGCATTTCCGGTTGGTTCGGCCCCTTCTCTGACTGGTCCTCTAGGCCCCTCGCGGCTGGAATTGTCGAAACCGGTCATCGGCGCGATAGAAGGCGCCGCCGTTGCCGGTGGAATGGAGCTTGCGCTGTGGTGCGACATCCGCGTGATGGCCGAGACCGCATATCTTGGCGTTTACTGCCGTCGCTGGGGGATAACTTTGATGGATGGTGGCTCGGTCCGTTTGCCAAGGCTGGTCGGTCAGGGCAAAGCGCTGGAGATTGCCCTGACCGGCCGCAAGGTCGAAGCAGAGGAATGTTATCGCATCGGCCTTGCGGAAAAGGTGGTACCACATGGCACGGCCCGAACTGCAGCCGAGGCTATGGCCCGGGAAATTGCTCGGTTCCCGCAGGAAGCCGTGCGCGCGGATCGCCGGTCGATCATCGAAACCCGTGGCATGCCCGTGCGCGAGGCGCTCAAAGTAGAATGGGCCAACGGTCTGGAGGCAATCCGCCGGGAAGGAACCGCCGGGGCCGGACGATTCCGGGATGGCGCTGGCCGGCATGGCGACTTTTCGAATATCTGAGCCATCGATCCGGATGTAGTCACTTGAAACGACTGTCGCGCCTTGACTCTGCTGGCGCTGCGCGCGACAGACGCCTCATGCTTTCTTGGAGTGTTGTGGATATGTGGCTCACGCGGGCGCGCCGTGAATTGATGGGGGTTTTCCCATGACTGGCGTGCAGATGATCACGGTTGAAAACGGCGACGGAGATCAGCGCCTGGACCGCTGGTTGCGGCGCCTGTTTCCGCATGTCAGTCAGGGTCGCATCGAAAAGATGTGCCGCAAGGGAGAGTTGCGTGTGGACGGTGGCCGGGTAAAGGCCTCGACCCGGCTCGAACCGGGTCAGGTCGTGCGTGTACCACCGCTGCCCGACGCAGATCACAAACCGGCCGAAATCAAACGCCGCGTGTCCGACGCGGATGCAAAGATGATCCAGTCCTGCGTGATCTACCGGGATGATCATGTTCTTGCCCTGAACAAGCCCGCAGGACTGCCGGTTCAGGGGGGAAGCGGCCAAACCCGCCATGTGGACGGATTGTCTGAAGCTCTGCGCTTTGGCTTTGATGAAAATCCGCGCCTTGTGCACCGATTGGACAAGGATACCTCGGGTGTATTGCTGCTGGCGCGGACCCGTGAAGCGGCCAAAGGACTGACGGCTGCATTCCGACACCGCAACACCCGTAAGATCTATTGGGCGCTGGTTGCCGGAGTTCCGACACCCTATCTGGGCGAGATCAAGACCGGGCTGGTCAAGGCACCCGGCCATGGCAAGCACGGCGAAGGCGAAAAAATGATCCCTGTCCATCTGAACGAGGTGGACAATACACCGGGCGCCAAGCGGGCGCACACCCAATACGCGACCCTTTATCGGGTGGCGGGGCGGGCCTCGTGGGTTGCGATGGAGCCGATTACCGGCCGTACGCATCAATTGCGAGCGCATATGGCCGCCATCGGGCACCCCATAATTGGCGACGGCAAATATGGCGGATCAGGGCAGGAGAATCTGGGCGATGGCTGGGGCGCGCAACTGGGCGGCATCATCAGCAAAAGGCTGCATCTGCATGCCCGGCGCTTGTCGTTCGAGCACCCCATGACGCGAAAACCCGTGACCGTTACCGCAGCGTTGCCGGATCATATGAAAGAGAGTTGGGACACCCTTGGCTGGACCGAAAACCTGGCCGCCGACGATCCCTTTGAGGACCTGCAATGAGCGCGCCCCTGCGGCTGGTTCTGTTCGACGTCGATGGCACTCTGGTTGATAGTCAGGGCAGCATCGTCTCGGCCATGACCGCATCTTTTCAGGCTGCATCGCTTCCGGTGCCCGCTCGGTCGGCGATTTTGTCCATTGTGGGCTTGTCCCTGCCGCACGCAATGGCGCGTCTGGCACCCGAACAAAGCGACAGCGTTCAGCATGATCTGGTCGAAGGGTACAAGGCGGCCTATCACGCCCAGCGGCTGGAACAGGGGGCGGCAAGCTCTCCGCTCTACCCCGGCGCACTTGAGATATTGCAGGTATTGCATGCAATTCCCGAAATACTGCTTGGGGTCGCTACCGGCAAGTCGCAGCGCGGTCTTGATGCGCTGCTTGAGGCCCACGCGCTGGAGAAGTTTTTCGTAACCCGGCAGGTTGCTGATCATCACCCGTCCAAACCGCATCCTTCGATGATTGATACCGCGCGATCCGATACCGGTGTTGCGGCGTCTGATACGGTGATGGTCGGGGATACCAGCTTTGACATGGAAATGGCCAAGGCCGCCGGTGTCGCGGGGATTGGGGTTTCATGGGGATATCATCACAGGAACGCCCTGAAGGATGCACATTGCGTGGTGGAAACCTTCGACCAGCTTCCGGGCGTGTTGACCAAAATCTGGGACTGAACGTATGAGCGATTGGAAACCGAAACGGTTCTGGACATCTAGCGCTGTGGTGCCAGTTGATGGGGCGTACACGGTTGAATTGGATGGCCGTCGGGTGAAAACCCCGGCCAAAGCCACCCTTATCCTGCCAACGCAGGCCATGGCGCAGGCCGTTGCAGCCGAATGGGACGCGCAAGAAAAAGAGGTCGATCCGGCCACGATGCCCTTCACCCGGTCTGCCAATGCGGCCATCGACAAGGTGCGCCATCAACATGCCGAAGTGGCCGACATGCTGGCCGCGTATGGTGATTCGGATTTGCTGTGCTATCGGGCAGAGCACCCCGAAGCACTTGTTCGGCGGCAGTCGGAACAATGGAATCCGGTGCTTGATTGGGCGGCAGATGCACTGGGAACCCGGTTGTTGCCAGTCACCGGCGTTGTTCACCAGCCACAGTCAGCATCGGTTCTGGAACTGCTGAAACAACAGGTGCGGGAACTGGACGAATTCCGTCTGGCAGCGTTCCACGATCTGGTTGGTCTGTCGGGATCTCTGATTCTTGGCTTTGCCGCAGCGCGTGATTGGCGCAAAGCGGACGAGATCTGGCGGATTTCGCGTCTGGATGAAATCTGGCAGGAAGAGCAGTGGGGCATCGACGAAGAAGCGCAGCGGGAAGCCGAGTTGAAAAAGGTCGCCTTCTTACACGCTAAACGGTTCTACGATCTATCGGTTTGAGCCTTTGTTTTAGGCGGCTGCGGGTGACCCAGGGTCACCCTGCACATGCCGTCCATCTATTTCCCTGATACGACCCTTGACGTTTTCTAATGAATGCGACCAAACTTGTGCCCACTAAAGGGGAGACACCTTTGGGGTAACCTTTCCGGTATCTTGATGCCGGACAAAACCGTTTCGTCTGGGGACGGAAAATCAGGAAGAGGTAAAAATGAAAAAATCCGTAATCTTGGGCGCGGCCACCGTTGCCGCTCTGGCAGCAGGTGCTGCTGCAGCGGGTACCGCGGACGACGTCAAGGCGCGCGGCAAGCTGAACTGCGGTGTTGCAACCGGCGTACCCGGCTTTGCGAGCCCGGATGCCAATGGCGAATGGCAGGGCTTTGACGTAGCCGTCTGCCGTGCAGTTGCAGCCGCCGTACTGGATGATCCGACCGCTGTTGAGTTCATTCCCACCACCGGCAAGACGCGCTTCACCGCGCTGGCTTCGGGTGAGATTGACATGCTGGCCCGTAACACCACATGGACCTTCAGCCGCGACGTCGACCTGAAGTTCGAATTCGTTGGCATCAACTACTATGATGGTCAGGGCTTCATGGTTCCAAAAGCGCTGGGCGTAAGCTCGGCCAAGGAACTGGATGGTGCAACCGTCTGCATCCAGACCGGCACCACCACCGAACTGAACCTGGCGGATTTCTTCCGTGTCAACAACATGAGCTACGAGCCGGTTCCGATCGAAACCAACGCCGAAGCGCAGCAGCAGTATCTGGCTGGCGCCTGTGACGTTTACACCACCGACGCTTCCGGTCTTGCCGCAACCCGCGCCACCTTCGAGAACGCGGCAGATCACGTGATCCTGCCCGAAATCATCTCGAAAGAGCCGCTGGGTCCGCTGGTCCGTCACGGCGACAATGAGTGGGGCGACATCGTCCGCTGGACTCTGAACGCGCTGATCGCGGCCGAAGAGCTGGGCATCACCTCGGCGAACATCGACGAGATGTCGGCCGGCACTGACAACCCCGAAGTGAACCGCCTGCTGGGTTCCGAAGGCACCCTGGGCGAGATGCTGGGTCTGGACGCAACCTGGGCACAGCGCGCGATCAAAGTGGGTGGCAACTATGGTGAAGTGTTTGCCAAGAACATCGGTGAAGAAACGCCGATTGGTCTGGCACGCGGCCTGAACGCACAGTGGACCGATGGCGGCCTGCTGTACGCACCGCCGTTCCGCTAATATCCACGGAAAAGGGCGCAGGGCAACCTGCGCCCTTTTTCCATCCACAAGAAACACGCCCGGACAGTTCCGAGCAGAGATCAACTCTGCCGACAGAAAACCGGGATTCACGGGGATATACATAGGTCATGACGACTCTCACTGACCCGCCGAAGGAGCAGTTCCGGCTGTCCATGCTCCTTTACGATACGCGGTACCGATCTGCGACCATTCAGGTCATTGCAATGATCGGTTTCATGCTTCTGGCAGCCTGGCTTATCAGCAATACGATTCAGAACCTTGAGGCATTGGGCAAAACGGTCGAGTTCTCGTTTTTCGGTGAACCGGCCAGTTATGATATCAACCAACGTCTGCTGGAATATGACTCGCGCGATACCCATCTGCGCGCCGCGCTGATTGGGCTGCTGAACACGCTGGTTGTTGCAGTACTGGGCTGTATCACTGCCACGATCGTTGGTGTTATGGTCGGCGTCCTGCGCCTGTCCAACAACTGGTTGGTCGCTCGGATCATGACTGTTTACGTCGAGATGTTCCGTAACGTGCCGGTGCTTCTTTGGATCGTACTGGCCATGGCCATCCTGATCGAGGGTCTGCCTGCACCGCGTGCATTCCGGGGTGAAGATCCCGAAGCAACGATGAAGCTGTTCGACTCGGTCGCCATTACCAACCGCGGCGTTTATATCCCCGAGTTCCTGTTCTCGCGCAGTTTGGGCGACATCCACCTGTTTGGCACATCGAGCCTGCGCTTTGATGTTTCTCTGGACCTGATCGCGTTCCTGATCGTGTTTGGCGGCAGCATCTTTGCCATGCGCAAAGTGGCGGCCTGGGCCAATGCCACGCAGGAAAAGACCGGCGACCGCCCGACCATCTGGCACATCCAGTTGGGCCTGCTGATCGTTCCATCGGCCATCCTGCTGGGCGCGCTGGGCTTCCATTTGGGTTTCCCTGAGCTGAAGGGGTTCAACTTCAGCGGCGGCACCCATCTGCGGAACTCACTGATTGCCCTGTGGCTGGCTCTGTCACTCTATACGGCGGCCTTCATCGCCGAGATCGTCCGTGCCGGTATTCTGGCCATTTCGAAAGGTCAGACCGAGGCCGCATCCGCGCTGGGTCTACGCCCGGGCCGCACGATGCGTCTGGTGATCCTGCCGCAGGCATTGCGGGTGATCATCCCGCCGATGATCTCGAACTATCTGAACCTGACCAAGAACTCGTCACTGGCGATTGCGGTCGGATATATGGACATCACGGGTACCCTTGGTGGCATCACCATGAACCAGACCGGGCGCGAGCTGGAATGTGTTCTGCTGCTGATGCTGATCTACCTGTCCATCTCGCTGAGCATTTCGGCGGTGATGAACTGGTACAACAACCGTGTCAAACTGGTGGAGCGGTAATATGAGTGATGTTTCATTTGTCCGCACGGAAATGTTGCCGGAACAGACACCACCCGCCTCAGAGGTGGGGGTGCTGGGCTGGATCAGACACAACCTGTTCTCAAGCTGGCTCAACGCTATCCTGACCATAATCTCACTGGTCTTCATCTACTACGTGCTGTCCAACGTTCTGACATGGACGTTCGAATCCGTCTGGAACGCGAATTCACTGTCAGAATGTCGTGAGATCATGATGGCAACGTGGGGCGATACTCATGGTCATGCCTGCTGGGGCGTGATCAAGGATCGCTGGTTGCAGCTACTTTACGGCTTCTACCCGCCGTATCCAGAGTACCCGAATGCAACCTGGTCAAACCCGCCAGAAGCTGGGGCATGGCCGGCCTATTTCCGACCAAACCTGGCCTTCATCCTGTTGCTCGTCGCGATTGCGCCTGTGTTGTTCACAAAAGTACCGCGCAAGCTTCTGATCGTCACAGCGGCCTACCCGTTTCTGCTGCCCTGGCTGATGTGGGGCGGTAGCATCTGGGGGCCACTGATGGTCGCCGCCGGATTTGCCATCGGGTATATCGCTTACAGGCTTGTGCTACCTGCCGCGGGTTCACTGACGGCCCTGATCCTTGCGATCGTGCTGCCCATTCTGTGGTGGTTGTTTGCAGCCGGCCCGGTTGCCGGGGCAATTGACTCAGCACTTCCCATCGGCATCGCCGCAGTGGAAAGTCGCGACTTTGGCGGCTTCATGTTGGCGATCCTTCTGGGTGTTGTGGCCATCGGTGTATCGCTGCCTATCGGCATCCTTCTGGCGCTGGGCCGTCAGTCCGACCTGCTGATCGTCAAATACATGTGCGTGGGCTTTATCGAGTTCATTCGCGGTGTGCCGCTGATTACCCTGCTGTTCGTGGCCTCACTGCTGCTGAACCTGTTCCTGCCGCCGGGCACCAATTTTGACATCATCCTGCGGGTGATGATCATGATGACCCTGTTCTCGGCTGCTTATATGGCCGAGGTGATCCGGGGTGGTCTGGCAGCCCTGCCAAGGGGTCAGTACGAAGGCGCCGACAGTCTGGGCCTGAATTACTGGCAGGCACAGCGGCTGATCATCATGCCACAAGCCCTGAAAATCTCGATCCCGGGCATCGTGAGCACTTTCATCGGTATCTTCAAGGACACGGTTCTGGTGTCGATCATCGGCCTGTTCGATGTAATCGGCCTGACCAACGCGATCCGCGCCGATACCGCCTGGAATGGCATCTACTGGGAACTGTTCGCCTTTATCGGCGCGCTTTTCTTCGTCGTCTGCTTCTCCATGTCCCGTTATTCCATGTATCTGGAGCGCAAGCTTCAGACTGGCCACCGTTAAGGAGTTCAACACATGTCTGAACTTGCAATTGAACGCGAAATCGACCGCTCCAAAATGCAGGTGAGCGACGAGGTCGCCATCGAAATCACCAACATGAACAAG
>NZ_JBQFSB010000007.1:0-239307 GCF_056537725.1 Ruegeria sp. C11 | reverse complement strand
TCTCGGGCGCGATCCAGCACCTGGCAGGCATGAAGGACTCCAAGGTCATCGTGGCGATCAACAAGGACGAAGAAGCGCCGATCTTTCAGGTTGCAGACTTCGGACTGGTCGCCGACCTGTTCGCAGCTGTCCCGGAACTCACCGAAAAACTCGGTTAAGTTGGAACAGAGATTTTTCGACGAAAAATCTTGCAAGGCCCGCCAACTGGCGGGCCTTTTCTTATACAACCTCCAGCACGGCGCGATAGAGGCCTTCGGCAATTCGCTGATGCATCGCAGGACCCAGCATGTGTTCGGCAAGCGGCTGCTGCAGCGTTCCAAACAACATATCCTCCAATTCCTCGGACTCACCGGATACCCGCACTGGCATTTCGATAACCCCGGCGCAACGGTCCTGCACCTTGGCGATCATATCGGCACCTACCAGCGCCGGCTCGCAACCCAATATGCCGCCCTGCGCCATGGCCAGCTCTCCCTCGTAGCGTAGCCAGAGCAGGATAACCGGGCGATTGATCCGCTCCAATAGACTGCGCATGCGTGTGATCCATATCTGCCGCAACTCCTGCGCAATGACCTCGAATCGTGCATCCGCGTATTTCAGCAGGTGACTCAGCAGGTGACGCACGAAGTGGAAATCGGTGAAGTCCACCTCGGGGTAAAGCGCAATCAGATCCTGTGTGGGTTGCAGAAAACGGTCGTTGCGGCGGGGATGAACGCGATAGAATCGGTTCGAGGCACCGGTCGCGCCGGGGACCTGCAGCACGCAGATACTTGATCCATTCATAAGGTCGGGCACGATCCGGTCCTGTGACAGCGCCTCAAGCCCGCAAGAGAGGCTCCCGAAGTTTATGCACTTTCGATCCAGCCGCTGTTCCAGCAGGGATGAATATGGCCGGTCGACAAACCGGCCAAAGGTTTCGACCCCGCCGAAACAGCCGATATATGATCCCTCAAGCGCCCGTTGAGGACCGCGAAACTGAAGCTTTGAGCCCGCATACATACAACTGGTTTCAGTGGCCGCAGGAAGGCCCGGATTAAGATAGCTCATCTCACTCACCCAATTTTGTTCACCCGGTTGCCACCTTGAAGCCGCAAGTATTGCGATTCCGCTAATGTGCGCATTTGAAGCAAATCGTCTGCTCCTCTGCCTCTTGCCGCCTGCCCCGCACTGCCGGTAAGGTCGCGGCACCCTGTGGAAAAAGGCATCTTCGGAATGGACATAAAATCGGTCGGAGTGATTGGCGCGGGTCAGATGGGCAATGGGATCGCTCATGTTCTGGCATTGGCGGAATATGACGTAATGCTGACCGACGTAAGCCAGGACGCGCTGGACAGCGCGATGGTGACGATCGAGGCCAATCTGGCGCGTCAGGCCGGTCGGGGGAAAATCTCGGACGATCAGCTGCATGCGGCGCTGAAGCGGATTTCAACCACGCTTGCCTTGCCCGAGCTGGGGCAGACCGATCTGGTCATCGAAGCGGCAACGGAGCGCGAAGCGATCAAGCAGGCGATTTTCGAGGACCTGCAGCCGCATCTGCAACCCCATACGATTCTGACATCGAACACGTCCTCCATTTCGATAACCCGGCTGGCCAGCCGAACGGACCGACCCGAGCGGTTCATGGGGTTTCATTTCATGAACCCGGTGCCGGTGATGCAGCTGGTTGAGCTGATTCGCGGAATTGCCACCGATGAGGCGACGTTCAAGGCCTGTAAGGCCGTCGTCGACCGGTTGGGCAAAACCGCGGCAAGCGCCGAAGATTTTCCGGCCTTTATCGTGAATCGCATCCTGATGCCGATGATCAACGAGGCGGTCTATACCCTCTATGAGGGGGTCGGGAACGTGCAGTCCATCGACCAGTCAATGAAATTGGGTGCCAATCACCCGATGGGCCCGCTGGAGCTGGCCGATTTCATCGGGCTGGATACCTGTCTTGCCATCATGAACGTTCTGCATGAAGGGTTGGCCGACACCAAATATCGCCCCTGCCCCTTGTTGACGAAATATGTCGAGGCCGGGTGGCTTGGCCGCAAGACCGAACGGGGATTCTATGATTACCGTGGGGACGTTCCGGTTCCTACGCGGTAACCGGAGGAGGCCAACCCCCTAGCCCGGATAAAAATCCAGGCTCACCCCCGGGATATTTCCGGCAAGAAGAAGCGGCGGGTCAGTCGCGCAGCGACAAGGTATGTTTGCGCAGCCACGCCATGAAGCCGCGCGGATCGCGTTCCAGCAGCTTCATGTCTTCGTCGGATACAGGTTCTCCGATCACCGGCGATTGCGGTTTGTTGCAGGATCGGACGATTTCGTGCAGCAGCAGACCCTGACGCAGGATCGGGGAGATCCGGTTGGCGATCTGATACCAGCGCGAATTTGAGCCGGGGAAAAATATCGGTACAACCTTCGCACCTGAACGACGGATCATTTTGGCGGTGAAGACGTTCCATTCCCGCTCGATCGCAGGGCCGAACCAGTTGTCGGATGACATGACCACGCCGGAGGGGAACAGGGCGACAACCCCGCCTTCGGCCAGATGTTTCATCGCCTTGCCGCGCATCTCGAGCATTTTGGACTGCGCTTCGGGATCGTGAGGAAACGGCACCGGGATCATGAACGAGGTCGCCGCCTCGTCAAGGCCGGTCAGGACCGAGCGGGTCAGAATGCGATAATCGCTGCGCACGCGGCCAATGAGTTCGGCAAAGATCATCCCGTCAACCATGCCGTGCGGATGGTTTGCCACCACGATCACCGGCCCTTCTTTCGGTATGCGGGCGAACTGTTCTTCAGGCGTGGTCAGGTCTATGCCCATGACCTTGAGCGCGCCGCCCCAGAATTTCTGACCGCGGTAAAGCTCGTTCTGTTTTTCGAACTTGTTGACCATGCGCAGGATGGTCAGTTTTCCCGTACACCATTCGATGGCTCGGATGGCGGTCGAGGTCCAGGCATCATCAAACGAATTGGCATAGGTCAGGGTTCTACGGTCGTAGATTTCGCCCTGATCTTTGGCCCCATCCGCCATCGGTCCGGTCTTGGTATCGTGAGCGGTTTCCGCCAATTCCTGGTCTTCCCGTTCTTCCCATCGCAGCGGCTGCGAAATCAGAACCCTTCGCCGAACTTGTCGTTCACAAGAGTCTCAAGAGCGTCCGCCAATGCCTCAGCATCCGGGCCGGACGTTTCGACGTCAATAGTGGTTCCGCGCGACGCTGCCAACATCAAAAGCCCCATAATGCTGTCACCAGACGCATAAAGTCCGTCCTTGGACACCTCTGCCGTGGCGTCAAAACCTTCCACAACTTCGACCAGCTTGGCCGACGCGCGGGCGTGCAAGCCCTTTTCATTGACGATTTTCAAACTGCGATTGATCATATTCAAAAATTCCGGTTCAATCTAACGTAACATTTTGCGTATTAATGTACTTCCGTCCAGCCTCCATCGCGTGGCGGACGGCATCCGCAACCGGCAGGTGGCGGCTTTTGGCCAGTTTGATCAGCATCGGAAGATTGGCCCCATATAGAATCCGGCGATCCTGCGGCGCGCAGGCACGCAGGCTAAGGTTCGATGGGCTGCCGCCGAACAGGTCGGTTACCACGACAACGCCATCCCCGGTATCCACCCCGTCGGCAGCGGCACAGATTTCAATTTGCTTGGCCTCGCGGTCATGGTCGGCTTCAATCGGAACTGCGACAAGCCCCGGCTGCTGCCCCACGACATGCTGCATGGCGGCCAGGTATTCCCGAGCCAGACCCCCATGCGCTACGATTACGATCCCGATCAATCCGGCCTCACATTCAAAGAGCGACGTTCCATTTCGCGATGCCTAATTGCCACCTGCTGCCCCTGCTCTGCAAGTGCCTTTGCAACCGCTTCGGCCACGGTCACCGACCTGTGTTGCCCGCCGGTGCATCCGAAGGCCACCGACAGGTGCGCCTTGCCCTCGGCGCGGTAGGCAGGCAACAGTATGCGCAGCAGATCCACGATCCGTTCGAAGAAGGGCGCGTAATTCGCATCTGCACCTACATAGTTCGCCACATCCGGATTTCGACCATCAGCGGCGCGCAATTCGGGTTTCCAGTAGGGGTTGGCCAGAAACCGGCAGTCAAAGACCATATCCAGTCCACGTGGCAGCCCACGCTTGTAGGAAAAGGACTCGATCGATACCGCTAGATGGCGCCCCCCTTCCGGGGCAAACCAATGCTCAACCTCTTCGCGCAGTTGATGGATATTCAGCGTGCTCGAATCGATCAGCGTGTCGGCAATTTCCCGAATGGGTTGCAGCAGTTCCTTTTCCTGCTGAATCCCCGTTTCGGGACTGGCATCCGAGGCCATCGGGTGACGGCGGCGCGTTTCGGAGAACCGACGCAGCAACACCTCGTCACTGCAATCCAGATAGAGCGTTGTCAGGTCCAACTGCTCCATCCGGCCGAGTTTCGATACAAGTTCGAGAAACCCGATTGTCGAAAAATCACGGTTGCGGGCGTCGATCCCAAGCGCCATGGGGCGCATTGGTTCCGGGCCTTCCAGAAGACGCTCAAGCAATTCCATCGGCAGGTTATCGATGGCTTCGAACCCGAGGTCTTCGAGCACATGAATCGCCGTCGAGCGACCCGCCCCTGACGGACCTGTCACCAGTACGATACGTCTTTGTGAATTCAAGTTCTGGGCCATTCCGGTCCGACACGCCCCGTTTTCATCAATTGAACCAAAGATGCGGCAAAATGTGGGGATTTTACAGCGCGAAGCAAGGGAAGGGACTGTTTGAGAACCTGCACGTTTTCCGGTTCCGGCAAACGGGCAGTTTCCTCGGTGTCCAGATCAAGCACCCAGGTAAGGGTGACAGGCCCAACAGGGTCGGCCTGCAAAAGGCCGATACCGCGGGCTTCGATCAGGCCCCGTATCGGTTCGGGCGCCTGAGCTGCAACCGTTTCGCCATCCATCCACAGGTTGACCCGGTCGTCGGATACGAGGGCCGCGCCCATCCCCATCATCTGAAGCGCAAGTGCGGATTTTCCCGAGCCTGATCTTCCGGTAATCAGCAATCCCCGGTCATGAAGAGTGACGCAACTTGCGTGGACTGTCGCGGCGTCCTGATTGGTCACGGCTGACAGAACCCGCACACTCATGGGTCAGACAGGAAGCCCCACGACGAATCGCGCGCCCAGAGGCTCGGATGTGATATCGGCCTCGGTCGGGCGGATGTTCTCGGCCCAGATCACGCCACCATGCGCCTCGACGATTTGTTTGGATATCGCAAGGCCGAGACCGGAATTCTTACCGAAATGTTCGACTGGCCGTTGCGAATAGAATCGCTTGAACACCTTGGCCAGAGCTTCGTCCGGAATGCCCGGGCCGGTATCTTCGACAACGACCAGCACCCGGTTGTCGCGGCGCCGGGCCCAGACGCGGATTGCGTCGCCATCCTGACAAAACGAGATCGCATTGGTGATCAGATTTACAAACACCTGCGCCAGCCGCGCCTCAAGCCCTTCGATCACGATCGGATCGGACGGCAGGTCGGAAATATAGTCGATTCCCTTGGACCTGGCGTCTTCGCCAAGGTATTGACCAAGGTTCTCCAAAAGCTTCAGCAGATCGAAAGGTTGCTGATCTTCCTTCACCAGTTCGGCATCCAGACGCGAGGCGTTAGAGATATCGCTGACCAAGCGGTCAAGGCGGCGCACGTCCTGCTCGATGACATCAAGCAATTTGTCCCGCTGATCCTCTCGTTTTATGAACCGCAGAGTGCCAACCGCAGATTGCAGGCTGGCAAGAGGGTTCTTGATCTCGTGCGCCACATCCGCCGCAAATTGTTCATTGGCCTCGATACGGTTGTACAGCGCCGAGACCATACCCCGAAGCGCGCGACTGAGGCGCCCGATCTCGTCCGGGCGGGCCGTGAGGTCCGGAATGCGGATGCGCCCGGGATTAACTTGCCGTGTCCCCCGATCCTTGCCCATTTCCGCAGCAGCGGCCAGATCCGCCAGCGGGTTGGCGATTGTTGAAGCCAGAACAAGGCTCAGCCCCACGGAAACCAAAAGCGCGATCACGAACATCTGCAGAACGCGTTCCTGTTCCTGTCGGCTGAGCGCGTCGATTTCGCCCGCAGGACCGGACATGGCGATTGCACCGATCGCAATTCCGTCACGCATTATCGGTGTGGCTGACACGATAACTGTGTCGCCAACGGAATCGGACACCGCATTCACCTGCACATGCCCCGCGATCGCGTCGGGGATCAGCGCCTGAATCCGGTCCGCCAAAGGCGGTGAAACACTGTGCGCGGAACCGCTGAAAACCGACGAGACGCCGTTCCACACCGCGGTAAGCGCATCGCTGATCAGCGTGTTACCTGCAGCCGTCGCACTGTCGGTCCGCATGAGCGCCGGCAGATTTGAGTCCGGAGCCTTCCCGCGCGTCCAGCCGACAAGTGTGCCGGCCTGGTCGTAAACGAACACTTCGACCCCGTCCCGCAGGCTGAGGCCGGCCAGTGTTTCCTTGACGTCGATGCCGCTTCCGCTGGCTAGGCTGTCTGCCGGACCGTCGCGAAGCTGGGTTTCGAATACATTGCTGACCAGTTGCGCATCGCCCACAACGCTGCGCGCGCGTTGCTGCACCTGTTCTTTCCGCGAATCATCCAGATAAAGCAGACCGGCAACTAGAATGACGAGCGCGATAAGGTTGAACGTGATGATCTTGCGCGCAAGTGGCGAGCCCCTGAGCGCAAACAGGTTGCGCCCCGATCGCTTCGAGCGCAATTCGGATGATGCCGGGTCTTGCGGGATGACCCAGTCATCCCCAAGAACGACGTCCCCGTCGCGTGGTCCGCTAACTTCTCCGGTATCCCGCACGAAAACCCCTTAACTCATTTCCGGCTGCCGCGCTTAATCTTCGTTGTACCTGTAGCCGATCCCATAAAGGGTCTCAATTGCCGAGAACTCGGCATCAGCCGTACGCATCTTTTTGCGCAGACGCTTGATGTGGCTGTCGATGGTACGGTCATCCACATAGACCTGATCATCATAGGCCACGTCCATCAGCTGATCGCGGCTTTTGACAAAACCCGGACGCTGCGCCAGCGCCTGCAACAGCAGGAACTCGGTGACTGTCAGGGACACATCGTTGCCCTTCCAGCTGACCGCGTGCCGCAGAGGGTCCATGCGCAGATGTCCGCGCTCCATCACCTTGGCGTCACCGGTATTTGCGACCGGAGCATCGCCGGAAGTGACTTCCTGACGGCGCAGCAATGCGCGAATTCGTTCAACAAGCAGACGTTGGGAGAACGGCTTTTTGACATAGTCGTCTGCCCCCATCCGCAAGCCCAGAACTTCGTCGATCTCATCATCCTTGGAAGTCAGAAAGATAACCGGCATCTGGGTTTTCTGCCGCAAACGCTGCAGCAGATCCATGCCATCCATCCTTGGCATCTTGATATCCAGAACGGCCATGTCCGGCAGCTTTTTGTTGAACGCATCCAGCGCCGCCTGACCGTCATTATAGGTTTCGACCTCGAACCCTTCGGCCTCGAGCGTCATGGATACGGACGTCAGGATGTTTCTGTCGTCATCCACCAGTGCAATCTTAGACATGGGAAATGCCCCTGCTCTCTATACGCGATATTTCGCCTATTTGCACCGCATTCATGGCGTTTTTGAGGCGGCGAATCAATGCGAATTCGCAAATTGTGCACTTATCGCCACAGTGTTGCGGCAAAAATACCTTAGTTGACCGCCTTTCACCGCCCGGACTGCTACAGAATTTTCATGATGGCGCTAAACCTTAGCTTGGTTGCGCTAACTGCGCCAAACCGTCCTGTTCATGCCCCGAACGACCATGATAAGACGCGCGCATCCGCCGGAACGATCCGGTAATTTGCCCAATGAGCGCAGATGGCTCCAATCGCCGCAGCGCCGCCATAGGAGAGAATACGCATGACATCTGGACGGGTTAACCCGCAATTCCGCCTCGAAGATCAGGGCATCGAGGGTCTGGGCAATGTCTATTACAACTTCATGGAACCGGCGCTGATCGAAGAGGCACTCAAGCGGAACGAAGGCACGCTTGGCAATGGCGGGGCCTTTCTGGTCACCACCGGCAAATTCACTGGCCGCTCGCCCAAAGACAAACACGTTGTAAAAACCGACAGCGTGTCAGACACCATCTGGTGGGAAAACAACGCCGCAATGAGCCCGGAAGGCTTCGACGCGCTTTATGCCGATATGCTGGAGCATATGAAGGGCCGCGACTATTTCGTGCAGGATCTCGTCGGTGGCGCCGACCCCTCCTACTCGATCAATGTTCGCATGGTAACCGAGCTGGCTTGGCACAACCTGTTCATCCGTCACCTGCTGCGCCGTCCGGATCGCGAAGATCTGGACGAGTTCACTGCCGACTTCACGGTCATCAACTGCCCCAGCTTTCAGGCAAACCCCGAAAAGCACGGCTGCCAGAGCGAGACAGTGATTGCGCTGAACTTTGACCGCAAGCTGATCCTGATCGGCGGCACCGAATATGCGGGCGAGAACAAGAAATCCGTATTCACTCTGCTCAACTATATGCTGCCCGAAAAAGGCGTGATGCCGATGCACTGCTCGGCCAACCACGCGGTCGGCAACCCGGTCGACACGGCGGTGTTCTTTGGCCTGTCCGGCACAGGCAAGACCACCCTTTCGGCTGACCCGGCGCGGGTGCTGATCGGTGATGACGAACATGGCTGGTCGGATCGCGGCACCTTTAACTTTGAAGGCGGCTGCTATGCCAAGACGATCAACCTGAACGCCGAAGCCGAGCCCGAAATCTATGCCACGACTTCCAAGTTCGGCACGGTGATCGAGAACATGGTGTTCGACCCGGAAACCAAAGAGCTGGATTTCAACGATGATTCGCTGACCGCCAACATGCGCTGCGCCTATCCGCTGGAGTATATCTCGAACGCATCCGGCAGCGCTTTGGGTGGACATCCGAAGAACATCATCATGCTGACCTGCGACGCCTTCGGTGTTTTGCCTCCGATCGCACGGCTCACACCGGCGCAGGCCATGTACCACTTTCTGTCGGGCTTTACCTCGAAGGTTGCCGGAACCGAGCGTGGCGTTACCGAGCCGCAGCCGACATTCTCGACCTGTTTCGGCGCACCGTTCATGCCGCGCCGCCCCGAAGTTTACGGCAACCTGCTGCGTGAAAAGATCGCCCAGCACGGCGCGACCTGCTGGCTGGTCAACACCGGCTGGACCGGCGGCGCCTATGGTGTTGGTAGCCGGATGCCGATCAAGGCAACCCGGGCGCTGCTGACGGCCGCTCTGGACGGATCGCTGACCGAGGCTGAATATCGCAAGGACTCCAATTTCGGGTTTGACGTTCCGGTCTCGGCCCCGGGCGTGGCCGAGGTTCTGCTGGACCCGCGCCGGACCTGGGATGATCAGGCCGCGTTCGACAAGCAGGCGGAAAAGCTGGTGCAGATGTTTGCCGAGAATTTCGAACAGTATCTGCCCTTCATCGACGAAGACGTAAAAGCCGTCGCCATCGGTTAACGGGAAAGAGGCGCTCGCGCCTCTTTCACAACCGTCTGTCGCACAGCGGTAAGATCAATCTATATATGGTTGTATTTGGGTGAACGAATATACAAATCCGTTGCCCGGTCACAAATCATGCGGTATTTCGACTAACTACTACCAAAATCGCCCGACGCGTTGGCGCCGGGCGTGAATTGAAAGAAACTTTGGGCAGCTTATGCGCACTCACTCACATTCGCGATCAAAGCTGCCTAATACGAAAGCTACAGTATTATAAAGGGGATGAGTGTCAATACGAGACCTGGGGGCAATGCCCCGGTTCAGGACGGCTCGGACAAGTTATTCGTGCCTGTATTGACATGACGGCAAAGTGGTAAAGCTATGACAGAAATTTCGAAACTCGCCGAATTGCGCAAACTGATGCAAAGCATGGAACGCACGCTGGGGTTGGAGGAGTTGTCGCCGGTTGAACGCGACATCTATTATGCCGCAGGTGAATTGTCCAAATCCGAACAAGAGGTCCGCACCTTTGGTCTGATCGAACACACTCTGCTGCAGAGCGTTTCGCGCCCGACCTTCTTTCGCGCGCTGAAATCCTTGGTTCAAAAGGGTTACCTTTCGCAAAGCGGGACTGCAAACAGGGGACGTTACGTCGTTCATGCCCCCAAATAGCGGTCGCACCCCAAGCGGCAGCGGCTGAATCACGTGCGCGCTTGGGTTTCCGAAACATTCTTTGCCTCGCTGGCCTATGTCGTGGCGTCGATACTGACCTTCGAGGTTTTGTCGCCACTTCAGAACATGTTCTTTCCCGAATATCCCAGCCGCGCGAGCCTGCTGTTTCTGCCGCATGGTGTTCGGATATTGGCAGCCTGGTTGCTGGGATGGCGTGCCATTTTTGCCCTGCTGCCGGGGGTGGTGCTGGTATTTGCGTATATCGGCGGAACGGATGTTTTCCTGCCAAGCCGCATTATGGCGATCCTGATCGCCGTCACGACTGCTCCTGCGGTATTCTACGCACTGAAATGGATCGGATGGGACCTGTTTCCCAAACCTGACCGCAAACCCTGTTGGGCGTGCATCATGGGCGTTGGGGTCGTTACTTCGTTTCTGATGTCCAGCCTGACAAACATGGCCTTCGGCAGCGCCACGGTTGAATATATCGCCTTCCTGATCGGGGACATTTCCGGCCTGTTTTTCCTGATGCTGGGTTTGCTTTTCGCCTTTCGTTATTTTGAAACGCGTGGATGACTTTTCACCCTGTCAGCGCGCGCCGGACAAGGTTAAGCCCTGCAAGCAGCAGAACGAACAGGGTCGCCTTGCGAAACGTGGCCTGATCGATTCTGTCCTGCAATTGCATCCCCAGCCATAGACCAACCAGCGCAGGTGTGATCAGCAGAAGGGAAAACGGGACCGTTTCGGCCCTGAGAATCCCCGATCCCATATGGGCGGCAGTCAGTGCAGCCGCACCCAGACCATAGATCACACCCTGAATGCGAACCTGATCGTTTTTTGGTGTATTCAGCGCGGTCAGATAAGCAACCGTGGGCGGCCCCCACACCCCGGACATGCCCCCGATAAAGCCCGCGATGGACCCTGCCACCGCTTCGATCCGGGGCGATCTTTCCTGCAAGTTTAGTCTGAAGCCCAGCAACTGAAGCAGGGCAAAGAACACAACCGGGGCACCGATCATCATCAGGAAGGTCGAGGCAGGAACGAGGCTGACCAATTGCGCGCTGATCAAAAGAAAGATCAGCCCGACACTCAGAAACACCCGAAACACGCGGATCGAGCGGAACGCGGCCTCCGTCCCCTCGCGCAGGGCCTGCACGCCATTGGTCGCCAGCGTCGGCAGGATCAATCCCGCCAACGCGACATCGGGCGGGAACATCATGCTCAGACCTGAAACCATAATCATAGGCATGGCGAATCCCACCATTCCCTTGATCATCCCGGCCAGAACCGCAACAGCACATGCGATGACCAGATCCTGGGGCGTAAACAGCGAAAACAGAGACATGCCCCTACATATCATTCGGAAACTTCTCTGCACTGCAAAAATTGCCGGGTAATTTTCGAACGTTTCTTAATGGTGTTGCGTATTTTTGTTGCGCTGCACGTGCAGCATGATATGACCAGACAACCCGAAAGAAGGACGTGATTCATGGCCCATGACGGACAGGATGTGACCGATATGACAACACCTGCAATTTTGCCCGATCTTCTGGCTTTGACCCGTGCGGCCCTGCCCGCTGTCGAAACCGTTTTTGAACGCGCCCGCGATTCTGTCCGGGCCATGGTGAGCAGCGATGGCAAGGTGTCTGGCGCACTGATCGAGGCGAACCAGACGGCCGCGCATGGCCTGTCCTGGCTGGCCACCTACAACCAGTCTCTGCAACAGATGCAGCGCTGGGCCGAGGCATTGGAGGCGCAGGGCAAGTTTGGCGAGATGGAGCAGTTGCTGCACCAGATTGCGTTTGGAGAATACTTGCATCAGGTCGCGGGCGGTATCCCGATGAACCAGACCGAGGTCGTGCGCCTGCAGGATCTGGGATTGGGCTGGGACGCGCTGTCTGGCTTCCAGTGCGCGGAAGTGCAGACATTGATGGGTCAGGCCAACACTCAGGCCGCGCGCACCCGTCTGGTCGAGCTGATGGAGGCCCAGTCCGGCGCCACCATGTTCGGCGCATCCGGTCTGGACGAAGAACTGGAAATGATCCGTGACCAGTTTCGCCGCTATGCGCAGGAAAAGGTCGAACCAAACGCGCATGACTGGCATCTGAACGATGAACTGATCCCGATGGAAATCATCGAGGAACTGGCAGAGATGGGCGTCTTTGGCCTGACCATCCCCGAGGAATTCGGCGGGTTCGGCCTGTCAAAGGCATCGATGTGCGTCGTGTCCGAGGAACTGTCGCGCGGTTATATCGGTGTCGGCTCACTCGGCACCCGCTCGGAAATTGCCGCCGAACTGATCATCGCGGGGGGAACGGACGAGCAGAAGGCAAGCTGGCTGCCCCGCATTGCCAGCGCTGAAATCCTGCCGACGGCCGTATTCACTGAACCGAATACGGGGTCTGATCTGGGTTCGCTGCGCACCCGCGCGGTGAAGGATGAAAACGGCGATTACAAGATCACCGGCAACAAAACCTGGATTACCCACGCCGCACGGACCCATGTGATGACCCTGCTGGCGCGCACCAATCCGGACACGACGGATCACCGTGGCCTGTCGATGTTCTTGGCAGAAAAGACACCCGGCACGGACGAGAACCCTTTTCCCACTCCCGGCATGACCGGCGGCGAGATCGAGGTTCTGGGCTATCGTGGCATGAAGGAATACGAGCTGGGCTTTGATGGCTTCCATGTCAAAGGTGAGAACCTGCTGGGCGGAGAAGAGGGCAAGGGCTTTAAACAACTCATGGAAACCTTCGAATCCGCACGGATCCAAACTGCGGCCCGCGCCATAGGCGTTGCGCAATGTGCGCTGGATATCGCCATGCAATACGCACAGGACCGCAAGCAGTTCGGTAAATCCCTGATCAATTTCCCCCGCGTCTCCGGTAAACTGGCGATGATGGCGGTCGAGGTCATGATCGCGCGCCAGCTGACCTATTTCTCGGCCTGGGAAAAGGATCACGGCCAGCGCTGCGACCTTGAGGCCGGAATGGCCAAACTGCTGGGCGCGCGTGTGGCCTGGGCAGCGGCAGACAACGGATTGCAGATTCACGGCGGCAACGGCTTTGCGCTGGAGTACAAGATTTCCCGCGTTCTGTGCGACGCCCGCATCTTGAACATCTTTGAAGGCGCCGCTGAAATTCAGGCGCAGGTGATCGCGCGTCGGCTGCTCAGCTAGGCTGCCGACCGGTCATATTTCCCCAACTGGGCCCGGTGTCGAAACCGGGCCTTTTCTTTTGCGACATCATGATGCCATTGCATTGGTGCTTTCTGTTCCGCTAGGACCATCGTGTTGAACGGAGGCCGTGATGCTGCGCGTAACATTGATCTTGCCCTTGTTGGCCCTGTTCCAGTGCGACAGGGATGAATCCGTCGCCGCCTATGGCGCCGCAGATCGCACATGGACATTGCAGGAAATCGATGGGCAGCCATTTGGCGTATCAGCCACGATCAGTTTTCCCGAAGCGGGTCAGATCGCCGGGCGGGCGCCCTGTAACAGCTTTAGTGGCACGCTCGACGCGCCCTATCCGTGGTTCGAAATCACTGATCTGGCCGCTACCCGCGCCGCCTGCCCCGATCTGGAAGCCGAAGGGGTATATTTCGCGGCGCTCATGGCCATGACACAGTCCGAAGTTTCGGGCGATGTTCTGATCCTGCGGAACGAGGACGGGCACGAGATGCTGTTCAAAGCCGCCGAGTAAACCGCTCGACAAATCTGGCACGCGCCTCTGGCAAGGGGGTGTGACCCAACGCAGGTGCGACCCGGTGTTCAAGAAAATAGCCGGTTGTCTTCAGACCCGTCGCGATTTCATCATCGGGGGCAGTTCCTTCGCCGCGCAGGCAAGGCGGCAACGGCAACAGCCTGTCCGCCCATTCCCCGGCCCCGTCCGCACTGACTGCGCGCCCGGATTTGGGCGAGACATAGATCAGCCCTTCGCGCGCGCCGGTCACCGCACAGCTGGTCAGGTCAAGGCCAAAACCCAACTCTTCGAGCAACGCCAGTTCCCAGCGCAGATAGGCTAGTGGCCAGATGTCATCCTGACCGAGCAGGTCCATCAACCGCTCGGTCGGGGTGTAGATGCGCGGGTGGGGTTCGCGTTCAGGCAAACAGAAAGACAGCAGTGAAATCACCGCATTCAGACCGGCCAGGGCCAGACGCCCGGAAAACGCCGCCGCGGCGCGCGACCGCAGCGGTTCGACCTGAAAAGCGCCCAAATGCTCTTCAAGCCGCGCGCGCCAGATGACGTCAAGTTGCGCGCCCGGTTGCAGGATCGGCGCGACCTTGCGACTTGTCCCACCTCGCACGACACCTGCGTGGCGACCGTGAGATTCGGTAAAGACCTCGATAATGGCTGCAGTTTCACCATGGCGGCGGGTAGTCAGCAGTATGCCGTGATCTCGCCAATCCAAATCTCGTACCCACCCCAATGTTCCGGCACGGCTAAAAGACCGCAACCAGGGGCCTCCTGCAAGGGTCATCGCCCTTGACAACCTGCCCTGTGTTCTGAAAGCTATTTAACAATCATGTTAAAAAGAGGAATTCGTTATGCGCGGGATCACGATCACCTACGAATACAGCGGCAACGAAGATGATTGGACCGCCGCAACCGGCGCGTTCATTGCTGCGATCAACGCAGATCCAGACGCATCCGGTAAATTCACTTATCAGGTCGCTGTCGCGGACGATGGCAAGACCCGGTTTCACTGGGGTCGATGGGACAGCGCCGAGACGCTGGCCCATGTGCAGGCCCAGCCCTATTTCAAGGAGTTCGCGGGCAAGGTGCGGGAATTCGCCGGAGGCGCACCAGGCGCCACAGGCCACGACATCACGGCCAAGACCGGCGGGTGGTAGGACCCCGGCACGGTTTGGCAGCGCGCCCCGGAGTTCAGGATATTGCGTCGACCTGCTTCAGCGATGAGGCTTCGGCCCGGCTGAGCTGCTCACCCTGTTTACGCTTCAACAAAACTTCGCGGGCGCGTGCATACTGGTCGTCCTGCCAGAAGATCAGGCAACCGTTGCACCCCCTGCCACAGCAGCCGTCGGTGCCCACGCGGTTGGTCTTGAACCGCCGCTCGTTGCCGCCCTCGCCGATGCTTTCGACCAGATCGTCGCGACGGCGGGCATAGGCTTTGGGATTATCCCGACCCGACAGCTCCAGCCCCTGCGTAAGCTTGTCGAAACGAACCCGGTTCCACTGTTCTTCGGTTAGCGCCCGTTCCTTGCGCATCACTGAAAGCGCGGGGAAACGAGCACGCAGGTCGTCGATGTCTTCGTGATCGAACAGAGCGAACGGCAGACGGATCACCGTTTTTGTGCTGCCCTGCACTACGTCCAGCCGAGCGCCATCCTCGGCCCGTTCGAAATCGTAAACCCGCAGAAGAACGGTCTCGCTTGCGATGGGAGAAACAAATTCCAGCACCTCCCCGGCGACGAGCTTGTTCTTGACCTCAACCAGAAACGCATCCCCGGTCACCTCGGTCACTACGCCTGCATATTCCCATTGGGCAAGCGAGGCGGTGTGTTCGTAGCCATGCGAATAGTTGGTCAGCCGCCCCTCGTGGAAGGCCAGTGTGTAGCCCCGGTTTCCAACCGCCTCAAGCTCGCGCATATAGGGCTTCGGGTCCCAGTTTTCGGGATCGGCGTAATAGTCATCGATAGCCATGCGATAGGCGCGGGCCACGATAGCGCAATAATACTCAGACTTACCGCGCCCTTCGACCTTGAGGCTGTCCACGCCGATTGCCAGATATTCGTCGAGTTTCGGCATGATGCACAGATCCTTGGAGTTCAGGATGTACGAACCGCGCCCGTCTTCCTCGATCGGCATCAATTCACCAGGGCGGCAACCTTCCTCAAGCAGAAACTCGAACATGTCCGCATTCTCGTCGGTGATGTTCAGATCCTGGACGGTGCCGTCCTTCATCCGCATCCGGAATGTGTAGTTCCACCGGCAGGAGTTGGCGCAATTTCCCTGATTGGCGCCTCGCTCGGCCATGAAATTCGACAGCAGGCATCGGCCGGAATAGGTCATGCACATGGCGCCATGCACGAAAGCCTCAAGCTTGATGTTGGGGCATTTCTCGCGGATTTCCTTGAGCTCGGAAAACGAGACCTCGCGGGCCAGGACACAAAGTTCAGCCCCCTGTTCCTGCCAGAACTTCACCGAAAGCCATGAACAGATGTTGCTTTGCGTCGATATATGCAGCGGCAGTTCCGGCGCGCGTTCGTGCACGTATTGGAACACGCCCGGGTCGGCCACGATCAGCCCGTCCGGTTTCACCTTACGCACGGTGTCGATGTATTCGTCGAGCTTGGGGATGTCCTTGTTGTGCGAAAACAGGTTCAGCGTCAGGTAGGCGCGGCGCCCGTGCGCGTGGCAGAATGCGACCCCCTCGATCACATCCTCCAGTGAGAACTCGGATTTCGTGCGCAGAGACATGTCCGGGGTGCCTAGATAGACCGCATCGGCACCATAAAGGATCGCCATTTTCAGTTTGCGCAGGTTGCCCGCAGGCATCAGCAATTCTGAGCGTTTCTGTGTCATGGAACCGGCCGGACGATGAAAGAATGGCGCGTTCTAAGAGAAATTCCGGGCATTGTGAACCGGAAACTGTTGCAGGCAAAAGGTGCCATCGGGCTTTGCGGTTGTCAGCCTACTCCAGCCCTTCGTCACCCAGCAAATGCCGTCCCTGCCGATCCTCAACCTCGATCACCCACAAATCGGGATCGAAACCGCGTTGACGGTGGATGGTTTCGTCCACTTCGGGCTCTGCACCGCTGGACAGTTCCACCCATTTCCGCTCACCACTCATCAGGTCGAAACTGCGCTGGAACGCAACGGCCTGACCATCGAGAGTGTTGAGCTTGACCAGAACCGCGCCCGCCGTGTCGTCACCATGAGCGACCACAAAGGCGGGAATTTCCTGAAATCGCAGCCGCGCCAGATAGGCATGGACCCAGAATTCAGCTGTCAGACGGGTCATGCGTTGCCGTCTTTGAAATCCAGACCCATTTCCGAATACCGCTCGGATTCCTCCAGCCAGTTGGGCCGTACTTTCACCTGCAGGAACAAGTGGATTTTGCGATCAAGGAACTCTTCCAGTTCGGCGCGGGCGGCCTGACTGACGGCCTTGATGGTCTCGCCACGTTTGCCTAGCACGATGCCCTTGTGGCCGTCGCGCATGACGTAGATCACCTGATCGATCTTGGCCGAGCCGTCTTTGCGCTCTTCCCAGTTTTCGGTTTCAACAGTCAACTGATAGGGCAGTTCCTGATGCAGGCGCAGGGTCAGTTTCTCGCGCGTCATCTCAGCCGCGATCATACGCATCGGCAGATCGGCTATCTGATCCTCGGGATACAGCCACGGGCCCTCGGGCAATTCTGCGGCCAGCCACTTGCGCAGGTCATCGACGCCATAGCCACGTTCGGCCGAGATCATGAAGGTTTCGGCAAACGGGTAGCGCGCGTTGAGGTCGCTGGTAAGCGCCAGTAGTTTCTCGGACGGAACCTTGTCGATCTTGTTGATTGCCAACGCCACCTTGCGGTCCTGCCCTATCTCGTTCAGCCCCTCCAGAATGCGTTCGACACCTTCGGTCACGCCGCGATGGGCCTCGACCATCAGAACGACGACATCAGCGTCGGCCGCTCCGCCCCATGCTGCTGCCACCATGGCGCGATCCAGTCGACGACGGGGCTTGAACAGACCGGGCGTATCTACAAACACCAGCTGCGCGTCCCCTTCGATAGCCACGCCACGGATGCGCGCGCGCGTGGTCTGCACCTTATGCGTCACGATCGAGACCTTGGCCCCGACCATGCGGTTCAGCAGCGTTGATTTGCCCGCATTGGGCTCTCCGATCAGGGCGATGAATCCGGCGCTTGTGGTCATGTTTTGCGATCCTGTTTGCAGGCCAGCATCCCTATAGCAGAATGGCGTCCCGGGCCAGAGGGATTTGCCCTGCAACAGGGGGTTGGGCATTTCTGCACCAAGTACCCGGGCCATCGAGGAATCCGGGCGGCCCGCCAGAATTGAGGCCCGTGTAAATTGTTGAAACCAAAGAACCAAATGCTGTTACAGTGTGCCCACGAACGCGAGGCGGGGGTGAAAGTGACCGAAATTTCGGGCAAAAGGACAAATTTCAGTTTGGCGCGACTATTCCGCCTTGTGTCGCTTGGTCTTGGGCTGGCCACGGCGGCCAGCAGTCTGGCCGCTGAAAGCGTTGAGTTCAAAATTCAGGATTCTCTGCCTGTCAAAGAAAGGCAGCTTCCGTATTCACTTTATGTCTCGCTCAGCGAAATCTCGGAAACACGTCTTGGGGTCGATACGTTTCTGGATCTGCGCACGGTTCAGAAGCTTGCGCCTGCGCTGCTGTCGAACGTGCTGGAGGAGACCTGCAAACAGAAATTCGCGCTGGCGGTCTCGGACGTTCAGGCCGAACAGAACGCTGTCATCCTGCGCGGGCAGTTTCAGGCCAAATTCTATGCCTGCAACACCAAAGACCCCAAGGTGCATTACCGGGGCGTGTTGCTGTTCGGGCAAAACGTCGATGTTCAGGTCAGAGCCACCGCTGATGTCAGCCGGAATTGCGTTAAGTTTCGCCTTGTCGATCTGGACCTGGATCCGCAGGGATTTGTCGGCAGCGTGTCCGATTGGATCGGATTGACGGAAAAAGCCGAGACATTGATTGTCGAAAAAAGCGCAGAGGTTCTGGCCGACAATCCGGTTTGCCCAACCTTGCCCGAAGAGCTGGCCAGCCTTGATCCCCGGTTCACGTCCGGAGGCACACGCGAAATTGGCAGCGGCGGGGTCGGCTCGAGTTTGTCGGGATCAGTCGATACCAGTGCGGCAACGCTGTTGGATCTGTTGCGGTTGCTGCAGGAAAAAGGCGACGCGGAGGGCGGAGAATGAAAAACCTATTTCTGCGAACTGCCGCTGCGACCCTGACCTTGCTGTGTACCCATGCCGGTGCAGAGCCGGTGTCCTTTGATTTTTCGCGTGATGTGACGATTGGCAATTCGGATGTACCGTATCACATCAAACTTGAACTGGCAGAAGTCGCGACCACGCGTATTGGCGTCGATGCCACAGTCGATCTTCGGGATATTCAAAGGCAGCTTCCCGTTCTTCTGACAGGCGCAACCTTTACCGATGCCTGCAACGCAGAGATATCGCTGGATGCGCTGAGTGCCCGGGCGGATGACAAAGTCCTGACCGTGACGGGCCGGTTTGAACTGAACACCTACAAGTGCCGCAGAAGCATCGGACAGCCTCCGGAGCGCGAAGCACTGTTGGCCACAGGAGGCATTGAGTTTACGACCTCAGCCTCAGCTGAGCTGCGCGATCAGTGCATCTATTTCGAATTGGCGGATGTGGATATGACCCTGAACAACCCACCTTCCCTTTCGGAGGATCAGGAAGAGTTCCTGCAAACCGCCCGCTCGGTTTTCCTGCGGGCCGGGGCGGCTGTCTCCGACAGGTTTCCGATTTGCCCTGAACTTCCGACGGATCTGGCTTCACTTGATCCGGATTACAGCTCTGGCGGGACGTATGAGATCGGCGATGGCGGGGCGGGTGTCCGCCTTAACGGGTCATTCGATGTCAGTACAGCCACGATACTGGATGTACTTGCCGTGCTTCAGGCCAAGGGGGTTCTTCCCCCGAAACCCTGACCTGATCCGGATCAGCCCAACCGGTCCAGAAGGGCCTTTGCGGCGGCCTGTTCGGCCTGACGTTTCGAGCCTGCGGTCGCCTGTGCCTCGGTTCCGTCCTGCAATCTGGCCGCGATGGTAAAGATAGGCGCATGATCGGGGCCGCTGCGCGAAACCTCGACATATGAGGGCGGGCTCTGTCGGCGCGCCTGAGCCCATTCCTGCAATGCGGTCTTGGCATCACGCGCGTCGGCCTCGACATTGTAGATCCGGTCGCCCCACAGACGCAGGATGACTTCTCTTGCGGCCTCGAACCCTGCATCGCGGTAGATGGCGGCGATAACCGCCTCCATCGCGTCACCCAAAAGCGCCAACTTGCGCCGCCCGCCTGACAGCATCTCGGACCGGCCCAGTTTCAGGACGGCACCCAGATCGATCTGCCGCGCCACGTCAGCGCAGGCTTCCTTGCGCACCAATGCATTGAAGCGTGGTGCCAGCTGCCCTTCGGTGGCCTTTTGGTCGGCTTCCAGCAGTGCCGTCGCCATCACCAGCCCCAGAACCCGATCGCCCAGAAACTCCAGTCGCTGATTGTCGGGCCTGGTAGAGGACGATACCGATCCATGGGTCAACGCCCGCAGCAGCAGTGCAGGGTCGGAAAACTCATACCCGAGCCGCTGCTGAAAGGCTTTTATCTCGGCCGAGATCTTCAATTGATCGCCTTGAAAAAGCGATCGCCGCGCCATGTCCAAAAGAAGAACATCGACCGGCCCGCGGACGAGAACATGATGCGATCCGCACGACCCAGCAGATCCTCATACGGAACGAACCCTACTCCGCCGACCGATTGCGGTACGCGGCTGTCGCTGGAGTTGTCCCGGTTGTCGCCCATAAAGAAATAGTGGCCTTCGGGAACGACATAGATGCCGGTATTGTCCGCAGCCTGATTTCCGATGTTCAGGATATCATAGGACAGGCCGCTGGGCAGCGTTTCGATCAGGCGCGATTTCTCACAGATACCCCCGATCCCGACCGGGCCGTTTTCGCAGCGCGGACGCAGGCGTTGCGGCCCCTGAGGTTCGGCGATCTCGGTAAAGAGGCCATCCGGAACCTGTTTGACAGGTGTGCCGTTCAGAATGATCACGCCGTCGCGAACCTGCACCTTGTCCCCCGGCAACCCGATGACACGCTTGATATAGTCACGCCCGGTCACGGGATGGCGGAACACGATGACATCGCCGCGCTCGGGTTCACCACCCATGATGCGGGTATTGTCGCCTTTCATCCAGCCGCAGATATCCTCGGCATCAATATTCAGCCCAAGGCTGGGGACGATCAGGCTGGGACAGGAGGCGTAGGAATAGCCATAGGCCATCTTGTTGACGAACAGAAAGTCACCGATCAACAGGGTAGGCTTCATCGAGCCTGAGGGAATCCAGAATGGCTGAAAGAACAGCGTGCGGAAAACGCCCGCAATCAGAAGGGCATAGACGACGGTTTTGATCGTCTCCCAAAAGGCGTTTCCTGTTTTGGCTTCCTCGGCCATGCTGCTCTCCGGTCCTTGCGTCGTTGCGGTGCTACATGCGGGGCTGATGGGGGCAAGTCAAGGCCGGGACGGCGCTTCGTGAATGGGCCGCGCCTCGATCACCACAAATGCCTGCGCCCAGGGATGATCGTCGGTCAGGGTGACGTGGATGATCGCCTCATGCCCATCGGGCGTCATCTCTTTCAGGCGTTCCGCCGCCCAACCGGTCACGTGCATCACCGGCTGACCGGTGCGCAGATTTGTGACGGCCATGTCCTTCCACGCGATGCCCATGCGCAGACCGGTTCCCAGCGCCTTGGAACACGCCTCTTTCGCGGCCCAGCGTTTGGCGTAGGTACCGGCGGTGTCGTGACGACGTTCAGCCTTGCGCTGTTCGATATCAGTGAAAACACGATTGCGGAACCGGTCGCCGAACCGGTCAAGCGTACCTTGGATACGGTCGATATTTGCGAGGTCTGTGCCAATTCCTAAAATCATCTGGAGAACGCCGACCTGATCAATCCAACACCGCCTAATGCAAACAACCCGGCCGCGACGCCATCTATCCAACGGCGGCAACGGCGATAAGCCTGCATCATACCATCAACTGAGAACAGCAACGAATACAGCGCGTTGTTCAAAAATCCAACCATGACACAGGCCAGAGTCGCAGCAGCCACGTTCAGCAGGCTGTCATTGGGGCCAATCCCAATCGCCAAAGCCGCCATCCATGCGACCACTGATTTTGGGTTTGACATGTTGAGTATCAGCCCGCGCAGAAACCAGCGCCCGCCATTGGTTGGGCCTGGTGCCTCCCCATTTGGCAATCTGGCCGACTTGAAAGATTGCCACGCAAGCCACAACAGATAAATCCCGCCCAAAACTTTGAGCAGCATCAACAAATAGAAGGAAGATTGCAGAACTGCACCCATGCCACTGGCGGCGACCAGCCCCCAAAAAACCAGACCACAGGACAAGCCAGCGCCGTAGATCAAGCTGGTTTTACGCCCATATTTCATCGCTACTGCGGCATTAGAAATATTTGCAGGACCGGGTGAAACAGCCACTACAAAGAACGCCACTGCAGTTGAGATCAGTGCTGCGTAATCCATCATGACAATCGCACCGTCAGTATCTTGTAGCTCGCCACTCCGAAGAACCCGGCAAAGGCCAGATCAAACCATCTGCGCGCACGGCGATAGGCGCGGACCATGCGTTCTGATGAAAACAGGAACGCGTAGCCGATGAAGATGAGCAGCGAGCCCGCATAAAGCATCGCGAAATAGCCCAGCAACATCGACAGGCTGGCGTCGTTTGGGGCCACGATGGCATAGATCGAGCCCCAGCTCAGGATCGCCTTGGGGTTGGTCAGGTGAATGGCCGCGCCTTTGGCGAAAATGGCTCTCAGCGAACCGCTGACAGGTTTGCCCAGCGCCACCTCGTCCGACGTCAGGGCACGGCGCAGCGCCTTGAGCGCCAACCAGCCCAGATAGGCCACCCCAACATAGCGGATCACCTCGAACACCCAGACATTTGCCAGCATGATCGCCGACAGTCCCAAAGCGGCGGCGATGCCCCAGGCGGCGGACCCGGCGCAGATGCCCAAGGCGAAAACCAGACCGGCATGGCGGCCTTCGTTCATGGCGGTGCCCGCGATACCCATCGTTGCCGGCCCCGGCGAACCCCCGGCCATCAGCCACGCAAACCAGATGGCAACGAAGGCGGGCGTGATCATGCCCGCGCCTCATCCATCAGGCGGCGCATCTCGGCAATCGCCGGAGTGAGGCCGCGAAAGATCGACTCGCCGATCAGGAAATGTCCGATATTCAGCTCTTTCACCTCGGGGAAGGCGGCGACAGGCTGGACCGTGTCATAGGTCAGACCGTGGCCCGCATGAACCTCGAGCCCCAGCGAGTGCGCAAAGGCCGACATTTCCCGCAGCGCTTCCAACTCGCGGTCGCGGTCGTCATTGTGCCCTTCGGCGTGGGCGTCGCAGTAAGCGCCTGTGTGAAGCTCGATCACCTCAGCGCCAATGCGATGGGCCGCTTCGATTTGTTTCTTGTCCGCAGCAATGAAGATCGAAACCCGGCAACCCGCATCACGCAACGGGGCGATGAAATGGGCCAGCTTGTTTTCCTCACGCGCCACTTCCAATCCACCCTCGGTCGTGCGCTCCTCGCGCTTTTCCGGCACGATGCACACCGCGTGTGGTTTGTGGCGCAGGGCGATCCGTTGCATTTCTTCGGTCGCAGCCATTTCAAAGTTCAGCGGCACCGACAGAACCTCCATCAGGCGGTCGATATCAGCGTCCGAGATATGACGTCGATCTTCGCGCAGATGCGCGGTGATACCATCCGCGCCCGCCTCTTCGGCGATCTTGGCGGCGCGCAGCGGGTCCGGATAGGCCCCGCCCCGGGCATTTCGCACGGTCGCCACATGGTCAATATTCACACCCAGACGCAGATGGTTATCAGACATCGCTCGAATCCTTTTTCGGCCCTTGGGATGAGCCTAATGGGTTTGCTTGGGGAACGTCAGCCTTTGCTTCGGCCAGTCGTTTGATTTCTTCGAATTTCGCTTTGATCTTCGCCCGCCGCCGCTGTTGATAGGTGCGCGTCACCGGCAGGCTGAGGAAATAACAGATCGTTCCGGCCACGATCCCGGGAATGATGCCGCCGATCATATAGGGAAAGAACACCTCGTGATAAAAGATGCTCAGCCCGTGCCAGTCGGCGACCCGGTCTGTGAACATCGCAAAAAAGTTGTTCTTGAGATCGCCCAGCGCACTGGCGAATTTGCCCATGAGCCCCTTGGTTTCACCTTTTTCGAATTCGGTGCCCAAAAGGAAATGCCCGGTTTGCAGGCACACAACGCCAATCGGTACATATGTCAGCGGGTTGCCGAAGAACGTTCCGCTGAGTGCGGCCAGAATGTTACCGTTAATCAGGCGGCCCAGCACCACGGCCACAAAGAAGTGAAACCCGTAAAACGGTGTAAACGAAGCGAAAACACCAGCGCCTATCCCGCGCGCAATCCGTTCGGGTGAGTCAGGTAACCGACGCACCCGGTGTTTGACGTAGTGAAACGCACGCGTCCAGCCGCCGCGCGGATAAACGAATTCCGAAGCGATCTGGACAGGTGAGCGTCGATCTCGGCGCTTAAAAACCACTCCTGATCGTCCTTTCTCAACCCGCCGCTACCGACGCCTGCACCGTATCCCGATACCGTTCGACCGCGGCCACGTCGCTTTCCGCCTCAAGCATCAACATCAGCGAATGCAGCTGTTCCACATCCCGCAGTTCGACATTGATCAGCAGGCGGTAAAAATCCGGTTTGCGGTCAACGAATTCCAGATTGGAGATATTGGCCTTTTTCTCGCCGATCAATGTGCAAATACGCCCCAGCACACCTGCGTCGTTGCCGATGGTCAGATCAAGCGTTGCCGCATAGACCGCCGGGTGCGTACCCGAATGCCAGTGCAGATCGACCCAGCGTTCGGGCTCATCCTCAAATTCGCTGAGACGGTCGCAATCGATCGCGTGAACGACCACGCCCTTGCCACGATAGGTAATTCCGACGATGCGCTCACCGGGCAGAGGCTGACAGCAGGGTGCACGATCGAACTTCTGACCGGGTTCCAGACCGATCACCGCGCGGCGCAGCGGGATGGCGTCGCCCTCGTCCTTTGTCAGTTCGGGATAGACCGCCTCGACCACTTCATGCGCGGTCAGTTCGGCGCTGCCCAGACGTGCCAGCAATTCGTGACGATCCTTGAGGCGCAGATGTTTGGCCGCAGCGTCCAGCGCCTTGTCTGTCGCCTTGCGCCCCACATGTTCAAACCCTGCACGGGCCAGTTCCTTGCCCAGCTTGATGAACCGTTCACGATCCACCTCGCGCAAGGCCCGGCGAATGGCGGTTCTGGCCTTGCCGGTAACCGCGATCTCAAGCCACGTCACCTGAGGCGTCTGGCCGTCGGCGGTAATGATATCCACCGATTGACCATTCTTAAGGCGTGTCCAAAGCGGCACCCGGATGCCGTCCACCTTGGCGCCAACACAAGCATGCCCGATGCGGGTGTGAATGGCATAGGCAAAGTCGATCGGCGTCGCCCCGCGCGGCAGTTTGACCACGTCGCCCTTGGGCGTGAAACAAAAGACCTGATCCGAATACATCTCGAGCTTCACGGCTTCGAGGAACTCGTCATGATCTTCTTCGTTGTCGAACTGCTCGGTCAGACTGGAAATCCATTTGGCCGGATCCACGGCAAACGGGTTTTCGGACCGGACACCATCGCGATACGACCAGTGCGCCGCCACGCCGGTTTCGGCAACATCGTGCATCTGCCGTGTGCGGATCTGCACTTCGACACGCTTGCCATCGCGCCCCGACACCGTGGTGTGGATCGAGCGATAGCCGTTCGATTTCGGTTGGCTGATATAATCCTTGAACCGCCCCGGAACTGCGCGCCAGCGTTGGTGGATCGCACCAAGAGTGCGATAGCAATCTTCCTCGGACCGGGTGACTATGCGAAAGCCGTAGATATCTGACAGGCGCGAAAAACCCTGATCCTTTTCCTGCATCTTGCGCCAGATCGAATAGGGTTTCTTGGCGCGGCCAAAGACTTCGGCCTCGATCCCGGCCTTGTCCAGCTCGTGGCGCATATCCCCGGTGATGCGATGGATCACGTCGCCGGTTTCCCGCTGCAGGGTGATAAAGCGACGGATAATCGATTGGCGACCCTCGGGGTTGAGAACACGGAACGCGAGGTCTTCCAGTTCCTCACGCATCCACTGCATACCCATGCGACCCGCAAGCGGCGCGTAGATATCCATCGTCTCGCGCGCTTTGATCACCTGTTTTTCCGGGCGCATCGCCTTGATCGTGCGCATGTTGTGCAGACGGTCGGCGAGCTTCACCAGAATGACCCGCAGGTCCTTGGACATCGCCATGAACAGCTTGCGGAAATTCTCGGCTTGCTTGGTCTCACGGCTGGAGAGCTGCAGGTTTGTCAGCTTGGTTACGCCGTCGACCAGCTTGGCCACCTCGTCCCCGAACAGATCAGACACTTTGCCGTAGTTGGCTTTGGTGTCCTCGATCGTATCGTGAAGCAATGCGGTGATGATGGTGGCGTCATCCAGCCGTTGCTCGGTCAGGATGGCGGCGACAGCGACAGGATGCGTGAAATAAGGCTCGCCTGAGTGGCGAAACTGCCCCTCGTGCATCTGCATTCCGAACTCATAGGCCCGGGCGATGCGGTCGGCATTGGTTTTTGGGTTGTAGTTGCGGACCAGCGCAATCAGGTCGTCAGCAGAAATCATCCGGTCCGCACCTTCGTCTTTGGGAATTACCCCTGGCCCTGTGCCTCCATCAGAGCGCGCAGGAGCTTTTCTTCGGACATGTCGTCATCAGCAGGCTTGTCCGACTCTGCACCCATCAGCAGCGCCATCTGATCTTCTTCGGGCTCATCAACCTCGATCTGGGTCTGGTTGGCCTCGATCAGACGCTCGCGCAGTTCGTCGGCGCTCTGGGTTTCCTCAGCGATTTCGCGCAGCGAAACAACCGGGTTTTTGTCATTGTCGCGGTCCACGGTAATCGCCGCACCAGCGGACACCTCGCGCGCGCGATGGGCGGCAAGCATCACCAGTTCGAACCGGTTCGGAACCTTGTCTACACAGTCTTCGACCGTCACGCGGGCCATGGGGCGCTCTCCGTAAATGAATCCGTGTCAGGAAGGGGTTTATCTAAGCGCGATTCTACGCCTTGACAAGCGGGAAATGCCGTTCTGCCCGCATCAAAGCGGGACAACCGCGGCCACATCGGCCTCAGGCAGCTTTGCAAGCATCTCGGTTACCGTCAGATCAAGAGCCGGGTGGCGCCAATCAGGCGCGACATCGGCCATGGGCACCAATACGAATGCGCGGTCCTGCAAACGGGGATGTGGCAGGATCAATTTGTCAGGGGCCAGCTTTACCTGATCTTCTGCAGGCAATCTCAGCCATCGTTCATATTCAGCCTGATCAGGCAAAACCCGGTCGTCCCAGCACACGAGATCGATATCGAGTGTTCGCATGCCCCAGCGCTGAGCGCGCGCGCGCCCGAACTCGTGCTCGACCCGGTGCAACAGATCAAGCAACGCTTCGGGCGTACCATCGGTTTCAATCAGCGCAGCAGCATTCACATAGTCCGGCCCGGCCCCCGCCGGGAAGCACGGAGTGCCAAAAAAGCGGCTTACAGAGCGAATCACCACGCTTTCCGCCTTCAGAACCTCAAGCGCGTTTCGCAGGGTCACTTCGGGCCCGTTATCTCTCAGGCTGAGATTTGCACCCAACGCCAACACTGCTTTTGACCGGGTTTCGGCCATATTTCACCTCTCATTCCGCACAGACAATACTTGCGATACATGTCAAAATTCTTACATTAGGTGCACCATTGCGCTGATTTATTACGCACTCACTCACGGAACCTCACGGCGCACTGGGTTATACCGGAAGGGACTATTTATGTTTTATAAGGACGAACGGCTAGCGCTGTTCATCGATGGCTCGAATCTTTACGCGGCCGCCAAAGCTCTGGGCTTTGACATCGACTACAAGTTGCTGCGTCAGGAATTCATGCGCAGGGGAAAACTGCTTCGGGCGTTCTATTACACAGCGCTGCTGGAAAACGATGAGTATTCGCCTATCCGCCCATTGGTTGATTGGCTGCATTACAACGGGTTCACCATGGTGACGAAACCGGCCAAGGAATATACCGATTCCATGGGCCGCCGTAAGGTAAAAGGCAACATGGATATCGAACTGACCGTCGATGCCATGGAACTGGCGCCGCGCGTCGATCATATCGTGCTGTTTTCGGGCGATGGGGATTTCCGCCCGCTAATTGCCAGCCTTCAGCGTCAGGGCGTTCGCGTCTCGGTGGTTTCGACCATCCGCAGCCAGCCGCCCATGATCTCGGACGAGTTGCGCCGTCAGGCCGACAACTTCATCGAGCTGGAAGATCTGCGTGACGTCATCGGACGTCCACCGCGTGAAATGCCGATGGAGCCCCGGGAACCTCGGGAGCCCCGCAGCGTCGCGGTAGCGGGCGGTAGCTAAGGCCAGAGGAATATCTGGCATGAACCGCAGTGATGGGAAATTGCGCGGTCAGGATCGTTATGATTCTGACCGCGCTTCTTTAACTAGCATTCGGTGCTTAAACACCAATCACGTTAATGCGCGACGATGTCAGGATCATGACACCATCATGACATCTGGACCAATGCTGCGAAAAACCTTACCTGTCCGGGTCAGGGAGATGTCCACATGACCAAGCCGCCACTCACACTCTACCTCGCCGCCCCAAGGGGTTTTTGCGCAGGCGTGGACCGTGCCATCAAGATCGTCGAGATGGCTTTGGCCAAGTGGGGCGCGCCGGTCTATGTGCGACACGAAATCGTGCACAACAAATTCGTGGTGGACGGGCTGCAGGCAAAAGGTGCGGTGTTTGTCGAGGAACTGGACGAATGCCCCGATGATCGCCCTGTCATCTTTTCGGCGCACGGCGTTCCCAAGGCCATTCCGGCCGAGGCAGCACGGCGTGAAATGATCTATGTGGATGCAACATGCCCGCTTGTGTCCAAGGTGCATATCGAGGCCCAAAGGCACGCGGATGCCGGGTTGCAGATGATCATGATCGGCCACAAGGGCCACCCCGAGACGGTTGGCACCATGGGTCAGTTGCCCGATGGCGAAGTTCTGTTGGTGGAAACCGTGGAAGACGTTGCCAATGTCCGGGTCCGCGATCCCGAACGACTGGCTTTCGTTACGCAGACCACACTGTCGGTCGATGACACCAGAGACATCGTCGCGGCATTGCACGCCCGCTTTCCCGCGATTATCGGACCACACAAGGAAGACATCTGTTATGCCACCACCAACCGGCAAGCAGCGGTCAAGATCGTAGCACCTAAATCTGATGCGCTGCTGGTTGTGGGCGCGCCCAACTCTTCGAATTCCCGCCGACTGGTTGAGGTCGCTTCCAAGGCGGGCTGCAACTATGCCCAACTGGTCCAGCGCGCCACGGATATCGACTGGCGCGCGCTGACAGGTATTTCCAGCATCGCAGTCACCGCCGGGGCATCCGCCCCCGAAGTGCTGGTGAATGAGGTCATCGAGGCGTTTCAGTCCCGTTTTGACGTCACTGTCGAAATGGTTGAAACGGCGATCGAGAATGTTGAATTCAAGGTGCCGCGCGTGCTGCGGCAATCTGCGTGATGCCAGACCGGAAAACGATCGACGCCTATACCTCGCATGTTGCGGATTATCTGAAGGTGCCGCTGCCCGCCGAACAGCTTGAGGCGCGGCAGGCCTTTGCGGATGCGGTAGGCGCAGCAGGATATGTGCTGGATCTGGGTTCGGGGCCCGGATCGGACAGCACATTTCTGATGCGGCAGGGCCTGAAGGTTCGGGCACTGGACGCCACCCCCGCTTTTGTCGAGTACGCCCGCGAAAACGGCGTAGATGCGCATCTAGGCACGTTCGATGATGTCACTGAAACCGCGGAATATGATGGCGTCTATGCCAGCTTTTCCCTGCTGCACGCCCCTCGAGCGGATTTTCCGCGTTATCTGGGCGCAATCCATGGTGCGCTGAAACCCGGTGGTATCCTCTTTCTGGGCATGAAACTGGGCACCGGAGAACACCGTGATCATCTGGACCGATACTACACCTATTATTCCCAGACCGAGATTGAGACGGCTCTGACCGAGGCCGGGTTCACGCTCGATCGTTTCGTGACGGGAATGGGCAAGGGGCTGGCCGGGTCGTATGACGGGTTCATTCTGGTTTTCGCCCATGCCTGAACTATTCGCCTATACCGATGGGGCCTGTTCCGGCAATCCCGGCCCGGGGGGCTGGGGTGTCTTGCTGCGCGCCATGGACAAGGGCGCTGTTCTGAAAGAGCGCGAATTGAGCGGCGGCGAGGCCGAGACAACCAACAACCGCATGGAATTGCTGGCGGCGATCAACGCACTGGAGACACTGGAACGACCGTCAACGATCACCGTGGTGACAGACAGCGCCTATGTAAAGAACGGCGTTACCGGCTGGATTTTTGGCTGGAAGAGAAATGGCTGGAAGACCTCGAACAAAAAGCCGGTCAAGAACGTGGAACTCTGGCAGCGACTGGACGAGGCGCAAAGCCGTCATGACGTGACCTGGGAATGGGTCAAGGGCCATGCGGGGCATCCTGAGAACGAGCGGGCCGATGAACTGGCCCGCGCGGGTATGGCCCCGTTCAAGCCGGGCAAGGCCAAAGTCTGACCCGGCCCATTTTGGTTGCTGGCATTAGTTGGAAAGCAGGCGCGCGCCGATTTCCTTGACGAATTTCGCCGCCACCATCGCAGTCATGCCATAGGGGTCGCGATGCGGGTTCAGCTCAACAATATCAGCCCCGACCAATTGCCCCCCGAACCGGTGGATCAGGTCGATCACCTCGCGCGTCGTCAGACCGCCGGGTTCGTGATGTGAAACACCGGGGGCAAACGCCGGATCAAGCGCATCCAGATCCAGCGAAAGGTAGACCGGGCCATCAAAGGAAATCTGCAGGTCCGGGCGCCAGCTGCGCATGTCGATCACCTCGACCCCGAATTTGTCTGCCTGTTCGCGCTGATGCGTATTCATGGTGCGGATGCCGACCTGTACCAGCCGCTTGACCGGGCAGTTCTCCATCACCCGCGCAAAAGGGCAACCATGTCCCAGCGGGCCGATTTCCTGCGTGTCGTAGAGGTCGGGATGGGAATCGATGTGCAGGATGTTCAGCCCCTCATACCGTTCGGCATGGGCCTTAATCAGCGGATAGGCAACTGAATGATCGCCACCCAGCGACAACAACCGCGCCCCGCTGGACAAACGTTCCGCTGCACCGGCCTCGATCCGGTCGATCGGTTCCTGGCCGCGCATTTCGAATACTTCAAGATCGCCGGTATCCCGAAACCGATCGGTTGCACCCAGATCGGTGCCATCTTCGGCGGTTAGGTTCGCAGCACCCGAATGCAGCGCTTCGCGGATGCGACCCGGAGCAAAGGCCGGGCCCTGCAGGAACGACGAATGCAGGTCCAGCGGAACCCCCATCAGGGCGACATCGCCCGGTTTCAGATCATGATGCATATGAGTTGCCCCAGAATATGATTTCGGGCGATCTGGCCCTCTATCATGAAGGGGGTCAAGGCCTCAGCGGCGAAAATATCTCTGCCACAGCCAGAGAACGAGAAGCGCGCCAAGAACGGCGCCGACAAAGCCCGAGAGCCAGCCCATAACGGTCAGCAACGCGCGCAGGATCAGCCCGCCAACCAGCGCACCAACGATCCCGACCAGCATCGTCGTCGGGATGTCCGCCTCGATTCGCATCAGGCGGGTTGCAAGGAACCCGGCAGCGGCGCCAATGATAATCAGGGCAACGATGGGCATCTCATTTCCTCCAATGCGTCGGCACGATGATCAGTGCACCGATGGATGAAAGCACCGCATCCAATCCCGGCGAGCCAAATCCGATTCCGAACATGATGCGGATGAAATAGAACAGGAACGCGCCACCGACGCAGATGATGATGGATTGCAGATAGCCGTTCTTGGTAAAGCCTGTGATCTCGGACAGATATCCGACGATCCCGGCAATAACGACTGTGCCCATGAGGATCATGAACATCCGGCGGCCCTCCGACTAGAGGCGGGTTCCGGCAGCAACAGGCCAGCCCCGCAAAAAGCTTTGCTTATCCTGCGCGCCTTTGCCTGCCCTTTGCAAGCGCAGCAGCTCCACAACCCCATCCCCACAAGCCACGCGCAAAGCGTCATCGAGAACCTCGCCCGGTGCCCCTTGCCCGTCCGACAGGCGGGAGGCCAGCAGTTTGACGCGTTCGCCCTCAATTTCGGTCCATGCACCGGGAAATGGCGAAAGCCCCCGGATCTGACGATCAACCTCGGCAGCGGACCGCGACCAGTCAACCCGCGCCTCTGCTTTGTCGATCTTGGCGGCATAGGTCACGCCATCCTGCGCTTGCGGCTCGGGGGTAAGTTCGTGCAGGCGGCCCAGCGCTTCGACGATTTGCTTCGCACCCATGACCGACAGCCGGTCATGTAACTGATCGGTGGTTTCTTCTACGCCGATTGGTGTGGCATCCCGCAGCAGGACGGGGCCGGTGTCCAGCCCGGCCTCCATCTGCATGATGCAGATACCGGTTTCAACATCACCTGCCATGATCGCCCGATGGATTGGCGCCGCCCCCCGCCAACGGGGCAACAGACTGGCGTGGATATTCAGACATCCATGCGCTGGCGCATCCAGAATGGACAGCGGCAGGATCAGGCCATAGGCCACCACAACGGCGACATCAGCCTGCAGCGCGGAAAACTCCTGCTGTTCCTGCGGGGACTTCAGCGACACCGGATGCCGCATCTCCAGACCCAAGGCTGCAGCCCTTGCGTGAACCGGAGTCGGGCGGTCCTTTTTCCCGCGTCCAGCTGGGCGGGGCGGCTGACAGTACACGGCCGCGATCTCATGCCCGGCATCGACCAGCGCATCCAGTACCGGAACCGAAAACTCGGGCGTTCCCATGAAAACGACGCGCATGATAGTGCTCCTTTATGGCGGGTTATCCCTGTTTGCGCGCCTTGCGCAGCAGCATATCCCGTTTCACCTTGCTGAGGCGATCAAAGTACATCTTGCCGTTCAGGTGATCGATCTGATGCTGAACGCTGGTGGCTTCGATGCCCACAAAATCGCGCCGATCCATCATCCCTTGTTCGTTCAGGTATCGGACGGTGACAGCTCGGGGTCTTTTCACTTTGGCGGAAACACCGGGCAGGTTCGGGCTGGCCTCATCATGCTCGCGCAGTTCAATCGAACTGTGCAGGATTTCCGGGTTTGCCAGGCGTACGGCCCGACCCCGTTCGGTCGAACCGTCCACAACTGCCAGACGCAGCATCACACCGATCTGTGGAGCTGCCAATCCGACACCGGGCATCGCCTCCATCGTGTCGATCATGTCGTCCCAGATCGCCCGGATGTCATCGGTGATCTCATCAACGTCATCAGCTTGGGTTCGCAACCGCTTGTCAGGCCAGGGAAGACAGGTGCGTACAGTCATGGTCTGTTCTCCAGATAATCAGCCTCGGCTGTTGCCCGGGCGTCCGGGTCCAGATGATCGAAAGTCACGACCCCGTTCAGGTGATCGAATTCATGCTGAATGCAACGCGCCTCGAACCCGTCGAAATCAGCCATGTGTATGTCGCCTTCGGCGGCCGTCCATTGCACGGTGATGGCCTTGGGTCGTTCGACCGGGATCAGAATGCCGGGGATCGACAGGCAGCCCTCCTCCATCACGAAGGGCACGCGTTCCGCTGCCATGATCGTCGGGTTGATCATGACCATTGGGCTGGGGGTGCCCTCTTTCCAACCGCAATCCATCACAAAGAACCGTTGCATCACACCGACCTGCGGTGCGGCCAACCCCCTGCCTGGTGCGGCATACATCGTATCGAACATGTTGCGGATCAGACCCTCGGGCACTTCACCCACAACCGGTTCGCATTTTTGCGACAGCCGGGGATCGGGCCACTTGAGAATCTCCAGAACGCTCACGCCCGCGCCTGCTCGCGCTTCAGTTTCTGCATCTTGCGGGTGATCATCTGGCGTTTGAGAGGCTTGAGATAGTCGATGAACAACTTGCCGTTCAGATGGTCGATTTCGTGCTGAACGCAGGTTGCCCAAAGGCCGTCGAACACCTCTTGCTGCGCTTTGCCGTGTTGGTCCATCCACGCGACCTCGACCACCTTGGGACGGGTCACTTCGGCGTATTGATCCGGAATTGACAGGCATCCCTCTTCGTAGACGCTGGTTTCATCCGACGACGATATGACCTCGGGGTTGAACATCACCAGCGGGCGCGGTGCTTCGCCTTCTTCCTTGACGCAATCCAGAACGATCAGCCGATTTAGCACACCGATCTGCGGCGCGGCAAGGCCGATGCCGGGCGCATCGTACATCGTTTCCAGCATGTCATCGGCCAGTTTGCGCAGTTCGTCGGTAAGGTCGCCCACCGGCGCACAGACCTTTTTCAGACGGGGATCGGGATGGATCAGGATATTGCGTTTCATGGGGCTGATTTAGGTCATCACGCGCCCAGCCGCAACGCCCCCCTTGCACCTGCGCAATTTGCGTTTAGCTTTCAGCCCGAAGAACGGAGTGCACATGACTTTTAACGACCTGATCGACCGCCGGGGAACCCAGAGTTCCAAATGGGACAAGATGGAGCAGCTGTTCGGCGTATCGCCCGAAGACGGGCTGGCCATGTGGACAGCGGATTCGGATTATGCCACCGCGCCTTGCGTGATCGAAACCGTCCGCAAGGCCGCCGAGCACGGGGTATTTGGATACTCGTGGGAACACCCCCAATATCTGCAGGCCGTACAGTGGTGGATGAAGAACCGCCATGGCTGGTCGATCGACACAGATTGGGTGCTGACAACGCAGGGATTGGGCAATGCCATTGCACTGGCCCTGGATGTCTGGAGTGAGCCGGGCGATGGCGTGGTGATCTTTTCGCCGGTTTATCATGAGTTTGCCCATAAGGTGAACAAGTCTGGCCGAAAATTGGTCGAGTGTCCGCTGGTACGGGACGGCGACACCTATGCGCTGGATCTGGACGACGCCCAGTCGCGTCTGGATGGCTCTGAAAAGCTGCTGCTTTGGTGTTCGCCTCAGAATCCTTCGGGCCGCATCTGGACACCGGACGAGTTGCGCGCGGTCGCAGCATTTGCCGAGCGAAACGGGCTGATACTGGTATCTGACGAAATTCACCATGACCTGATCTATCCCGGGAACACCTTTGTCCCGATGGATGTTGCCGCGCCTGATGCGCGCCCGTGGACAGTTACGCTGACGGCGGCGTCAAAAACGTTCAATATCGCCGGGCAGCGCACCGGCAACATGATTATCCCCGACCCGACCCTGCGGGCGGCCATGCGTCACCGGCTGAATACGCTGGACTATTCACCCAGCTCTCTGGGCGTTTCGATGATTACCGCGGCCTACAGCCCCGAGGGTGCTGAATGGGTTGATACGCAGGTTGCGCATCTGGATGGGAACCGGCGCCGCTTTGACGATACGATCGCGGCCATTCCCGGATTGTGGTCGATGCCCCTGCAATCGACCTATCTGGCATGGGTCGACTTTTCACGCACCGGGATGGAAATGGAAGAAATCGTCCGACGGCTGCGCGAGGACGCGAAGATCGCCACCTCACCCGGACCCGGATTTGGAACCGGCGGCGAAACCTTCCAGCGGTTCAATTTGGCAACTCAAGGCGCGCAGGTTGACGAAGCCTGCGCCCGGCTGCGTGCCGCATTCGCCGATCTGCAATAACGTCAATGCGGCGCGGTTTGGTTCTTTGCTTGTTGGTCCTGGCGGTAGGTGCCGCCTGGATCGGCTGGCATCAATACCGGCCTCGACCGCCAGCCCCGCCGTTGGCACCAGAAGCACAAAGGGTCGATCACATCCTGATTGAAAAATCAGACCGGCGGCTGACAGCGACGCTTGGTGGCGCAGTGGTCATGCAGGCCGACATCGCGCTTGGGTTTTCTCCGCAAGGTGACAAGGCCCGGGAAGGCGATGGCAAAACGCCTGAAGGCATCTTCACCATCGACCGGCGCAATCCACAAAGCGCCTATCACTTATCACTGGGTATCGATTATCCAAAGCCTGAAGATTCTGAACGCGCCGCGAAACAGGGCATTGACCCCGGCGGGGACATCTTCATTCACGGGCAGCCAAATGCCATTGTCGGCTTTACCCTTCCGGGCGACTGGACGGCTGGCTGCATTGCCATCTCAAATGCGGAAATGGCCCGACTGTGGAGCCTTGCCGCCAACGGGACAGTTGTCGAAATTCGCCCTTGATCCGTCAGCCGTCAGAGCCCAACAGGGCAACTGGTGCATCCGGTGAGCGATAGAAATCCAGTGGGGCCTTGTCCGCTGCCACCGTGCTGCGCTTGAATTCATAGCGCATCTCGCCCGCTTCTTCTTCGTCCGCGACGATCAGGCATTGATACAGATGGTTCGCGCCATCATAGATGTCGACCAGCCCCCGCAAACGCGGTGTCGACGCCGCTTCGACCGCGAAGCCGTCTTTCCACAACCGCAGGATTTTGAAGTGATTGTCGCCCAACTCCACCCGAAGGCGGCTGGATTTCTTCAGCGTGGCGATTCGCGCGGCATCCAGTTCGTCGCGCATTTCCTTTGAAACATAGGTACTCATAAACGCACTCCCCTCGGCTCAGTATCAGTGTGCGCCAGAAATTGTAAAAAACAAATAAACTCAGCAGTTCTTTTCTAAACATTGTGCATCTGAGCTACCGGGAATTCCCGCTTCGCTGTGCGATTTTGCAGGTCACATGCGCGGCGGGCGATGTAGGACACATTGCGCTGGCGCATTATCTTCGTACTGAACCGAAACAAGGAGATTACGGTATGGGCCTGCTTGTCGAAGGAAAGTGGCACGACACGTGGTACGACACGAAATCCACCGGGGGCGCCTTCAAGCGCTCCGAGGCCCAGTTTCGCAACTGGATCACAGCGGATGGTACACCAGGACCGTCCGGAAGCGGTGGTTTCAAGGCCGAGTCGGGCCGGTACCATTTGTATGTCAGCTATGCCTGCCCATGGGCCCATCGGACGTTGATTTTCCGCGAACTCAAGGGGCTTACAGATTACGTTACCGTTTCCGTCGTGCATCCCGACATGCTGTCCGATGGCTGGTCGTTTGAAACCGATGATCATGGCGCCACCGGCGATCCGCTGCATGGCTTCGAGCGGGCGCATCAGATCTATACCAAGGCTGACCCTCTTTTTTCGGGCCGCGTGACCGTTCCGATTTTGTGGGACAAGCAGAAAGAGACCATCGTTTCCAACGAAAGTTCGGAAATCATCCGCATGTTCAATTCGGCTTTTGATGGCATCACGGGCAATTCGGACGACTTCTGGCCCGCGTCAATCCGGGATGAGATAGAAGACGTAAATGCGCGCATCTATTCAACCGTGAACAACGGCGTCTACAAATGCGGCTTTGCGACCACGCAGGAAGCTTATGATGCGGCGGTGCACCCGCTGTTCGACACTTTGGACTGGCTCGAGGATCGGCTGTCGTCAAACCGCTATCTGATGGGGGACCGACTGACCGAGGCAGACTGGCGTCTGTTCACAACCCTGATCCGGTTCGACCCGGTCTATCACCTGCATTTCAAATGCAACCGAAAGCGGCTGATCGACTATCCGAACCTCTGGGCCTATACCCGTGAGCTGTATCAGTGGCCGGGTGTGGCATCGACGGTGAACATGAACCACATCGTCAGGCACTATCACTACAGCCACGACAGCATCAATCCGCACCGCATCATTCCGATAAACCCAGAGATCGACTATCACGCACCACACAGGCGTGATCATCGACCTGCTGCATAGTGTTCGACCATCGCCGCCAGATCCTCTGGCGGCGTACCGCTTTGCACATAGGCGCAGGCATTTGGACTGTGGGCAAAGATGGATCCGTCCGAGAAAAAGGTCGTGTTGGTGACGAAAATCACCCGCGCCTCTGGTCGGCGGTAACTGGCGAAATCCGCAACGGCCAGCGCGCTGCCAGCCTCTAGAACCAGATCCAGAACAATGATGTCAAAGGCGGTTCCGTATAGGGCCAGAATGGCCGCCTCCTGCGTCTCGACAAGCGTCACCTCGGCGCCCTGCCTTTCAAGGTGCCTTTGCCAGACCCGACCAAGTTCGGGGTTACTCTCAACAATCATAACTTTCATTTGCAACAACCTCGGTACTCGTGCATGAGTGGTACCGTCCCCATGATCGGTCATCCCGCCAATTCCTTAACAAAGTGTTAATGTCGCTCTTTGGTGACCCTGCTCACGCGGATTTGCTTGTGCGGACGGCGAAAATCCGCTTGAAGCAGGCGAAACACCGGTGCCGTTGACTGAGAATTCGAATGAGCAATCACGACCAAGATACAGACCCCCGCGCCCGACGCGACCATGGTGGTGGCCTGGACAGGGCGATGAAGGCGTTCGGCGGTGTGCGGTCCGATTGGATCGACCTGTCCACAGGTATCAATCCGCATCCCTATGATGTCGCGGACCTAACCCATTCCGACTGGGCGGAATTGCCCGATCACGGTGCATTCGAAACACTCGCAGAGGCTGCGCGCCGGTTCTGGCGCGTTCCCGATGGCGCTGCGATTCTGCCGGCCCCCGGCGCATCGGCCCTTATCGCGCGTATTCCGGCATTGGCGGCACTCGGCAGCGTCGAAATAACCCCGCCGACATACAATGAACATGCCGCCGCATTCACCGCACAGGGTTGGCAGGTTCAGAATACCGGCCCCGCCGAGGCCCGCGTTCTGGTTCACCCCAACAACCCCGACGGGCGCATCTGGACCGAGGCTGATGCCGCGGCCCCCCTGACGGTAATCGACGAAAGCTTTTGCGACGTCACCCCTGATGCTTCACTGATCCATCTGGCCGAACGCCCTGGAACGGTTGTTCTGAAAAGCTTTGGCAAGTTCTGGGGGCTGGCCGGGTTGCGGCTGGGATTTGCCATTGCCCGTCCTGACATGATTGCCCGGCTGAACGATTTGACCGGACCGTGGGCGGTATCGGGACCGGCATTGCGGGTTGGCGCCCGCGCGTTATCAGACACTGGTTGGGCCGACGCCACCCGAGCGCGGTTGGCACGGGATGCAGCGCGGCTGGATGCCCTGATGATCGACAAAAGGGCAAAGCCGGTAGGTGGAACGACCTTGTTCCGGTTGTACGAAGTTGAGTCAGCAATCGAGTGGCAAACGCGGCTGGCCAAAGCGCACATCTGGAGCCGCATCTTCCCCTATTCGCAAACATTCCTCCGCCTTGGCCTGCCGCCGACCCACGGGTGGGCGCGGCTGGAGAAAGCGCTGTGAGCACGGCCCTCTTGCTGGCCATAGCCATGTGCCTGGATGCAGCCCTGGGCGAACCGGATTGGTTGTGGTCGCGCCTCAGGCATCCCGCGGTGCTGATCGGTGACGTAATCGGATGGCTGGACAAACAGTTGAACCACGGGTCGAACAGGCGCCTCAGAGGGGTTGCAGTGGTGATCCTGCTGGTAGCGGGCGGGCTCATCCTGGGCTCGTTACTTGCGCGGCTTGGACCCGTGGCCGAAATCATCATCTGTGCCATTCTGCTTGCCCAGAAATCACTGGTGAAACATGTGCGCGACGTGGGCGATGCGCTGCGCCAGTCGCTGCCCGAAGGCCGCGACATGGTTGCACGGATCGTCTCGCGCGATACGTCCGGCATGACGCAGGCACAGGTTGCCCGATCCGCCATAGAAAGCGCCGCCGAAAACCTCAGCGACGGGGTGATCGCACCAGCGTTCTGGTTCCTGATCGCCGGGCTGCCCGGGTTGCTGATTTACAAGGCCATCAATACCGCTGACAGCATGATCGGCTACCGCAATGAGAAATACCTGGAATTCGGCTGGGCCTCGGCCAGACTGGACGACCTGCTGAACCTTGTCCCTGCCCGGTTGACCTGTCTGATGATCGTTACCCTGTCCGGCCAATGGAACAATTGGCCTAACATCGTAGCCGATGCGAGGCGCCATATCTCACCGAATGCCGGTTGGCCCGAAGCCGCGATGGCACGGGCCCTGAACGTCGCACTTGCCGGGCCACGCAGCTATTACGGTCAGGTGCGGGATCTGGCCTGGGTGAACGGAAATGCGCGCAAAGAGATTGGTGCATACGAGGTTTTCCGCACATCCGGGATGCTGTGGAAGGTTTGGGGGCTTGCGCTTGGCGTCGTGTCAGTGTGGTTTGTCATCAGCCTTGTCTTTTGACGTTCAACACGGATCACCCAGACCATGCGTTTTCTTTCCGGCATTTTTGCCCTTGCCCTGCTGTCCTCACCTGCCCTTGCGCAATGCGGCGGTGGATTTAATCAGTTTGTCAAAGGACTGAAATCCGAAGCTGTCGGTCAAGGTTTTGACAAAGCAACGGTCAATGCGTTCTTCAAGGGCACACAGCAGGATGCGAAGGTTCTGAAAGCCGATCGGGCGCAGGGGGTTTTTCAGAAACCGTTCATCGATTTTTCTCGCCACCTGATCTCAAAAAACCGCATTGATCGCGGGCAGGCGATGGCCCGGAAATATGATGCCGTCTTTGACCGGATCGAGGCCGAATACGGCGTGTCGCGCGGCGTTTTGCTGGCCTTCTGGGCATTTGAGACGGACTATGGCGCGTTTCAGGGTGATTTCAACACGCGGAACGCTTTGGTGACGCTGGCACATGACTGCCGCCGTCCTGAACTGTTCCGGCCGCAGATCTTTGCTGCAATCGAACTGTATAAGCAGGGCAACTTTGACCCCGCCCGCACAACCGGTGCCTGGGCTGGGGAAATCGGCATGGTTCAGATGCTGCCCCGCGACATATTGGAAAACGGTGTGGATGGTGATGGTGACGGGACCGTTTCACTAAAAACCTCGGCACCCGATGCGTTGCTGTCGGGGGCAAAAATGCTGTCGCATCTGGGCTGGCAACCCGGTCAGCCGTGGCTGCAGGAGGTGTCTGTGCCTGCGCAGATGGACTGGTCAATCTCCGGTCCCGGGAAACCGCGCCCTGTGTCCGAATGGCAGGCCATGGGCGTGACGACGCGGAACAGTTCGCTGCCCAGCAATATGCAAGCGTCACTGATTATACCGCAGGGGCACAAAGGCCCCGCTTTCCTCGCCTATCCGAATTTCGACGTCTATTTCGAATGGAACCAGAGCTTTGTCTATGTGCTGACTGCCGCCTATTTCGCAACTCGTCTGGAGGGTGCGCCAATCTATGATGCAGGCGCAGCCGAGCCGGGCCTGTCCGGTTCGCAGATGAAACAGCTGCAGTCGAAACTGCAGTCCCGGGGTTACGATGTTGGCAAGATCGACGGTATCCTCGGGGCCGGAACCCGCGCCGCCGTTCAGGCAGAGCAGGCACGGCTTGGACTTCCGGCAGATGCATGGCCAACAGTGAGACTACTAGAGCAGTTGTGAGGGAAACAAAATCACGAGATTTGACAAGCGCCTGAACCCACACGACTTTGAAAATCCGTTACAAGGAAATTGGATTTCTAATGCGTTTTAGACCAATTTATTTTTGGCTGTTTGCGGTGTTATCAATGTTGTGGACCGGTTACATGTACATTGGTTACTCAGTCGGCGCGTTCTATCATCCGATGTCAGTACGTGGGGATTTGATATTTCCCATCAAGCAATCAGCCATACTCATTCCAATTCTAACCACCGTTTCCATGTTGCTGCTGTGGCTTTCGAAACGACCGCTTTCACGCAAAGTGTACTATCTTGGGCTATCTGCTTTGGCGTTCGGGAGCTTGCTACCGCTCATTCCTCGCATAGAAAGTGGATACAAACAGCGTTATTGGGTCATGGATCAACCACATGAAATCCCGTGGGAATATGGACCCTACAATGGTCAAGAAGAACGAGGCGGATCCTACTTCCTTGTAAGAGTTTCCGGGCCAGAGTTGACCCCAAAGTATGAAATTCAGGGCAACGAAATCACCTTCGGAAAAGCATCCGACTATAATTTCGGCAAAGGCGGAGACGCCCCCGCCGAGATCTGTTTACCTGAAGGCGGTCAATATCGTTGTCAGTGGAAACGCGGTAGCTACGTCTATTTCGCGTCCGCAGAAATCGAGTTATTCCCTGAGGACGTATCACAGTTCATGTCATCTGCGGCTAATTTGCTCGACAGCTTTGAAGTCGATCTGAATTGACGGGGACTGAATCGGAAGTTGCAAAAGCTACTCCGGTCTCACCGGATAGCGATCCCCTTTCTCGTCGATCAGAACCAGACGATCGCCACTGCGCACATACAGGTCGCATCGGCTGAATCCATTGCGAAAATCCGTACACACACTGCCGTCACTGGCGACGTGATAAGTGCCATAGGCGGTTCCGCCACCATTTGCGGCGGAGTAGGTATAGGAATATGCTCCACCAGCCGAATATCGCGACTGTCCGTCGTCATAAAAGGTCAGGGTTTGCCCAGCCAGAGCATCCAGTTCATCTGAGCTTAGCGGAACGTCGCCTTGTCGTAGGGGCCATTCCCCGGCACCCAAAGGTGCTGCCCACATGACAGTCGCGAATATCAGCAGAATTCGGTTCATGCCTCACCCTAGCCCGGACCGCCGCGCGACAGGTGTCACTTTGCAGTGAGGGGTCAGGCGACCATAGCCTCGGCCTTTTTCAGATCAACCGAAACAAGCTGACTGACGCCCTGTTCCTGCATCGTCACGCCAAACAGACGGTCCATCCGGGCCATGGTTACCGCATGGTGAGTAATGATCAGGAAGCGTGTGTCAGTCTGACGGCACATCTCGTCCAAAAGATCGCAGAACCGAGTCACGTTGGCATCATCCAGAGGCGCATCAACCTCGTCCAGCACACAGATCGGCGCGGGGTTTGCAAGGAATACGGCGAAGATCAGCGCCATGGCGGTCAGCGTCTGCTCACCACCCGACAACAGGCTGAGCGTCGACAGTTTCTTGCCCGGCGGCTGGCACATGATCTCCAGCCCCGCATCCAGCGGATCATCGCTCTCGACCATGACCAGATTGGCCTCACCACCGCCAAAGAGGTGCTTGAACAGCATGGCGAAGTTGGAATTCACTTGTTCGAAGGCGGTCAACAAACGCTCGCGCCCTTCGCGGTTGAGGCTGGCGATACCGCTGCGCAGGGCTTTGACCGCTTCTTCAAGATCCGCTTTTTCGGAGTTCAGCGCGTCGAATTCCTCCTGAACCTCTTTGGCGTCTTCTTCGGCCCGCAGGTTCACCGCGCCCATCGCATCACGCTGGCGCTTGTGGCGGTTGACCTCGGCCTCAAGGGCATCGGCCGCAGGCATCCGGTCAGGATCGACATCAAGCTGGTTCAGCAGCTGATTGGGCGTCAGTTGCTGATCCTCGGCGATCCGCTCTGCGGCGGCGACGACACTTTCCCGCGCGGCTTCGCACCGGGCTTCGGCAGCAGCTCGCGCCTCGCGCATCTCCGAGGCCAGACGCTCGGCATCGCGTTCCGCCACAACCGCTTCTCGGTGATGCGTTTCAGCTTCGGCCAGCCGGTCCGCTGCTTCGGAACGGCGAGCTTCGGCGGTTTCGATCTGCTCGCTCAGTTCCTCACGCGCCTCGGCAATCTCGGCAGGTGCCGCCATGGCCTCGGTCAGTTCCTCTTCGGAACCGGTCTTGCGTTCTGACAGTTCCGCGATCCGTTTGCCCGCTGTTTCCAGACGGTGACGCCAGCCACTGAGGTCCTTTGTCACCTCCTGCGCGCGCCGTGTCCGCGCCTCACCTTCGCGCCGCAATTCGTCATGGCTCGACCGGTGGGTCAACATGGTGATCCGCGCGGCCTCGACGGTATGCTTGATGTCCTCTACATGCGCGCGTGCACTGTCGAGGTCGCCCAGCCCTGCAAGCGCACTTTCGGCTTCGCGCACCTGAATGCGCGCCGACATCGCATCATCCTTGTGACGGTCGACTGCCAGTGTCAGCGTTTCCAGCTTGCCCTGCGCAAGGTTTCTGTCCGCCTCGGCCCGGCTGAGCGCACGTGCCGTCTCGGCCATGCGCTGATCGGCCGTCCGACGCGCCTCGCGCGCCCGGCGGTCCGCTTCGGTCACATCCGCCAATTGCTGCGACAGGGCCTCGTGCGCAGCGCGCGCGCCTTCGGCCTGTGCCTCGATCCGCGTCAATTCCTGTTTAAGCGCTTCCAGCTTGTTCAACTGTTCCAGCCGCAATGCGGCAGCACTGGGCGCATCCTCGGCCCAGGCCCTGAAACCATCCCACCGCCACAAATCACCCGAACGGGAAACAAGGCGCTGGCCAGGTTTCAACTGCTGCTGCAGACGGGCACCCAAATCGGCATCGACAAGCCCGATCTGGGCAATTCTGCGGCTCAGCCGATCGGGACCCGAGACATGCAACGCCAGTGGCTGTACATCGTCCGGCAGGGGCTGATCGGCGTCATAGGCCGGAACCTGCGTCCATCCCGACGGACCGTCGCCTTCGACCAGAGGTGCCCGCAGATCATCGGCCAGAGCAGCGCCAAGCGCCTTTTCAAACCCCGGTTCGACCCGCAGCAGATCAAGAACCTGCCCGCCCTCGGCCGTGTCACGCTCGACGAGCTTGGACAATGCAGTGGTCTCGGCCCGGATCGCCCCCAGCTCACCTTCGGCCTCGGACCGCTTGGCACGGGCTTCAGCCTCGCGCGCCTGGGTGTCATTGCGCAACTCGTCGGCAGCAGCCAGAGCTTCCTCGGCGGCTTCAGCCGCTTCACGAGCCTCTTCCTCGGCCTCCTGCGCTGTTTCGAAGCCTTCGCTTGCGCGGGTCACCGCGGCACGGGCCTCGTCCACAGCCGCACGGGCTTTTTCCTCTTCACCTTCCGAACGAGCCAGTGTCTTGCGGCTGTCTTCGACCAGACGCTGAGCGGATTGGTGGCGGGCAACCAGCCGCGCCATATCCTCGGTCTCTTGCGACAGGTGCTGTTCGCGCTCCTGCAGGACAGCAGCGGCTTCGTGTGCAATTTCGGCAGCTTCGGACAGTTTGTCCCCGTGGCCTTCCGCCGCCTTGGCTAGTTCGCGCGCTTCCCATTCCAACCGCTCGATCATCTCGTCCGCGTCGCGGTTCAGGCCGGTTTCACGATCTATATCGCGGCCAAGCTGCTGAATTCGTGCCGTCAGGGTTTCGATGGTCTGGCGGGCACGACTTTCCTGATCGTTCATCGCGTCCCGCTGAACCTGCAGGCGCTGAAGGACTGCTGCCGCAATCGCCTCTTCCTCGCGCAGGGGCGGCAGGGCCTCTTCCAGTTTCGTTCTTTGTGTCGAGGCCTGTCTGGCCTCAACCTCGGCCCGCGATGCTTCGGTTGTCCGCTCGCGCAGCTTGTCCTCGGCTTGCAGGCGGGCGATATCCGCCTCTTTCCAGCGGCGATAAAGCAACATGCCCTCGGCGTTGCGCAGTTGCTCACCAATCTCGCGATAACGGGCCGCCTGCCGTGCCTGACGCGCCAGTTGCGCCAGCTGAGCACCCAACTGCTCCAACACATCATCCACGCGGGTCAGGTTCGTTTCGGTGCCCTTCAGTTTCAGCTCGGCCTCGTGCCGCCGCTGATACAGGCCCGAGATACCCGCCGCCTCTTCCAGAATGCGCCTGCGGGCCTTGGGCTTGGCGTTGATCAGTTCGGCAATCTGCCCCTGCCGGACCAGAGCGGGTGAATGTGCACCAGTCGACGCGTCAGCGAACAGCATCTGAACGTCGCGCGCCCGAACGTCCTTGCCATTCGTTTTATAAGCACTGCCCACATCGCGTGTGATCCGGCGCACGATCTCAAGCTGGTCGCTTTCATTGAACCCCGAGGGTGCCAGCCTCTCGGAATTGTCCAGTGTCAGCATCACTTCGGCAAAGTTGCGGGCCGGTCGGCTAGCGGCACCGGCGAAAATCACGTCTTCCATGCCGCCGCCACGCATCGCCTTGGGGCGGTTTTCACCCATAACCCAGCGCAGAGCCTCAAGAAGGTTGGACTTGCCGCAGCCATTTGGACCGACGACTCCGGTCAGCCCGTCCGCAATAATCAGGTCGGTCGGGTCAACAAAGCTTTTGAAGCCGGTCAGTCTGAGTTTGGAAAACCGCAAAAGGCTGCCATCCGTGATTCCTATGGCCTTGAAGTCTGCGCAATGGATGGGGGTCGAGTCAACGTGGATGCGCAGGATATGGCCCAACAAGGCGAGTTATCCACAATATCTTGCCACATGAGGCGCCAAACCCGCCCTTTTCAATAAGGCGAGCACTCGAATACCTGATAACCGGTATCGCGATCCCCGTTTTCAAAAATGCCGTAATCGATGCATTCGTAATTCGGTACGGATATCGCGGTCAGCAACAGCCTTTCCCCGGCGGCGCGATCACATCCCAACACTCCGGTCGTTACCGCCGCATCCCCCAATACATCCAGCACCGGACACCCGGACACCTGCGCCATTGCAAGCGCCGCCCTCTCCCGGATTGGCCCCAGTCGGGGCGCATATTGCGTGTTGACGCGCACGGCCTCGGCCAGATGGCCACGCACGCGCACGTCAAACACACTGCCATTCACAGCAACCCGGGTTGCAGGTACCCCCCTGAACTCGGGCGTTGCAGCAGAACAGGCCGCCAGAAAAAGAAAAAGGAGAACACGCACCATGCGCAAGCTTTGGCAGGATTTGGTTAACAGGTCCTTTCGTCCTGTTCGTGTACAAGAACTTCGCCCAGCCGTCTGATGCCTTCGTGAATGGTCGGCACGTCCGAGCACGAAAAGCTCAGGCGAACCGTGTTGGCACCGGACCCATCGGCAAAGAACGCTTGTCCGGGAACAAACGCGACCCCCACTGACTCAAGCGCACGCGCCAAAAGTGCTGCGCCGTCACACCCCGCAGGAAGTGTAAGCCAGATGAACATGCCACCCTCGGGTCTGGTCCATTGCACACCATCGGGCATGTGTTCAGACAGGGCGGACAACATCGCATCCCTTCGCTGCCGATAGGCCGCGCGCAGTTTTGGAACGTGGTCTTGGAAACAACGGTCGGCGACTTCAAAAATGGCCATCTGGTTGACTGTTGATGAATGCAGATCGGCGGCCTGCTTCAACAGCACCATCTGCGCGATAACCGGTTTCGCAGCAACAACCCATCCGACCCGCAGCCCCGGAGACAACGTTTTGGAGAAGCTCCCGCAATAGATCGTGCGGCAATGTTCAATCGACCCTTTGCGTTCGATCTCAAGCGCCAGAATGGGTGGCACATCTTCACCATCAAACCGCAGGGCCTGATAGGCAGCATCCTCAATCAAGGCACAGTCCAGTTCATCCACCAGATCCAAAAGGTATTCACGCCCGCGGCGATCTACTGTCTCCCCCGTCGGGTTGGCAAAATCGGCCGAGAGATAGGCGAATTTGACCCTGCCTCCTTCCGCTTTTGCCGCAGCCTGATATTCGGCGGCATCCCGGTTGCCGTTCACGCTCAGTTGGTCAAATCGGGGCTCATATGCGTTAAATGCGGATAATGCGCCCAGATAGGTCGGCCATCCCACCAGCGCGGTATCCCCAGCGGTCAGAAAAAGCTTGCCCAGATAGTCCAGCGCCTGCTGGGACCCGGAGGTTATCAGGACATTGTCGACATCACATGGCACCCCAATCTTTTTCATTTCGGAAACGATCCAGCGCCGCAGCGGGTGGTATCCTTCGCTTATCGAATATTGCAAGGCCTGGGATTGGTGCGCCGGATCCAAAACATGCGTGAATGCTTTGCTAAAGTCCTCGGCCGGAAACAGATTGGGATCGGGGATCCCTCCTGCAAATGAAATGATCCCCGGCTGATCCAACAGCTTGAGCAGCTCCCGGATTTCAGATGCCTTCATACGCGATGCGCGCGTTGCAAATAGCTGATCCAACGACATGGCTACTCCTCTGGCTGCCTGACGAAGCAGCCTAGGCAGAAGTGCATTAATGTCAATATTGCTGACCTTTTGTTTCAACCTTTCTGCGCAACCCGGCCATCTTGCAGCCATTCCGGATACGTGGTCATATGATTTGACCAATCTGAACGAATGCACAAATGCCTTTCCAGAAAGTCCAACCCGAAAAATTGTCCACCGCGGTGATCCGCCAGATCGAGCTATTGATATTGCGCGGTATTTTGCGGCCGGGTGAGCGGCTGCCATCCGAGCGCGAATTGGCGGAGCGGCTGGGTGTTTCACGACCATCCCTGCGTGAAGCAATTTCCGAGCTGCAAGAACAGGGGCTGCTGGCCGCCAGGGCCGGTTCGGGCATTTACGTGGCCGAAGTTCTGGGGTCTGCGTTTTCTCCGGCGTTGATCCGGCTGTTCAGCAGTCATGACGAGGCCATGTTCGACTATCTCTCGTTTCGCCGCGATATGGAGGGGTTGGCAGCGGAACGCGCGGCGCGGTTGGGATCGGACAGTGATCTGCAGGTGATCCAGACCATTTTCACCAAAATGGAAAGTGCCCATTCCCGGCAGGCAACCGATGAAGAGGCACATCTGGACGCCCAGTTTCATATGGCGATAATCGAAGCCAGCCATAACGTCGTGATGCTGCACATGATGCGCTCGATGTTCGATCTGTTGCGGCAGGGTGTATTCTACAACAGGCAGATCATGTTTCACCAACGCACGACACGAAACGCGATCCTTCTACAGCATCAGGCGATCAACACCGCCCTGCAGTCGCGCGATGCGGTTGGAGCAAGAACTGCGGTCGAAGAACATCTGAATTTTGTTGAACGCTGCATGGCCGACCATCTGAAGGCAATCAAGAACGAGGCTATTGCGCAGCAACGGCTGGAGCATGAAACCCGCCAGAACTAGGGAAGCGGGTCAGGTTTTCCGCGTACCATGCAACAGTTTGTGTTTCCAAAGCTGCAATCGCTTAAGCGGCTTGGGATCAGACTTCAGCAATTCGGGAAAAGTGCTATTGGTCTCTTTCCGTGATCTGAGTTTCAAAGGAGTACTCAGAATTTTCCTGGTCAATTCATCTGTGACTTCGGTTTTCTGCCGCTCCAGCTCGATCATGTGCAACAGTTCGGAGTGATAGGCGTCCTGAGCTTCGGAGCGTTGCCCCTTGCGGTATCGAAACGCACCGATCTGGGCATGGACAGGAATCATATCGGCATGTCGGGAAAACCGAAGCCAGAGCTCTCCGTCCACCGCCAGCTTCAGAGACTCATCAAGGCCACCACCCGCGCGCTGCCACAGGTCTTTTCGCCAAAAAGTGGATTCCTGCTGAATCCATTGATAATCACCAGCCAGAAACCGCAAGTGTGAAACGACTCTTGGTCTGTGATTGCTGAGTTGCTGATCTTCCTCGTCGATGCAGGTGACCCTGCCCGACAACCATTCCATATCGTCATTGGCGGCAAACAAAGAGCCGACAAGATCAAGCCCACCCGGCATGAGGATGTCGTCCGAATTGATCCACCCCATGACATCACCGGTTGCCACCGCAAAGCCGTTGTTCACCGCATTGGCCTGACCGGTATCTGGAGCAGATATTACATGTGCAAAGGCGTCCCGATAGCGGTTGACGATTTCCATGGAACCATCCGTGCTGCCACCGTCGGACATGATCAGTTCCAGTCGGGGATAATTCTGCGCGAGTACGGACATGATTGTACGTTCCAGAAACTCCGCGCAGTTCAGGTTCGGAATCACTAAACTGATGACTGGTAGGTTTTTCATTTAACGTTCTCAACAAATCCGTCAGTCACCGGCGTCACCGGGTAAAGCATGTGCCGAAAATTAATCGGTTGAAAGCAAAACAGCACAAACGTGCTTTTCTTGCGGATCACACTCTAAGTTCAGAGGTGATCAAATAGACGTTTCAACCCGGCAATTTCTGCCGGGTTGAAGCATTATTCTCGGTTAGTGCAGTTTGGCACCAACGTCAGCAATAGCCGCATCGATCAGCTTGTTGGCTTGCGCAGCAGTCATCTGTTTCTTGAGAACAGCATTGGCTGCGGACACGGCCACGTTGGCAGCCTGATCGCGAACTTCCTTCACAGCAGACGCCTCAGCCGAGGCAATCTGATCTTCGGCAGCGGCCAGACGACGGGCAATCGACCGTTCCAGATCGGCTTTGGCCTGTTCGGCAGCAAGAACCGCGTCATCCTTGGCAGCGGCCACGATGGCCTGAGCCTGATCCTGAACTTCGCGCTGCTTGCGCTCATACGAGGCCAGCAGGCCACGGGCTTCTTCGTGCAGGGCGCGTGCTTCGTCCAGCTCGGCCTTGATGCCTTCGGCGCGGTTGTCCAAAGCCCCGCCGATCATGCCCGGAACCTTGAAATAGAACAGAACCGCGATGAACACGATAAAGCCCAGCAGGACCACAAAATCTGTGTTGCCAAGCGAGAAGAACGGGCCGCTTGCGGCAAGTGCCGGGCTGGCCGCGCCAACGGTCAGGATAAGGGCAAGAGTATTCCGCATATCACTTATCCTTTCATCTGCGCTTCGACGGCACCGGAGATAGCGTCGGCATCCGCCTCGCCGCCCAGTGCGGTGACCAGTTCAGCCGCCGTATCCTTGGCAACTACTTGAATGCTTTCCAGCGCACCGGCACGGATTTCGGCAATTGCCTTTTCCGATTCAGCCGCTTTTGCAGCGATTTCCGCATCCGCCTTGGCAATCGCATCATCCAGTCCAGACTGGATTTCGGCGCGTGCTTCGGCAGCGATACGCTGTGCCTCAGAACGGGCATCGGCCAGCGCCTTGTTATAGGCCTCTTCGGCCTCGACCGCTTTGGCCTTCAGATCTTCGGCCGCAGCCAGGTCATTTGTAATGGTCCCCTGACGTTCAGCCAGGATTGCCGCGATGCGGGGCAGAGCCACGCGGGACAGGACCAGAAAGATGACGACCAGCGTAATGACCAGCCAGAAAATCTGGTTGGGGAACCAATCGAAGCAGAGCTGCGGCATCCCAATGGCAGAGCCATGCGAGTCGACGCACGAGCCAACTACTTCTTCTGAAATGGGTTCAGTCGCCATGATGTCCTCCGTCGGAACGTTGTCTTTACAACAGGTGGGCCGCTATGGCTTGGGCCCACCTGCGCGTAAGGATCAGGTTCCGCAGATTAGACGGCGAACATCAGCAGCAGCGAGACCAGGAATGCGAAGATCCCCAGGGCTTCTGCGAATGCGATACCGATGAACAGGGTTGCGGTCTGCGAAGCAGCCGCCGAAGGGTTGCGCAGGGCGCCGGCCAGGAAGTTGCCTGCAACGTTGCCCACCCCGATTGCGGCTGCGCCGGAACCGATTGCTGCCAGGCCTGCGCCGATGTGTGCGAGATCGCCTTCCATGATGTATCTCCTTACGAATTGGAAGTTTCGATGTTGGGGTATCGGACCTTAGTGCGAAGGATGCAGCGCATCTTTCAGGTAAACACAGGTCAGAATGGTGAATACGTAGGCCTGAATGAAGGCCACCAGGACCTCAAGACCATACATAGCGGTGATCGCCAGAACGGACACGGGCGAGATCACCGAGATCGCGGCGAAGCCTGCGAAAACCTTGATAACCGCGTGGCCTGCCATGACGTTACCGGCAAGACGAATGGAGTGGCTGACTGGACGCACGAAGTACGAGATCAGTTCGATGATTGCCAGGATCGGGCGCAGCGCCAGCGGCGCGCTGGAGACCCAGAACAGGCCCAGGAACCCGGCACCGTTCTTGACGAAACCCAGAACGGTCACGGTCAGGAACACGGCCAGAGCCAGCGGAATGGTGACCGCAAAGTGCGAGGTTGTGGTGAACGAGGTCGGGATCAGACCCAGGAAGTTCGCCGTCACGATGAACATGAAGAGGGTCATGACATACGGAAAGAACTTGACGCCCTCTTTCCCGCAGATGTCTTCGAGCATCTTGTAGATGAAGCCATAAGCCAGTTCGGCAATCGACTGCATGCGGGTCGGCACGATGGCGCGCTTTGAGGTGCTGAGAACCAGCAGGCCAAAGATTGCGGCAATCGCCAGGAACAGCCACAGGGTCACGTTGGTCGGCGTGTACCAAGCCATCTCACCGCCGAACAGCGGCTTGACGATAAACTGATCCATCGGGTGGAAAACCAGGCTGCTGCCTTCTGCTGCGGTGGTCTCAGTCGCCACGTTCAGTCCCTCTCGTCCTTATCGGTGGCCTGAGCCGCCGTTTGTTTCTCTTGGACCTCTTTCGCGCTGCGGAGCATAACCTTCACGCCCGCGACAAGGCCCAGCAATGTGAATAGCACCAGAAAGATCGGGATCGTCCCGAACAGGCTGTCCAGCCCGTATCCGATGCCAAATCCGATCCCCAGACCGGATACCATTTCGATGACCATCCTCCAGGCAAGCTCGCCCCCGGACACGTCAGCATCCGCACGAGGCTTCGGCTCTTTCGCCTTTTTCGCCGCTTCGATCTTGGCCTCCAGCTGCGCCATACGCTGCTTTTGGTCATCATCGGTCACGGGCGTTTCCCTCGTACAGTCTTGGGTAGGGTGCTAAGGGGCATGGGGCGCAGAGTCAACGCCGTTGCACAACCGAATTGACGCAGGTCAAACAGTTGATTTTAAGTCGTTTTAACCCTGAGGCTCTACGCGCAAAATTCCAAGCCTTCCGGCCAGCACGACCAAATGCATGGATTCTGCATATTCAACCAAATGGTTGATTTTCAAGTTTCCACTTGCGGCTGCCGCAGTATGAGGTTTCCTCGGCAAAAACATTTCCGGGCCGGAGACCTGACATGGCTGACTATGCCTGCGCTTTGATAATCAAGAATGGATGTGTGCTGCTGGGCCGTCGCGCGCCGTATCGGAAAACCTATCCCAACAAATGGGATGTGATTGGCGGAAAGGTCGAAGATGGGGAAACACTCGAAGATACCCTGAGGCGCGAACTAGGTGAGGAAATCGGCATTAACCCACAACGGGGACGCTATTTCACGACGTTGAAAGATCAGGCGATCAACCCTGCGTCCCCGCCCAACTACCATTATTACATTGTCGACGACTGGGTTGGCAGTCCATCAATATGTAACCACGAGCACACCGAGTTAGGATGGTTTCCATTTTCACAGGCGTCCGCGCTGCCGGATCTTGCCCTAAACGAATACCCGGCGCTGTTCACTCGCCTTTCCAACGCGTGTGCCGACGATTAATGTGCTGATGATGTCCAATGATCTCGATACCGTCTTCGCCGCCCTTGCCGATCCAACCAGACGCGCCATTCTGGCGATGCTGCTGGAGGATGATATGGCTGTGACAGATGTGGCCGAGCCGTTCGATATGTCACTGGCCGCCATCTCGAAGCACCTGGTCATTCTGACCAAGGCGGGGCTGATTTCTCAGGAAAAGCGCGGGCGAGTGAAGTGGTGCAAGCTGGAGCCGGACGCGATGCGTGCAGCGTCCATCTGGATGCAAGGCTTTGGCCAATTCGAACCCGTCAATCTGGACGCGTTCGAGCGATTTCTGGCGGTGGAACTGCCAAGCGGCGACGAGACCGAAGCATCCAAGTGAACGTCAGTGCGCGTTGGCGCGCTGCGTTTCCTCGGGCTTGAGAAGCATAAGCAGCGCAACGATTGTCAGGGCAATTCCGATCAGTACGAACCCTGTCGGCGCACCGTTGCCAAGCGCAATCTCCCAGAGAATGACCCAACTGGGCGTCAGATAAGTATAGGCCATGACCTTGGCTGACGGCAGGCAAAGAGTTGCGTATTGCAGCAGCACGAAGGTTGCGGCGCTTGCGAAAACCGCCACATAGATCAGCCCGATCCAGACGATCATCGGCAGGTTCGCCCAATCGGTGTCCAGAATATCGGACCAGCCGAACACAGTCAGGACCAGACACCCCGCCAGCAAGGTCCCAAAGGTGAACACGACCGCGGGTTCACCCCGGTTCAGCTTGCGCACCATCGGCGTATAGATCGCGTGCGCGGCACAGCCCCAGAAATAGACGATCTCACCCACACCAATCTCGAACGCGTGGAAAGCCTGCCAGTCAGCCCGAAAAATCACCCATAACGCGCCGATCGCCCCGATCGTCAGCGCAGTCGCCATGTGCCAGGTGGTGATCTGCCTGAGCAGCACCCAACCCGCAACGGCCGACATCACGGGGGTAAGGGTGAAAACGGCCGCCGCACTGACCGGCGGCGCGGTCTTGAGCCCCTCGAACATCAGCACAAAATAGGTGGCAAACAGACCCCCCAAAACAAAATACCGCCACGGTGCCTGCGCGGCACTTTTGGGCAATCCAGTCGTAGCCAAAGCCGCCACGCCGATCACAACCGCCGCGAGGGCAAATCTTGCCGCGTTCAACGCAGCGGGCGCAATCTCATTTGCGATCATGGAGCCAAGCGAAAAGCTTCCCGCCACCAACGCCGAAAATGTAAGCATGGCCAGATGGCCGCGGGCCTGAGGACTCACGGCAGCCAGTCCCGCGATTGTTCTTTTAGGTACTTGAGAAAGGCTTGAACTTTGGTGGTTCGATGCAAATCCACATGTGTAACCAGCCACAGCTTGCCCGACCATTCGGGCAAGGGCTCCATGACCTCTGTAAGCTCGGGCTGACGCGCCGCTTCCCATCGCGCCATAAACCCGATACCGGCCCCCGCCAGCACCGCTTCGCGCATCGTAAAGTTGTTGGTACACCGGAACGTAATGGCCTCGGACGGCGCGTTTGCACGCAACCACTGGGCAAAAGGCGCACGACTATTTTCATCGTCATTGCCGACGAAGAGGTGATTGGCAAAGTCATCGACGCCCTTTGGCTTGCCATGGCGGGCGACATATTCCTTGCTGGCGTATAGTCCGACTTCCTGCGCGACGAATGGCTGGACCACGTTGTCCGGCTGATCCGGTGCCGCACCGGCCCGAATGGCAACATGCGCCTCACCGTATTCCAGCCGGAACAACCGGTCCCCGGTCAGGTAACGCACGATCAGATCGGGATGCATGCGCTGGAACTCACTCAATGTGGGCACAACCAGCGGTGCCACTGACGCCAGCGATGTTACGACCAATTCGCCGGATACGTCATCGCCACGGCCTTTCATACGCCCGACCAGTTGATTGAACTGATCCTCAGTTGCCTGCGCAACACGCAAGAGGTCCTCTCCCGCCTCAGTCGGCGTGTAGCCCCGGGCGTGGCGCTGGAACAATTTGACCCCCAGCCGCATTTCGATCGCGTCGATATGGCGGATCACTGTGGCGTGGTGCACACCCAGAACTTCGGCGGCGCCGCTGACAGTACCCATTCGGGCAACCTGATATGCCGTCCTTACTTCGTCCCAGTTGTCCATGTGAATGTCACCGTTGTGCAAATTCCAACAATCAGTGTTGATATATCCGAGTTTTGTTCGCAGGCGCAACAATCATATTGACAGCACCAACAGATTCCCTCCGATCAAAGGACCCTGAAATATGACCAAGACGATCCTCCACATCGATGCCTCTGCCCGTCGCGCAGGGTCTGCCACGCGCGAACTGTCCGACAGCATTGTGAAACATCTGGGCGCAGGTCGCATTATCCGCCGCGATCTGGCCTCGCCATTGCCATTGCTGACCGAAGACTGGATCAACGCGAACTTCACCCCTGCCGATCAGCGCGATGAAGTGCAGCGTGATCAGCTGGCCCTTTCGGATGAACTGGTCAATGAGCTGCAGCAGGCGGACACCGTTGTAATTGGCCTGCCGATCTACAACTTCTCGGTTCCAGCCGCGTTCAAGGCGTGGATTGACCTTGTCGCCCGCGTGGGCCTGACTTTCGCGTATACCGAAAACGGGCCGGCGGGCCTGCTGGAAGATAAGCGGGCGATTCTGGCCATCGCTTCGGGCGGAACCGCCGTCGACTCGGAAATCGACTTCGCAACCGGCTACGTTCGTCACGTGCTGGGCTTTGTTGGCATCCGGAATGTCGACGTTGTTGCCGCTGACCAGATGGCAATAGATCCTGAGGCCGCATTGACCACTGCGCGCAACGCAGTGACCGAACTGGCCGCCTGATCCCGGCTGCCTTCTTCTGTTCAAAATACCTTCCACCACGGGTACGCGCCGCAAGGCGCGTACCCTCAAGGCATCCAGCTTACCTCACATCCGATCCGGTCAAAAAACGCAAAAAAATCGGATCGACCCAGCGCAACGGTCCGGTCATTGACCAAGGGGTGCACGTAAATGACATCCGCCTCTTTGGCTGCTGCATCCATGAAAAACCGCACATTATTCTCAACCCCGTTGATCATCGCCAGCGGACTGACCGCACCGGGGCGAATACCAAGGTTCTGAAACAGACGATCTGCCGAACCAAAGGACAGGGTCCCGACGCCAAGCTCTGCGCCCAGCGCCTTGAGGTCAATTTCGCGGCTTTGTTCCAGCGTCACCAGATAGTTCCGTTTCTTCCTGTCGCGCAGATACAGATTCTTCACCCGCAGCGCGTTTTCGCCGGGAACCATGAACTGATCTTCGACCGCTTTGGCCTCTTCTACTGTGCGCAGCGGCACATGCGTATGCAGGCGATAGGTCAGCCCCCAATCGTCCATCTGCGCCAACAGCGTATCGGAACTGAGCGGCAATGAGTCCTGAAAGACCGATGATGCATCCATGAGAGCCTCCTGCTATCCTGTTGCCGCTCTTGCAGGGAAAGGCCATCGGGTTCAAGACCTGCCTGTCGTGTCTGCCTTGACTCTGGTCGAAATCCAACATAACGACTGCGCAACATCCGGAAGCGTCAGACCTTCCGGTCCCTTGAGTCATTCAGGGATCGCCCCCCACCAGCGTGTTACGCCCGTGGGGGCGTTTGTGCATTGAACCGTCTGCCCTTAGATAAAGGGCGCCACCAGATAACCGGCGAAGGAGGCCGAAGGCATGTTTGAAAATCTATCCGAACGCCTCTCTGGCGTCTTTGACCGGCTGACCAAACAAGGCGCCCTGTCCGAAGAAGACGTAAAGACCGCCCTTCGCGAAGTGCGCGTGGCCCTGCTTGAGGCCGACGTCTCGTTGCCGGTGGCCCGCGAATTCGTCAAGAAGGTACAGGATCAGGCTACCGGTCAGGCAGTAACCAAGTCGATCACACCGGGTCAGCAGGTCGTCAAAATCGTGCATGACGCGCTGGTCGACGTGCTGCGTGGCGAAGAAGACCCTGGCAAGCTGAAGATCGACAACCCGCCCGCGCCGATCCTGATGGTTGGTCTGCAAGGCTCGGGTAAGACGACCACTACCGGGAAACTGGCCAAGCGCCTGAAAGAAAAAGAAGGCAAGAAGGTCCTGATGGCCTCGCTGGACGTTTACCGCCCGGCGGCGATGGATCAGCTGGCAGTTCTGGGCACACAGGTTGGCGTTGATACGCTGCCGATCGTCCCGGGCCAGAAGCCTGTCGATATCGCCAAGCGTGCCAAGCAGCAGGCGACGCTGGGTGGCTATGACGTCTACATGCTGGATACCGCAGGCCGTCTGCACATCGACGAAGTGCTGATGGACGAGGTCGAGCAGGTCCGCAACGCGGTTGACCCGCGCGAAACACTGCTGGTCGTCGACGGCCTGACCGGTCAGGTTGCCGTCGAGGTGGCCGAGGAATTCGACGCCAAGGTCGGCATCTCGGGCGTGGTCCTGACCCGGATGGACGGTGACGGACGCGGTGGTGCGGCACTGTCGATGCGTGCGGTTACCGGCAAGCCGATCCGCTTTGTCGGTCTGGGCGAGAAGATGGACGCGCTGGAGACCTTCGAGCCGGACCGGATCGCAGGTCGTATTCTGGGCATGGGCGACATCGTTGCCCTGGTCGAAAAAGCCCAGGAAACGATGGAGATGGAACAGACCGAGCGCATGATGAAGCGCATGGTCAAAGGTCAGTTCAACATGAACGACCTGAAAATGCAGCTGGAACAGATGATCCAGATGGGCGGCATGCAGGGCATGATGGGCATGATGCCGGGCATGGGCAAAATGGCCAAGCAGATGGATCAGGCCGGCCTTGACGACAAGATCCTGCGCCAGCAGATCGCCCTGATCCAATCCATGACAAAACGCGAGCGCGCCAACCCGCAACTGCTGCAGGCAAGCCGCAAGAAACGCATCGCGGCGGGTTCTGGGATGGAGGTCAGCGACCTCAACAAGCTGCTCAAGATGCACCGGCAGATGTCGGACATGATGAAGAAGATGGGCAAGATGGGTAAAGGCAAGATGCTGAAACAGGCCATGAAGGGCATGTTCGGCAAAGGCGGCCCCAGCCCCGAGGAAATGGCCGCAGGCATGGACCCCAAGGCGCTGGAACAGGCGGCCAAAGCGATGGGCGGCAAGATGCCTGGTGGTCTGCCCGGAATGGGCGGCGGCATGGCCCTACCCCCGGGTCTGAGCGGTTTCGGGAAGAAAAAGTAAGTGACCGCCCTTGCGCATCATATCCCACGGCTTGAGACCGAGCGCCTGATCCTGCGCGCGCCGTCCGAGGCCGATTTCGAGGCCGAGGCTGAATTCTTCGCCTCCGATGCCTCGAAATTTGTCGGCGGGCCACTGCGCCCCGACGAAACATGGCGCTCGATTGCCATGCTGTTGGGGCATTGGGAGTTGCGCGGATATGGGTTCTGGGGCGTCGAGGAAAAAGACACCGGCACGTATGTCGGTCATGTCGGCCTGTGGTTCCCGCATGGCTGGCCCGAGCCGGAAATTGGCTGGACCCTTATGAACAGCGCGACCGGGAAAGGTTATGCGACCGAGGCTGCACTGGCCGCGCGGACCCATGCCTATGACATACTGGGCTGGGACACGGCGATCTCTCTGATCGACCCGGATAATCATGCCAGCAAGGCCGTGGCCACACGACTGGGTGCAAAATTCGACTACCATTACGAACACCCCAAGTTCGGCACCACCGAAATCTGGCGGCACCCTGCCCCCGCTGATTTGGTGAATGGCGGGATGGAGGCCTACGCATGACCTCCTTCACCATCCCCACCGTCGAGACAGATCGTCTGATCCTGCGGGCCCCGCATCTGGACGACCTGCCCGCAATGACCGCATTCTTTGCGACCGAGCGCAGCCACATGGTGGGCGGGCCCAAGGACGAATTGGGCAGCTGGAGTTCGCTTGCCAGCCGCCTTGGACATTGGGCGCTGAAGGGTTTTGGCCTGTGGCACCTGACCGAGAAAGCCAGCAGCGCATTCGTTGGCTGGGCGGGCATGATCGACGCTCCCGGCTGGGCGGAACCCGAGTTGGGTTGGACCCTGATGGCTGAGGCCGAAGGCAAAGGGCTGGGCTTTGAGGCCGCACAGGCCGCGCGCGATTATGCGGCACGGCGTCAGGGACTGAATGGAGTGATCTCATACATCGCCCATGCCAATGACCGTTCGCGCGCTTTGGCAAAACGCCTTGGCGCCGCTCTGGAGCTTGAAAATGCCGAACTGTTGGGCAAACGCGCCCAGATCTGGCGCCACCCGCAGATCGACATAACGACCGACAAGAGGACCGGCCAATGACCAACCCCGTGACACAGGCTGCCACGCTGTTGAAAGAGCATCGCGAAAGCATCGACCGGCTGGACGCGATCCTTGTCTATACGCTGGGCGAGCGGTTCAAGCACACACAAGCCGTTGGCAAGCTGAAAGCGGCACACGACCTTCCCCCGTCCGATCCCTCGCGCGAGGCAGCGCAGATCGCACGGTTAGAAGACCTGGCGAAAGAGGCCGATCTGGACCCCGACTTCGCCAAGGCTTTCCTGAATTTCATCATTCAGGAAGTCATCCGACACCACAAGAAACACCAGAACTAAACCGGGCACATCCCGGCTCTAACAAAGACACGCCTCTGGCGTGATGCCATTCAAAGGAGATACCACCATGGCAATGAAAATTCGTCTCGCCCGCGGCGGCTCGAAAAAGCGTCCCTTCTACCGCATCGTGGCTGCTGACAGCCGCATGCCGCGCGACGGCCGTTTCATCGAGAAACTGGGCACCTACAACCCGCTGCTGCCGAAAGACAGCGAAGAGCGCGTGAAAATGAACATGGAGCGCATCCAGTACTGGCTGGATCAGGGCGCACAGCCGACCGACCGTATCGCACGTATGCTGGAAGCAGCCGGCACCCGTGAAAAGGCCGAGCGCAACAACCCCAACAAGGGTACCCCGGGCAAGAAAGCTCAGGAACGCGCTGAAGAAAAAGCCGCCAAGGCCGCAGAAGCTGCCGAAGCCGCTGCCGCTCCGGCAGAAGAAGCTGCTGAAGAATAAGCAAGGCGGGCGCGTGCAGGATCAGACCTTCAGCGAAGATTTCCGCACGCAGTTCGATCTGCTGATGCGGCTCCGGCGCGATGTGCGTCGGTTCCGCACCGATCCGGTGGACGAGGCAGTGCTGATGCGCTGCCTCGAAGCCTTTCGCCTGGCACCTTCCGTGGGGCTGAGCGAACCTTGGCGCGTAATCCGCGTCGAAAGTCCGGCGGCCCGGGCCGCTGCGCTAAAGAATTTCCAGTCCGCAAATTCCGAGGCCCTTTCGGGCTATTCGGGCGACAAGGCCCTGCTTTACAGTCGCCTGAAACTGTCCGGCATGCAGGAAGCGCCAGTACAACTGGCGGTGTTCTGCGATGACGCCACGGACAAGGGGCTGGGACTGGGCGCGGGCACCATGCCCGAAATGCGCCGATATTCGGTCGTGACCGCAATCGCCTTGTTCTGGCTGCGGCTCAGGGCCGAAGGATTGGGGCTCGGCTGGGTTTCGATCCTGAATCCCGACCAATTGCACCGTGATCTGGATGTACCTGGCGAATGGCGTCTGATCGGTTACTTTTGTGTTGGCTGGCCCAAAGATGTATCAGACACCCCTGAGCTGGAGCGCGTTGGCTGGGAAACCCGACTGGATGCGCTGCCGGTCGAAACGCGCTGAGGCACCATGTTCGGATTGATACGATTGCCTGTCCTATTGCTGATTGCATTCATTGCCGGCGTGTTCTTTGAGCGCAACAATCAGCGCGAAGCCTGCCTGCCGTCCGGTGACTGGCAGGATGGCGTGTGCCTGACGACGGAATTGCCAAATGACTGATCTGATCTGTGTCGGAACCGTTGCCGGTTCGTTCGGAGTGCGCGGCGAGGTCCGCCTAAAAAGCTATTGCGCCGTGCCCGAGGATATTGAGGAATTTTCCCCGCTGACCGACGAAACCGGAGCAGAGCGTTACCCGCTGATCATTACCCGAGCCATCAAAAACGGGTTTGCCGCGCGTATCGGCGGTATCGAGACCAAGGAGCAGGCCGACGAGATCAAGGGGCTGCGGCTTTATGCACGCCGGGATCAGCTGCCGTCGTTGCCCGACGACGAATTCTATCACGCGGACCTGATCGGTCTGGAGGTCTACGACACTGGGGGGGCCTTGCTGGGGCGCGTCAAATCAGTACAAAACCACGGCGCGTCGGATCTTCTTGAAATCCACGGGCAAGGGATGAAATCCACTGTGCTGCTGCCTTTCACCCTTGCGGTCGTACCAACCGTGGACCTCGAAGCGGGCCGCATCGTCGCTGATCCGCCAGAAGGCCTGTTCTGAAACAGCAGCATCGCAGATCTCCAAAGCCCGGAACAGATTGTCATGACGCAGCCACCCAGCAAATCCCACGGTCGAAAGGCCATCCGCCCGACGATAAAGCCACGCGAGTTGATGACGCCAACGCCGGACCTTCACGGCGTATGGAAGGCAAAGATCATAACCCTGTTCCCCTCGGCCTTTCCGGGCGTGTTGGGCGAAAGCCTGACGGGCAAAGCCCTGCAGGAAGGTCTTTGGCAACTTGAAACGATCGACCTTCGGCAATTCGGCATCGGCAAACACCGCAACGTGGATGACACGCCCGCCGGAGGGGGCGCCGGAATGGTTCTGCGCGCGGATGTTCTGGGTCCGGCAATCGATCATGCAATGTCGGGCATTCGAGGCAACTGGCCGCTGATCTATCTTAGCCCGCGCGGGCGCAGAATGGACCAGACGATGATGCGCAATCTGGCCCGATGCGATGGTGTGACCATGTTGTGCGGACGTTTCGAAGGCGTCGACGAGAGGGTAATCGAACAGTACGGCATTCAGGAGGTGTCGCTGGGCGATTTCGTCATGACCGGCGGTGAGATAGCGGCGCAGGCGTTGATAGATGCAACCGTCCGGTTGATCCCCGGCGTTCTTGGCAATCAGGCCTCGGCGGAAGAGGAAAGTTTTTCATCCGGCTTGCTGGAACACCCGCAATATACCCGGCCCGCCGAATGGAAAGGGAAACCGATTCCTGAGATTCTGATGTCTGGGCATCATGGGCGCATCGCGGAATGGCGTCACGAGCAATCGGAAAAGCTCACCAAAGAGCGCAGGCCCGATTTGTGGCAATGCTATGAAGAGGCAAAGACCACTTCCGAATAGACGGTATTCCGCCCGAATTTTTATTGCGAACCCAAGTGATGACGTGGTGCGGAAACAGGCAAACTGACCGGGCTGTTGCCACAGGGCCGCACCGGCGGATTCAAGTTCCGACTACAGTTTGAAGCTGCGCTTGGTGTCCTCTAATCCCTCTGAAGCTGCAGGAAAGTTCCAGGGGAAATTATGAAAAAAGTTGCTTTGGCCGCAATGATGGCAATGGCGGCCTGCGGGCAGGTGCCCGGCCCGTCCGTTCCCATGCAGGCCGGTCACAATCTGCACTCCGCCCGATCTGCCGTTCAGGCCTGTTCGACCAATGCGTATCGGGGCGGTAACGTGGCGGTGGCCGGTGGCTACGTGACCGGCATTATTCTGGCAGGTGTCATCGTCGGCCCACTGGTCGTCGCATCGACCGAAGACGATATTCGCGCCAGCGGCGAAGTGGACTCGGTTGATCGCTGCCTCTCCAAACGCGGGTTCCAGCGCCGGGATCTGACCGAGGGAGAAATCTTCTGGCTCAACAACAGCTACCCGTCAGAACGCGAACAAAAGCTGGATCACCTGATCGGTGGCGGTACCCTTGAAACCTTTGGCCGGCCATCCGCTTGATGGTGGGGCAGCGCGCTGAGCATCAGCGCGCAATTACACCCGCCTTCCAGCGCAGCCAGGTTTCCGGCGAGTCGTGGAACACGTTGATATCGACCGGTCCACTCACACCGGGCACCAGTCCGGTGCCGGTGTACTGCCAGAACCTCCAGCGTGCCCCCGGATAGACCTTTCGGGGGTGACCGGCCACGGAACGCAGCCAGAATTCGGTTCCTCTCAGACGACCGATTTCGGTATCGCGGTAGAAATCCACAGTCGAATAGACAACCGGCCTGCGCCCATAATGCGCCTCAAGAATATCGAGGAACTTTTTGGCCTCGGACCGCACCTTGGAACCTTCGGGGCGTAGCGTGCAGGTTCTGGAGTGGGGCGTCCATTCCATGTCCAACACATGCGGAAGGTCGGCGCCTTTCGGAACGTTGCGGATGAACCACCGTGCCTGCTCCTCTGCCGGTCGGCAGAAATAGTAATAGTGATAGGCGCCCCACGGCACTCCGGCAGCCTGAGCCCCACGACGATGCAAGTCGAATTTCGGATCGGCAAAATCCCCGCCTTCAGTCGCCTTGATGAACACAAAGTTCACGCCCGCCGCTTTTGCCACCGGCCAATCCACTGGTTCTTGCCAGCGGGAAATATCGAGGCCGTGGATAGGATAGGACCGCGGTCCGCGCCCTTCCCATTCATGCGGGTCGGCGTCGTCGAACTTGGGATAAGTAACAAGACTGGCCGCTGCCGCAACATAGCCGGACTGCGGTTCAGGCCGGGGTTCCGGCACACGCCTTCCACAGGAAACCAGCACGGTCAAAGTCACAAGAAATAACAGCGCAAAACGCATTGAACCGCTCCACCTCAATTTTTATGTTCAAATCTGCTCTGACGACCAAAATGCTGTTTCTGTCGCAGAAGGCAACGGCAGAACCTATCAGCACGAATTTCCGGCTGCTTCGCGCCGCGCCTGCAAAGGAACGGATTCCGGGGTTGATCTCTGCCCCCTTTTTTCCTAAACGAGCGCAATCCGGAATCGTTTTGTGCGACTCCGGTGTTTTGGTTTGTTTCGCGACTACACGCCAGGCTTTCTTCTGCCATGGATGCGTTGCGAAAAAAAACCGGACCAAAGGAACATTCGATCTGACCTCTGGCGGGCTGCATGCAGGACCCGGTGAAGACCAAGAGCTCTCAGGCCGTGCCAACTTCGTGGACCAACCACGAGCAGATAGGAGAAACTGCGATGGACTTGATCGCACAGCTTGAGGCGGAACAGATTGCCGCCCTGGGGAAAGACATCCCCGATTTCAAAGCGGGTGACACCATCCGCGTCGGTTACAAAGTGACCGAAGGCACGCGCAGCCGTGTGCAGAACTATGAAGGCGTCTGCATCTCGCGCAAGAACGGCAGCGGCATCGCCGGTTCGTTCACCGTCCGCAAGATTTCGTTTGGCGAAGGCGTGGAGCGTGTGTTCCCGCTGTACTCGACCAACATTGACAGCATCACTGTTGTTCGCCGTGGCCGCGTTCGCCGCGCCAAACTGTACTACCTGCGTTCGCGCCGCGGTAAATCCGCCCGTATCGCAGAAGTCACCAACTACAAGCCCAAGGCTGGCGCCGAGGCGTAAGGAGCGGATCCATGAAAAACGACATCCATCCCGATTACCACCTCATCGACGTCAAGCTGACCGATGGCACCGTAATTCAGATGAAATCCACCTGGGGCTCCGAGGGCGACACGCTTTCCCTGGAAATCGACCCGTCTTCGCACCCGGCATGGACCGGCGGCGGCGCGCGTCTGATGGACACCGGTGGTCGCGTATCCAAGTTCAAGAAGAAATACGAAGGTCTGGGTTTCTGATCCTATCCCCTTCTGGTTTCAAAGAAGGCCGCCCATCTGGGTGGCCTTTTTTTTGCAGGTGAATGAGATCAGAATTCGTAAGGTTATGCAGGCGATACTCCCCGCACCAACTCCAATTAGCCTGCATCTGCCGCACCCGGTGCTTTCGCACGATTAGGACCGCTGCCGGAACATTGTCGGCGTCATACCGGTCTGACCTCGAAAGAAACGAGAGAAGTGGGACTTGTCTGAATAGCCCAGCATGAGGCCGATTTCAGATATTGTCATTCGGCGCTCTTTTAGATGTTCCTTGGCAACATCGACCCGCAGCCGTTTGATCTCGCGGGGTAGCGTTGTGCCTTGTTGCTGCAAGGCCTTAAGCAACCGATCCGGTTGTATGCCCAGCAAACTGGCCACGGACTGCGACCCCAAATCCGCCTCGTCCAGTTTGTCGCGTAACACGGACCTCATTGCGGCAACGACGGTTACCTCCTCGTCATGGCTGGCGCTGGCCTGGTGCCTGGGCTCAACCGCTGACATCTGATCCAGGCTCAACCATTCAACAGGGAAGCTGAACCGCATTCCGGGATCGGTCCCAAGACCAACCTCAATCCCTTTGTAGTCAATCGGCAAGCCATTGATGTACCGGCTTTCCCATCGCACAACGGATGGGTCCCATGCATTACCGACCACGGATTGCAGAAGCCTCATATAAATTGCGGCTCCGAAACCCGTAACCTGTACCGGCAAGACGGCGGGTTCCTGTTGCCGCTCGATCCAATAGGTCGCTTTGTCAGCATCAATGATAAGCCGGTGCCGAACTGAGCTGGACTCTTGAGGTACAAGTCGAACAAAGTTGGCAAAGAACTCAAAGAGCGTCTTTGAGGATTGCCGGGCCTGCGCAAAGGGCGGCCAGCCCTCCAGATCGAATGTTTCCCCAACATGAAGCCCGAGGTACCGGTCGCCCGCCAGTTCCGCAAAGGCATTCAAAAGTCCGTAAACCAATTCTGAATGTACATAGACTGATGGGTCACCCAACAGTTCAGCTTTCAGCCCAACCTGATCCAAGGCTGGTCGCGGGTCGATCTTGCGATCAGTGAGGTACTGCAGAAACGGCGCTGCCAAAGCCAGCCTGATAAAGCCCTCGCTATGGTCTTGAGTGGAGGAATTGAATGGCACGGTTGTCCGCCTTCGTTTCAAGCGGCCCACCAAAGGATGTTGCCACTTTTTGCGTCACATTCGGCCACCCTAATTAAAAACTGGCAACCATGTCACATTTTTTCGGGCTAGCATTAAAGATATCTGAATGTGTCGAGGTATCTGATGTCCGACTTGCGAAATTCCCTTTTGTCCGCGGCCTTCGTTGCGGTGGTTAGTTCTTTTGCCTGCCCTGCTCTGGCGCAAGATGAAGAACCCTCTCAAACGCTTTTTACCAATGTGCATGTCTTTGATGGCTTGAACGAACAGCGCATCGAGAATGCCAGCGTATTGGTCGAGGGGAACCTGATTAAGGCCGTATCAACCGATGCGATAGATGCACCTAATGCTACAGTCATTGACGGAGAAGGACGGACACTGACCCCCGGGTTTATCGAACTGCACTCGCACCTAATGCTGATGGGGCCTTCGTTGCCCGCGATGGAGGCCAACACAACTTGGGAAGATTTTGCAATCCATGGTGCGCGGATGGCCGAGATGTATCTGATGCAGGGCTTTACCACGGTAAGGGATGCAGGTGGCGCCAATGGCGGGCTTCGCAGGGCAATTGAAACGGGCCAAATAATCGGACCCCGTTTCTATCCATCTGGGGCGTTCATCGGAACGCGCGGTGGTCACGCAGACTTTGCGAATTTCACCGCGCCGCCGGGTTCCGAGACAAATATGAGCCGCCTGAACATGGCGCAGGAGGTTAGCGGCGTTGACGATGTCTATAAATTTGGCCGCAATAACTTCCGTATGGGTGCGACGCAGTTGAAATTCATGCAGTCCGGTGGCGTCGTATCGGCTTTCGACCCATGGCAGTTGCTGGCCGGTTCGCCTGAAGAAATCAGAGCCGCTGTACAGGTAGCAAGTGAGTATGGCACTTACGTTATGGCACACTCCTATCGCAAAGAGGCAATATTGGGTGCCCTTGACGCTGGCGTAATGTCGATTGAGCACGGGTTTGCATTCGACTGCGAAATCGCCGAGGTCATGAATGAGAAAGGGGCTTACATCACAACGAATCTAACAGCGTTCGATCCCGGCCTACTCGAGATTCCAGCGGTGGCCAGTGTGCCCGCAAGCCTTGCTAAAGCAAAATCGGCTTCGTCCACGTTTGCAGGCTATATCGACAACATGAAAGAATGCCCGGTCAAGCGGGGATTTCAGACCGATTGTGTTGGTTCAGTTGAAGCATGCAACATTCAGATTGCGTATGAGAAGCATCTGAATAGCGAGTTCTTCGGACCATATACATCAATGGTGACGCTGACCTCGACGGGTGGTGAGGTCGTCGCAATGTCAGGGGATTTCACGAACCCTTATACCGCTGGTAAGCTTGGAGTGATCGAGGAAGGCGCCTATGCGGACATCCTTTTGATCGACGGAAACCCTCTTGAGGATTTCTCGGTGGTCGGCACAGGGGATCAGTGGTTCGGTGCTGATCCAAGACCGGAGAGTCCCGAAACGATTAGGCTGATCATGAAAGATGGTGTGATATACAAAAACACACTGGATTGATCCGGACAAAGAAGGTGAGACGCGTTGATACGCCGAAAGTTCCGTTTAGCGATGATCGTAGTACTGGCTTTGTGCGGACAGTCAGCCATGGCCGCGACGGGTCAGATCCTTGATTGGTCCGACTTGCCCGACCCGTCCGTTCAGGTTTTTGATGATCCTTATCGCGACCTTTCCCCCGAGCAATTCGATGACCTGATCTTTGTCGTTCGCTTGCGTGGCAGGCTGCAGCAAGACACAGGCACCGTCGAAGAGCGTCAGAAATGGCAAAAGCTTTTGACCGAGACACTGGACGCCTTGGCGGCGGATGGCATTGATGTCGACTGGCTGCTGGAGCAACGACAGATCGTGACCGAACGCCGAAGACGCGCCGGTACCGCGGGTAACCCGCTGTTTGACGGCCAGATGGTAACGGTGGCTGGATTTGCCATTCCGGCGCCACCTGACGCCGATGGTCGGCCCGTGGCCTATCTGGTGCCCGAGCGTGGTATGTGCAGTCACATGCCGCCACCGCCACCCAATCAGATGATCCGGGTGCGGCTGAACGATGATTGGGCACCCAGCTATTTTCACGAGCCCGTACGGCTAACGGGAACGCTGTCCATCGAACCTTCGGATCACAAAATGATGGTCGTTGATGGCCTTATGCCCATGCGCGCAACCTTCCAGCTGGACACCGACAGTGTCGAGACACTTGAAACGCAAGGCGAGCGGCTTGAGTGGACGCAAAGTATTGCCGAACGCCTTCGTGCGGCGGGCAGCCGCAAGACAGGCGGCGCGAAGGCTTCCGAATGATAAGACTTCTGATCGCCGCCCTTCTGGCGATTGCATCCGTCGATGCAGCCTGGGCTCAGGGTTTGTCTGGCCCGTCTTCCGTCGAGGCTGATCTTGAACCAGGTGATGGGTTGACCGATCCACAATTCCGTTCAGACTTCCCACGCAATATCGCGCCGCGTTGGTTCGACTGGAAAGACCGGCTGGCCGAGGACGGGTTTCGGTTCAATATTGATTATCTGGCACTGGGCCAATCAACGAATGCAGATCAGGGCAGTGGCGAAGCCGCCAGCGGTATTGCTCGCTTTTATGGTAGTTGGCAGGCAGCCGAACGCGGATCTTTGACATTCAAGATCGAACACCGGCACAGCTATACGGATATTGCCCCGCAGTTTCTTGGCCTGAATGGTGGTGCCCTGTCGATCACAGGGACGGCATTCAACGACTCCGGCTTGCTGCTAACCAACCTGTTCTGGACACAGAGGGCCGATGATGGAGCATGGACGCTACAGTTTGGTCAGATTGATGTGACTGACTTTGTTGATGTCTACGGGCTTGTCAGCCCTTACTCCGGATTTCAGAATCTCGCCTTCAATACCAACCCAACCATCAACGCCCCTAACCCAGGACTGGGAATTGCAGGGGGCATTAAACTCAACAACAATCTGTACGCCGTAGCCAGTATTGCCGATGCCAACGCCGATCCGTCCGATCCGAACTTTGACGTTTTCAGTGACGGCAATCTCTTTAAGTCGCTCGAGCTTGGATATACTTCCGGTTTTGACCGCATCTACTTTGACAATATCCATCTGACCCTCTGGCATGCGGATGCAGCCGACGACGGCAGCCGACCCGAAGACTATGGCGGAGCGTTCTCGGCCGCGTGGTTTGTGAACAACAAGTGGATGCCGTTCTTTCGCGCCGGTGCCGCTAAAGGAACGGCCGCGCTTTATAAACGGTCTGTGTCTACCGGTCTGGGGTACTACGGCCGAAACACCGATCTTGCCGGGCTGGGTCTCAATTGGGCCGAAGCGCGAGGCATTGACGAAGATCAGTTCACGGTCGAGGCTTTCTATCGTTTTTCGGTGTCACCGGGCCTGCAGATCACGCCATCTATACAGTTCATTTCCAATCCTCTGCTAAACCCGAACCAGAAAAATATTACGCTGTTCGGATTGCGAACGCGGGTTGTGTTCTGAGGTCTGTGTTTCAAGGCGCGAAGGCAAGCGGCAGTGTACGAACGGCCATGTATTAGCGCTCGCGACGGCGGACATGTCTTTCGAAACCCTGCCTGAACGACACTGTCCCATTTGCGCAGCAATTCATCAGCAGCCGGAAAATGGCGTGAATTTCGCCTGATGTACAATGCTCAGCACCGTCAGGTAAGATGAAGATGCAGAGATTTCAAACGGGATGCAGAGACATGTACAAAGAAGCTTTGGACGCGGGTGGAATTGCTGTCGTCACAGGGGCTGCAAGCGGTGTTGGGCGTGTCGCGGCGTTGCGCTTTGCGCAGGCCGGTCTTGGTGTAATTCTGGCCGATCTTCCTGGCGCGCAACTTGAAGAAGCCGCAGACGAGGTACGCTTGGCCGCGTCCCCGGACGCAAAGGTGATTGCCGTCCCAACCGACGTCAGTGTCGATGAAGATGTTCAAGCTTTGGCAGACACGGCGTTTGCCGCAGGCCCTGTCGCCGTCCTGATGAACAATGCCGGGATCGGAATGCGAACCGGCAGCTGGCAGAACAGTGCCAACTGGCAAAAGATGTTCGACGTGAATTTCTTTGGCGTGATGCGAGGGGTTCATGCCTTTCTGCCCCGCATGATACAGGCCGGTCGCCCGGCTGTGGTGATCAACACGGGATCCAAACAGGGGATAACCACTCCGCCAGGCAATCCGGGCTACAATGCAACGAAGGCCGCCGTGAAAGTCCTTAGCGAGCAACTGGCCCATGACCTGCGGAAAGAAGGCGCGCAGATTTCCGTACACCTGTTTGTTCCGGGGTTTACCTATACAGGTATGGTTGCCGCCCACATTCCCGAAAAACCCGATGCTGCGTGGTCAAGCGAGCAGACGGTGGACTATTTCCTGGGGAAAATGTCTGACGGTGATTTTTATATCCTGTGCCCCGACAATGACGTCGACGAAATCACGGACCGGCGGCGCGCCGAGTGGGCTGTCAGGGATATCGTCGAAAACCGCCCGGCCTTGTCTCGCTGGCACCCGGATTATGCCGATGCCTTCAAAGCCTTTGAACAAGACGGAAAAGGCTAAGAAAATCGAACGTCTTTCCCATTCTATTACGCCGACCTTCCCGGTTCAGCCACCGGCAGATATCGGATGTTTCACCAAACAGTGATCGAAGTTCACTTGCTCAAATCACTGCATCCGCAGACGCTGACGTCACTCACGTCAAATGCATTTGGTATTGCGCCCCATTGGCGGGGCTGGAGAGTGACATGAACAAACTGAAGGAAATTTCCATACTGGCCGCGATTGTGATCGCAGTTCCGCTGGCAGCGTCAGCAGGTAACGACACCGACAAGAAAACCAAGGATCAGGTCACCAGCGACCACAAACTGGACAATGACCCAAAGTGGTCGAACTGGCCGCACCTGCCTGAGCGGCAGGGTGGAAGCGCGTACAGCAAAAGAACCCGCATCGAATACGGCGGCCCGGTCGAACGTAATTTCGAATCCGGCCGCCGGTAGTCCGGTTCAGGTGTTGAAGAGGAAGTGCATCACGTCGCCGTCCTTGACGACATAGCTCTTCCCTTCAGCCCGCATCTTGCCGGACTCTTTAGCACCCTGTTCACCACTGCATGAGATGTAGTCGTCATAGGCAATCGTTTCAGCGCGGATGAACCCCTTTTCGAAGTCGCCATGAATGACGCCCGCCGCCTGTGGTGCGGCAGTCCCTTCGCGGATGGTCCAGGCGCGGGCCTCTTTCGGACCGACGGTGAAATAGGTCTCAAGCTTCAGCAGGTCGTACCCTGCGCGGATCAGCCGATCGAGACCGGGCTCGCTGAGGCCCATTTCCTCAAGGAACATCTGCGCTTCTTCGGTTTCGAGCAGGCTGATCTCTTCCTCGATTTTAGCGCTGATGATGACATGGGCATTACCCTGATTAGCCGCCATTTCAGCAACCCGCGCGGAATGTTCGTTGCCGGTGGCCGCTTCTTCCTCGGAAACGTTGCACACATAGAGAACTGGCTTGGTCGTCAGCAACTGCAGTGTGTTCCAGGCCTTGGAGTCTTCTTCGCTGACCTCGACCAGACGCGCAGGCTTGCCATCTTCAAGCATTTCCTGCGCCGCGGCCAACAGGCGATCCTGCTGCTGCGCTTCCTTGTCGTTGCCCTTCAGCTTACGCACCAGATTGGCACGGCGCTTTTCGATGCTTTCCATATCCGCAAGCATCAGCTCGGTCTCAATGGTTTCGGCATCGGCAACCGGATCAACGCACCCTTCCACATGGGTGACATCCCCATCCTCAAAACACCGCAGGACGTGTGCAATCGCATCAACTTCGCGGATGTTGGCCAGAAACTGGTTGCCCAAGCCCTCGCCCTTCGAGGCCCCTTTGACCAGACCGGCAATATCCACAAACGTGATGCGCGTCGGAATGATCTGCCGGGAATTCGCAATCCCCGCCAGTTTATCCAGACGATCATCGGGTACCGCCACATCGCCCACATTCGGTTCGATCGTGCAGAACGGGAAATTTGCCGCCTGCGCAGCCGCGGTTTTGGTCAGCGCATTGAAGAGGGTCGACTTGCCCACGTTCGGCAAACCCACGATTCCCATTTTAAAGCCCATGACGGTCTCCTGATGCCATTCGCGGCTGCTTCTATGCAGGTCCGCGAAAATGCGCAAGCAGAGCCGGGAATACCGACAAAATGAGTCCGTTTGGACACATCACAAAACTGTTGAATTGTTGTGTACTTGTGAGCATTGAAAAAGAGACATTAGAATAACCACTTAACCAGTTACCAGTGAAATTATACCGAAGAAAAACAATGAAATACCTGATTGCTTCCGTTGCTCTCGCCGCCGTTGTATCAACCGCGCAGGCTCAATCTCTTGTATTTGGGGCGGGATACGCCGATTTCTCGGACAGTCAGTCCGAAGATCAAGCCATATTTTCGTTGGAATATCAGCACAGACCGTTTCATGAGGCGACACGGTTCAGTGCGACATGGGGTGGTGCGCTGACCGTCGACCAATCAGGCGATACACATATCGGCGTCGGTTTAATCGGTATCTACACGTTTGCAGATCGGTGGTTTATCGAAGGCAGCGTGATGCCGGGATACTTCTCTGAGGCCGACGACCTGAACGATCTTGGCGGCAGCTTTCAAATCCGCAGCCTGCTGGGCGTGGGATACACACTAAACAGCGGCAACAAACTGTCGCTAGCAATCACGCATAAATCGAATGCCAGCACACAGGACGAAAACCCGGGTCTGAACGCAGTCTTCCTGCGATTCCACAAGGCGTTCTGATACCTTGTCGCCAAGCCGGGATTGATTTTCCGTCAAAGTTTCTGCACATCAGGTTCAAACCTGACTGCAAGGACATCCGATGACCCGTATCGACGCCAAGTTCGCCGCCCTGAAAGCCGAAGGGAAGAAAGCCTTTGTCGCCTACATCATGGCCGGCGATCCCGACTATGACACCTCGCTTGAGGTCGTAAAGGGTTTGCCGGGCGCCGGTGTAGACGTCATCGAACTGGGTTTGCCCTTTACCGACCCGATGGCAGATGGACCAACCATTCAGGCCGCAGGTCAGCGGGCACTGGACGGAGGCATGACCCTGCAGCGAACGCTGGACCTTGCCCGTGCCTTTCGTGAAACGGATGATACGACGCCCATCGTGCTGATGGGATATTACAACCCGATCTACAGCCGTGGCGTTGAGCAGTTTCTGTCCGATGCAAAGGCCGCGGGCATCGACGGCCTTATCGTCGTGGACTTGCCACCGGAAGAGGACGAAGAACTGTGCCTTCCCGCACAGGCGGCCGGGCTGAACTTTATCCGTCTGGCAACCCCGACTACCGACAACAAACGCCTGCCCCGCGTTTTGCAGAACACTTCGGGGTTCGTTTACTACGTCTCGATCACCGGCATCACCGGGGCCGCCGAAGCACAGGCCACGGATGTTGGCCCCGAGGTGGCGCGGATCAAGGCGGCAACCGACCTTCCGGTTATTGTCGGATTTGGCATCAATACTCCGGAAAAGTCGCGCAACATCGCAAGCGTTTCTGACGGTGCGGTTGTCGGCTCGGCTATTGTCAGCCAGATCGCTGCAGGCAAACCGGTGAACGAGGTTCTCGACTTTGTCAAAACGCTTTCGGACGGTGCCCACGCCGCTTGAACTGCCGTATCGCGCAACACAATTCTGAAGCGCCGCAACCGGTCAAAAGCCGGTTGCGGTTTTCTTTTTGCCTCCTAACACTCTGAAAAAGCGGCTGGAAAACCGAAGTGTCGGGTGCGGCACATACCCGCAATCTGTTTTGTTGCGATCTGATGGAAAAATTGGTAAAGAAACTTAACCAATCCTCTGAGGGCCCGGAAATCATGCCAGTCATCACCAACATCGAAGACCTGAAACGGATCTACGAACGCCGAGTGCCGCGCATGTTCTACGACTATGCGGAAAGCGGCAGCTGGACCGAGCAAACCTTCCGCGAGAACAGCTCGGATTTTGAGAAAATTCGTCTGCGGCAACGTGTGGCCGTGGACATGACCGGGCGTTCGACCTCATCCCAAATGATTGGTGAGGGCGTCTCCATGCCGGTTGCGCTTGCCCCCGTTGGGCTGACGGGTATGCAGCATGCCGACGGTGAGATGAAGGCCGCAAAAGCTGCCGAGGAATTCGGGGTGCCCTTTACCCTGTCCACGATGTCGATCAACTCGATCGAAGATGTGGCCGAGAACACCTCCAAACCCTTCTGGTTTCAGCTCTACACGATGAAAGACGAGGATTACGTCGGCCGTCTGATCCAGCGCGCCAAGGATGCGAACTGTTCAGCGCTGGTGATCACGCTTGACCTGCAAATCCTTGGCCAGAGGCACAAGGACCTCAAGAATGGCCTATCCGCCCCACCAAAGCTGACCGCAAAAACAATCGCCAATCTGATGACGAAATGGGCCTGGGGCATCGAAATGCTGGGCGCACAGCGGCGCGAGTTCGGCAATATCGTGGGCCATGTCGAAGGCATTTCGGACGCATCTTCGCTGGGCGCCTGGACTGCCGAGCAGTTCGACCCCAGCCTGGACTGGGGCAAGATCGAAAAGCTGATGGAGAAATGGGGCGGCAAGGTAATCCTCAAGGGCATTCTCGACGCCGAAGATGCCAAAATGGCCGCAAAATTGGGCGCAGACGCCATCGTCGTGTCCAATCACGGCGGCCGCCAGCTGGATGGCGCACTCAGTTCGATCCGTATGCTGCCCGAAATCATGGATGCGGTCGGCAGTGACATCGAAGTGCATTTGGATAGTGGCATCCGGTCCGGTCAGGACGTGCTGAAAGCGTTGGCCATGGGTGCCAAGGGGACCTATATCGGGCGCGCCTTTGTCTATGGGCTGGGCGCCATGGGTCAGAAAGGCGTCACCACCGCCCTTGAGGTCATTCAAAAGGAACTGGACACCACCATGGCCCTATGCGGTGAACGCAGCGTATCCGATCTTGGTTCGCATAACCTGCTGGTACCCAAAGATTTTGGTGGCGTCTGGCAACCCTGACGGGAACTGGATAATCTCCCGCGCATGTTCATATGCAGCGCTCAGAATCTGGCCTTTGTTTCCGTTCCCAAGACCGGGAGCACGGCGATCAGGATGGCGCTGCGTCCCTACGCCGACATCATGTTCACCAGATGGCGCAGGCATATGTCAGCGCAGAAATTCGGCCGTCAGGTTGCCCCCTTTCTGAAAGAGTCGCTCGGCCTGAACCCGGATCGTTTTGCGGTCATGCGCGAACCGGAAGAACAGATTCGCAGCTGGTATCGGTATCGTATGCGTGAAAGCAATTCGGACAGACCGACCAGTACGTCCGGCATGGATTTCGACCAGTTCGTTCTGGACGCTCTGTCGGACGACCCGCCATCCCATGCCCGAATCGGAACCCAGTGGCATATGCTGACGGGTGGGGATGAGCTTTTGGTTCATCACCTTTTTGCATATGAAACGCCAAATCACCTGCGCGGTTTTCTCAATGAACGGTTCGGCACGGAAATCGGGTTGAAAACTGTCAACGTTTCGCCCCCGGTGGACGCGCCCCTTTCCGATAAAACGCGGCAAAAACTACGCCGCGCAAGACAGAGCGAATATGTGCTTTATGACATGCTCATGGAGGCTGGCGGGCACCTAGAAAACCGGTTCTGATCAAAGGCCGTAAAAGCACTTTCCAAGCCAAATGAAACAGGCTATATGCGCGGCTTCACGCGGGCATACAGCCTTGGAGGATGCCCGCCCTAACATTGGAGAATTATCATGGCTGGAGAGATTCCTGATCTCGTAGCTCTGGAACGGACGGGGACAGGCAAGGGCGCCGCTCGTCAGGCACGCCGCGACGGCATGGTTCCGGGCGTTGTATTCGGTGGCGACAAAGACCCGCTGGCGATTCAGATTCCGTTCAACGAACTGTTCAAGCGCCTGAAAGCTGGCCGGTTCAAGTCGACCCTGTGGAACCTGAAGGTTGAAGGCCACGAGGACGTCCGCGTCATCTGCCGCGACGTTCAGCGTGACGTCGTCAAGGACCTGCCGACCCACCTGGACCTGATGCGCCTGCGCCGGACCACCAAGATCGCGCTGTTCATCCCGGTTGAGTTCATTAACGAGGAAGAAGCCCCCGGCATCAAGAAGGGCGGCGTTCTGACTGTTGTCCGTCCCGAGGTCGAACTGGTCTGCACCGCGGGTGACATCCCTGAAAAGATCACCGTCGATCTGACCGGAATGAACATCAACGACGTCGTCACCATCTCGTCGGTCGAACTGCCCGCAGGCACCAAACCGACCATCGACCGCGACTTCGTGATCGCCAACGTTTCGGCACCGACCGGCCTGGCCACCTCGGACGACGAGGAAGAGGGCGAAGCCGAAGTAGCACCCGATGAAGTTGAAGTCGTCGGCGAAGAATAAGCCACGCGACAGCAATGCAAGTTTGAAACAGGGTCCTTCGGGGCCCTGTTTTTTCTTCAAACATTCAATTAACAACATTTATTCAGAAATGGCGCTATAGTCACTCACAGACCGACATTTCGGGCCGTTTTGGCAAGAAATCCTTGTCCATAGGGAGAGTGATTATGACCAATACGTTTCATTTTTCAGCCGCCGTTCTGGGGGCATCAATGCTGGGCCTCATCTGTACTCCTGCACCTGCGCAGGTACAGGATACTTTACCCAGCAAGGACGACGTTGCAGAACGTTTCACCTCGGACCATTTCTCACCCTATGCAGGGCGCAATTTTCCGACGGAACTTCTGTGGGGTGACACGCACCTACACACCGATGTTTCGGTAGATGCCGGAACAATGACGCGTCTCAGTCAGGAAGACGCATTCAGGTTCGCGCGCGGCCACGAGGTTACGACGACACACGGGTTGCAGGCCAAGCTGGCGAGACCGTTGGACTGGCTTGTGATATCCGACCACGCCGAAATGTACGGCCTGATGCCGCAACTGCTGGGCGGCGATCAGGAAATACTGGCCACGGAACAAGGCAGGCTCTGGTACGATGCGCTGACCAGCGGGGACAATGACGTGGTATTTAACACGGCGATGCAAATCGTGGCTTCGCTGTCGGGCGACGAGCCCCCGATTGATAATCCCAAGGCCACCAAAAAAGCCTGGCAACATTACACGGCCCTTGCGGACCAGTACAACGAGCCGGGCGTTTTCTCTGCCCTGATCGGCTATGAATGGACGTCCGAGGGCGGTGACAACATCCACCGCAATGTCATTTTCCGCGATGGGGCGGAGATGGCCAATCAGGTTCTGCCGTTCTCGCAATTCGACAGCAAGAATCCCGAAGACCTTTGGGCTCATCTGGCCGACTATGAAGGCCGGACCGGCGGTGATGTTCTTGCCATCCCCCACAACGGCAACCTGTCCAATGGCCGCCTGTTTTCGGTCTCAAACTTCGACGGCTCACCTCTGACCGAAGACATGGCCCGCCTGCGTGCCCGTTTCGAGCCAGTCATCGAAACCACACAGATCAAAGGCGACAGCGAAGCACATCCATTCCTTAGCCCCGACGACGAGTTCGCCGACTTCGACACCTGGGACGCATCAAACCTGAACGGGACCGAAGCCAAGACCGAAGACATGCTGCAATACGAATACTCGCGCGAGGCCTACAAAACCGGTCTGATGCTGGAAGAGACGCTTGGTATCAATCCCTTCAAGGTCGGTCAGATCGGTTCAACCGACGCGCATACCGGGATGGCAGCGGTCGAAGAAGACAACTTCTTTGGCAAACATTCGGGTGTTGAACCGGAACCCAACCGCTGGGAACATCTAGTGATCGAAGCGCCTGATCCGGAATTTTCGATTTACGGATGGAAACAGGCATCAGGCGGATATGCCGCCGTTTGGGCCCCGGAAAATACCCGCGAAGCAATCTTTGATGCCTTGGAAAGACGCGAGGTTTACGGAACCACCGGGTCCCGCATCATGGTTAGGTTCTTTGGTGGATGGGACTTCACCCCGGATGACGCCCTGTCCCGCCTGCCTGCGGATCTGGGATATGCCAAGGGCGTTCCGATGGGCGCTGATCTGCCGCCCCAAAGTGGCGATGGTGCCCCCAATTTCCTGATCGCGGCCCTCAAGGATCCGTTCAGCGGAAATCTGGATCGCGTTCAGGTCATCAAAGGCTGGCTGAACGCCGATGGCACACGGGGCGAAAAGGTGTATGACGTGGCGTGGAGTGGCGACCGTCAACCGGGCGATGATGGAAAGCTGCCATCGGTCGGCAGTACGGTCGATGTTGAAAACGCGACCTGGGCCAACACGATAGGCTCACCGGAACTGATCACCTTTTGGGAAGACCCCGACTTCGATCCGTCTCAGAAGGCATTCTATTATGTGCGCGTCATCGAAATTCCCACACCAAGGTGGACTGCGTACGAGGCCAAACGCTTTGACGTTCAAATGGACCCGGACGTTCCCATGACCACAACCGAACGGGCCTATACCTCGCCGATCTGGTTTACCCCAAAAGGATGAGGCGTCAGGATCGGGCCGTGATTTCCCTTTGCGGCCCGTCTGGATTTTTCCATCAATTCAGGGCATGACAGCGGCCAAATGAAAAGCAGCACGGGGCGATGCCATGAAACTCTTTGTCGGATTGGGAAATCCGGGCCAGAAATACGCCCGCAACCGACATAACATCGGCTTCATGGCGTTGGACCAGATCGCCGGTGATCACGCATTTGGCCCGTGGAAATCCAAGTTTCAGGGCGAGATTGCCGAAGGGCGGCTTGGCACCGAAAAGATCTTGCTGCTGAAACCAATGACCTTCATGAACCGGTCCGGGCAATCGGTCGGTGAAGCGATGCGGTTTTTCAAACTCGACTCGACGGATGTCACCGTCTTTCACGACGAGCTTGACCTTGCCCCCGGCAAGGTGCGGGTAAAGGCAGGTGGGGGCCATGCCGGACATAATGGCTTGCGCTCGATCCATGATCATATCGGCGCGGCCTATGACAGGGTGCGGCTGGGCATCGGGCATCCCGGCAGCAAGGACAAAGTTTCGCCCTATGTCCTGAGCGATTTCGCAAAAGCCGATGCTGAGTGGCTGGATGACGTTTTGCGGGGCGTATCTGATGGCGCGCCAAATCTGGCGGCGGACGAAGGCGGGAAGTTCATGAACGCCGTGTCCCTGCGCACGGCACCTGCGCGATCGTCCAAAACCACAAAGTCCGAGGCACAGGACAACGCAGCCAATCGCACCACCGCACCTGCGGAACCGGCACCTGACACGCGGTCTCCGATGCAGAAACTTTTGGACAAGTTCAAATAGGGCCGCAAACGCCGCCCAAAATTGCCGCCACGTAGAGATTGCGCAAACCGCAGACACGCGCTCCAATACTCATGTAGATGGAGGGGTGTAATGCGAACAATCCTGAAATGGCTCGGCCGTATTCTGTTGGCACTGATCCTGGCAGCCGCCGTTGTCGGATTCTGGAAGCGCGAAGAAATCAAACGCCTCATGGCGGTGAATTCGTTGTTTTCCGAAGAAAACATTGTCCACAACTTCTCCAACATGGACGCTGCTTTCCTGACGGCCCCCTTGCCGCGCGGCGACGGGCCAACAAGCGAGCTTGCCTATGGCGCCGAATACACCCTGCCGGAAGACGCCGCCGGTTGGATCGAGGACCGGGCCGTTACCTCTCTGCTTGTCATGCAGAACGGTGATATCAGGTTCGAGGAGTATTTTCTGGATACCACCCCCGAGGACCGCCGGATTTCGTGGTCCATCGCCAAAAGCTATCTCTCGGCTCTGTTCGGCATCCTTCTGGCCGAAGGCGCAATAGACTCCTTGGACGATCCGGTGACGAAATACGCACCCAAGCTCAAAGGTAGCGCCTATGAGGCCGCGACCATCCGAAATGTCCTAAATATGGCCAGCGGGGTGACCTTTAACGAGGACTACCTCGACTATAACTCGGATATTAACCGCATGGGGCGGGTCGTAGCGCTTGGCGGAGAGCTGGACGATTTCGCAGCCTCCCTGACAGACAGTTTCGCCGCTCCGGGAGAGACCTGGCAGTATGTATCGATTGATACCCATGTGATTGGCATGGTCGTCCGCGGCGCCACCGGGCGCAGTGTCACCGAGTTGATAACCGAGAAGATCATCCACCCACTGGGGCTTGAGAGGGATGGATACTACATCACGGACGGCGCAGGTGTTGCGTTTGTGTTAGGTGGGCTGAACTTCACAACGCGGGATTTCGCGCGGTTCGGGCAGATGATCCTTGAAAACGGGAAGTACAACGGCCAACAGATCGTCCCCGCCGAGTGGATATCGGAATCCACCTGGCCCAGCGCCCCGACTGCTTCGGGCAAGATCGGCTATGGGTATCAATGGTGGATACCCGTCGGCGCGCATGAGGGCGAGTTCATGGGGCGCGGCGTTTATGGGCAGTATCTGTATTTTGATCAGGCCCGTAACGTTCTGATCGTTACAACAGGCGCGGACAGAAAGTTCCGCGAACCGGGCGTGAATGAGGCGAATATCGAAATGTTCCGCAAAATCGCACAAAGCCTGTAAGATGGATTCATGCAGAAAGAAGACAGCATAAACGTACTGGGCGGCGTCCTGTCCCCATGCTCGCGAAATCCGCTAACCGGCTTCTTTCGGGATGGCGCCTGCAATACCTGCCCCGAAGACAGGGGCAGCCATACGGTCTGTGCCGTAATGACTGCAGAATTTTTGGCCTTTTCGAAATACGTCGGCAACGATCTGAGCACACCGCGCCCGGAGTTCGATTTTCAGGGACTGAAACCCGGTGACCACTGGTGCTTGTGCGCGGCCCGCTTTCTTCAGGCCCATGACGAAGGCTGCGCCCCAAAGGTAAATCTGGAAGCAACCCACAGGCGCGCGCTGGATACCGTGCCAATCAAACTTCTGGTCGAACACCGAATTGATAGCTAATCCGGATCAGCCCAGATCAGAACGCCATCTGCCAGGTCAGGCTGACGCTATAGCTTTCAAACCCGCTTTCGCCGATCCCGTCATAAAACATGTTGGCCGACAACACGCTGCTGTTTTCGAGCAGATAGTCAAAGCCCAGATCAGCGCGTCCGCGCGCGGTATCTCCGATCGGTGATACACCCGGCGCGACACCCGTACCGGACGTGGTGCTCCACACTCCCGACAGACCACCGGTCAGGGTCATCTGCCCGCGCTTGACCGGAAGCGGGCGGCTGAAATCCAGACCCAGCTTGGCGGTGGTCAGGCTGAAATCCTGCTGAGGGATCAGATTGCCCAAACTGTCGACATAGGCGTCCTGATCGTCGCTGACATAGCTCACATCCAGATGCGGCATGAGGGTTGTCTGACCGCGCAACATTTCACCGGTTACCCGGGATTGCAGCAGCCAGCGATCACTGTCGAACTTGTCACGATAGGTGCCCAGCGGTGAGATTTCGTTGCTGGTTTGCCCGTAAAGGGCACGGCCTTCGAAATAAACCGGGTGGTTGGGAAGTTTCGCCACCAGATATGGACCGATCAGCCAGCCAGTACCGTCAACCTCGGACGACCCGTTTTCGCTTTTGGCGTAGTCGAACTGCAGCATGGCCCCGACCAGCAGGTTCTGGTTGATCCGCCGATGCGCCCCCAGAACTGCCAGCGCATATGCACTGTCCACGTTATCCTGCGAACTCCAGTTCCCGGTTACATTAAACCAGACCGGCAGGGACGGATCGCTGGCAAACTCCAGATATCCGACACCGCGCGTGACAGACGTATCCAGCACACCTGCCCCGGTTCCCTGCAAAAACTGCGTCAGCTTGGGCTGGTTGGTCGCCAGACTGTTGGCACGCGCATATTGAAAGGCCTGGATCTGTCGCTGGGTGTCCTCGACAATTCGATTGGCAACGGTCACCTGGTTTGAGGCAACGCTGGGGTTACCCGCCAGATCCTCTGCTGCGCCTGCTTCGACCACGACAGCAAGGTCTCCGCCCCCAGATGGCGTAATCATCGCGGAATAGGATTGTGACCCGCCGGAAAGCGCACCAATTGTCCCGTTGGTGACCGAGATACCGGATGTACTGAAATTTTGGACAGCTTCGGAAAATGTGAAGGTGACCCGGATGGGATCAAGGCTGTTGAAATTCGACGGAAGACCCGAAATGGTCACCGTCGGCCCGGATGAGTCATAGTTAACGGTCACAGTATTCGAGGCCAGATTGGTATTTCCCGCCGCATCGGTAAACACCCCTGCCGGGATCGACAACTCAACCAGCCCGTTGGCCTGAGGTGTCAGTGTCGCGGTATAATTCTGGCCCGATCCGGTCATCGTGGCGGTCGCGTTGACCAGCGACAGATCACTCACAAAAAAATCGGTGCTGGGTTCACTCAGTGTGATCTGCGCAGTAAACGTTCCACTCCCCGTCGATGCCAAAGGCGCAATGGTCGCCGTTGGCCGGGTAACGTCCGCTGCGGTGCGCGTGTTGATGAACTGCGTGGTTGTCGCACCGGACAAGGCCATTTCGTACCTATAAAGCGTACCGCCCGGCGCTTCGCGCGCCGTGAAAACGACGCCCATATAGTCATCCGTGGCATACGTCCCCTGAGCACCGTCCTGACTGATGATGGTGACGTCCAGCCAGCCCATACTGGCAAGTCCAGCAGGGGTGATCGCCGCCTGAGGCACGATTGAACCTCCGGAAAAGATCATGCCGCCCGGCACTTCTCCTACAATTCCAAAGGAAAGAAAGGCGGTCGTACTGGGACTCACTGGAATGTTGACGACGGTAACCTGTTGTCCATTTGGTGACGAAGCAGATGTAGTAATAAACGGAGGGCCAAGCGCCGCACCTTCCCGACTGGTTCCCGCCAAAAATATTACGGCCAACAAACACAGGCACACAATTCTGCGTACAAGGGACCAAACCATCCCGACCTCCTACAGCGCCATCGAGGCGCAAACACACGCACGCGAAAAAGGAAACTGCCTTTCCCTGCGTACCAATTCCACTCCCGCTACATTCGGGGCTCCCCAAGACTGACAACCTGAAATTGCAAGTCAAAGGGAAAGTTAAATCAAATCATAAGAGTTGTATAGCTGCCGGAATTTCACGACCCGTTCAGTCGAGCCCGCCCGGATTGACACCCTGCTGGTTCTATAGGCAGCCACCCCGAGCGAAATACAGTAACAGTCACGAATGATTAACAAATCCCGGATCTTTGCCAGCCACGACTCCTACGGGGCTGGTACATCGCAACAACGCCGAACAATAAGTTTTTGCTGCAAAACAAGATACAATCCCAACAAATTGACAGCAATTCGCAAGTATTTGAAACATTGCCAACGGCCCTGATAGTAAGGCCCGGTCGAATCGACCGGGCTACCGTTTTCCGTGTCAGGAATCAAATCCAGGTTGTTCCCGACTTCACCCAGCCTGACGCCCTTCGGTGTCGGACATGTCGAATCCAAGGAAGTTGGCTACAGTCTGAACGTCCTTGTCCCCGCGTCCGCACATGTTCATGCAGATAAGGTGATCCTTGGGCAGGTCGGGCGCGATCTTCATGACATGGGCAAGTGCGTGGCAAGGCTCAAGCGCCGGGATGATCCCCTCGGTCGAACAACACAGCTGAAATGCCTCTAGCGCCTCCATATCGGTGATCGACACATACTGGGCACGCCCCACCTCGTGCAGCCAGGAATGCTCGGGCCCGATACCCGGATAATCCAGACCAGCGGAAATCGAATATCCTTCCAAAATCTGCCCGTCATCGTCCTGCAGCAGGTAGGTGCGGTTCCCATGCAGAACACCGGGTCGGCCACCAGTCAGCGAGGCGCAGTGTTCCATCTTTTCATCGACACCCTTGCCGCCGGCTTCGACGCCGATGATGTTGACCGACTTGTCATCGAGGAACGGATAAAAAAGGCCCATGGCGTTCGAGCCACCGCCGATGGCTGCAATGATCGTATCGGGCAGACGGCCTTCGGCCTTATGCATTTGTTCCTTGGCTTCCTTGCCGATGATCGACTGGAAATCGCGAACCATTGCCGGATAGGGATGCGGCCCGGCCACGGTACCGATGCAGTAGAAAGTGTCACGCACGTTGGTCACCCAGTCGCGCAGCGCGTCGTTCATTGCGTCTTTCAACGTGCCACGACCAGAGGTCACCGGAATCACCTCAGCGCCCAACAGGCGCATGCGGAACACGTTCGGAGCCTGACGCTGAACGTCATGCGCACCCATATAAACCACGCATTTCAGGCCAAATTTGGCGCAGACGGTAGCGGTCGCCACGCCATGCTGCCCGGCGCCGGTCTCGGCGATGATCCGGGTCTTGCCCATGCGGCGTGCCAGAATGATTTGCCCCAGCACGTTGTTGATCTTGTGCGCGCCGGTGTGGTTCAACTCGTCCCGCTTGAGATAGATTTTCGCCCCGCCCAGATGCTCGGTCAGACGTTCAGCGAAATACAGCGGCGATGGGCGGCCCACATAGTTGGCCCACAGATCATCCATCTCGGCCCAGAAGGTCGGATCGTCCTTGGCCTTTTCATACTCCTCCTCCAGCGACAGGATCAGCGGCATCAAAGTTTCGCTGACGAACCGTCCGCCAAATATGCCAAAACGGCCCTGCTCGTCGGGGCCGGACATGAAGGAATTGAAAAGATCGTTGGCCATGGGTGTCTCCATCGTCGTACCCGTCGTTCATAGGAGGTGGCGCAGGGATTTTCCATGGCAAAACGTACTATCCTGACTCAATCGGAGTTTGCCGCCAAATCCGATATGCCTGATCACGGGTTGGAACCCCGATGCAGGGAAAACAGCACGACCTATAGGCGATCGCCATACGCGAAGCAGTCTGGATTATGCGGCGGTGAGGCCCGGAATGGGCGAATGTCAGCATCGCCTCGGCATCCTGCCAGACGCTGAGGGAGAACAATAACCCATTGCGAGGGAACAGCTCGGCATGAAAACAAAGCGGGTCATCCTGTGCCTGTCTCAATGCCTGATCCGAACGCCAGCGGAGTTCCGAATTCCAAACCCGGTTTTGCGGACGAAACCCGCCAATCGCTGCCAACATCTTTGCGCCTCCTGAAAAAGGGGTACGCAAAGACAGGTCTATCAGATCACCGGGCCGCGTTGATAAAGGCCTGAATCAACGTCGCATCCTTGACGCCGGGCGCACTTTCCACCCCGGACGATACGTCAACCTGACGGGCGCCGGTCATTCGAATGGCCTCAGCAACGTTGTCTGGCGTCAGACCACCGGCCAGCATCCAGGGCTTGCGCCAGTACTTGCGCCCGGCAAGAACGCGCCAGTCAAAAGCCAGACCATTTCCACCGGGTAATTCCGCGTTTCGCGGGGGTTTGGCATCAATCAGCAACTGATCAGCCACATCCGAATACAGGTCGATCTGCGCCAGATCTTCGGCATCGGCGATTCCAATGGCCTTCATCACAGGCAGACCGAACCGGTCTTTGACCTCCTGCACACGTTCAGGGCTTTCTTTGCCGTGCAATTGCAACATGTCCAGCGGAACATCAGACAGTATGGCCTGCAATTCCTCATCCGTTGCGTTGACGGTCAGGGCTACTTTGGCGATCCCGGCCGGCACGTCCTGCGCCAACTGGCTGGCAGTCGATACACTGATGTTGCGCGGCGATTTGGGAAAGAAAACAAACCCCACGTACCGTGCGCCCGCATGCGCGGCGGCGCGCACCTGTTCCGTTGCGGTCAGACCGCAGATCTTGATGCTGACATCATCGGACATTGGATCGCCTCAGCTTGCCTCATCCAGCAGCGCAAGCACCTCGTCCTTACCTTCGTTCTGCTTTTTCTTGAGCTTGTTTACTTCACGCTCAAGTTTGCGAACTTCGCTTTTCTTCACAACGGCGTCCTTGCGGTGCTTATGCTCGCGCAACCATTCCCAGATGAAACCGATGATCAGGCCGGCTACGACCCCACCCAGAACCACAAGAAACAAAGGCAGCGACGCCGAAAAGTTGAACCCCAGCAATTCAGCCAGAGCGTCCGGCATCAGTTTCAGTTCCACCGCCGCGCGGTTGGCCAAAGAGACGGAGACCAGAATGATCCCCAACGCCGCCAGAAAGGCATAGCGAAGATAACGCGTCATGAGTTCAGGCTTTTCCGTTTAAACGATCCCTGAGCAATTTGCCGGTCTTGAAAAACGGCACATGCTTTTCTTCTACTTGCACTGTTTCGCCGGTTCTGGGATTGCGACCAATCCGCGCGTCACGCTGTTTGACCGAAAATGCCCCGAAACCGCGTAGCTCGACCCGGTCACCCCGTGCCATAGCATCGGTCACCTCTTCGAACACGGTATTCACGATCCGCTCGACATCGCGCTGATAAAGATGCGGATTCTCATCGGCGATTTTCTGAATCAATTCTGAACGGATCATGCGCTCTTCCCTCCCAGGCCACCGGTTCGTGTCGTCTACTGCTCTGGTAGTATAGAAAAAAACCCGGATCGGGGGAACGTAAACTCTGTGTGCTTTGGGTCCATTTTTCGGCAATACAGAAGATTTTTTAGGTTCAACCCGCGTTTCAGAGCCAATTGCACACGCAATAGGGGAATTTGCCCTCAAATTTGGAACTTATTGATTCGCAACAAAAACGGCCCCGTGCAATCGCACGGGGCCGTAATTCTGCACCTTGATGGCGTGTCGGCTTAGTCGCCGGATTTCAGCGCTGCACCAAGGATATCGCCCAGCGACGCGCCCGAGTCGGAAGAACCGTACTGTTCCACGGCCTCTTTCTCTTCGGCGATTTCGCGCGCCTTGATCGACAGACCCAGACGGCGGGTCTTGCTGTCGACGTTGGTGACGCGAACATCGATCTTGTCACCGACCGAGAAACGCTCGGGGCGCTGTTCGGCACGGTCGCGGCTCAGGTCCGAACGGCGGATGAAGGATTTCATGCCTTCGTATTCCACCTCGATGCCGCCATCTTCGATTGCGGTCACTTCGACGGTCACGATCGAACCACGCTTCACGCCGCCCACGGCTTCGGCGAACTTGTCACCGCCCAGGGCTTTGATCGACAGCGAGATACGCTCTTTCTCGACGTCAACTTCCGAGACGACGGCCGAAACCATGTCGCCTTTGCGGTAGTTCTGGATAGCATCCTCGCCACGCTCGTCCCAGGACAGGTCGCTGAGGTGAACCATGCCGTCGATGTCGCCTTCGAGGCCGATGAACAGACCGAATTCGGTGATGTTCTTGACTTCGCCTTCGACCTCGGTGCCCTCGGGGTGTGTTTCTGCAAACACTTCCCACGGGTTGCGCTGAGTCTGCTTCAGGCCCAGGGATACGCGGCGCTTGGCGCCGTCGATTTCCAGAACCATGACGTCGACTTCCTGGCTGGTCGAAACGATCTTGCCGGGGTGGACGTTTTTCTTGGTCCAGGACATCTCGGACACGTGCACCAGTCCTTCGACACCGGCTTCCAGCTCGACGAACGCACCGTAGTCGGTGATGTTGGTGACGCGACCCTTGTGCACCGAACCCAGCGGGTACTTGGCGCCGACCAGATCCCACGGATCGTCCTGCAGCTGCTTCATGCCCAGGCTGATGCGGTGGGTTTCCTTGTTGATCTTGATGACCTGAACGTTGATGGTCTCGCCGATCGTCAGGATCTCGGACGGGTGGTTCACACGGCGCCATGCCATGTCGGTGACGTGCAACAGGCCGTCAACGCCGCCCAGGTCAACAAATGCACCGTATTCGGTGATGTTCTTGACGACACCCTCGACGGTCTGACCTTCGGACAGGTTGCCGATGACTTCGGCACGCTGTTCGGCACGCGATTCTTCCAGGATTGCGCGGCGGGAAACAACGATGTTGCCGCGGCGGCGGTCCATTTTCAGAATCTGGAACGGCTGCTTCAGACCCATCAGCGGGCCAGCGTCGCGCACGGGGCGAACGTCAACCTGCGAACCGGGCAGGAACGCAACTGCGCCACCCAGATCGACGGTGAAGCCACCTTTGACGCGACCAAAGATTGCACCTTCGACGCGCTGGTCGTCGGCATATGCTTTTTCCAGACGGTCCCATGCCTCTTCACGGCGGGCCATCTCGCGCGAGATGACGGCTTCGCCACGGGCGTTTTCTGCGGCGCGCAGGTAAACTTCGACCTCGTCACCAACAGCGATTTCAGGGGCTTCGCCGGGATTTGCGAATTCTTTCAGATCAACGCGGCCTTCCATTTTGTAGCCTACGTCGATGATGGCCTGGCCGGCTTCGATCGCCAGAACCTTGCCTTTGACAACAGAACCCTCTTCGGGTGTGTCCATTTCGAAGCTTTCATTCAGGAGGGCTTCGAATTCCTCCATGGATGCGTTAGCCATGTGGCGTTGTTTTCCTTTACATACGTTTTTTCTGGCCGAGCGGTTGTCTCCGCCGGTCTTAAGGATTGGTCAGGCAATCTGACTTTTTCGCCACAAAACAAAGAGGGCCGGTTCTTGTCCGACCCTGCTCGTCTCTTTCTTTTATGGCTCAAATCGCCTTGTCGACGCGCGCTCTATACCCAGTTCACCGGGTCGCCGCAAGCCCCGCGCGATAAACGCAAGGAATGTCGCAAGCGGTCGCTCAACATGCGGTCTTGTCTGCTAGGACTGTCGTGAACTGCACAGGAGCGGCGCATGTCGGACAAACTGAACTTTCTGGTCATCATTTCAGACGAACACCGCAAGGACGCCATGGGATGCGCGGGGCATCCAATCGTGAAAACGCCGAATCTGGACGCGCTGGCCAAACGTGGCACCATGTTCGACGCCGCCTATACCCCTTCGCCCATGTGCGTTCCCACCCGCGCGGCTTTGGCAACTGGCGACTGGGTCCACAAGACCGGTCACTGGGACAGCGCCACACCTTATTCAGGGGAGCCACGCAGCTGGATGCGCCAGTTGCGCGACGCCGGGCGCGAAGTAGTGTCCATCGGCAAGCTGCATTTCCGGACCACCGAGGATGACAATGGATTCAGCCAAGAAATCCTGCCGATGCATGTGGTTGGTGGCGTCGGCTGGGCCATCGGGTTGCTGCGGGAAAACCCACCGGAATATGATTCGGCGGCGGAACTGGCCGGAGATGTCGGTGTGGGCTCCAGTACCTATACCGACTATGACCTCGATATCACGCAGGCAACCGAAGAATGGCTGGCCGACCCCAAGCGGACCGAACAGCCCTGGGCCGCCTTTGTCTCGCTGGTCAGCCCGCATTACCCGCTGACTTGCCCCGAAGAATGGTACGCGCTTTATGATCCTGCCAACATGGACCTGCCGGTTGGTTATGGGCAGGGACTGCCCGATCATGAGGAACTTAAAAACATCGCCGAGTTCTTCAACTATGACGACTATTTCGACGAACAGAAAATGCGCGAGGCCAAGGCCGCGTATTATGGCCTGACGTCATTGATGGACGATTGCGTCGGTCGGGTGTTGCGCGCCCTCGAGGCCAGCGGGCAGGCTGAAAATACCGTGGTTATCTATGTCTCGGACCACGGGGACATGATGGGTGATCAGGGTTTCTGGACCAAACAGGTAATGTACGAGGCCAGCGCGGGCGTACCGATGATCGCTGCCGGTCCCGGTCTCCCCGAAGGCTATCGGGTTACCACCTGCACCAACCTGACGGATATTGCCGCCACCGCTCGCGATGTGTGTGGCGTGGCCGAGGACGCAGGCAATGCAGGTCAGCCGGGCCAGTCATTGAGAACCATCGCCAACGCACCCGACGACCCGGACAGAACGGGGTTCAGCGAGTATCACGATGGCGGCTCCAAAACTGGCAGCTTCATGGTCCGGTGGGGAAACTGGAAATATGTCCACTATGTCGGCCATCCGCCGCAACTATTCGATCTGGATGCCGACCCGCACGAACAGGTCAACCGCGCCATCGAAGGTGTGAACGACCCCCGGATCAGCGCGGCACTGGCCGAGGGCGAACGGCGTTTGCGCGAAATATGCGACCCCGAACAGGTCAATGCCCGCGCCTTTGCCGATCAGCGTAAAAAGATCGAAGAACTGGGAGGGGAAGAGGCCTGCCGCACGGCGTTTGTCTTCAACCACACGCCGACGCCATCCGAACAGAATAAGATGCGCGAGGGCTCGCCGCTTTAGATCACAGTTCCTCGCCCTTTTTCAGCAACTCGTCGATCAGGGCGCGCTGCAGGTTGTTGCTGTCGCCACCGCCAAACTGCGCCGCGCCGCCGGTGTAAAGCGTGCCATAGGTCTTGGCCACGTTCACGGTCTGCGCGACGCCCGAGATGAACTGATCCTTTTCCAGGGGCGACAGCGGGTGGATGAAAACGGCCCACAGCGTGTCGTTCGCGATGGCATAGCGCGAATCCAGCGCGCTGTCGAAATTGGCCTGCATCATTCGGCGCATATCCTCAGAGGACAGCTCCTGCGCGCTGCGGATCGGAACCATTGCGCGCATTCGGTCGGCTGTCGGATCGGTGATGACCAGAACAGGAACGTCCGACACGGTCAGTTCGAAACCCGGGCCACGGGGCTGCGCATCAGGGTCGAGGACAAAGATGATCTTACCCAGCCGCTCATATGTCATGGGCGGTTCCGCCTCCTGAGCGGACAGGCTGCCGGCAAAAAGGATCAAGGCAACAACAAGTCGGATCATCACGGTACTCCTGCGGTTTTCACGTCAACCATAGGGGGCGATCCGGACACTGGCCAAACAAAGCTTGGTGAACGGAATTTTGGTACCACCCCGAATTTCCGAACGATCTGCAATGTTTTGCGGCCTCTCTGCGATAACGCGTTCAAACCTCTGTTCCTACCTATTCAACACCGGCCGGAAACGGCGCGGAAACTGATCCAAAAAAGGAAGGAAAAACCGATGAAATCCCTTGTTCTGACCGCCCTGATTGCCGCTTTGCCTCTGGCCGCGGCGCCCGCCTTTGCCGCGGACGAAGTCAATGTTTCAAACGGCATCTCAGCGGGGGGCGCGCCGCTGGCCGCGCATGGGGTCGACCTTGTGGCGCTGGTCAATGACGGCAACCCGGTCGAGGGCTTTGCAACTCACTCAGCCACCTATGACGGCGCGTCCTATTACTTTACCACCGAAGAAAACCACGACGCATTTGTGGCCAATCCGGCTGCCTATCTGCCGCAGCACGGTGGTTTTTGCTCTTATGGAGTTTCTGTGGGCAAAAAGTTTGACGGCGATCCCGATCAGTATGTCGTCGCCGACGGAAAGCTGTTCCTGTTCCTGAATGCGGCGACTCGCGCCAAGTTTCTGGAAGACGTGAGTGGCACGACCCAAATCGCAGATGGTCAATGGTCGAAAATCCGCAGCATTGCGGTCGGCGAACTGTAACCCGGTCTGATCTGGCGGGCCATCCTGCCTGCAACTCTGCCCGCGTCGCTTATGTCTTCGCGGGCAGTTTTGACCGGACCTGAGCGATGGCACGATCCAAAGCCTCTTCCACCGACAAATTCGATGTATCAAGCAAAACCGCATCCTCGGCGGGTTTCATGGGCGCTGCGCTGCGGCCCGCATCACGCTCATCCCTTTCGCGCACGTCTGCAAGGACGCCATCACGCGTGACATCCTCACCTTTGGCGCTGAGTTCAAGAAAGCGACGTTCGGCGCGCACTTCGGGGCTGGCAGTGACATACAGCTTTACTTCAGCTTGCGGGCAGATAACCGTCCCGATATCCCGGCCATCCAACACCGCACCGCCGTCACGCCGGGCAAAGTAGCGCTGAAAATTCACCAAAGCGGTGCGGACCTCGGTATTCACCGCAACCTTCGATGCAGCCTGCGCCACATCAGCCGTGCGTAAATCACCCTGATCCAGTTCTTCCGCCGTCAACGCCTGAGCTGCCGCAACCGGGTCTTCGCCGTTCAGCACCCGGCGTCCAACGGCGCGATACAGCAAGCCCGTATCCAGATGGGCAAACCCGAAGTGCGCGGCAACCGCTTTCGAGATCGTCCCCTTTCCGGCGGCGGCGGGGCCATCGATGGCTACGGTGAAACTCATCATCTTCTCCGGAAAATCTGTACCCCACGGCCTTAGCAACAGGAACCCAAAAAAGGAACCTGAAATGCGCCTTGCTCTGCGAAGCCCACTCCGCTTCACAGTCAGAAACCGAGTTTCACTTGGAACCGCAATGTCCCGAAAACGGACCGCAGCTGACCAGATCAGCCGCGTGCCAATTTGGCCCCAAGCCCGCCCATCAGCGGTTCGAAGATCGGAAAGGACGTGGCAATCGGGCCGCCGTCATCCACCGAAACAGAGCTTTGCGCGCCCATGCCCATCACCATGAAAGACATGGCAATGCGATGGTCCAGATAACTTTCGCAGGTGCCGCCGCCGGGAACGCCACCGATGCCCAGCCCCTCGACGGTCCACCAGTCGTCACCTTCTTCAACCGTGACGCCGTTGGCGCGCAATCCACGCGCCATGGCATCGATGCGGTCGCTTTCCTTGACGCGCAATTCCTTGACGCCGCCCATCATCGTGGTGCCCGTGGCATTGGCCGCAACAACCGACAGGACGGGGTATTCGTCAATCATTGACGCCGCACGCTCGGGCGGAACGGTGATCCCCTTCATGTCCGGCGAGTAACGGGCGCGCAGGTCGGCAACCGGCTCGCCACCTTCTTCGCGCTCATTTTCATAGCTCAGGTCGGCCCCCATTTCCCGCAGGGTGGTGAACAGACCCGCGCGGGTTGGGTTCAACCCGATCCCCGGCACCAGTACGTCCGAACCCGGCGTGATCAGAGCGGCACAAACAGGAAAGGCCGCGCTGGACGGATCGCGCGGAACCGCAATGACCTGCGGTTTCAGCTCAGGCCGCCCGGTCAGGGTGATCACGCGCCCCTCATCCGTATCTTCGACCGTGATTTCGGCACCAAATCCGGCCAGCATCCGTTCGGAGTGATCGCGGGTCGCCTCCTGTTCGATCACGACCGTTTTGCCCGGCGCATTCAGCCCTGCCAGCAACACTGCGGATTTCACCTGCGCCGAAGGAACCGGCACCTCATAGCGCACCGGGACTGGATCGGCTGCGCCCACGATAGTCATCGGCAAACGCCCACCGGAACGCCCGACCGATTTTGTTCCGAACAATGCCAGCGGATCGGTAACGCGCGCCATCGGCCGCTTGTTCAGGCTGGCATCCCCGGTAAACGTTGCCGAGATCGCAGATGTGGCCATCGCGCCCATGATCAGTCGCACACCGGTGCCGGAATTACCGCAATCGATCACCTGATCGGGTTCGGCAAATCCACCAACGCCAACGCCGTGAACCGCCCAGTTTCCGCCCCCGTGATCGACCACCTCGGCCCCAAGGGCACGCATCGCCTTGGCGGTATCCAGAACATCCTCGCCTTCCAGCAAACCGGAAATCTTCGTCTCACCTACCGCCATTGCCCCAAGGATCAGCGACCGGTGCGAGATCGATTTGTCGCCCGGAACCTCAGCCGTTCCTGTCAGCGGGCCGCAGGGATGAGACGTCATCGGGATGGGCGTGCCGTGTCCGGACATGGGGGCTCCTTTTGCGCTATCAGTCACTGCCGATTAGCGAATTGGCGCCGCAGCGTCCAGCGGCAATACTAGGTCGCGTTGCTTTGGCTCTTGTTCTCAGGTCTCGCCCAGCCATCTGGCGGGGTTTTCTTCCGCGATCTGGCGGAACACTTCTTCACCCAGTGCGTTCCTCAGGCGGAAACACACGGACCGCTCGGACAGCTTTTCCTGTCGGGTCATGTAATAGTCTGAACCAAACAGAACCCGTGATCGCAGGCGCGCGCCTTCTTCGTCCTCTCCCATCAGGAAAATACGCAGGAAGGGCACGAAATCTTCGAACTGAAACAGGGTATAGGAAATATCGGTCCATAAGCCCGGATAGTCGCCACTGCCAATCATACGGCGGATCGCCACCTGCCAGTTTCGGCTGTAAGCATCATCAAGCGGATCATTCCGTTCCGGATTGACGTATGCCTCCCAGTCGCGCTGCCCACCGAAATGCGCAAGACATATCCTCAACCCGGGAAATGCGCGCATGACCGGGATATAGGCCTCGGGTTCGGTATATCGATCTGCCCAGTGATCCGACAGGTCCCGCCCCTGAACCCCGCCACGCGAACAATGGGTCATCAGCGGCAGTCCGTTGCGCTCCATCTTCGGGTAGACACGTTCCATCAACACCGGATCATCCGGTGCAAATCCCAGACGCGGATAGATCTTTACGCCGCGAAAGCCAAGCGTGTCTATCGCGCGCCATAGCTCCGTTGCCTGCGGGTCCGCGCGCGGGTCAATCGTCGCGAACGGGATGACCGATCTGCCAACTTCGGGATTCCGCGCAAGCTCGGCCAGTTCATCATGTTGGGCGCGCAATGAAACGGCTGGCGCGCCAAATCCAAAAGCGGACAGTTCCATCGGCAGAACGACGAAGCGGGTGCTGTCGGGATAATGGCGTCGCATGTTGTCCAGAATGGATCGCTGACTGTCTGCCGCCGTTTCCTTTTGAAAACGATACAGCCGGTCAAGTTTGTCGGCGACCGGATGTTGCCCGATCATGCGTGCGCCAAACGCCAGCACTTTTATGATCCAGGGCATTCGTTTGAACGGCTTCAGGGCCGGATAGGGATAGTCCTCGGGCACGTGCTGCCCGTGAAACAGGTGCGTATGGCAATTGGTAATCTGAAAGTCGGACATGGCAATTCCTGAAAGAACGTCTGGAAAGGGAAGTGCAATCTGCACCTCATTCTAACACAGCTCACAGGTCTTGCGGGATCGCGATGCGAATTAGTCGCCTGTCCGGCGGAACGTCAAATAGTGCGGCACCCGCCCCTCGCGCAGGGCCTTTTGTTCGTAACGGGTCGATATCCAGTCATCCCATGGCTCGCGCCAGTCGGCGGGGCCTTCGGCCAGCCATTCGAAACCGGCGCGCGGCACCTCCTCCAGCGTTTGCCTCACATAGTCGGGGATGTCCGTTGCCACGCGAAAGATCGATCCTGGTTTCAGGACACGCGCCAGCGGTTCCAGATGTTCAGGCGTGACGAAACGACGGCGATGGTGGCGTTTCTTGGGCCAGGGATCGGGATAGAGCAGAAAAGCGCGCGAGATACTTTTTTCGGGCAGCACATCGAACAGATCGCGGGCGTCCCCCGGGTGTACAGCAAGGTTATCGACGCCTGCACGGCGGATTTTACCCAGCAGCATCGCAACACCGTTGATGAAAGGTTCGGCTCCGATGATGCCGATATCCGGGTTTTGCCCAGCCTGATGCACAAGATGCTCGCCGCCGCCAAAGCCAATTTCCAGCCAGACTGGTTTGCCGCCAAACAGCCCGTCCAGATCAATGGGCGTGCGCTGAGGGTTGCTCTCCCAGTCCACGGCGCCAGGTGACAGTGCCGCGAGGTCTTCGCTCAGATACGTCTTTTGACTGGGCTTCAGGGTTTTTCCCTTGAAGCGGCCATAGAAGTTTCGGCGGGGGCGTTGCGGGGTCTCGGTGCTCATGGCGGTGGCCATACTGCGGAGGCTTGCTTGTTGCAAGAGGGGCCGTCCGGCAGATGGACGTGGGGGCCAGCCCCCACATCCCAGAGAAATATCAAGGTAAGAGGAGGGGGCGCAGCCTGTAGGATGCGCCGAACCCCCTTTTTTGTTAGACGGCCCGTTTCAGGGCGTCAGCGAGATCGGTGCGTTCCCAGCTAAAACCGCCATCAGCATCGGGCTCACGGCCAAAGTGACCATAGGCTGCCGTGCGCTGGTAGATCGGCTTGTTCAGCTCGAGATGCTTGCGGATGCCGCGTGGTGTGAGGTCCATGACCTGACCTACGGCTTTTTCGATCTCGGCATCCGACACCTGACCGGTACCGTGAGTATCCGCATAAATGGACAGAGGCTTCGAGACGCCAATGGCATAGCTCAGCTGAATGGTGCAGCGTTCGGCCATACCGGCCGCAACCACATTCTTGGCCAGATAGCGGGCGGCGTAAGCCGCCGAGCGGTCGACCTTGGTCGGATCCTTGCCCGAAAACGCACCGCCGCCATGCGGCGCGGCACCGCCATAGGTATCCACGATGATCTTGCGACCCGTCAGGCCCGCATCCCCGTCCGGTCCGCCGATGACGAACTTGCCGGTCGGGTTCACATGCCATTCTGTTTCGCCGTTCAGCCAGCCCTCGGGCAGGGTTTCGCGAATATAGGGTTCAACGATCTGGCGGATGTCATCCGAGCTCAGCGTCTCGTCCAGATGCTGTGTCGACAGAACAACCGAGCTGACGCCAACAGGCTTGCCATCGCGATAAACGACGGACAGCTGCGATTTCGCATCCGGACCCAGTGCCGGTTCGGTCCCGTTTTTGCGCACTTCGGCCAGACGGCGCAGGATTGCGTGCGAATACTGGATCGGAGCAGGCATCAGTGCAGGGGTTTCGGTCGTAGCGTAGCCGAACATAATACCCTGATCGCCCGCACCCTCGTCCTTGTCGTCGGATGCATCCACACCCTGGGCAATATGGGCCGACTGTTCGTGCAGCAGGTTCGTCACCTCGACGGTTTGGTGGTGAAACTTGTCCTGCTCGTAGCCGATATCCTTGACACAGGCGCGTGCGATTTCATCGATGCGCCCCATATAGTCGTGCAGTTTGTCCTGATCCGACAGACCAACCTCGCCCCCGATCACCACGCGATCAGTCGTTGCGAAAGTCTCGCACGCGACGCGCGCTTCGGGTTCTTCGTTCAGGAATGCATCAAGCACGGCGTCCGAAATCCGGTCGCAGACCTTGTCGGGGTGCCCTTCGGAAACGGACTCCGAAGTGAAAGTATAATTCTGACGGGACATAAAAAGTGCTCCATTAGGGTCAAGCCCACCACGCCAGGAAGCCGTTGTGACAGGCGAAGATCGGGATACGCGCAGGGACACCGGGGGTCAATTGGAAATTACCGCTTACCCCGGCGAACGCTGCGCAAAAGTAACGCAACCAGCCCCAATAACGCGAAAAAGACAGGACCGTCGCCCAAACGGCTATAAAATGTCGGGGGCAAAGGCCGAGGTATTTCGGCATCGATGTAACCGGCCTCACCCAAGGCCAGCGAACCGGTGATGCGTCCAAGCGGATCGATGACGGCGGAAACACCGGTATTTGCAGACCGCAACATCGGCACCCCGTGTTCGATCGCCCGCATCTGAGCCTGCGCCAGATGCTGATATGGCCCGGATCGAGTGCCAAACCATGCATCATTGGTGATCTGCAGCAGGAACGCCGGGCGTTCAGGCGCTGACAGGACGTCCTGAGTGAATACTGCCTCATAGCAGATAAGCGGTAGGGCCAAACCCAGCCCGCCAAGGTTCAGCACGGACGCCCCCGGCCCGGCGCTGAACCCCTGCCCTGCGGTCGTGGCAAATCCGTGAATGCCAATTCGTGACATGAGGTTCCCCAAAGGCACATACTCACCAAAAGGAACCAAATGGTGCTTGTCGTACAACCCGGCCTGCTGGCCGGTTTCGTCCAGATACACCATCGAGTTATAGATACGGGCACCCTCGCTGCGCTGCGCGCCGAGGATAACCGGAACGCCCTGCGCAGCCTGCGCGATGGCGTCAAGAACATGCTCGGCATTTTCCAGCCAGACCGGAATCGCGGTTTCCGGCCAGACGATCAAATCCGGACGCGGACCAGCGGAGGTAAAGTCGATCTGGCGATTGAAAAACAGGGGTGCGTATTGTGGGTCCCATTTCTGATGCTGCGGAGCGTTCGGCTGCACCAGCCGGACAACATCGCCCGAGAGCTCTGCGGCGGAGCGGGTCAGCCCATATCCCAGTGCCGTAACCGCGAAACCAACGGCCGCCACAACCGACCACAGCAGGGCCCGGTCCACCCGGCCTGAAGACAAGGCGGCGCCCAGTGGCAGTGTGAGGGCGAATGTCAGGGCGCCCAGACCGTAGGGACCAATCAGCGACAGCATCTGTGCAACCGGCGTATCCACCCAGGTCTGCGCAACACCTGCCCACGGGAAACCGGTGAACAGGTATCCGCGGGCAACCTCGCCCAATGACAGAAACAGGGCAAGCAACAGGCCCTGTTCGACAGAGGTCGCATCGGGTCGCCGCGCAAACCAGAAGGCCGGAGCCCAGAACAATGCCATTCCGCCTGCCATGAAGATCAGCGCAAACGGGGCCATCCAGGCGTGGCGCTCAGCGTCCACCAAAAAAGGCTCGACGATCCAGATCAACGCATGGCCGAAATACCCGGTGGCAAACAGCCATCCCAGCCAGGCCGCCCGCTTTTTGGTTTCACAGGACAGAAACAGAACAGGCAACGCGACCAAAGACAACAACGTTGCAGGCCAGAAACCAAATGGAGCTAATCCGAAAGCCGCGACACTGCCCAGCAGGACCGCCAGTATGAGTCGCAGCCAGAATGGCCAGCGCGAGGCAGGGTTCATGCAGTCACGCCCGGCAACATCACTCGCAGGCGCTTGATGCGGCGGGGATCGGCGTCGATAACCTCGAATTCAGGGCCTTCGGGGTGGATCACGACCTCTCCGCGTGCGGGCACACGCCCGGACAACATGAAGACCAGGCCACCCAGCGTATCTATCTCTTCCTCGTCCACATCCTCGTGACTCGTCAGCGATTGCCCGATCTCGGCCTCGAAATCCTCAAGCGGCACGCGGGCCTGAACCGTGTAGCAACCGGGTTTGTCCTTGATCCACAGCTTGTCTTCATCCGCGTCATGTTCGTCGGCAATTTCGCCCACGACCTGTTCAATCAGGTCTTCGATCGTCACCAGACCGTCAACGCCGCCATATTCGTCGATCACAAGGGCCATATGGCGCCGCTCGGTCTGCATCTTGGTCAGCAGAACACCGATCGGCATGGACGGTGGTACAAACAGCAAGGTTCTCAGCATGGATCTGAGATCGAATTCCGCCGACTCACCGTTAAAGCCGTGGGTCAACGCAAAATCCTTGAGATGCACAAATCCAAGCGGAGTATCCAGCGTACCCTCATAGACCGGGATACGGGACATGCCACTGTCACGAAACACCTGCGCCAGTTCTTCTTTCGCAGTTGTCGCCGGAACCGAGATGATCTCGGCCGTCGGAATTGCCACGTCCTCGACCCGCATTCGGCGCAGGTTGATCATCCCGCGCGGCTGCGCGGCCAAGACCTCTTGCCCGTTTTCCGGGGCAGTTTCGTTGTCATCATGAGAAGAGAACGCGTCCAGAATACGGGAAAAAAGTCCGCTTCTCTCTTCGGGTTGGGTATCGTCGTTCCGGGGTTGCGCGCCATGCGCCGCCATAGAACTGCCGTCTGTTTCGCCCATTTTCCTGTTCCAAATGATCGGGTCGGATGACCCCAATTACCCATTATATGGGTCATCGATACCCATCTTGCCAAGTATTTCGACCTCGACGCGTTCCATCAAAGTGGCGTCAGGGTCACGAATGTGATCATACCCCAAAAGATGCAGAACGCCGTGCACAATCAGATGAGTGACGTGATCGTTTACGGATTTACCCTCATTTTCGGCCTCGCGAGCGCAGGTATCGTAAGAAATCGCGATGTCGCCCAGCGCAATTTCCCCCGTGAAATCGGGCTGCGGAACAGGCGGAATATCCCCTGCCCCGGCAGGCGCCAGATCCTCGGCAGGCCAACTCAGAACATTTGTCGGCGCAGGCTTTCCGCGAAATTCGGCGTTCAGTTCGGAAATGCGGGCATCGTCACAGGCCAGCAGGCTGACCTCGCACAAATCCGGATCAAGACCGCAATGCTCGAGGGTCGCCTTAGCAGCAATGCGCGCCAACGGCTCAAGGTCCCGCCAGCGGGCGTCCTCAACTGTCATTTCCAGGTTCATCAGCGATCCCGATCAGGTTCAGCCGGTCGATGGCCGGCCAGCGTCGGCCTCATACGCCTCGATGATCGCCGCCACAAGCGGATGACGCACGACATCCTTCGAGGTGAAATAATTGAAGCTGATATTCGGAATCGTCTTCAACAGCCTTTCGGCATCCGCCAACCCTGACTGCACACCGCGCGGCAGATCGACCTGAGAACGGTCGCCGGTGATCACCATGCGGCTGCCCTCGCCCAGCCGGGTCAGGAACATCTTCATCTGCATGGTGGTCGCGTTCTGCGCCTCGTCCAGCACTACAAAGGCGTTGGCCAGCGTTCGTCCGCGCATAAATGCCAGCGGTGCGATTTCGATCCGCTTTTCCTCGATCAGTTTGGCAAGCTGTTTTCCGGGTAGGAAATCGTTCAGCGCATCATAAAGCGGCTGCATGTACGGATCGACCTTGTCCTTCATGTCGCCGGGCAGATATCCCAGCTTTTCCCCGGCCTCGACTGCCGGGCGGCTGAGGATGATACGGTCGACATGGCCGCCGATGAACATCGAAACTCCGACCGCCACGGCCAGATAGGTCTTGCCAGTACCGGCGGGACCGATACCAAAAGCCAGCTCATTGCTGAACAGTGACTGAACATAGGCCTTTTGGGCATCGGTGCGCGGCTCAACCAGCTTTTTGCGGGTCTTGATCTCGACCGTGCCGCCCTTGAACATCTCAAGCTGATCGCCGTCGCGCACACCGGTATCCTGTTCAGAACCGCCCATCCGCAATTCGCGATCCACGTCGGCCGATTCGACCGGTCGACCACCTTCAAGGCGTTCGTACAGCGCCTGTAAAATCTCGACCGCCTGCTTTTGCGCGTCCTCGTCGCCGATGATCGCCAGCTGATTGCCGCGCCGCAGAATCTGCACGGTCAGTTTTTGTTCAATATCGGCAAGATTGCGGTCGTATTCGCCGCACAAATCTATCAACAGCCGGTTGTCTGGAAATTCAACAAGCACCTCTGGCGGGGGCATGTCATCCTGCGGTGGGTTCAGGGCACCGATGGCCAATCCGTTCTCCTGTCTTGGCGTGTCCCCCCGAGCGTAGACAACATTTCTCGCCGGGTGCAAGCCACAGTTTCAAAATTTATTCCGGATGAACCAAAACCGTTGCGGCAGACGCCGTTCTTGGCCTGCGAACGCGATCCACAGATCAGCCAAAATCAGAATTTGTAGTTCAGCCCGAACCGCACACCACCATAGGTCGGGGTCGATTTCGTCGAAACTGCTGACGAGAAATCAATCACTTTGGACTGGAACTGCACGTATTCATATTCCCCGGTCAGTGACCACTTTTCGGACAGTTTGTGCTCGGCACCGAGGCTCAGCAGAAACCCGTTGCGACGATCGGATTCTTCCATCGAACTGTTGCTTCCCGATCCCGCACCCAAAAGTGTCGTCTCCACACCGCCGTTCACATAGCCGACTGAGCCGAAATACAGGGTTTTTCCACTGCGATTCGTTATGCCGCTGCGAAACCGCAGGCTGAAAATGTCGGTGACTTCGGACTTACCACCAAGCGTCCGCCCGAATGCAGGTCCGGTCGTCGAATCCTCAAGCCCCGCAAGATCAAAACCCAGCTCAAAACCATAGACATAGCTGCGGCCTTCGCCGATGGGCAGGTTCGCGCGCCATCCGCCACGGATGCCCCCAAAGGCGCCGTCGATCTTCAGATCCCCGATGTCGACGGTTGTTCCGCCATTGCGCACGCCAAAGCGGTCGGATTTGCCCCAGCCATAGCCAAGACTGAACCCGCCATAAAAATGGCTGAGGCCGCTTGAATCAGTTGTCGGACTGATAACCGGAGGTTCTATCGGAGCTTCGGACAAGGTGCCCGCATGTGACGGGATACCGGCAACCGAAATCAACGACACAAATGCCAGAACACGGAGACATCCGGCACCCAATTTCGCGAGCCCTGCTTTGTATGTCACTCGCACCCTCCTGACCTTCGGCAACCTGATAACCAACTCTCCGGACCCCTTTGCTCCAACCCCCTGATACACTGACAGGGCATGATCCATTTATCCTCGGAACATGGTTCCGAAGCATAAATCAAGGGTAAATTTTGGAAACAAACGCCAAATATGGTGTCTCAGCCCGACACAGGCCTGATCAGATCAACTCACCGGCCAGCGAATTCGCACCCGAGGATTTGACCCGAACGCGGCGCAGATCACCGGCCTGCACATCCGCGCCCGCGACGTGAACTGCGTGAAGATACTCGGATTTTCCGACCATCTGCCCGTCAAGCCGCCCGGGCTTTTCAAACAGCACGCTCACCTCGCGGCCGACCATGCCGTCCTGAATTTCGCGCTGGTGGCGGGTGATCAGTCCCTGAAGACGCTGTAGGCGGTCATCCGCCTCTGCCGCGTCCACCTGTGGGCGCTCTGCCGCCGGGGTGCCGGGGCGTGTGGAATACTTGAAGGAATAGGCGTAGCCGTATTTTACCTCTTCCACGAGATCGAGTGTCGCCTGAAAATCCTCTTCGGTCTCTTCCGGGAAGCCCACGATAAAGTCACCAGACATCAGGATATCCGGACGCGCGGCGCGAATGCGCTCGATCAGCCGCAGATAGCTTTCTGCAGTATGGCTGCGGTTCATCCGTTTGAGTATCTTGTCCGACCCCGATTGCACCGGCAGATGCAGATAGGGCATCAGTTTCTCGCAGGTCCCGTGCGCTTCGATCAGATCGTCCGCCATGTCGTTGGGATGCGAAGTGGTGAAACGAATACGCTCCAACCCGTCGACCTTGTTCAGTTCCCAGATCAGACCGGCCAGTGTCATGTCACCATTCGGACCGGCACCATGATAGGCGTTGACGTTCTGACCCAGCAGAGTGATCTCGCGCACGCCCCGTTCAACCAGATCCTGCGCCTCTCGCAGAATGCGGTCCGCTGGTCGGCTGACCTCGGCCCCGCGGGTATAGGGCACAACGCAGAAGGCACAGAACTTGTCGCAACCTTCCTGCACCGTCAGAAACGCCGTCGGGCCACGCTTGGCCTTGGGGCGATTCTTCAGCTTCTCGAACTTGTCTTCTTCGGGGAAGTCGGTATCCAGCGCCTTTTCCCCGGCCTGTGTCTTTGCCTCCATCTCGGGCAAGCGGTGATAGCTCTGTGGTCCCACCACCAGATCGACAAGCGGCTGACGGCGCATGATCTCTTCGCCTTCGGCCTGCGCGACACATCCGGCTACACCGATCTTGAGGTCGGGCTTGTCCGCTTTCAGTCCCTTGAAACGACCCAGTTCGGAATAAACCTTTTCAGCCGCCTTTTCCCGGATATGACAGGTGTTCAGCAGGATCATGTCGGCATCATCGGGGCTTTTGGTCTCGACATAGCCCTGCCCGCCCAGCGCCTCGGCCATGCGCTCGCTGTCATAGACGTTCATCTGACAGCCATAGGTCTTGATATAAAGCTTCTTTGGTTCGGACATGGGGCTGGCCTTTGCATTCGCTGGACCGGCGTCATCTATACGGATCGGACGCCGCTTGCAATGCAGGCGCAATTACCCGAATTTGACCCGGAATTCCAGCAATGCAGGCAAAGGCCGGACCATGCAGTACGAAACCCTTGGCGAATTTCTGAAACAGGGTTCACCGGCACTTGCCCGTGGGCCGGTCGCGCTTGTCTTTGTCGAGGACGAAGTCGAAGTGGACAGCACGTTGCGCCATCATCTGGATCTTGGATTCAAATCGGTGATCGCATTCACGCCAAAGGACATTGCACCGGAACCTCAGCTCTCGGAACGTATTTATCGCGTTACGGGCAACTACTCTCAGGGCGCCAATGTTTTCGACACGATCAACCGGATCATCGACGCCGCGCCGGGTATATGGATGTATTACTGCTTCAACGCGGAATACCTCTATTACCCTTTTTGCGAATCCAGAACCATTGGCGAGATGCTGGCCTTTCACGGGGAAGAGCGGCGCGACGCCATGCTCTCATATGTCATCGATCTTTATGCCGGTGATCTCGACGCCTGTCCCGGCGCGGTTTCGCTTGATCAGGCGATGCTGGACAGGACCGGCTATTATGCGCAGTCGCGCTATGACGCCGAAAACAAACGCCCTTTTGAACGGCAACTGGACTTTTCGGGCGGCTTGCGCTGGCGCTTTGAGGAACACGTGCCTTATGAGCGCCGCCGCATTGACCGGATTGCGATCTTCAAATCGAAACCTAGCCTTCGGATCAGGCCCAACCACACGTTCAGCGATCAGGAATACAACACCTATTCCTGTCCCTGGCACCACAATCTGACGGCCTCGATCTGTTCATTCCGCGCCGCAAAGGCGCTCAGGCGGAATCCGGGGTCGCGCAACGCCATTACCAGTTTTCGCTGGCGCAATTCGGTGCCGTTCGAATGGCACTCGCAACAGTTGCTTGATCTCGGCCTGATGGAACCGGGGCAGTGGTTCTGACCGCCCCGGATCGCAGTACCATCAGCGGCGGAACAACACCGGGAACCAATCTTCGCGCAGTCTCTGACCCGGCTGCATGTCGTGTCCCGGATAGGGTGGCGATGTGGGGCCCGGCCTTTCGACATAGCGCGCGTCATCCCCGACCAGACGCAAGGAAAACGCTCGCCGGCGCGTGGCCGAAGTATTGCCGCGCGCCCCGTGCAGAACGCGGTAGTTGAACGCCACTGCGTCGCCGGGCTCCATCTCGAACTCCACCACCTTCATGCCTTCGGCATCGGGATCGGGTATCGGCATGTACTGGCCTTCATCCGCAAAGAACCCCTCTTCGGAAACCCAGCGGGTCGGCAGCACTTCTTTTTCCCAGCGATGCGAACCGGCGACACAGCGCAGGGCTGCCTCTTTCACCGGATCGAGCGGCGACCAGAAGCTGACGGTCTGCTGACCTTCGACAAAATAATATGGCCCGTCCTGATGCCATGGAGTCGCCATCGACGTGCCCGGCTCTTTCACCAGTACGTGATCGTGGAACATCTGCACGCTGTCGGATTGCATCAGATCCGCCGCCACTTCAGCCGCGGGCGAGGATTCGATGACATCCCGGAATTGCGGGATGCGTGTCCAGTTGCAGTAGTCGTCAAAGAACCGCCCGGATTCGCCATCCTTCTTGTTCTCAGACGCATACGGGCCGGGATCGGCCATATTCGCGGCAACGCCGTCGCGCAGTTTTTCCACCTGCTCTGCAAACAGCCCTTTGACCAGAACGACTCCGTCCTTTCTGTACGTATCGATCATGTCCTGCGTGACAAGGGGATGAGGCATTTCGAACTCCGCTTTTAAACCTGACTGATCTGCGCATGTTTGCAGCCTCTGTTCAAATAATATCTTTTAAAGCTATAAATAAATTCATGTTATATATCTCACTCCGCCAATACGAATACGTCTGCGCCATTGGCCGGTATGGCAGCCTGTCTACCGCGGCTCAGCACCTAAACGTTTCGCAACCCGCCTTGTCCACTGCGCTGACCCGGATCGAAGAGCATCTGGGCCATCCATTGTTTTCGCGCAGGCGCGGTTCGGCGATGGCCGTGACACCGCAGGGACGCCAGTTCATCGAACAGGCAGAGCTATTGTTGGCCAGTGCCGCACAACTGGAAAACTCGGATCGCCCCCATCTGGGCACGGAAAGGCTGCAACTGGGATGTTTCGTCGATCTTGCTCCGTTTCTTTTGGCACCCGCCCTGCATCAGTTGCGCAAGGTGATACCGAATGTGACCGTCAGCTATCGCGCCGACAGGTTCGAAGCACTGCTGACGGCGCTCATCAAAGGGCAGATCGACCTTGCGATCACATATGACCTGGGAATGGACGCAGGGTTCACGCGTCGTCCCCTGTTCGATAGCAGGCCAAATGCAATCATGTCGCCCGACCACCCCCTGTCTCACGCCGGTCAGGTTTCACTGGCGGACCTGACCGAATTCCCGCTAATCCTGTCCGAAGAGGGCCTGTCTGCACAGCATATCCTTGGTCTGTTTCGGCGCAGCGGGCTGACCCCGCAGGTGAATCACCGCGCCGCGTCGCTTGAAATTCTCCGAAGTCTTGCGGCGCATAACGAAGGTGTCGGTCTCAGCTACGCCGACCCGCCCGCCAGACGCAGTTATGACGGCAAGCCGATTGTCAGCCTGCCGGTTTCCGACCCTGAGACGTCCGAGGCAGTGGTACTGGCCCGGCACGGAACCGGCCCCGTGACAGCAGAGATCGCAACAGCCGAAGCCGCATTGATCCGGATTTTCAAAGCAGAATGATTATGGCTTGCGGCGCAGGCGGATCACAACATCGACCGATGCGATCTCGACACCGTCAGGTGCGTCTGGCAGACGCTGAATGACCAGCTGCTCCGAGGGCGCATCACTCAGACGGCCTTCGTCTTCCCAGAAGAAATGCGGATGGTCATGTGTATTGGTGTCGAAGTAGCTCTTCGATCCGTCCACCGTGATCTCCTGCAGAACACCGGCCTCGCAGAACGCCCGCAGCGTATTATAGACCGTGGCCAGCGATACGGCGGCGCCGGTTTTCTTCGCTGCTTCAAACAGGCTTTCCGCTGTAACATGGCGATGCCGTCCGTCGCCCACCAGCAACTCGGCCAGGGCCACACGCTGGCGCGTTGGCCGCAGCCCGGCATCAGCCAGCCAGTTGGTTGCGATTATTTGGCTTTGCGGTGTCATTGATCCGATACCCGTACTTGCTAACGCTATATAAGGGCTGTGGAACCGGAATTTCAAATGAAATTCATTCGCAAGAATGCCGTGTCTGCAGAAGGATGTGGCGTACCCGCTCTTGCAGGACCTTGCAAACGGGTGTTAGACGAGGCCAGATAAGACGAACAGACCCTGGCAGAAGAGGCGGCAGAATGGCCCAATTCCCAAGCAGTTTTGACAAGGACGATCTGCTGAAATGCGCCCGAGGCGAGCTATTCGGCCCCGGTAACGCGCAATTGCCTGCTCCGCCGATGCTGATGATGGACCGGATCACCGAAGTTTCTGCGGATGGCGGTGCGCATGGCAAGGGTCACATTCTGGCTGAATTCGACATCACTCCCGATCTTTGGTTCTTTGATTGCCACTTCCCCGGCAACCCAATCATGCCTGGCTGTCTGGGGCTGGATGGCCTTTGGCAACTGACCGGATTCAATCTGGGCTGGCGCGGCTGGCAGGGGCGTGGAATGGCCGTGGGCGTTGGCGAAGTCAGGCTGACCGGCATGGTGCGCCCCGACCGCAAGATGTTGACTTACAAGGTTGACTTCAAAAAGGCTATTCAGACGCGCCGCCTGACCATGGGTGTGGCGGATGGTATCGTCGAGGCTGACGGCGAAATGATTTACGACGTAAAGGACATGAGAGTCGTTCTTTCAGAAGCCTGAGCCTGACCGGCCCGAAATAAGGAGCACGCACATGCGTCGAGTAGTTGTCACCGGCCTGGGGGTTGTATCCTCCATCGGGAACAATGCCGAAGAGGTTCTGGCCTCTTTGAAAGCTGGCAAATCCGGCATCGAGACCAACGAACAAATGGTCGAGCATGGCTTTCGCAGCCAGATTGCAGGCCCTTTGCGCATCGACGTCTCGGAACACGTGGACAAGCGCACGCTGCGGTTCATGGGACCGGGCGCGGCCTATGCCCATATTGCCATGCGGCAGGCGATCGAAGATGCCGGGCTGACCGAAGATCAGGTGGTTAACCCGCGCACCGGTCTGGTCGCAGGGTCCGGTGGCCCGTCGACCAGTGCGATGCTGACAGCCCATCAAACCGTCCTCAAGACCGGCGCCACCAAGCGGATCGGGCCGTTTGCGGTGCCGAAATGCATGTGCTCGACCATCTCGGCCAACCTGGCGACAGCGTTCAAAATCAAGGGCATCAACTATTCGATCACCTCGGCCTGCTCGACCTCTCTGCACTGCATCGGCAACGCGGCCGAACAGATCATGATGGGCAAACAGGACGTCATGTTCGCCGGCGGCGGCGAAGAACTGGACTGGACCCTGTCCTGCCTGTTCGACGCAATGGGCGCAATGTCATCGAAATACAATGACGCACCGGAAAAAGCCTCGCGCGCGTTCGATCAGGATCGCGACGGATTCGTGATCTCGGGCGGCGGCGGCATGGTCGTGCTGGAAGATCTGGAACACGCGCTGGCGCGCGGCGCAAAAATCTACGCGGAAGTCACAGGCTTTGCCGCAACCTCGGACGGGCACGACATGGTTGCTCCGTCGGGTGAAGGCGGCGAACGGGCAATGCGACTGGCCCTGGCCACCGTGCCCGAAGATCGCAAGGTGTCTTATATAAACGCACACGGCACTTCGACACCGGTCGGCGACGTGGGCGAGGTTGAGGCGGTGCGTCGCATTTTCGGCCAGGGCAACGTACCACCTATTTCTTCCACGAAATCAATGACCGGGCACGCGCAAGGCGCGGCCGGGGCTCTGGAAGCCATATTCTGTCTGCTTATGTTGGACAACGATTTCATCACCCCTTCCATTAACGTCGACACACTTGCCGAAGGCATTGAGCCGGGTGAAATCGCAACCAAAGTCATTGAAAACGCGGGACTGGACAGTGTCATGACCAATAGCTTCGGCTTTGGCGGCACAAATGGTTCCATGGTCCTTTCCAAGTTTCACGGGTGATAAGAATGTCAGAAGTACTCAAAGGCAAGCGCGGCCTGATCATGGGTGTCGCCAATGACCGTTCCATCGCATGGGGTATCGCCAAGGCCATGCACGAGGCGGGCGCAGAACTGGCATTCACCTATCAGGGTGAGGCATTTGGCAAACGGTTGGAACCGCTGGCGCAAAGCGTCGGAAGCGATTTCATGGTGGACGCGGATGTTACGGATGATGCGTCTCTGGACCGCGCGTTCGAAGAACTTGCCGCCCGGTGGCCGACCATCGACTTTGTAGTTCACGCCATCGCCTATTCGGACAAGTCCGAACTGGCCGGTCGGTTCCTGAACACCACCCGCGCAAATTTCAAACATTCGATGGATGTCTCAGCCTATTCCTTCATCGAGGTCGCGCGCCGCGCCTACCCGATGATGGCAGAGAATGGCGGCACGCTGCTGACTCTGACCTATCAGGGGTCCAACCGGGTCGTTCCGAATTACAATGTGATGGGTGTTGCCAAGGCGGCGCTGGAATCCGCGACACGCTATCTGGCCAACGATCTTGGCCCGGACGGCATTCGCGTAAACGCCATCTCGCCCGGTCCGATGAAAACTCTGGCCGGTGCCGCGATCGGCGGGGCGCGCAGGACCTACAAGTTCTGCGACCAGAATGCACCCATGCGTTCGAACGCCACGCTGGAAGCCGTTGGCGGAACCGCTGTGTATCTGACATCCGATGCGGGCGCCTGCACCTCGGGCGAGATAATCCGCGTCGATGGCGGCTTTCACGTACTGGGCATGCCGCAACCGGAATCCATGTGACTCTATCTTTCCCTGCCCCCGCCAAGATTTGACCATCTTTGGCAGGCAGGGATTGCCACATGAGTAAAGTCGATCTGATCCTTGAAAACTCCGCCCACCGCGGGCAGCCCCGCCGAAAATCAGGGCTGCTCAACAATCGGGCGCGTGTGATGCTGCTGACGCTGACCACACTGCTGGTCGCTTTCGTCTTCCTCACCCAGCCGCAGGTGCGCGACGCCGTCACGTCACTTCTTCCCTAAACGCAGGGTGAATTCCCTGCGTCCGGGAATGCAGGTTCAGGCGATCGAAACAACCTCGATATCAAAAATCAGGTCCTGTCCGGCCAGCGGGTGATTGCCGTCCAGTGTGACCGTTGCCTCGTCGACTGCGACCACTGTGACCGGCAACGCCTGTCCATCAGGCGTCTGCATCTGCAGTTGCGTACCGATGTCCAGCGGGATGTCATCGGGAATGCCTTCGCGCGGGATGGCCTGCCGCATGGCCGGATTGATCGGCCCATAGGCATCGACACAGGCGATCTCGACCCGCTTTTTCTCGCCCGTTGTCATTCCGGGCATGGCGGAATCCAGTCCGGGAATGATCTGCCCCGACCCCACGACAAACTCCAGCGGTTCGCGGCCTTCGGAACTGTCAAAAACATTTCCGTCCAGCAATGTGCCTGTGTAGTGAATGCGAACCGTGTCGCCTTGTTTGATTTCACTCATCTTGGGTCTCCGGTCCTTTGTCTGGGCATGAACGCCCCACCCTAGGGCCTGTCACGCCAATGTAAACCCGCCCCCCTTTCACACAGATTTCTCCTGTGCCAACCTGCGCCCGATCAGGGGAGGATCAGATGCCAATCACAACTTGCATATTCGACGCCTACGGCACGCTGTTCGACGTGGCTGCCGCTGCCCGCCAGGCCGCTGCGGAACCGGGATTTGACGCGCTGAAGGACAAATGGCCCGAGCTTGCAAATCACTGGCGCCTCAAACAGTTGCAATACTCATGGCTCAGGGCTGTCGCAGATGCACATACCGATTTCTGGGACGTGACACAGGATGGGCTGGACTGGGCACTGGAAGCCACAGGGCTGGATGGCGATGCCACGCTGCGCCAGCGTCTGTTGGACCTTTACTGGGAACTTCAGGCCTATCGCGAGGTTCCGGACATGCTTGCAGCCCTGAAAGCGTCCGGCAAACAGACGGCGATACTGTCGAACGGTTCTCCGCCGATGCTGGATGGCGCGGTGCAGTCGGCGGGTATCGGGGGGGTATTGGACGACGTGCTGTCGGTCGAAAGCGTCGGCGTATTCAAACCACATGCCCGTGTCTATGATCTGGTTCAGAACCGGTTCGGCTGTGCCCGTGACGAAGTGTTGTTCGTCAGCTCCAACGGCTGGGATGCGGCCGGGGCCAGCGGCTATGGCTTTGTCACCGCCTGGGTCAACCGGTCGGGAGAGCCGATGGATCGGTTGCCGTGGAAACCCGATCACGTCTTGTCGGACCTGACCTCGATCCCGCAACTGGCAGGCGCCTGATGGGCTTTTTCACCTCGTCCGATGGCAAACGCCTGTATTTTGAAGACGCAGGAACTGGCCAGCCTTTGCTGTGCCTGTCGGGTTTGACCCGAAACAGCAAGGATTTTTCCTTTCTCGCGCCACATGTGACCGACCTGCGCATGATCGCGATGGACTATCGTGGTCGCGGCAGGTCGGGTTTCGACCCCGATTTCATGAACTACAACATCGCGCGCGAAGCGCATGACGTGATCGAACTGCTGGACCATCTGGGGCTGGGCAAGGTCACCATTCTGGGCACCTCGCGGGGCGGGTTGATCGCGATGGCACTGGCCGCCAGCAATCCCGAACGTTTGTCTGGCGTGATTCTGAATGACGTAGGACCTGTCATTGAACCCGCCGGGATTGCACGGATCATGGATTTCGTTGGCAACAAGCCGGCGTCAAAAACGCTGGACCAGTCCGCCGTAGCCCTGCAAAGCGCCATGGAGCAACAATTCCCCGGTGTTTCGCTTAAGACATGGCGCAGACAGGCAGAGTATCAGTATTCCGAAACACCCGATGGTTTGGACCTGCGGTATGACCCGGCCTTGCGAACCGCGCTGATCGAGCAGGCCACAACCGGTCCGACACCTGATCTGTGGGCCCTTTTCGACGCGCTGGCATTAATCCCCACCGGTGTCATACGCGGCGCGAATTCAGATGTTCTGGGCACCAGAACAGTCAGTGAGATGAAAAGCCGAAAACCCGATCTGATAACGGCCGAGGTCCCTGACCGGGGCCATGTGCCGTTTCTGGACGAACCTCAGTCCCTGGACGTTATTCGAAGGATAGTGAAAACCGCATGAGCACCTTGGAAATGATCGAATCCGCAGCCGCGCGGCTGGACGGCCACGTCAGACGTACGCCCATTCTGAATTCGCCCTTTCTGGACGAAATCGCGGGCCGTCGGGTGCTGGTGAAACCCGAATGCCTGCAACATACCGGCAGCTTCAAATTTCGCGGGGCATGGTCTGCAATTTCTGCTCTGGAAGAGGAAACGCGTCAGCGGGGTGTGATCGCCTATTCCTCGGGCAATCACGCGCAAGGCGTCGCGCTGGCGGCCTCAAGGCACGGGGTTACCTCGGTGATCGTCATGCCGTCTGACGCCCCGCAGTTGAAGATCGACAACACCCGAGCACTGGGGGCCGAAGTTGTTCTGTATGATCGGTCCAGCGAGTCCCGCGAAGAGATAGGTCAGGCTTTGGCATCCGAACGCGGACTGACCCTGATCCGCCCCTATGACGAACCACAGGTGATCGCCGGGCAAGGTACAACCGGACTGGAGATCGCACAGCAAACTGCCGAAATGGGCGTGGGCAACGCTGATGTTCTGGTGTGCTGCGGTGGTGGCGGCCTGTCCTCGGGCATCGCGCTGGCCCTTGAAGCGCACGCGTCGGACATGCGCGTCCGCCCGTGCGAACCGCTGGGGTTCGATGACGTCAAACGCTCGTTGGCGGCGGGGCGCATCCTGAACAACGACGCAACTTCGGGCAATATCTGCGACGCCATCCTGACTCCGCAACCCGGCGACATCACCTTTCCGATCCTCCACCGCCTGTGCGGACCGGGCCTGAGCGTCACCGAGGACGAAGCCCTGCGCGCCATGGCCCTTGCCTTTCTGCGGCTGAAAATCGTGCTGGAACCGGGTGGGGCGGTTTCTCTGGCCTCGGCCCTGTTCCGACCAGATGAAATCGAAAGCGACACGGTGATCGTGGTTGCATCGGGTGGCAACGTGGACGCTCAAATTTTCCAAAAAGCGCTGGAATTCCTTACGTGATCTGAGAATTGGACCGGCGTAAGCTGCTGCCGTATACCAATACCAAACACTCAACACATCTCAGTTCCGGAACTGCAAAATGACAAGGCTCAAGCGATGAAGATCGCCAATCTCGGGGATGTAAATCTGCACTACCGGATCGACGGGGACCCGGACGGCGCGCCGATCGTATTCGCAAATTCGCTGGGAACCGATCTGCGCCTGTGGGACGATCTGCTACCCCTTTTGCCCAAGGGGCTGCGGATCATCCGGTATGACAAGCGCGGACACGGCCTGTCGTCGCAACCTCCGGCGCCCTATTCCATGGGCGCCCTTGTCCGCGATGCCGAGGCCTTGCTTGATCATCTTGCCGTCCGCGACTGCGTATTTGTCGGCCTGTCCATCGGCGGGATGATCGCGCAGGGGCTGGCGGTCAAACGGCTGGACCAGATTCGTGCGCTGGTGCTGTCAAACACGGCGGCCAAGATCGGAACCGCCAACATGTGGCAGGACCGAATCGAGGCGGTACGTGCGGGCGGTATTGAGGCCCTCGCCGACCCGATCATGGAGCGTTGGTTCTCGAAACCCTTCAGGAACGGACCGGAACTTGAGCTTTGGCGCAACATGCTGGTGCGGCAACCGGACGAAGGGTATGTCGGCTGCTCTGCCGCCATATCGGGCACCGATTTCTACACCCCGACCAGCGGATTGCGCCTGCCGACGCTGGGCATCGCCGGGACCGAAGACAAATCGACCCCACCGGATCTGGTCCGCGAAACCGTCGATCTGATCCCCGGCTCACGATTCGAACTAATCCGCAAGGCCGGGCACCTGCCTTGCGTCGAACGCCCCGAAGAATACGCGGAATTTCTGCGGCAGTTCCTGCATGAGATTGGCCATATCTGAGGGAGACAGGGTTGGCGGAATTTCTTCTGATACATGGGTCCTGCCACGGCGCATGGTGCTGGCGTGACCTGATCCCAGAACTGACCGCATTGGGCCATTCGGCCCATGCAATCGACTTGCCCAGTCACGGCTCGGACCCGACCCCGATCCCGGACGTGACCATGGAGAACAGCCGCGATGCCATTCTTGCGGCCTCCACACCCGAAACCATCATCGTGGCCCATTCTTGGGGCGGATACCCCGCAAGCGCCGCTGCCGAGGTCGATCCCGATGCCATGCGTGGCCTGATATACCTGTGCGCCTACGTCCCTAAACCGGATACGTCGATGGTCGAAATGCGCAGGCAGGCGCCGCGCCAACCGATCCTTGATGCCGTCATAAAATCGGCGGACGGGCTGTCCTATATGGCACGCCCCGACAAGATAAAGGCGCTGTTCTATCACGACTGCCCGAAGGAAACCGTGTCCTACGCCCTGCCCCGGCTGTGCCCGCAAGCTATCCGACCGCAGGAAACCCCTCTGACGTTGACAGATCGGTTCGCCGGTGTTCCCAAAGCCTATGTCCGAACGCTGGACGACAGATGCGTTCCCACCGAATATCAGCAGGAAATGAGCCGAATTGCCCCCGAAGACATGCGCCAAGAAATCTTCAGCGCGCATTCCCCGTTTTTCTCACATCCCAAGGATCTGGCTCAGGTCCTGAACCGAATCGCGGAGGGTATCTGATGGCCGGTTCCGTCTTTGACAGCGCCCTGTTTGCGCGTCTTTTCCCAACTGGTGAAGTGGGCCGCCTTTTTACCGACAGCGCCGAGTTGCGCGCCATGCTTCTGGTCGAAGGGATGCTGGCCAAGGTTCAGGGCGATCTGGGCGTTATCCCCGAACTCAGCGCTCAGGCCATTACCCGCGCGGCAATGGAGGTACAGCTTGATCCCGGTGCACTGGCCGAGGCGACCGGCCAGAACGGCGTAAGCGTTCCCGCACTTGTCGCCGCTTTTCGTTCCGAAATGCAGGCACCTGAACACGCAGCTTTTGTACATTGGGGTGCTACCTCTCAGGACATCATCGACACCGGGCTGATGCTTCGGCTGCGGCAGGCGCTGGGGCTGATCGAGGCTGATCTCAAAACCGTACTGCGCCGACTGGCGCAACTGGCCGACGCACACGCGACCCTGCCAATGCCCGCGCGCACCTATGGGCAGCATGCCACCCCGACCAGTTTCGGCGCGGTTGTCGCAAGCTGGGGCGCACCGCTGTTGGCCTTACTGGACGAACTGCCTGAGTTACGCCGCGCATGTCTGCTGGTCTCGCTGTCCGGCGCGGCAGGCACCAGCAATGCGCTGGGACCAAAAGCCACGGACATGCGCAAGGCACTGGCCGATCTGCTCAACCTTCAAGACCCCGGGCGCAGTTGGCACACGGACCGCTCACCGGTTCTGCGCATTTGCGACTGGCTGACCCGGGCCGTTCTGGCCCTTGGCAAATTTGGCGAGGACGCGACCGAGCTTGCGCAAACCGGCATCGCCGAGATTTCCGTCAGCGGCGGCGCATCCTCGACCATGCCGCAAAAGCAGAACCCGGTATCGGCCTCGGTGCTTGTAGCACTGGCACAGCAGCAAACCGGCCTGATGAACACCCTGCACAACGCTTCCCTGCACCGCCATCAACGCGATGGGGCCGCATGGTTCAGCGAATGGATGTGCCTGCCCCAGATCGTTCTGGGCGCTGCAGCATCGGTGCAAACCGCACTGTCATTGAGTTCAGGCATCACTCCGAACGCAGATGCCATGCAGGCGTCGCTGGACCAAAGCAAGGGCATGATCCACGCCGAAGCGCTGAGCTTTGCGCTGGCCGATCACATGCCCCGCCCCGACGCGCAGGCCGCCACCAAGGCCCTATGCCGCGAAGCGACCGAGACCGGCACGCCGCTCAGCGATATTGTCGCACGTCAATGGCCGCAACTGGATATCGGCCGGATATTCGACGCCGCCCAGCAACTTGGCCTCGCCCCGGATGAGGCCCGGCAGTTTGCGGCACAAGTGACGGAACGTCTGCGCGACTGATCCCGGCAGAGTTCTTTCCCACCGGGGCAAGCGTCGCTAGGGTCAGCCCGACCGAATTGGGGACGGGCTTTCATGCGGCTGCCGTATTTCTTTGTGCTGAGCACGGTGATGATCGATGCAATGGGCATAGGTCTGATCATGCCCATCATGCCGGACCTCATCGTTGAGGTTCAGGGCGGCACACTGGCCGATGCCGCGATCTGGGGCGGTGTGCTCAGCACTGCCTTTGCAGCGATGCAGTTCCTGTTTGGCCCTGTTCTGGGCAGTCTGTCCGACGCCTATGGCCGCCGTCCGGTCCTGCTGGTTTCGCTGTTCGTCATGGCGCTGGATTATATCGTCATGGCCATTGCGGGCAGTATCTGGCTGTTGCTGGTGGGGCGCATCATCGGCGGCATCACGGCCGCAACCCATTCCACCGCCGCCGCATTCATGGCCGACATTTCCAAACCCCATGAAAAGGCCGCCAAATTCGGCATGCTGGGCGCGGCCTTCGGCGTAGGCTTTGTTCTGGGCCCGACGATGGGCGGCCTGCTGGGCGAATACGGCACCCGCGCCCCGTTCTGGGCCGCCGCCGGGCTGGCTGGGCTGAACTTTCTGATCGGCATGTTCGTGATGACCGAAACCGTAACCGACGCCAACCGGCGCGCCTTTCACTGGCGGCGCGCCAACCTGTTTGGCGCAATCCGGGCGATTGCATCGCTTCCCGGCATAAAGCCCCTGCTCTGGGTCTATTTCCTCTATTCTGTCTCGATATATGTCTATCCCGCGATCTGGGCCTATTTCACGCAGGAGCGCTTCGGCTGGTCCCCGCAGATCATCGGCCTGTCGCTGGGCATCTACGGGATCGGCATGGCCATGGTACAGGGCGGGCTGATCCGACCCGCCACCCGCCATCTGGGCGAGCGTGGAACCGTGATATACGGACAGATATTCGATATCGTCGGCTTTGGCATACTTGCGTTTCTGACAAACGGCTTCATTGCCCTGATGATGATTCCAGTCACGGCTTTGGGCGCGGTCGTCACCCCGGCCCTGCAGGCGATGATGTCGAAATCCGTGCCCGATTCGCAGCAAGGTGAGTTACAGGGCGTACTTGCGGCCCTCCACGCGCTTTCGATGGTCATCTCGCCCCTTTTCATGACGGCAGTCTTCGCCCAGTTCATCCGCGAAGACGCGCCAATCTATCTGCCCGGCGCACCGTTCCTGCTCGCACTGGTATTGATGCTGGTCGGTTGCGTGATTTTTGTGCGCGCCCGGCCCGTCGTGGCGTAACAACGACACGTCCATGACGGTTTCCACCTTGCAGACCGCTCAACCACGCGCCACCGTGGCCTTTGAGCCAATGGGGGGAGAGCCATGCAAACCATCAAAGCAGCCGTCTGCAGGGAGTTCGGAAAACCCCTGACCATCGAAGAGGTTCAACTCGCCCCACCTAGTATGGGCGAGGTCGAGGTCACGCTGGACGCCGTTGCCATCTGCCATTCCGACATCACCTATGCCAGCGGCGCATGGGGCGGCTTTCTGCCCTCGGTCTACGGGCACGAGGCCGCCGGGATCGTCACGGCCGTTGGTGAATCCGCCGGTGGCTTTGAACCGGGTGACTCGGTCGTGGTCACCCTGATCCGCGCCTGCGGATCATGCCCGTCCTGCGCCGGTGGCAAACCAACCATCTGCGAAACGCCCTATGACACGGTGAAAGGCCCACTGCGGACCGGCGATGGTGGCCCGCTGGAACAGGCGATGGCATGTGGCGCATTTGCGGAAAAGGTCGTCGTGAACCACCGGCAAATCGTGAAGATCCCGCCTACGATGGACAAGGATGTGGCCAGCCTGCTGTCCTGCGGTGTGATCACCGGCGTCGGTGCCGCCGTGAACGCCGCTAATCTGCGCCCCGGACAAGATGTGGTCGTGATTGGTGCGGGTGGCGTTGGCCTCAACGCCATTCAGGGCGCGCGCATCGCCGGGGCCCGCCGCATCGTCGCCGTTGACATGACCGAGGACAAGCTGGAGATCGCAAAAGAATTCGGCGCGACCCACGGTGTTCTGGCAACGCTGAAAGAACCGTGGCGAGCCGCATTCAAGGCATTGGGCGGGCGTGGGGCGGATGCCGTCCTGATTACCGTCGGCGCCATCCCGGCCTATGATCAGGCACCCCGCTATCTGGGGCGCGGCGGCAAGGCCATCATGATCGGCATGCCGCATTCGGGAGCAACGGCCAGCTATGAACCGGTGATCCTTGCCGCCATCGGTCAGGGGCTGATCGGTTCCAAGATGGGTGACGTGGTCATTCAGCGCGATATTCCGTGGATGATCGACCTGTACCAACAAGGCCGCCTGAAACTGGATGAGCTGATCTCGGGTCGCTGGACGTTGGACCAGATCAATGAGGCCATCGAAGACACCAAAACCGGCAGCGCCAAGCGTAACGTCATCATCTTCGACCGGGAAACCGCAGCGGGCTGATACCGCCGCAGAAAGGACGCCCGATGAAACTGCAGGACCTCGATATCATCGTCACCGCTCCGCCCCCGCCTGGCTGGGGCGGGCGGTATTGGATACTGGTCAAGGTCACCACGGATACAGGCATAACAGGCTGGGGCGAATGCTATGCCTCATCCGTGGGACCCGAAGCGATGAAGCATGTCATCCGCGACGTGTTCGAACGGCATATGGCCGGAGAGAACCCCGAAAACATCGAACTAATGTTCCGCCGCGCTTATTCCAGTGGCTTCACGCAGCGCCCCGATCTGACGGTTATGGGCGCGTTTTCGGGGCTTGAAATCGCCTGCTGGGATATTCTGGGCAAGGATCGCGACCGGCCCGTTCATGCCCTGATCGGCGGGCGGATGAATGAACGTATACGCGCCTACACGTACCTTTACCCCCTGCCGCAGCATAATCTGACCGATTTCTGGACGTCACCGGAACAGGCCGCAGATTGCGCCGCCGAGATGGTGCGGCGTGGCTATACCGCCGTGAAATTCGACCCGGCGGGGCCTTACACACTGCGCGGTGGGCATATGCCTGCAATGTCCGACATCTCGATGTCCGTGGCCTTTTGCAAAGCCATCCGCGAGGCTGTCGGTGACAAGGCTGATCTGCTGTTCGGCACCCATGGTCAGTTCAACACCGCCGGCGCCATCCGGCTGGGTCAGGCGTTGGAGCCCTATTCTCCGCTGTGGTTCGAGGAACCGACCCCACCCGACATGATCGACGACATGGCGCGCGTGGCCCGTAACGTGCGCATCCCCGTCGCAACCGGCGAGCGCATGACCACCAAGGCCGAATTCGGCGCCGTTCTGCGCGCCGGCGCCGCCGAGATTCTTCAGCCCGCATTGGGTCGCGCCGGTGGTATCTGGGAGATGAAAAAGGTCGCCGCCATGGCCGAGGTCTTCAACGCCCAGATGGCCCCGCATCTTTATGCCGGACCGGTGGAATGGGCGGCCAACATCCACCTGGCGGCCTCGATCCCGAATATTCTGCTGCTGGAAACCATCGAAACGCCCTTCCACGATCAACTGATCAAAGGCTCGATCCGGATCGAAGACGGTTTTGTCACGCCTCCGACCGCGCCGGGACTGGGGATCGAAGTTGACGAAGATCTGGCCCGCGCGCACCCCTACACCGGCGACGGTTTGCACCTGCAAATGCAGGAAGACCCCTGTGATTACGTACACGGGAACGCATTTCAGGGGGGCGCTCCTGCAACCGAGGGGTGACAAGACAGCTTGGGTTGGGGCATATTGCTCCAACTTTTAGCTACTAAACGAGCAGATTGTGACAGTTCAGGAAACAGTTTCTGATCCCCTTGCACCTGAAACGCCCATCGACATGCAAGAAAGCGCCAGTCAGGCTGCCGCCTTTCTGAAAACACTGGCCCATGAAGGCCGTCTGATGATCCTGTGCCATCTTGGGGCAGGCGAAAAATCCGTTGGTCAGCTTGAGAAACTTCTGGACATGCGTCAGGCCGCAGTCAGTCAGATGCTGGCCCGCCTGCGCGAAGAGGGCATGGTCACGACGCGCCGCGACGGCAAGGCGATCTATTATTCGCTTTCGGATGGAAACACGGCACAGATGATCGGTTTGCTCTACACCCTGTTCTGCAAACCCCAATCCTGACGGGCGTCAGTTCGAGACGTATCCTGCGATGACCTGCAACAGCTTGAACGCTGTCGCGGCGTCATTCTCAACCACCGCCAGGAATTCCTCTTCACCGATGCGCAGACAGGTCAGATCGGTTTCCGCGACCATGCTCAGCGCGCGCGGTTCTTTGCGGATCAGCCCCAACTCACCCACCAGTGTCCCCGCCCCGACACGAGTGATCAACTGATCGGCAGCGTCTTTCTGAGGCAGATACAAACCCGCCTCGCCGTCGATGATCATATAGGCGCCGTCCCTTGGTTGGTCATCCTTCAGGAACACCGTCTCGCCGGCCTCGGCCTCGTACCACTGAGCGCCAAACGCCAGCAGCCGCAACTGTCTGCGATCCAGTTCCGAAAACAGCGGCGTCTGTTCCAGCGCCCGCAGCTTGCGCACCAGATCGGCGGATGCCGCGCCGTCTTCTTCGACTTCCATCGGGGCCTCCTCTGACACAATTCTGCCCTGTCGTACTTCGATGTGCAAATCGAACACATCGGGGTCCTGGAAGTGGTCATTCAGGTAGATTACCGTTGTCTCCGGCAAAAGGGCGCGCAGATTTTTGTACACGGCAACCTGAGTGGCCATGTCATAGCTTGCCAGCGCGTTTTCCAGTATCAGGATGTCCGGCTTTTTGATCGTCGCCCGTGTAAACGCCAGTGGCTCGGCAAATACCGCCGGCAGGTTCTGCCCGCCCAGCGCAACAGGCACGTCATAGATCAACTCAATGACCAACGACTGTGCGCCGTTTGCAGCCAAGGCATCCGCGATGATTTTGCGCACCTCGTCCGAGCGCGCACCGCCCACCTGACTGACCTTGCCGAACAGGGCGTTTTCCAGAACCGTCAATCCCGGCGCGAAGCTGTCCGGGTCAAGGGGAACGAAAACACCATGCAGGCGTTCCAAAAGCTCTTCCGAATGGGTTTGCCGCAGTTCCAGAATACGGCCCTTCAACCCGTCGGAAAAGGCCGGGCCAATCTGTTCGGCCGAAATGACAAACGGCACCGCAAGCAAATTGGCGAGTTGCGCGTCATTCAGCCCCGATGCGCCGTCCTTACGGGTTTTCTCAACCAACTCAACCGCGGCCTCATAGGTTCTGGCCTCAAGTCCCAGCTTGCGGAACAACGGATGATCGGTTCCGTCCAGACCAAAGATCTGGCGCAGCATCTCGATCACATCGCGCGTCAGGCTGACCAGTGTCTCGTCCAGTCCCAGTTCCCGCAACTGCCCAAGGAACACGGTCTGCTGCGCCAGCAGGTCCTGGGTTACGGGAACGCGGGGCGTCGCAAACAACAGGTTTTCAGCCACCGGCAAGGCGGGGTTGTAAGCGTTGCGGTCAAAGACCAGCGCCTGATGCACAAGCCCCGCATCCCGGATCGCCTGCTGTACCTGCGGGCGCAATTCCACCAGCCTTGCCGCCAGTTCCGGATGCTCATCAGCGTCAAAGACCTGATCCGCGCCGCGCCGGAACAAGGTATCGCCCGATCCCATCCCTTCGATCAGCTTCAGCCACCAGTCCCTCAGGCTTTCGAAATCGTCAAATCCCGCAAGTGACGGGTCAAGCCATTCGGCCCCGAACGGATCGGGGCTGTTTCCGGCGCGCAATGTTTCCTGAAAATCGGGATCGTCCGGGATGTCACCGACCGGCTGGTACCGCATCGGCATCATCACATTGTCGCCCAATGTTCCCTGAAACATGACCGGGCGCGAGGTCGCAAATCCGATCCGCGCGGCAACAACCCCCTGATGCAGTTCGGACAAATTCAAACCGCCGACCGCCACCTTGCCTGATCCGGGCAGAACCTCGCGCGTCAGCAACTCACCCAGCGCACGGCGATCTTCCTCGCTTGGCGCCGAGATACCGATTGCCCCTCCGCCGGGAAGCGTAACGTCCAGGTCATCCAGAACATGGTTTCCGTCGGCATCGCGCACCGACACGTGATCCAGAACGATATCGCCATTCAGCCTGGGACGCTCGGCTGGGTCGCCGTCAAACAGGGACTCATCGACCATGCCGTCGGGTGCAAACCGCTCGATGACAACCTCCCAGCGCAGGGACATGTCCTGTGTCTGGTTGTAATAGGCCAACAACTCTTTCCACGGCGAGCTTAGGTCCTTATACGCCGCCAGCGCCGCGACCAGCGCACCCAGCGACACCTCGCCCCTCAGAACCAGATAACCACCGACCAGATAGAACATGAACGGCGTAAGCTGTGAGATGAAGTTGTTGATGAACTTCATAAAGAACTTTTTCTGGTAGATATCGAACCGGATACCGAACAGCCGCCCCAACTGGTCCGACACCATCGCGCGGCGATAGCGCCAGCCGCCATTGCCGCGCAGGGTGGATGCGCCTGCTGCGCTCTCGCCGATCTGGGCGGCCAGAACCCGGACCTCCTGAATGCGTTTCTTGTTCAGCAGGTTGATCTGCCGCTGCAGTTTCGGGATCAACCACGCCTGCAAGGGGATCAGGGCAACCGCCGCCAATCCGAACCAAACACTTTGCAGGAACAGAAACGATAGAATCGTCAGCATCTGGCCCGCCTGCAACACCGGCTGGCTGATCGCATCCCCCATCAGACCGCCCATCGGCTCGCTTTCAGCGGTGACCATCGATACCAGTTCGCCCTGACTGACGCGTTCGAAATAGGGTTGGGGAAAGCGCAATATCCGGCTGATGAGCTGATAGCGGAACCGCCGCAGCATCCGTTCGCTCAGAACGCCTTTCATCGTATTGATGCGCATTTTCATCAGGCCATGCGCCAATACCGCGGCCAGAAACGCAAAACACAGGATCACCAGAAACTGGGTCTGCTCAAAGGAAAAGCCCCAGAATTCAATCGTCTGGCTGGCAGAACCAATCGCGTCGTTGATGATGCGCTTGGGAAGTTCCAGGGTCAGATACAGCAGCGGGAACAGAGTCGAAGTCACGGCCAGCAGAACCAGCTGATCGCGTTTCGAATACTTCCAGATGAACCTAAATAACGTACGTTCTATGGGACCTGCCCCTGTCGGCTTAACCAGGTGGTTCAATTTTCGCGTCGACCACCAAATTTTTACAGGTTCAATTTATCGCATTCGTGTCAAGTGAAGCAAATGCTAGCGCTTTTTGCCATTCTGCGCCATATGTGAACGAGTTCATTTGCGTGAAACACTTTAAAACCCTAGTCTTGTAAACAGGACGATATCGGGAGGGCCGCCTTGCCTGCTTTGCTTGGCACCATATTTCTGTTGCTCTGCCTTTTGCAGATCAAACATATGTTTGCCGATTTTTATTTACAGACGCCCAAGATGCTTTCCGGTCGGGGCGAGTATTTTCATATGGGACGGGCGCAACACGCGGCCGTTCATGTCATTGGATCGGTTGTCATTTTTCTAGCCGTCGGGTCGCCACTCAGTTTCGTGCTGATCATCGCGGCACTGGAATGGATTATTCATTTCAACATTGATTTCGCCAAGGCCAACTATTCCGACAAGAAAAAGCTTCAGCCGACGCAAGCCGCCTACTGGCGTGCCGCCGGTCTGGACCAGTGCCTGCACAACCTGACCTATGTCGCGATGGTCTGGGCCTGGGCCAAGTTCGTCGGGTAACGTTCCGCTTCAGGGTTCCACTGGTCGGTTACGCTTGATCGTCCGCAAAACCACATTTGTCTGCGCGCTTGCCACGGCGGGCAGACGGAACAGAAAATCCTCAAGAAACAGGTTATAGGCCGACAGGTCACGGCACAGCACACGCAGATGGTAATCCGCCTGTCCTGTTGTTGCATAACATTCCTGAACCTCCGGGCTGTTCTCAACCGACCTGATGAACTCGACGATCTTATCAGGGTCATGCCGGGTCAGATGCACGTGCACGATCGCCTCAAAGCTCAGCCCCATAACCGATGGATTTACGATCGCGCCATAGCGTTCGATCACCCCAAGTTCTTCCAGCGACCTAACGCGCCTCCACAGGGCGGATGCGGACATGCCCACCGCCTCGGCAAGGTCCGCGTTCGAGATGCGGCAATCGCGTTGCAGCATTGTCAAAATCCGCCGGTCGCGGTCATCCAGCTCAGTCATTTTGGTCAGACCTTTCAGAAACCACTATCTTCTTGGCACAATCTTCCGCCTGTTAACTCAAACTTCGGCAAAATTGGATCACATTTCCACAATACATGACCTAGAATTTCTCATCCACCAGAAATACCGAACAGGTTATCCAGATGAGCCACCACGAGACATCCCTCCAGACATACCAGTTGGAAGATCGCTACAAACTTGAACAGGGTCGGGTTTTCCTGACAGGCACACAGGCCCTGGCGCGTATCATGATGGATCAGGCGCGCCGTGACAGGGATGCCGGGCTGAACACCGCGGGCTTCATCTCGGGCTATCGCGGTTCGCCCCTTGGTGGTCTGGATCTGGAGCTTTGGCGCGCACGGGATCGTCTGAAACAGGATCGCATCACCTTCATGCCCGCCGTGAACGAAGACCTCGGCGCAACAGCAGTATTGGGCGCGCAGCAGGCCTCGCTCAACCCGCAATGCGAAGTCGAGGGCGTGTTTTCCATGTGGTACGGCAAGGGCCCGGGCGTGGACCGGTCTGGTGACGCGCTGAAACATGGCAACGCCTATGGATCGGCCCCAAAGGGCGGTGTGCTGGTCGTAGCGGGTGATGATCATGGCTGCGTCAGCTCTTCGATGCCGCATCAGTCGGACGTGGCATTCATGGCGTGGTTCATGCCAACGCTGAATCCTTCCTCGGTCGACGAGTATCTGAGCTTCGGCGAATACGGGCTTGCCCTGTCCCGGTTTTCGGGAACATGGGTCGGGTTCAAGGCTATTTCCGAAACCGTGGAAAGCGCCCGATCGGTCGAACTCCGACCGGACCGGCAGTTCATCTTGCCTGAAATCGACACACCTCCCAACGGCCTGCACGTACGCTCGGCCGACCTGCCCTCACCCGAGATCGAAACCCGGATCAAACACAAGCTGCGTGCAGTGCGGGCCTTTGCCGAGGAAAACCCGATTGACCAGCGCATCTACGATATCGAAGGTGCAAAATTCGGCTTTGTCACAACGGGCAAAGGGCATCTGGACCTCATGGAGGCCCTGCGCCTGCTGGGTCTGGACGAGGCAAAATGCCGGGAGCTTGGCATCGACATCTACAAGGTCGGCATGGTCTGGCCGCTGGCCCGCCGCAACGCCCTGCGCTTCGTGAAGGGCAAGGCCGAAGTTCTGGTCGTCGAAGAAAAACGCGGCATCATCGAAAGTCAGTTCAAGGAATATTTCTATGACTGGCCCGGCGACAAGCCGCATAAAATGGTCGGTAAATACGACAGCCACGGCGAACCTCTGATCCCCTGGACCGGAGAGTTGAGCCCCCTGATGCTGGCCCCCATCGTCGCCGCGCGCCTGCACAAGTTTTTCCCCGAGGAAGGCCTGCCCGCCAAGGCCGCGGCGCTGATCGATACGCCGCCGCAACTGATCAACGTTCCGGGCGCGACCCGCACGCCCTATTTTTGTTCGGGCTGCCCGCACAACAGCTCGACCAAAGTGCCCGAAGGCTCGACGGCGGCCAGCGGCATCGGTTGTCACGTCATGGCATCATGGATGGATCGCCAGACCGTCGGCTACGCCCAGATGGGCGGAGAGGGCGTGCCGCATGTCGTTGCTTCGAAATACAATGGCGGCAAGCACATCTTTCAGAACCTTGGCGAAGGGACATGGTATCACTCAGGCTCGCTGGCCATTCGTCAGGCGGTCGCTGCAGGAACCAACATCACCTACAAGATTCTCTACAACGACGCCGTGGCGATGACCGGCGGGCAACCCGTCGACGGCCCGATCAGTGTGGCGGGCATCGCCCAGACCTGCCGCGCCGAGGGGGTCGAGAGGATCGCCATCGTCTCAGACGACATCTCCAAGTTCCATCACGCGGATTTCCCGGCGCAGACCTCATTTCACGACCGCTCGGAAATGGACTTGCTGCAACGTGAATTGCGCGACATCCCGGGCGTTACGGTTCTGATCTACGAACAGACCTGCGCCACCGAAAAACGCCGCCGCCGTAAGCGGGGCACGATGGAGGATCCGAACCGTTTTGTCTGGATCAACGATCTGGTCTGCGAAGGCTGCGGCGATTGCTCGGTCGAATCCAATTGCCTGAGCGTCGAACCGCGCGAAACGCCGCTGGGCCGGAAACGCAAAATCAACCTGTCGACCTGCAACAAGGATTTTTCCTGCCTGAACGGCTTTTGCCCCAGCTTCGTCACGGTTGAAGGCGCAACCCGGCGCAAGCAAGCCGCCAAACTGGACCTGAGCACACTTGAAAGCGGTCTGCCCGACCCGAAACTGCCGATACTGGACAAGCCTTTCGACCTGCTGGTGACGGGTGTTGGCGGCACCGGCGTGGTCACGGTGGGCGCCCTGATCACGATGGCTGCGCATCTTGAGGGCCGCGGTACGTCCGTTCTGGACTTTACGGGCTTTGCGCAGAAATTCGGAACCGTCCTCAGCTACATCCGACTGGGCGACAACCCCGAGGCGCTTAATCAGGTCCGCATCAATCAGGGTACGGCGGATGCGGTGATCGGGTGCGATATCGTCGTCAGTTCGGCCCCAAAGGCTTCGGCGCATTATCGGAAGGGCACGCAGGTGGTGCTGAACCGGGCCGAAATGCCGACCGGCGATCTGGTTCTGCGACGCGATGCGCAGCTTCGGACCGACGCGCGGGAAGAGGCCATTTCTCAGGTGGTGGGCGCGCAAAACCTCGCGGGCTTTGACGCCAACGCCGCCGCTGAAACCCTGCTGGGCGACGCGGTTTTTGCCAATGTCATGATGCTGGGCTATGCGTGGCAAAAAGGTCTGGTGCCAGTATCCGCCACCGCTTTGGGACAGGCCATCCTGCTGAACGGTGTAGCAGTCGAAGCCAACCGGCTCGCCTTTGCTATCGGTCGCTGCATGGCTGCCGATCCGGCAAAGTTGCAAGGCTATTCAGACCCGGCGCCTGAAACCGAAACGCTGGATCAGATGATCACGCGCCGCGTTGATTATCTGACCGGCTATCAGAACGCCCGCTATGCAAAACGCTATACGGATCGCATCACCAAAATCCGGACGGCCTTACCGGATGCCTCCGAAGATATGCTGCGTTCCATCGCCCGCAACCTGTTCAGGTTCATGGCCGTAAAGGACGAATTCGAAGTGGCGCGCCTCATGACCGGGGACAGCTTCGCGCAGGAACTGGCGCAACATTTCCAGGGCGATTACAAGGTCAGATACCACATGGCACCACCCATTCTGAACGGACGCCGCGATGCACGTGGCCGCCCGGCAAAACGCGCCATCGGCCCGTGGCTGCACCCTGTTCTTGGAATTCTGGCACGTGCCAAGTCTCTGCGCGGATCCGGGCTGAACCCCTTCGGTTATCATGCCGAAGCCCGCCTGCACCGTGATATCCGCGACTGGTACAACGCTTTGCTGGATCGCCTGCTGCAGGATTACGTTCCGGAAACCGAGAAAGCATGGCGTCAGGCCCTGGCCGCAGCGGATGAAATCCGGGGCTATGGTCCGGTTCGTGAAGACAGCTTTGCCAAGGCGCGTGACTCTGTGGAAAGTACCTTGCAATAGCCCGGATCAACGGAATTTCGGCCCGGTCAGGCGGGTTCCCCTTCCCAGTATTGCCGGGCATAGGCGCTGAATTCTTCGACCTCTTCAGGCAACGGCTCGACCCCGGTAAAGACGAACAGGTAATGCGGAACCAGCGCCAAACGCGTGGCCAGCGGTTCGTTCAACTGCGCCAGATCGTAACCGATCTGCATATAATAAAGCACGCGTGCACGGGTTTCCGCTTCGGTGTCTTGATACCCGTACCGCGCGAACATGGCGCGCAGTGCGGTCAGACGGTTTGCGTCGGACTGATCCAGCATTCTGCGCACCTTGCCAGACCGGCGCGCCCAGTCCCGAACCGCAAAATCCAGCGCCGTATCGAACAGGGCCGTGTTCACCACGCACCGATGCACATTGCAGACCGCCGCCGTGATCGTCTTGGCGGGCGCTTCGGCCTGCGCGATCAACGCTGCCGTATTTGTGGCCTGCCACCGCGCCAGAAGCGCATCCAAAAGCTCTTGCCGGGACTTGAAGTACCAATAAAAGGATGACCGCGAGACGGCCATACGCTCGGCAAGGTTCAGCACCTTGACCTGCTCCACCCCGTCCGAGATCAGAACGTCCATAGCCACGTTCAGCCAATCGTCGCGCGTGACCTTGACGTTGCCCACCAACGGCTCGGCATCGGGATCATCGCGGTGAAGGACTGGTTTGGAGTTCATCTGCTCAACTCTCCGGTGGTGCTCCGCCCTCGGCGCTGCGTTGGGCGACGAAATCCTTCAGAGCAGCGGCGCGATCAGCGTCATGCATCGGTGGTTGCGCCGTTTCAACGATATTCTTCCATATTCCGGTGGCCCGATGGTTTGCATCGACGGCACCCCGTTCGCTCCATGTACCGAAATTCGACCAATCCCCGACCAGAGGTTCATAGAACTGCGTCTGGTATCGTTCCATCGTATGCGCCGCGCCAAAGAAATGGCCCGAGGGCTGAACCTCGCGCAGAGCATCCAGCGCAATGTCGGCATCGGTCGCGGGAGTTCCGGCGCAAAGCTCGGCCACCATCTGCAGTACTTCCAGATCGGTTATGATTTTTTCGAACGATACCGTCAGCCCGCCTTCAAGCCATCCCGCCGAATGGATCACGACTGTCGCCCCGGCCATCAGGCATCCCCACAACCCGAACTGCGTTTCATTCGCCGCCTGTGCATCGTTTATGTTGGCGGCACTACCTCCGGCACAGCGCCACGGCAGCCCGACCTTGCGCGCCAGTTGACCGGCCACCAGCGAAGCAGTGAAATGTTCGGGCGTCCCGAACGCAGGCGCGCCGGACTTCATATCCACATTGCTGGTGAAAGTGCCGTAACAGACCGGCGCCCCGGGTTTGGCCAACTGGGTCAGCGTGATCGCGGCCAGCGCCTCGGCATGGCTCAGCGTCATTGCCCCGGCAACCGTCACCGGTGCCATCGCACCCATCAGCGTAAAGGGGGTGACGATGGACATTTGCCCGGCCCGCGCAAAGTCGATCAGACCCTGCGCCATCGGCATGTCGATTACGCGGGGCGAGTTGGTGTTGATGATCGTGTAACACCATGGCTGTGCCTGAAATTCATCATCGGACAGGCCCCGAAAGGTCCGAATCATCTCGAACCCGTCCATGACCTGCGGCGTGCCGCGGGAATAGATGAACGGCACCTTGTCACTCAGGGTCAATTCCGCCTCGGTCATCGCGTAGTGGCGCAGATGCATCGGGATATCCTGCGCCTCGACCAGAGGCGGCACCATATGCAACACGTCGAAGGCCTGAGTGATCTGGACCATCTCGCGGAAATCACTCAACGTTCCGGGGCGTCTGCCGCGTTCAAGATCGGTGGCATGGGGCGCGCCCGCGCCAGGCTGAAACACCAGCCGCCCCAGTTCCAGAGTGATGTCCCGTTCGGGCACCGCCCCTTTCATGACAATGGACGGGGGAGCAGAGGCCAACGCCGCATCAACCATCTCGCGACCGACAAAGACCATCTCGTCCTCGACTCGCGCCCCGCCCTGCTGGAACAGGTTGCGCGCCTCGGGCAGCAGGACCTTGATCCCGATCTCTTCCAGTACAGTCAGAGACGCCTGATGCAGCGCCTCGATACGGTCATCGGTGAAAGCTGCCATGGGCGGGAATGGATTGCGCAGATTGCGGTAATCCACCTGTCGCAGTGGCGTATCCGCAGCATCAGCGCGCGCTCGGCGGCCTCGGCGCGTCATGACCGCATCGCCTTGCCCTGGGGGTCGTAAGGTGACGGGGCAATAACCCGGGCAGGCCGCTCGACCCCGACAACATGGACGGAAAGTTCAGTCCCCGGCGCAGCCCTGTCGCGATCCAGCAGCGCCATTGCTAGCGACTTGCCGGTATAGTGGCCATACCCGCCCGAGGTTACGAACCCGACCCGTTCGCCATCGGCCCAGATCGGCTCGTACCCGCTGGCATCGGCATCCAGCGCGTCGATTTCCAGCGTGACCTGCACCTGTGCCGGACCGTTGCCGTCACGCTCGGCCAGCGCAGCCTCTTTGCCGACGAACTCCTTGTCCCATTCGATCCAGCGGTCCATTCCGGTCATGCCCGGCGTATAGGCTTGCGTGAATTCCGCCGACCAGATGCCAAAGCTTTTCTCAAGCCGTGTCGAGAGCATCGCGTTGAACCCGCACTCGCGGATGCCTTCTTCGGCTCCGGCCTCCAGCAGCATGCGGCGCAGCTTGATGTGATCGCCATAGCGACAGTTGATCTCATACCCCTTTTCGCCGGTCACCGACATACGCGCAACGCGGGCTCGGACAAGGCCGATGTCAAAATCACCGCAGCCCATGAATTTAAGCCCCGAGATATCCTGTTCCGCCAGCTTTTCGACCACGTCCTGTGATTTTGGACCAACCACGGCGAACCCGCAATACTCCTCACCCAGATCGCGGATTTCGACGCCATCCATCATGTGATCGTCGAACCAGCGCATATGCCAGGCCCGCAGGTAATAGCTACCCATGATCCACCATGTGCCGTCACCCCAGTTCAGCACGGTCAGATCACCTTTGAGCCGCCCGTTCTCGCCCAGCATCGGGGCCAGTTTGACACGGCCCGGCGCAGGCAGTTTCGAGGCCATGACCTTGTCGAGCCAAACCTCGGCATTCGGGCCGCTAACCTCGAACCGGGAAAAGCCCGAGATATCCAACAGGCCCGCGCCCTCGCGGATCACTTTGCATTCCTCGGCCACGATGTCATGCGCGTTGGACCGTTTGAGCGTCGGTGTCTCCTCAAACCCTTTTGGTGCGAAATACAGCGGCACTTCCAGATCCCAACTGACACCCCACTTGCATCCAGCCTCAGTCATCGCATCATGTGCCGGGGCCATTTTCAGCGGACGGCCCGCAGGCAGTTGCTCGTTCGGATAGGTCATCACAAACCGGCGGGAATAGAACTGACCCGTCGTCTCGCGGATATAGCGCTTGTTCTGGGCGAAATCGCCATAGCGCGCCACGTCCATCGGCCATGCATCGGCCTCGGGCTCGCCATGGATCATCCATTCAGCCAGCGTTTTGCCGACACCGCCGCCCTGCAGGAATCCTGCCATCACCGCGCAGGCGGACCAGTACCCGCGCTTGCCCGGAACCGGACCGACCAGAGGGTTGCCATCAGGGGAAAAGGTAAAGGCCCCATTCACCCAGGTCTTGATGCCCACATTCTGAATCGATGGATACCGTTCAAAGCCAAGGGTCAACTCGTTCTCGATCCGGTCCAGCTGTTCCTGAAACAGTTCCTCGCCATAGCTCCAAGGCGCACCGTCCATGGCCCAGTGTTCGTGATCGACCTCATAGATACCGACCAGAACACCTTTCTGGTCCTGTCGCATATAGGTGAACCCTTCCAGATCCACCGTCATCGGCATCTCGAAATCGGCCGCTGCAACCTCGGGGACTGAATCGGTGATCAGATAGTGGTGTTTCAGCGGAGACACCGGCAGTTCGATGCCCGCCATGCGCCCCACCTGCTTGGCCCAGAGGCCTGCAGCGTTGACAACATGTTCGCAGGTGATCGTGCCCTTGTCGGTCACGACCTGCCAGCCATCGTCGGTCTGGATCAGTTCCTCGACCTTAGTTTCCTCATAGTATTCCGCGCCGCGTTTTTTTGCGGCGGTGGCATAGGCCTGCACTGTACCGGTTGTGTCGATATAGCCCTCGCGGTCGGCCCACATCGCACCCAGCACGCCGTCGGTGGACATGATCGGGCAGCGTTTCTGCGCCTCTTCCGGCGTCAGCAACTCACAATCGTCAATGCCGATGGACTGGAAGGTGCGATAGTTCGACTGCAGCCATTCCCACCGCTCGGGCGTGCCGGCCAGCGTCAGACCACCGGTCATGTGCAGCCCAATATTCTGGCCCGATTCCTTTTCGATCTCGCTGAGCAGGTCGATGGTATAGGCCTGCAGCGCCGCCATGTTGGGATCCGCATTCAGTGCATGGATGCCCCCCGCCGCATGCCATGATGACCCCGAGGCCAATCGCCGCCGTTCCAGCATAACGACATCGCTCCAGCCGAATCTGGCCAGATGATACAGAACCGAGGCGCCGACGACGCCGCCCCCGATGACCACAACGCGATACTGAGACTTCATCCCGACCTCCCCTGGACGACTCGCAAGAGACGCTATGCGTACTGTTCACTTCTGTCTAGACATTTCTGTACAGTGCTGGGCGAAACCCTCGAATGCAGAAAATTCGGGAAATTTTCAGATTTGGGCGCTTGGCCTTTCCTGAACGGCCTGGAACCAGCTCAGCGTCGCAGTGTTTCCTTGGGGAATGCGCACTTTGATCACCCGCGCGAAGTCGACGAAAACAAAGGTCGAAATATCCGCGAGGGTGAAGTGATCGCAGGCAACAAAGGGGCTTTCCTTCAGCCGCTCCTCCAGCATGTCGAAGAACCGGGCCAACCGGTCAGAACCACGCTGTGCCAGTTCCGGTATCTGGGCATAATTGACCGGCCCCGGAATGGCCCGGTCTTTAAATGCCGGATGCGTGTTACGTAGCACTTCGCCGACGGGTAAACCGCCCTGCTGTTCGACAATCGCATTCCACATCAGAACCAACCCCTTTTCGTCGGGCGTCCGACCCATCAGCGGAGGTTCGGGAAATTGCGCCTCAAGATAGGCGGCGATTCCAAGGTTTTCGGCCAGAACCGTGCCCTCGTCAGTAACCAGTACCGGAATGGTTGCCCGGGGATTGATGGCCCTGAACTCCTCTCCCAACTGCTCACCCTTGGCGATCGAGACATCGCGGGTTTCGATCTCAAGCCCTTTTTCGGCGATGAACATACGGGCACGGCGTGGATTGGGCGCGGTCGAGCAGTCGTAGAAAATCATGTGTGGGCAACCTTTGATCCGGATGTCACCACGATATGGTCAGGCCACGCCCCAAGGCGAGGGTTTCCTGCCGTTACCCTGCGGCAGTTTCAGGTGATCGCCTGACAGACCGCCCGCGCAATCACCCGTTCTTCATCCGTTGGGATAACAAGGATCGGAATGCCGCCGTCCGAGATCACCGTCGAATTGCTGTCATTTGCCTCGGCGTTCAGACGCAGGTTCAGAAATTCCATCCCTTCCAGAACCCGTTCCCGGATCGGCGCGGCGTGTTCCCCTATGCCACCGCAAAACACAACCGCATCCATCCCACCCAGAATGGCGGCCATGGCGCCAAGTTCTCGCTTGATCCGGAATACATAGTAGTCAATCGCCTCATTCGCGCGCGGGTCATTGCTGGCCAACAGGGTCCGCATGTCGTGGCTGATATCGCTCAGCCCCAGCAGGCCGCTTTTCTTGTAAAGGATATGCGTGATCGCATCGACGCTGTGGCCCTGCTCCATCAGATACAGCAGGACGCCAGGATCAAGTTGCCCGCACCGCGTACCCATTGGAAGACCGTCCAGAGCCGAAAAACCCATGGTCGAACCGATGCTCTGCCCGTCTTCGACCGCGCACATCGACGCGCCGTTGCCCAGATGGGCAATCACGACCTTACCCGCCGCAAGCTCAGGGTAATCCTGCTGCAGCTTGCCGGTGATGTAGTCATAGGACAGACCGTGAAACCCGTACCGCCTGACGCCCTTTTCATAAAACCGGCGCGGAATGGCAAACGCGTCGTTCACAAAGGGATGGCCAAAGTGAAAGGACGTATCGAAACACCCCACCTGCACCGCGTCGGGGAATGCCTCTTGCGCCGCTCGCACGGCGGCAAGGTTGTGTGGCTGATGCAACGGGGCAAGAGGGGATAACGCGTCAAGCTGCGTCATCACATGATCAGTCAGAACAGTCGGGCCGCTGAACGTTCGGCCACCATGCACGATCCTGTGCCCGACACCGGAAATCCGGTTCTGCCCCAGCCGTGGGCAAATCGCCTCCAGAATCGCGGTGACCGCGTTGGAGTGATCTGCCGGACCTATCTGAAACGTCTGCCGAGCGTCGTCACCCTCCAACACAAGACTGGCGACAGGGCCCAGATTTTCAACCTGCCCATGCCACAGCAAAGCGGGCTCAGCCTCGGCCCGGTAGACGCCGAACTTGATCGAGGAACTGCCTGCATTCAATGTCAGAATTGCGTTCATTACAGCTCCTGTTTTCCAAACGTCCCTGTTTCTGGGTCTGCGTGGCTGTCAGCGACGATAGATGAAACACCGGCCTTCAACCGCGCCCTCAGGCAGTGGAAGTTCGGTCAGCCCGTCAAAATACATCCGGTCGCTCGACACCATCAGCCCGCCTTCTGCCAGCAATGGTTCGATCAAAGGGGAAACGAACCGTGCAAAGGCATCGTTCTTTTCCAGATTGTGCCCGCCAAGATCGGCATGAATCAAACTGGCCGTTGCCCCGAAACGATCAACCGAGGCAGGTAGCGTTTCTCGCACATCGCCCAAGATCAGCATCTCGTCAGGCGGTGTCGAATCGGGATGTGAGGCTACGTTGCGCTCGAACACATAAACCGGCCGGTCTGAAATGCGCTGTCGCATGTGGTGATAGGTCCGGCCGTTGCCCAATCCCAGCTCAAAGACAGGACCACCCATCTGCGTCGTTTGCGCGATGGCAAAATCCAGACAGGCGCGCTGGGACACCATGCGATCAATGAAAACGTCAAGGCGACTTTTGGTGTCGGACAAGGGCGGGCTCTCCTCTGATAAGGTCGGGCCGGATCGCGCCCGGCGTTGAGTTTCATGCCAAATACTCAAGAACTTGTGTAGTCGCACAGCGAAAGTTTTCACAATTCCGCGACGTTTCGGCCTAAGAACGGGTTTGACTAGTTGGGTCCAAGCGCGCGAAACTGTGATAAAAAAAAACAGGGAGTTGTAAAAGCCGATGTCGATCTGCGACAAGACGGGTGGAAAACCCGAATGACCCCGTTGTTGTCTGTCCGGGATCTGAGCATCGGCTTTGGCACGGCGGACCCGGTCGTCAGGGACGTCAATTTCGACGTCGAGCCGGGCCAAACGCTTGCATTGGTTGGCGAATCCGGTTCGGGAAAGACAATCACCTGCCGCGCGGTTCTGCGTATTCTACCCCGCACAGCTCAGATCCGCAGCGGGACAATGACACTGGGCGGCGGATCAGAACCGACGATCCTGTCACAAATCAACGAGCGCCGGATGCGTGATATCCGCGGCGACCGAATCTCGATGATCTTTCAGGAACCGATGCGATCGCTCTCGCCGCTTCACAAAATCGGCAATCAGGTCAGCGAAGTGCTATGGCTGCATCGCGGCGCGTCCGAGCGTCAGGCCAAACGCACGGTTCTGGAACAATTCGAACGCGTCGGGTTCCCCGATCCTGAACGGGCATACAACTCGTACCCGTTCGAAATGTCCGGTGGGATGCGCCAGCGCGCAATGATCGCGATGGCGATGGTGTCTAAGCCGGATCTGCTGATCGCGGACGAACCGACAACCGCGCTGGACGTGACCACGCAGGCGCAGGTGCTGGGGCTGATCAAGGAGCTTCAGAGAGAAACGGGGATGGCCCTGATCCTTGTCACCCACGATCTGGGCGTTGTTGCCAACATGGCCGAACAGGTCGTCGTCATGCACAAGGGCCGCGTGATGGAGGCCGGAGCGGCAAACCTCATCCTCGAATCCCCGGCCCACCCCTATACGCAGCAGCTGTTTAATGCCGCGCCCGCCATTCCCGATCAGGACACCGTTGGCCTGCCGATGCCCGACGAAGACCTGATTCTGGAACTGAAAGGCGTTTCCAAGACCTATACCATGCGATCCAGTCAGGGCTGGAAGGCGGAAAAACTGATCCACGCCTGCCGCGGTGTGGATTTCAAACTTGCCCGCGGCAAAACACTGGCCATCGTCGGCGAAAGCGGGTCAGGCAAGACAACGGCCGCGCGGATCGCACTTGGAGCCGAATTACCCGATCCCGGCGGCGAGGTTCTGTTCCGTCCCACCCCCGATCAGGAGCCGATTACCGTCCACAAGATGAGCCGCGCCGAACGCACGGCGTTCCAGCGGCAGGCCCAGATGGTGTTTCAGGACCCGTACAGCTCTCTCAGCCCGCGCATGCGCATTCAGGACGCGATGACCGAACCGCTGGAAATCCACCGCATCGGCGGAGCGGCCGAGCACCGGGAGAAAGCGGCCGAGATGCTACGACGTGTGGGACTGAACGCCGACATGCTGAAACGCTATCCGCACGCCTTTTCCGGCGGCCAGCGACAGCGTCTGTCCATCGCCCGCGCCATGATGCTGGACCCGTCGCTGATCGTTTGCGACGAGCCGACCTCGGCCCTGGATGTATCCGTGCAGGAACAGATACTGACCCTGCTGGAACAGCTTCAGGACAGCCTGAACCTCTCCTACCTTTTCATTTCGCACGACCTTGCCGTTGTAGCCCGAATTGCCGACGAAGTTGCGGTGATGCGCCAAGGTCTGGTCGTCGAGCAAGCCCCGCCCGACACATTGTTTTACAACCCCAAACACCCATACACCAAAGCGCTGATCGCGGCGCAGCCGGAACCCGATATCAACCGTCCCATCGACCTGAATCTGGTCGCTTTGGGTGCGGGCTCTCCCGACAGCTGGGATGAAGCCTTTCGGTTTTCCGAGTCCGTGATACCCTCGCTGGTGGAAATGGAGCCCGGCCATAAGGTACGTTGCCATGTTTAAGACCCCACGAAAATCACTGCTTCTGGCCACTGCGATGGCTTTTGCGTCCCTCCTTCCGGCTACGGCGGAAACCGTTCCCCCCGCTCAGGAAGGCGCGTTCTGGAAATCCGAAGTGGACATGGGAAACCTGCCGCCGGTTCAGGAACGACTTCCCGCTGAACCGCTGATCGTCGATCTTGCCGCCAAGGGGCGCGAATTCGGCACCGAAGGCGGCACACTGCGCACCATGGTCACCCGGTCCAAGGATTTGCGCCAGATGGTTGTCTATGGCTATGCGCGGCTTGTGGGCTATGACGAAAACTACGAACTTGTCCCGGATCTGCTGCAGTCGTTCGAAAACGAAGACAACCGGAAATTCACCCTGCATCTGCGTGAAGGGCACAAATGGTCCGACGGTTCGCCTTTCACCTCTGACGACTTCCGATACTGGTGGGAGGACGTTGCCAACAACGATTTTCTCAGCCCCTCCGGCCCGCCGGATTTCCTGCTTGTGAACGGTAAACCACCCACGGTGTCCTTCCCGGACGAAACAACTGTTGTCTACGAATGGGACGATCCGAACCCGAACTTTCTGCAAAGCCTGGCGCAGGCCCGCCCGCCTTTCATCTATCGCCCGGCAGAGTTCCTGAAACAGTATCACGAGGATTATGCCGACCCGGCTGCACTGGCAGCGGCGGTCGAGGACACAAGGGTCAAAAGCTGGGCGGCGCTGCACAACAAGCTGGACAACATGTACAAGTTCGACAACCACGAACTGCCGACATTGCAGCCGTGGGTCAACGCCAGCTCGGGCAAGAAAATCCGCCACCACTTTGTCCGCAATCCCTATTATCACCGGATTGATGCGAAGGGCGTGCAACTGCCCTATATCGACGTCATCGAGATGGAGATCGTGGCGCCCGGTCTGGTCGCGGCCAAGGCCAATGCGGGTGAAACGGATCTTCAGGGACGCGGATTGGACTTTCGCGACGCCTCGATCCTGAAAAAGGGTGAGGATGGGGGAGGTTACAAAACCTACCTCTGGGAAACCGGCGTCGCCTCGCAGATCGCGATCTATCCCAACCTGAACTTTACCGACGATGTCTGGCAAAAGGTACTGCGCGACGTGCGTGTGCGCCGCGCTTTGTCTCTGGCCATTGACCGGAAAACCATCAATCAGGCCCTGTATTTCAAGCTGGCAAAACCGGGGGCAATGTCGGTTCTGCCCGCCTCGGCCTTTTATAACGAGGACAATCAGGCGGCCTGGGCCCAGTTCGATCCCGAAACAGCAAATCGGTTGCTGGACGAGGCCGGTCTGGACAAGCGGGACAAGAACGGCATCCGCATGCTGCCAGATGGCCGCTCGATGGAACTGATCATTGAAACCGCCGGTGAACGTCAGGAAGTTGAAAACGCGCTGCAGATCGTGACCGACAACTGGCTGGACGTCGGTGTCAAACTGGTGATGCGTCCGCTGGACCGGGACATCCTGCGCAACCGGGTCTTTGCCGGCAATTCCATGGCATCGGTCTGGTTCGGTTGGGACAATGGCATTCCGCAGGTCTATACCTCGCCCGCATATCTGGCACCCACCGATCAGGTGTTTCTGGCTTGGCCGAAATGGGGTCAATATCATCAGACCGGGGGTGAAGTCGGCGAGAAACCGGACATGCCCTCGGCTGAACGGCTGATGGAACTGGCCCATGACTGGGACATGGCCTCGACAGATGAAGAACGCGCCGCTGCGTGGGAAGAAATGCTCAAAATCCACGCGGACGAGGTGTTTGGCATCGGCATTCTGAACGGGGCGCCTCAGCCCATCGTCGTTTCCAACCGGCTGCGCAACGTGCCGCAAAAAGCGCTGTGGGCCTGGGATCCGGGTTCGCATTTCGGGGTCCACCGCGTAGATGAGTTCTTTTTTGCGGAATGACGGGAGCAGCTGAATGATAATGCTGCGCTACGCAGTCTACCGCTTTTTCACCATGCTGCTTACGCTGCTGGTGGTATCGGCACTGATCTTCGTGATCATCAATCTGCCCCCCGGCGATTATCTGAGCAATCAGATCGCCGAGTTGCAAGCCTCGGGACAGTCCGCGGGCGTGGCCAAGGCCGAGTTTCTACGCAAGGAATACGCACTCGACCGCCCCTTGTGGGAACAATACATGATCTGGATGGGATTCATGCCCGGCCCACACGGGTTTTCGGGGCTCATTCAGGGCAACTACGGATGGTCTTTCGAGTTTGACCGGCCCGTGTCCGAAATCGTCGGTGACAGCCTGTGGCTTACCGTTGTCGTCAATCTGGCCGCCGTTCTGTTTGTCTATGCCGTTGCCCTGCCGCTGGGCGTTCTGGCCGCAGCGCGGTCCCGCACCTGGGTCGATTACACATCCGCCTTCGTTGGCTACCTTGGTCTGGCAACGCCGAACTTTCTGTTGGCGCTGATCCTGTTCTACTATGGCCACCGCTATTTCAATCTGCCCATCGGGGGTTTGATGGACCCGTCATTCGAGGGCCAGCCGATGAGTTGGGAAAAACTCAAATCAATCCTGATCCACCTGATCGTACCGACATTCGTAATCGGCACATCCGGCGCGTCGGCCATGATGCAGCGCCTGCGCGCCAATATGCTGGATGAACTTGGCAAACCCTACGTGGAAACAGCAATCGCCAAGGGGATGGCGCCGTCACGAATGCTGACAAAATATCCGCTGCGCGTGGCATTCAACCCGTTTGTCGCGGATATCGGCAACCTGCTCCCGTCGATGGTTTCGGGCTCGGTTCTGGTCTCGGTCGTGCTTGGCCTGCAGACCATCGGCCCGACCCTGCTGACCGCGTTGAAAACACAGGACCAGTTCCTGTCGGGCTTTGTTCTGATGTTCGTGGCCCTACTGACGCTGGTGGGCACAATGATCTCGGATATCCTGCTGGTCATGCTTGACCCGCGCATCCGCTATGAGGGGCGCGAGGCATGACGAAACTCCCCGACGGTCGCTATGTCGACGACGCCGAATTCGATCCGCAGGCTTCGCTGCAGCAGCTTGAGCGTAAGGATCTGGATGCACCGAACTGGGTGCTGGTGTGGCGCAAGTTCAGAACGCACAAGCTGGGGCTGGTCTCGGGCATCTTCCTTCTACTGTGCTATCTGATGCTGCCTTTCGCCGGGTTCATCGCACCCTATGGCCCGAACGACAGAAACGGCGAACACCTCTATGCACCGCCCCAATCGGTAAACTGGTTCCACGAAGGAGAGTTCGTCGGTCCATATATCTATCCGATCGTGGCCGAAGCCGATCTGGAGACCTTCCAGTGGAAATTCGTCCCCGACACGGAAAACCCGAAACCGATCCGCTTTTTTTGCCAAGCCTCTACCTACAAACTGGCCGGGCTCATCAAAACCGACAGGCACCTGTTCTGCGCGCCCGAAGGGGCCACGCTGTTTCTGTGGGGCTCTGACCGGCTTGGCCGGGACGTCTTCAGCCGTATCCTCTATGGCGCTCAGTTGTCGCTTACGGTTGGCCTGATCGGCATTTCAGTGTCCTTCTTTCTAGGCATCCTTTTTGGTTCGATGGCCGGGTATTTCGGTGGCAAGATCGACTGGGTCATCAACCGGGTGATCGAAATCCTTCGCTCGCTGCCGGAACTGCCGCTGTGGCTGGCCCTATCCGCCGCCGTGCCCTCCAACTGGAGCCCCGTCGCGGTGTTCTTCATCATCTCGATCATTCTCGGGATTCTCGACTGGCCGGGTCTGGCCCGATCCGTTCGGGCGAAATTCCTGTCCCTCCGCGAAGAAGAATATGTGCGCGCCGCCGAGATGATGGGCGCAAGCTCGGGCCGGGTGATCCGAAAACACCTGCTGCCGAACTTCATGTCCCACCTGATCGCCTCGGCCACTCTGTCGATACCGGCGATGATATTGGGCGAAACCGCGCTCAGCTTCCTTGGCCTCGGCCTGCGCGCGCCTGCGGTCAGTTGGGGGGTCATGCTGAACGATGCCCAGAACCTTGCCTCGATCGAGATTTATCCGTGGACGGCAATCCCGATGTTGCCGATCATCATCATCGTTCTGGCCTTCAACTTCCTCGGTGACGGTCTGCGCGACAGTCTGGACCCCTATCAGCAATGACCTTGCTGTCCTCTCTTCCTGCCCCGGATACCTATCGGTTGAAGGGGGGCGGTTATCGGCCCAGCGCATTTGCGGTAAGTGAACTTGCTTCGGCGTCCTTTGCCACCGTTGGGCAGGAACTGGCCCGGCTTATGGTGGCGCTGAACCTTGTCCCCGAAAGGCCCGAGGTCAGTGTCGATCACCGGCTGGCCTCACTCTGGTATGGCTGGTCGTTCAAACCGGACGGTTGGGAGATGCCCGGCGCATGGGACGCAATTGCCGGTGATTACCGCGCATCGGACGGCTGGATCAGGTTGCATACGAACCTGCCGCAACACCGCGCCGCGGCGCTGCGCGTACTGGGTGTACCGCATGATCGCGATGCCGTTGCCAGTGAGGTATCGACCCGTTCCATCAACGATCTTGAAACCGTTATCGTGGCGCAGGGTGGCGTTGCTGCAGCCATGCGCAGCCGCGATGAGTGGCTGTCCCATCCGCAAGGTCGGGCGGTTGCTAGTTCGCCCCTGATCGACTGGCGGCATCCGCGCAACTGCAAACTCCGCTCCCGCCCTCAGGCTTCGGCACAACGCCCGTTGGCCGGTCTGCGTGTCCTTGATCTGACCCGCGTTCTCGCCGGTCCGGTTTCAACTCGCACACTTGCTGCTTTCGGGGCCGATGTGCTGCGCATTGATCCGCCCGGCTGGGATGAGCCGGGCGTGATTCCCGACATCTCGCTGGGTAAACGCTGCGCGTTTCTCGATCTCAAAAAATCGGACAACCTCGACCGCCTGAAACAGCTTCTGTCCGAGGCAGACGTTTTCATCCACGGCTACCGGCCCGGCGCTCTGGACGGTCTGGGACTGGACCGCGCGACACGCGACACGCTGGCACCGAACCGGGTCGAGGTTACCCTGAACGCCTATGGCTGGCGCGGCCCCTGGTCCTCGCGCCGTGGTTTTGACAGCCTCGTGCAGATGAGCGCCGGAATTGCTGATGCAGGCCGCGTCTGGGCCAATGGCGACAAACCAACACCGCTGCCGGTTCAGGCCCTGGACCATGCCACAGGGTATCTGATGGCTGCGGCGGTTCTGTCCGCACTGGCCAACGCTGCTAGCGGCGAAACGATCGCACTGGCCCATCTGTCCCTTGCCCGCACCGCCGAGCTTTTGGCGGGGTTGAGCAAATCCGAAGAAGGGGATGAGATTTCCTCGACAGCGGCAGAGGACTATTCCTCTGCAACTGAAGATACTGGCTGGGGGCCGGGGCATCGCCTTGCACCCGCTTTGCAGGTGGGCCAAACCCGGATGACTTGGCCCCTGCCCGCCACAAAGCTCGGCACGGCCAAGCCCGTCTGGTCCGAGCTGTCGAACTAATCGCAACCGCCGCGCGGTACGCGCGGCCTGGCCCAACGCTTTGTTCAGTGTCTCTTCAGAGACGCGGATCAAAGGGGCGGGAGTATTCCTGCCCACATTTACCGGTCATCTCCTCCGGGGCCGACATCGTCCAGATAATCCTCGTCGATGGCAGCCTGAACGGCCCCGGTCACGGCCTCACGCTCTTTTGGCGTCAGGTCAGCGGGGTTCTTTTCATCAGCCAACCGAACCGTGACCTCACGGTGCGCGAACCGGACACCTTCGCGTGCAAACAACTCGCGGATTTCCTGGTAGACCTTCTTGCGAACCAGCCACTGATCGCCCGGCTTGGTCATGAATTTCACCCGGATAATCATGGCCGAGTCCTGCATTTCGATGACGCCCTGAGACTTCAGCGGCTGAATGAAATTGTCACCGATCACCGGGTCCGTCAGCAGTTCCTGCCCCAGCTTCTTGATCAGCTTGCGGACCTTCTCGACATCCGTGTCATAAGTGACCCTGAGTGGCAGCTTCATGATCACCCAGTCGCGTGAGTAGTTGGTCAGAACCTTGATCTCACCGAACGGAATGGTGTTGAGCGCGCCCAGATGGTGACGCAACTGCATCGAACGGACCGAGATCTTTTCAACAGTCCCTTTCACGTCGCCGATATCGATATATTCACCCTTCCGGAACGCGTCATCCATCAGGAAGAATGCACCCGAAAAGATATCCCGCACCAGCGTCTGCGATCCGAAACCAACCGCCAGACCGACAACACCGGCACCGGCAAACAGCGGGCTTACGTTGATGCCAAGCTCCATCAGGACAATCAGAACGATGGTCACCACTACGACCGCCAGAATGGCGCCCCGAAACAGTGGCAGCAGGGTTGCCAGACGGCTTTGCCCGCCCTCGCCTCCTTCATCGCCAAGCTCTGCTTCGGCACCACCGTCGTCGGTTTCCTCGGCGATCTTGCTGTCGATCCAGATGCGGAAGAAATTGAACAGGATGTAACCGATGAAAATAATCACCATGACGTCCAGCGCCCGTTCAATCGGCAGGTCATCGCTCCAGCCTGCTTCGGGATGCCAGATCACGACCAACGCATAGATACCCACCACAAAGGCCAGAATGCCCGCAACCCGCCTTGCGAGGTCTTCATAGGTCAGTATCGCGTGCTTTCTCTGTTCGGCCTCGGGTGTTTCCTCGGCCTCGCCTAGCTCACCGGGTTCGACGGCCTCGGCGTTCATTTCCTCGATCTTGCGCGAGCGGTCGAAATACCGCTCCAGCATGTAATTCATCGCGCCATAGGCGATCACGACCGACATGAAGATTGCGTAGGAACTGGCCACCAGTGGCACCGGTGCCGGATTTTCAAGGACCAGATCCAACGCCAGCCGGAACCAGCTGAAGATGATATAGACCCCCAGTGCCGGCGCCCACCCGAACGACACGAAGCGCAATATCCATGACACCTGTTCGGGCGCCCGCCCACCGCGGATTGCATTGGAAATGGCCCGGGCGTTGAACAAGATCATGAGAATGTTGGCAAACGCACCGACCAGCGTCAGGCTGCCGTAAACCATGGCATATACGTTGTAGTTCAGGCCAAAGTCCGCCACCCATGTCGAAAACAGAACGACCGAAATATCAAAGGTCGCAATCGCCGATGCCCACAAGAAAAGGCGTTTGGCATTGCGATCGGAAAACGGCGGCAGACGGTACTGGCTGAGGAACGGCGACAGGACCATACGCCACAGATCGGACACCGTGCGCGACAGGAAATAGGCCGTGAAAATCGCCGTTATGGTGAACTGGATCGAGATATCTTCAGCCTCGCCGAAGATCAGATACCCGACGATCAGCGCCATCAGCATCGCAAAGACGGTTCCGCCAATTCCCATCAGGAACCGGAATACGAGGAATGGCATCTTTTCGCGGTAGCCAATCGGATTTTCCTTGATCCGGGCAACGACAAAGCGCTTGGCGATCCGCTTGCCGTAAATCTCGACCGACAGCCATCGCCCTAGCAACAGCAGCAGGATGTTCCAGAACAGAACCTCGGCATAGGTCTGAATACGGCCGTCGGGGCTGGTCTGGCGCAGAATGTACTGCACCTCGAACACTGAATATGGCAGCGCCTCAAGCCGGGACTCGAGCGAAGCGCGGAATTTCGAAAACCGCTCCTGCGCCTTCATCAGCTGCGACCCTTCAGCCATGGGATCTGCGGCTTCGCCACCCGCACCGGACCCGGCGCCGGTCGCCCCGGTAACCACAGTGCCCGCGTTGTCGATCACGATGACACTGGCGCCCGCCTCGGTAGCGGCACGGATCGCGGCGGCCAGTTCCCCGTCGGGTTTTGTCTCGGCCTCGCTCGACCCGCCGAGCGGATATCCCGGAATAAGCGATGTCTGCGCCGATGCACCCGGAGAGAGTGCCACCAGTACAGCCCAAAAGGTCAGGGCCAGTCCGATAAGAAACGTATGCTTCATAAGGTTTTGCGTCCAGTTCACGTGATGCAGGGCAGGTTACAGGAGGCCCTTGTCCTGTTCAAACACCTCCCGCAGGCTATCGCAAGATCGTGTCGCACCGTGTTCCTTGGGTCATGCAGGGGATATTGGTGTTTTCAACCCGGCGGAATTTGAATATGACCGGGGCAGAAAATCGCGAAATCCGGTTTCCTTTCAATTTTGTGCTATCACAAAGTTGGAACAACCACACGCATGGGACAGTACAAGGGCTCGCAATGATTGGCCGCAGCAATGTGACAATATCCGTTTTTGCGATCCGCGGTTCATGGACCTGGCGCCGGGCATCCCATCGGATTTCACCGTTTCACCCTGTTGCGAAATCGCAATGCTTCACCTTCGCGGGACCTCACGGCTTTCGCTTTGGCAAGCACTGCCGAAAATTATACGATAACAGGTGCTCACGCGCGAATTCTGCACAGAAACCGAGCTTGCGGGCGGAAGCATGAGTCAGAACAACAACACGTACAAGTCCGGGCGCGAGCCGCGTATCCTGTTCTACAGCCACGACACGTTCGGACTGGGGCATCTGCGCCGGTCCCGCGCGCTTGCAGCGGCCATAACCGGGGCTGATCCGACAGCATCGGCACTGATCCTGACGGGGTCTCCGGTGGCTGGCCGTTTTACCTTTCCGCGCCGGGTCGACCACGTCAGGCTGCCGGGGGTAACCAAGCGCGCGGACGGGTCCTATGCCGCACAGACGATCGGCATGGGCATCGACGAGGTGACCGAGCTGCGTTCGGGCCTGATCCAGACCGCTGTCACCCAATACGATCCCGACGTTCTGATCGTCGACAAGGAACCAACCGGTTTTCGCGGCGAACTGATACCGACGCTGGAACATCTTGAACGCACGGGTCGCACAAAGCTGGTGCTGGGGCTGCGCGATGTGCTGGATGAACCTGCCGTGCTGGCAGCTGAATGGGACCGCAAGGATGCCGTCGCGGCGACCGAACGGTTTTATCACGAAATCTGGGTCTATGGGCTGCGCTCGGTCTACGATCCGACCTCTGGCCTGCCACTCAGTGCCGATGCACAATCCCGCATCCACTGGACCGGCTATCTGCGCCGTGATCTCGGCCCCATCGGCGAGCCACCGGAACAGCCCTACATCCTGATCACGCCCGGTGGCGGCGGCGATGGCAAGGCGATGGTCAATCTGGTCCTGTCCGCTTATGAGAAAGACCCCGATCTGGGGCCGCGCGCGGTTCTGGTTTATGGGCCGTTCCTGTCGGGCGAACTGCGCGAGGATTTCGAAACCCGCGTTGCCGCTCTGAACGGTCGGGTAACCGCAGTTGGCTTCGAATCCCAGATCGAAACCCTTTTTGCAGGTGCATCGGGTGTTGTCTGCATGGGTGGCTACAACACGTTTTGCGAAGTTCTGTCCTTTGACAAACGCGCGCTGATCGTGCCGCGCACAACCCCGCGTCTGGAACAATGGATTCGAGCATCCCGCGCCGAGGATCTGGGACTGGTGCGGATGCTGGATGAAAAGCGCGACGGGCTGACAACCGACGCCATGATTCAGGCCATACGCTCATTGCCGCAGCAATCCGTGCCGTCTCAGGCCATCAAGGGCGGTCTGCTGGACGGGCTGGACTATGTCACCCACCGGGTTGATGCGCTATTGAGTCAGGAAATGAGACAGGCCACCGCATGAAGGCTACTGCGCCCAAGCTGGCGGTGCTGGTCAAAGGTTGGCCGCGCCTGTCCGAGACGTTTATCGCTCAGGAACTGGTCGCCCTTCAGGAGGCCGGGCATCGTTTCGATATCTGGTCCCTGCGGCACCCCACCGACACCAAACGTCACCCCTTGCATGACCGGTTCACCGGCGAAGTTCGCTATCTGCCGGAATACCTGTACGAAGAACCCCAGCGCGTCTGGCGCGCCCGCGAAATCGCGCAAACTCTGCCCGGCTATCACACCGCCTACGAGGTCTGGCGCAATGACCTCAGGCGTGACCCGACACATAACCGCATCCGCCGTTTCGGACAGGCCTGCGTTCTGGCTGCCGAACTGCCGCAGGAATCCTGCGCGCTTTACGCGCATTTCATGCATACCCCTTCATCCGTGGCCCGCTACGCCGCGATCATGCGCGGATTACCGTGGAGCTTTTCGGCCCACGCCAAGGATATCTGGACCTCGCCCGAGTGGGAAAAGCGCGAAAAACTGCGCGCCGACACATATGGCGCCGCCTTTGGCGCAACCTGCACGGCCTTTGGCGCGGAGCATCTGCGCGCGCTGGCGGACGATCCGGCGCGGGTTGATCTGGTGTATCACGGTCTGGACCTGTCCCGCTTTCCAACACCGCCCGTCCGCGCGCTCCGCCAAGCTGATGCGGGTTTTCAAATGCTGTCCGTCGGGCGGCTGGTTGAAAAAAAGGGCTTCGACCGGTTGATCTCGGCCTTCGCCCTGCTGCCGCCATCCCTTGATTGGCATTGGGTTCATATCGGCGGTGGCGGGATGCGGGACATGCTGCAAGCGCAGGCTCAGACCGCAGGTGTGGCCGACCGCATCACCTGGATGGGCGCCTGTGACCAGCCCGAGGTCATCGCGGCCATGCAACAGGCCGATTTGTTTGTCCTGCCCAGCCGTGTCGCAACCGACGGCGACCGTGATGGCCTGCCCAATGTGTTGATGGAGGCCGCCTCGCAGAACCTGCCGATCCTGTCGACGCCGATCTCGGCCATCCCCGAGTTCATCGAAAACGGAACCCACGGTATCCTGTCCGATGACGATCCGGATGCGCTGGCGCAAGCCATCAAAAGTATCGCAGAAAACCCGGCGGGTGCCGAGCGTATGGCAAAGGCCGCCCACGAACGGCTGGTATCGGAATTCGGCATGGCCCCCGGAATCGCGCGCCTGTCCGATCGGCTGAACGCGCTGTGTTCCCATACCCGCCCATGACCCGCGTCGCCTTCTACGCCCCGATGAAGTCCCCCAACAGCCCGGTTCCTTCGGGCGACAGGGAAATGGCTCGCAACCTAATGCGTGCCATCGGGGCGCAGGGCGCACAGGTCGATCTGGTTTCGGAACTGCGCATCTTCGACAAAACCGGTGACAGCCAGATACAGGCAGAACTGCGGCAGGCTGCCACTACGGAAGTTGATCGCCTGACAGCGTCCCTGCCCGGCGACGCAGCCCTTTGGGTGACCTACCACAATTACTACAAATCCCCCGACCTGATTGGACCTGCGGTAAGCGCGGCGCGCGGCATTCCCTATGTCCAGCTTGAAAGCACCCGCGCCACAAGCCGCTTGTCGGGCCCGTGGTCTGGCTTTGCACAGGCCGCCCATGATGCCTGCGATGCGGCCCGCGTGATTTTCTATCACACCGCCAATGACCTCATCACATTGGAACGGGAACGCTATGGCCAGCAGGCTTTGGTCAATCTTCCCCCCTTCCTGCCGTTGACCGCATTGCCGCCCGCATCGACACAAACTGGGCCGATGTTGACGGTCGGCATGATGCGGGATGGCGACAAGCTGCACTCCTATCGCATCTTGTCTCAGGCCCTCAGCCATCTGAACGGCGATTGGGCGCTGGATATCGCTGGTGGCGGCCCAGCCCGCCCGCAGGTCGAGGCATTGATGGCCCCCTTTGGAAACAAGGTCCGGTTCCTCGGCCAGCTTGACCGCGATGCCCTGCAAACGGTCTACCAAAAGGCGGCGCTGTTCGTCTGGCCCGGTGTGAACGAAGCCTACGGCATGGTCTATCTTGAGGCGCAGGCCGCCGGTGTACCCGTTGTGGCGCAGGACCGCCCCGGCGTACGCGACGTGCTTCTGCCCGGCGAATATCCTGACGCCACGGATGGCCCGCAAGCATTGGCCCACCAATTGACGCAGCTTTGGAACAATGTTCCGATGCGCCATGACATTGGGCAAAAGGCCCGCGATTATGTAAGGGAACGACACCTGATGCCTGCCTCCTCGGGGATTTTCTGGTCCACCGTCAACCCATTGCTGGAGGCAGAAATTTGAAACGCCTCGCACTTCTGCGCCACGGACATACCGAATGGAACCGCGCGGGCCGCATTCAGGGCCGCACCGATATTCCGCTGGACGACGAAGCCAGCACCGGTCTTGCCAGCCTGCGCCTGCCCAAGCCCTGGGACAAGGCGAACCTGTGGTCCAGCCCCCTTGCCCGGGCGCGTGAGACGGCGAAACTGGTCTCCGGGCAAGAGCCGCAGATCTCCGACGCTCTGATCGAAATGGACTGGGGCGACTGGGAAGGGCTGCGCGGTGCTGACCTGATCGAAGACCCCGATAGCGGCTATCGCCATATCGAAGATTGGGGCTGGTCCTATCGCCCCCCCGGCGGCGAAAGCCCGGCCGAAATCTGGCAGCGCCTTCAACCCTGGCTCGATGATCTGCACGGCGACACCGTTGCCGTCTGCCACATCGGGATCATGCGCATCATTCTGGCCAAGGCATGGGGATGGGATTTTAGCGGCCCCGCACCATTCAAAATAAAACGCAACCGCCTGTTTGTGATCGACCTGACGACAATGACCCCGGAACCCGAACCAATCCGGCTGATCCCGGCAGAGGGCGCGGCATGAAGGTGATGATCGCGGTCACGCACCTTTTGGGCACTGGCCACCTCAGCCGTGCCCTGACTTTGGGCCATGCGTTTCGCCGCGACGGGCACACTGTGTTCGTCGTTTCGGGTGGCATGCCCGCGCCACAGCTGAACAGTAACGGGATCGAGCTCCTTGGACTGCCACCACTACGATCGGACGGAACCAACTTCACCCGCCTTCTGACTGAGAGCGGAGAAGTTGCGGATGCCGGATACCTGCAGGCGCGCGCGACTGCGCTTGGGGCTTCGGTTCGCGATTTTGCACCCGATGTCCTGATCACCGAGCTTTTCCCGTTTGGTCGCCGGGTGCTGGCGGAGGAGTTCGAGAGCCTTCTCGAGGCGGCCCACTCCCTGCCACACCGCCCGGTAGTTCTGAGTTCGATCCGCGATATCCTCGCCCCACCTTCCAAGCCCGCAAAAGTGACGCGCGCCGACGAAATACTGGAACGCTACTATGATGGTGTTCTTGTGCATTCCGATCCCGGAACAACGACGCTGGATGCAAGCTGGCCGGTATCGGAACGTCTTGCCAAAAAGCTCCACTATACCGGCTACGTTGCGCCCGACCCTGCGGGACATCATCCGGACAAGTTGGGCGAAGGTGAGATCCTGGTTAGCGCTGGTGGCGGCTCGGTCGGCGATCCGATCTTTCATGCGGCCATCGAGGCCGCCCGTAAGATGACCAGCAACCGCTGGCGCCTGCTGGTGGGAGGGCAGGATGCGAAGGCGCGCATCACAAGGTTCCAAGCGATGGCCGAGGGCGCACCGGTGTTCATCGAACCCGTCCGCCCGGATTTTCGGCAAATGCTGTATCACGCGGCCGCGTCCATCAGCATGTGCGGCTACAATACGGTTCTGGATATCCTGCAAAGCGGCGCCCCGGCTGTTTTCATCCCGTTCGATGACGGTCAAGAGGTCGAACAGGGACTGCGCGCACGCAGCCTGAGCCACATGCCCGGCATCGATGTCGTCACCAGCGCCCAGTTGAGCGGTGAAAATCTGGTTCAAGCCGTCAGACAAGTCGTGTCAGACAGTGCAAGGGACGCCTCTGGTCTGTCCTTCGATGGTGCAGATCGTTCGGTGGACATCGCGAAACAGCTGCTTGAGGCACAAAGATGACCCCGGACTGGACCCCCCTGCAGCAGGAATTCGCCCTGTGGGAAAACCAGGACCTGCGCCTGCCCTTCTGGTGGCGCGATGATGATGCGGTGACGGTGACGCCCCAGCTTGAGAAACTGGCCGACCTGTCTGCACAATCCGGCGTCCCGGTGCATCTCGCCATTATCCCGAAGGACGCGGATGACAGCCTTGCTGCGTATTTGTCCCAGACACGGCTGATACCGGTGGTTCACGGATGGGCCCACGCCAATCACGCGCCCGCTTCGGAAAAGAAATCCGAATTCCGCCTGCATCGACCAATGCAGGAGATGATTGCCGACGCGCAGACCGGGATCACCTGTCTCCAAGAGTTGTTCGGCGGGCAGCTCAGACCGATGTTCGTTCCTCCATGGAACCGGATCGCGCCTGAGATCGCGCAGGAACTGCCCCGGCTTGGTTTTCGCATCCTGTCCACGGCAACCCCGCGCAAATCGCGCTTTGCCGCGCCAGGGCTTGAACGGGTCAACACCCATCTCGATCCGATCGACTGGCGTGGTACGCGCGGTTTGGTATCGCCGGACAAACTGATCATGCAAGCAACAGCCCTTCTGCGGGATCGCCGCGAGGGGCAAGCGGATAATGCAGAACCCTTTGGCCTGCTAACCCACCACCTTGTCCATGATGACGACATCTGGACCTTTACCCAGGAATTGCTGCACAGGTTCCTGACCGGCCCGGTCAGCCTGTGGACGGCACCCAAAGACTGAAATCAGGAGTTGTCGATGAGCCGACTGGATTCAATGCTGCGCCGCCTGACCGCCCAACGGGACGGTTTGAACTGGGCGGCGATGCAAATAACCGGCAAGGATGGCGACGTCCTTGATATGGGCCTTGGCAACGGCCGCACATACGACCATCTGCGCGAGATTCTGGTCCAGCGGAGAATCTGGGTCATGGACCGTGTTCTGCAATGCCACCCCTCCAGCACTCCACCGGAACAGGATTTCCTGATGGGCGAGGCCGAGCCGATGCTGGAGAAACTGGCGGCTGGCGGTCCCTGTGTAATTCTGGCGCATTACGATTTCGGGCGCGGCATCAAGGACGAGGACGTGGCAGAGGCCGCACGCCTCAGCCCGTTGATCGCCCGGGTCATGCTGCCCGGCGGGTTGCTGATTTCGGGTCAGCCTCTGGTCGGATTCGAACAGGTATCCGGCCCCGAAGCCATTGCCCCGGACCGGTATCTGTTCTACCGCACCTGATCACGCGACGCGCCGACCCCGCGACCACACAGCGTTGAGCGCGGGCACCCCTGCGCGCATTCTGAACCGGATCAGATCGGCACGTGTCCCGGCCCGAATTTCCCCACGATCCTCCAGCCCCGCAGCGTGTGCGGGGGTCTGTGTCACGGTTTTCATCCCACGCGCCATGTCGCCCCACATCTCCCCAAGTCTGGCCGCCGACAACAGCAGCGCCGAAGGAACATAGTCCGAAGACAGGATATCAAGATTGCCCAGCTCGGCCAGTTCATGCGCGGCGACGTTGCCGGAATGTGACCCACCGCGGATCAGGTTCGGTGCACCCATGATCACCTTGATACCGTGATCGTGACAGGCCCGGGCGGCCTCGACGGTAGTTGGGAACTCAGCCAGACGAATACCATGATCCGCCGACACGCGCACCTGCTCGGCGGTGGTGTCGTCATGGCTGGCCAGCACCGCCCCGAAACGCCGCGCGGCTTTTACCGTTTCGATCTCGTGCGTGTCACCGTGGCGGTCCCGCAACTCTTTCAACTGGGCCACATGCTGCAGGAAGGTGTCATCGTCCATCGCAAGCTTTCCTTTCAGATAAGCCTCCAGCTTGGACATATCGCGAAACTGCCGTTGCCCCGGTGTATGATCCATCAGAGACACGAGACCCACACGGTCCTCGGTCCCGAACTCATCCAGTTCATCCAACAGCGTTTCCGAGCAGACCTCGGCCCGCAGATGCAGAAAGTGACTGATCTTCAGCGCATCTTGCTCGCGCAACTGCCACAATTCCTGCGACAACCCGCGCGCGTATTTCAGATACCGCGCTGCGCCGGACGGGATCGACCCCACGCGCATGGCGTCAAACACGGTGGTGATGCCCGTGCTGGCCAGTTCGGCATCATGGGCGATGATGGCCGCCGCATGGGGCCAGTCCACCTTTGGGCGCGGCTGGATATGGCGTTCCAGATTGTCGGTATGCAACTCGATCAGGCCAGGGCTGACATAATCGCCCTCACAATCAATTGCGCCGGGGGGAACGGCCGCGCCGGTATCGACCGCTTCAATGGTCTCGCCCACGATCCGAACGCTGCCGGATACGGTTTCATCGGGCAGCACTAGCGTGGCATTGGCAAGGATCAATTCTTCTGTCATCTGAACTTCACACAGTTTGAGCTATGGATCGGCCACACAGGTAGGAGGCCAATGTGACATTCACGCGATACGCGATCTATTTTGCGCCACCCGCTGACGCGGAATGGACGAAATTCGCAACCAACTGGCTGGGCTGGGACATGGAAACCGGTGCCGAGGTCGCGCATCCCGTTGTGAACGGCATCGACGTTGCCACAGTCACCGAAGTGCCGCGTAAGTACGGCCTGCACGCGACCATGAAGCCGCCGTTCCGCCTGTCCGAGGGGCAATCGCTGGCAGCGTTGCAGGACGCGTGCGCGCACCTCGCGATGTCTCATGCGCCGGTCCTGCTGGATGGTCTGGACATCGCGCGGCTTGGCCGGTTTCTCGCTTTGCGCCCGCTGGGTGATACCCATGCCCTGAACACGCTGGCCGCCGCCTGTGTTCGTGATCTGGACAATTTCCGCGCGCCCGCGTCCGAGGCTGAACTGGCCCGTCGACGTGCAAGTGGCCTGACGCCGGAACAAGATGCCAACCTGACAAACTGGGGCTATCCCTTTGTGCTGGACGCCTTTCGCTTTCACATCACGCTCAGCGGCAAACTGGACAAACCCACACTGGCAAGCGTGCAATCGGCGCTGGAAGGTCATCTCGGCCCGCTGCTGCCCGCCCCGTTCCGGATAGATGATCTGGCCCTGATGGGCGAGGCTGAAGATGGTCGGTTTCACCTGATCCATCGCTATGCCCTCTCCGGCTGAAGACGCGCCAGGATTTCATCCACTGTCGCCGCCAGAGGGCCGGAGTTATCAATCTCGATAACCCGGTTCAAACCTTCGGGCAGCGGCGCCTTGGCCCGGCCCAGACGTCGACCCTGCTCTGCCGCGCTTTCCCGCCCCCGTGCCGATAATCGGTGCGCCAGAACCTCTGCGTCCGCAGTCAGTGAGATCACGATCAGATCGCCAAATACCTCCTGCGCCTGCAACAGCACGGCCCGGGATAAGTTGACCAAAACAGCTCTGGCGTTTCGCCGCTGATCCTCAATCTCTTTCGGAACGCCATAAAACAACCCGTGCGCAGACCAGTGCAGTGCAAATGCACCGTCTCGTGCCATCTGCTGGAACACGTCAACCGATACCCGGTCAAAGTCTTCGCCTTCTTCCCCTGCGGGCCGCGTAATCACCCGCCGTACTCGCTGAATGCCATCCGCGCGCTCCTCAAGCGCCTCCATCACGCTGTCCTTGCCGACCCCCGAAGGGCCAACAACGGCTATGACGGGTGCAAGGCTCATGCCGCTACCCCCGGTGTGAAACCCGAAACATCGACCTCGCGGTCGCACACCCGTTCACGCGCCTCGACGTCGTGAAAGATGCCGACAATCGCCGCACCGCGCGCCTTGGCCTCTTCGATCAGCGACAACACCGTTTCCCGGTTCCGCACATCCAGACTGGCCGTCGGTTCATCCAGCAACATCGCCGGGTAGTCATGCGCAAAACCGCGCGCGATGTTCACCCGTTGCTGTTCCCCTCCTGAGAAGGTTGTCGGGCTCAGCGACCACAGCCGCTCGGGGATATTCAACCGCGCAAGCAATCCCGCCGCTTTATCCAGCGCCACCTGCTGGTCGCATCCGATGGCCAGCAAGGGCTCGGCCACCACCTCAAGCGTCGGCACGCGCGGCACGACGCGCAGAAACTGGCTGACATAGCCCAGCGTCTCGCGGCGCAGCGCCAGAATCTCGCGCGGTTCGGCCCGTGCCACATCCAGACCACCGACCATAACCTGACCCGAGGCCGCCAGATAGTTACCGTAGATCACCCGCATCAACGTCGACTTGCCCGCGCCCGACGCACCGGTCAGGGCCACACACTCACCGGGTGCGACCTTCAGCGAAGCACCCTCCATCACCGGGATTACCGCGCCGCCCTGATTGTGCAGGGTAAAGCTCTTGCTCACATCGATCAGCTCAATCATCGCACTTCATCTTTTTCCAAATACTCAAACCTGCAGAACGCTGGACACAAGCAACTGCGTATAGGCATGCTGCGGATCGTCCAGCACCTGATCGGTTAATCCGGCCTCGACCACGTGGCCGTCCTTCATCACCATCAGCCGGTCCGCCAGCAGGCGCACCACGGCCAGATCGTGGGTGACGATGATGGCGCTCAGCCCCATTTCGCGCACCAGCCCACGCAACAGATCCAGCAATCGCGCCTGAACCGAGACATCCAGCCCGCCGGTCGGTTCATCCATGAAAACCAGCCGTGGACCCGTCACCAGATTGCGCGCGATCTGCAACCGCTGCTGCATCCCGCCTGAAAACGCGGTGGGGCGATCATCGACACGCACCTCGTCAATCTCGACCCGGCCCAGCCAATCGATGGCCTTGTCGCGGATATCGCCATAGTGACGATCACCGACGGCCATCAGACGCTCACCGATGTTACCCCCCGCACTGACCGACATGCGCAACCCGTCGCGGGCATGCTGATGCACAAAGGCCCAGTCCGTCCGGCCCAGCATCCTGCGCTGAGGCTCGGACATGGTCACCGTATCCACCGGACCGTCGACACGGGTGTCAAAGACAACCTGCCCCGCATCGGGCTCCAGATGCCCCGCCAGACAATTCAGCAGGGTCGACTTGCCCGAACCGCTTTCGCCCACGATCCCCATCACCTCACCGGGGTAGAGATCGAAACACACATCCGTGCATCCGATGCGCGCGCCATAGCGTTTCTCGATGCCTTTGACTTGTAACAGAGGGGTCATGCCGCATTCTCCTCGGCCAGTTGGCCCACATGGCCCGCCTCTCGGCGCGACCGGCAATAATCGGTGTCCGAGCAGACAAACATCCGGTTGCCCGCATCATCCATGATCACCTCGTCCAGATAGCTGTCTTCGGCCCCGCACAGATCGCAGGGATGGTCAGCCTTGGTGGCCTCGAACGGGTAATCCTCGAAATCAAGGCTCACCACCTTGGTATGCGGCGGTACCGCGTAAATCCGCTGCTCGCGTCCTGCGCCGAACAGCTGGATCGCGTCCATTTCCAGCTTGGGGTTGTCGAACTTCGGGATCGGCGACGGGTCCATCACATAGCGGCCCGAGACCTTCACCGGATAGGCATAAGCGGTCGAAATCGCGCCATGCTGGCTGATATCTTCATAGAGCTTCACATGCATCAGCCCGTATTCTTCAAGACTGTGCATCTTGCGCGTTTCGGTCTCACGCGGCTCCAGAAAGCGCAACGGTTCGGGGATCGGCACCTGATAGACGATGATCTGATCCTCGCGCAGCTTCGCCTCGGGGATGCGGTGGCGGGTCTGAATGACCGTCGCCTTTTCGGTTTCCTCGGTGGTCTCGACGCCTGCCGTGTTCTCAAAGAACTTGCGGATCGAGACCGCGTTGGTCGTGTCATCGGCGCCCTGATCGATCACCTTGAACGTATCATCAGGCGTCAGCGTGGCGGCCGAAACCTGCACGCCGCCGGTGCCCCAACCATAGGGCATCGGCATCTCGCGGCTTGCAAAGGGAACCTGATAACCGGGCACGGCCAAACCTTTCAGAATGGCGCGGCGGATCATTCTCTTGGTTTGTTCGTCCAAATATGCGAAGTTATACTCGTTCATTTGATGTATCACTTTGTTTTTTGGTGTTTTTGTGGACGTTTGGGTTGTTGGTTCATTTTTATTGATCATGGTGATCTATTTGCTTTGGCATAAGCGTCACGCCAGGCGGCGACGGCGCGCCATGCGCCGCGACACAACCGGAGAATGGAGTTCGGTTGACGTGTCGCATGCACGCGCGAATTCCAGAGAACACCCACCGTACCTCTGAGCTTTGCGCAACGGATCGCCCGCTTGGCATGCACGTCAGGATAGGCCAAGCTGCGCTCAAACATTTGATTCTCCACGATTTCGAAAGGGAGCACGTTGGAGTATTTTTTCTTTTGGGTTATTTTTGCGACCGCTGTAGGTTTCACAATTCGCGACCAAATCCGAAAGGAGAAGCGTCGAAAAACCCTGCGACGGGATGAGAACGGGGTTTGGCTCTGGGTTGAATTCGACGGCAGTGAACGCCGTTCTGACCTTCACCCTGCCCAACCCGGAGGGGCCTGGCACTCCGAAGGAGGAGACGGAGATGGTGGTGGCGACGGCGGTGGCGGGGACTGAACTCATTCCGCAGCCTCCCGTGGCGCGATCCGTTCTTCGGCCTCACGACGCAGCTTACGCACCAACTCCAGTTCGGACTGAAAATCCACGTAATGGGGCAGCTTGATATGCTCCAGAAACCCGGTGGCCTGAATGTTGTCGGCGTGGCTTAGAACAAATTCCTCATCCTGCGCCGGGGCGCCCAGATTGTCCTCACCCAGTTCCTTCCACCGCAGCGCCCGATCCACCAGCGCCATGGCGATGGATTTGCGCTCGGACTGACCAAAGACCAGACCATAACCGCGCGTGAACTGAGGCGGCTCGGTTTTGGACCCCTTGAACTGGTTCACCGTCTCGCATTCGGTCAGCTCGACCTCGCCGATTTCGATGGCAAAGCCCAGCTCGGGAATGTCCATCTCGACCGCGACCTTGCCGATGCGCAACTCGCCGACAAAGGCGTGGTTGCGGGCGTATCCCCGCTGGGTCGAATAAGCCATGCCCAGCACGAACCCTTCGTCCCCGCGCGTCAGCGATTGCAGGCGCAGCGGGCGGTTCGACGGAAACTCCATCGGCTCGCGCGTCAGGTCACCCGGCACATCCTCGCTGGCCGGTTCATCCTGAATGATATCCTCACCCTTCAGGAATTCGGTGATATGGGGCGTTGGCTCCTGCCGCGCCATCCCTTCGGGCGCCGCCGGAACCTCACCATCCGCGGCCAGTTTGAAATCCAGCAACCGGTGGGTGTAGTCGAAAGTCGGTCCCAGAACCTGCCCGCCCGGCGCATCCTTGAATGTGGCCGAGATCCGGCGATCACAGGCCATTTCGCCGGTTTCAACAGGGTCCGAGTATCCGAACCGCGGCAATGTCGTCCGATAGGCACGGATCAGGAAAATGGCCTCGATCAGATCGCCGCGCGCCTGCTTGATCGCCAGCGCGGCCAGATCCGGATCGTAAAGCGAGCCTTCGGCCATGACCCGGTTCACCGCAAGGCTCAACTGCTCGCGGATCTGGGCAAGGCTCAGCTCGGCCACATCAGTCGATCCACGGCGTTCTTCGGCCAGCCACGCATGGGCGTTTTCAATGGCCTTTTCGCCCCCTTTGACGGCTACATACATGGCTTATCCCTCCGTCTCGATCTGAGTGCTGCGCGGCAGGCCCGCCACCTGGTCCCGGCAGGTCAGGAAAAAGTCGCAGCCCAGCGGATACAACGCCGCGTTGGCCTGCATCGCGGGAATATCGGGCAGGGAAAGATACGCGGTTTCCCTGATGCCCGGCCCGCGCAGAACAGCACCGCTCTGGCCCAATTCATCGCATTCGATAATCAGTGTCGCGGAGCGGTCCGGATATTCCGGCGTTCCCACCCGATAGGCTGACAGAGAACCGAGTTCAGCCCAGCTTCCCACGACAAAATCCGCCTCGGCTGGTCCAACCAGCGGCGCGCCCGTATGAAAGGTCAGCCACTGACGTACCGCATCCGTATTCACGCGTCCTGCAAGATGCACAGGCGTGTCCGGACCGCACAGCGTCAACAGTAGCGTACCGGCCGCCACGGACAACGGCGCAGGTGGCTCGGCCCCGGAAAGCGCGCGGATCTCACCCGGCCGCGCCATCACGGTCATGACGGCGCGGAACGCATGGGCCGCATCAATGGGAGCGTTTCGAAAACCGCCTGAAAATTGCGTCTGGGCGTTCACTGATCTTCCCCCCGAACCATGGTGAAAAATTCGACTTTGGTCGCAGCCGCCTTGGCAGCGCGCTTGGTTCCTGCCGCCTGCATCTGCCGCTTCAGGGGGTCGAGCACTTCGGCCCGCACCTTTTCCGCCGCCGAGGTCTGCATCAGCGCATCAATCGCCGCCGCCACCTCGGCCTTCGGCTTGGAACGGCCCTGCACATAGCCGTGCCCGACCGTGCCATCCTCCAGCACCAGCGAACAGCGCGTCACCGTCATTTCCCCCAGATTGAACGGGGCGCCGGTGCCGCCCGTCCGCCCGCGGACCATCACGCCACCCACCTCTGGCGCGCGAAGCCACTCAAAGGTGGGGCGATCCGTAATGCGATCCCACAATGCCAGCACCGCACCGTCTGGAGCCCGGGCCAGCAGCCCCATCCACTCCTTACGCGTCTCAGCCGCAATTTCTGTCTGTTTTGCCATCAAAGCCTCTTGGCCGGGTTGTCTACATTTACTATACAACTAGACAAATATTAACTCCTGAGGGTGCGACTCGCAATCCTCAACCTTGTGAAGTTTTGATGACATGAGCCGAACACCCGTCTGGAAAAGCATTGCCCTCAGCCTGACCTCGGACATCGCCGAAGGGCGGTATGACACAGGCGACCGCCTGCCGACCGAAGCGCAACTGGCCGCGACTCATGGGGTCAACCGCCACACGGTGCGGCGCGCGCTGTCTGAAATGGCCGAACAAGGGCTGGTTCATGCGCGTCGCGGCGCCGGAGTGTTTGTCGCGGCGCGCCCGACGGATTACCCGATTGGCAAACGGGTCCGGTATCACCGGAACATCTCGGCCAGCGGCAAAATTCCGGGCAAGAAGATACTGGCACTCAACACCCGCGCGGCTGACGAGGCCGAGGCAGAAGCGCTGGGAATGCAAACCGGTGATCCCGTCCACGTCTATGACGGGCTGTCGCTTGCCGACGGGCAGCCCATCGCAGTCTTTCAAAGCGTGTTCCCGGCAGCGCGGTTTCCGGATTTGCCGGGCACACTGGAAGAGACACAATCCGTCACCAAGGCCCTGCAGCTGAACGGCATCGCGGACTATACCCGCATTTCGACACGACTAACCGCCAGACAGGCCAGCGCCACTCAGGCCCTGCATCTGCAACTGAGCGAAGGCGCGCCGGTCCTGTTTTCTGTCGGCGTCAACGTCGATCCGGACGGGCGCCCGGTTGAATACGGTAGGACCGTGTTCGCCGGGGAAAGGGTCACGCTGACCATCGAGGACGATTAAGCGATCAGGCGAACCCGGTCAGGTCGTCACGCGTATTTCTCCAGAAACGCCTCAGCCCGCAGAGCCCGAAAATCCGGCAAGGCTACGCGCAGACGCGCGTTGTCCCAATCCCACCAGGCCAGTTCCATCATCCGATCCGCGACATGTTCCGGGAACCGGCGACGGATCGGTTTCGCCGTAACGCCTGCAACGATGGTATAGGGCGCGACATCCTTGGTTACGACGGCCCCCGATGCCACGACAGCCCCATGTCCGATCGTAACTTTGGGTTTGATGATCGCCGCATGCCCGATCCACGTGTCATGCCCGATCCGGGCTGTCCGACCGGCCCGATGCGCAAACCATTCGGCGTCATGTTCGGCATCGTCCCAGTAATCCCCGGAGCGATAGTGAAAATGGTGCAGCGAAGCCTTTTCCATCGGGTGATCCGTCGCGCCAATCCGGGTGAAACTGGCGATATTCGAGAATTTCCCGATCTCGGCATTGGCGATATCGCAGGTCCGGTCGCAATAGGAATAATCCCCGATCACTGAATTTGCGATACGGCTGCCCGCGCCGATCTCGACATATTCCCCGAAACGGCTGTCAATAATCTGACAGTCGGGATGGATGAAAGGCTGGTCCGAACGCAGTCGCGCCATCAGTGTCGTCCTTTGTCGCAGATCACGGCAGGTGAAAGGCCTTGCCTCTGGCCGCGCGCGGTTTGCGCTTTTTGCCGGTCTCGCCCTGTATCAGACGCTTGCGCAGCCAGCCCGAGAACCAGTCCATCAGCATCACCATCAGGATGATCAGGACGATGTAATAGGCCACCTCTTCCCAGTCCTTCTGTGTGATGATTGCCTGCGTTAACAGCAGACCGATCCCACCGCCTGTAATCGCCCCGATCACGGTCGCGCTGCGTGTGTTGGATTCGAGGAAGTACAAAAGCTGGCTCAGCAGCACCGGCGTGATCTGCGGGATCACACCAAGGCGATAGCGCTGCGGCGCGTTGGCCCCTGTAGATTGCACCCCTTCGATCTGCTTCTGGTCCACGTTTTCCAGCGCTTCCGAGAAGATCTTGCCGAAAGTACCCGTATCCGTCACCAGTATCGCCAGTGCGCCGGTCAGCGGGCCGGGACCAAAGGCGCGGGCAAGAACCACGGTCCAGATCAGCGCATCGACCCCACGCACGAAATCGAACACCCGGCGGGTTACAAACCGCACCGACCGCAGCGGGTTAAAGTTCCGCGTTGCCATGAAGGCCAGCGGCAGCGCCACCATTCCGGCCCCGAGGGTCCCGAGAAAGGCCATCAGAATGGTCTCGAATATTGCCCAGGCCACGTCCTGATGCCGCCACATCTTGTTGGTCCAGAAATCATTCAGGATCGCCCCGGCTTCACCCGTTGCGGCAAACGTCATCAGTTCGGGGAGAGATTTGCCATAATAGGGGCTGTCAAGCGTGAACCAGAACAGCTCCCACCCGTTGAAATACCGGAATACCTCGGACCGGTTGCGGGTCACTGTCAGACGGCCCGCGTCCGTGGTGACTGCCAACCGGTTTTTTGACATGTTGATCCAGTCCGGCACATCGCCCGAGGGTAGTTCTGCCTGCACACCCGCTGAGCGGCTGGGCGTGGCCCGGATGGTGCCATATCCGGGGATGTCATATTCCACCGTTTCCGGCCCGAACCGCACGACATGGCCGTTTTCCAGATCGATGACGGTGGTTTCACCCAGCGCAACCCAGTCCGGCGATTGGCCGTCGGGATAGGCACCCTTGCGCTCACCCTCAATGGCAACGGACACCGCGCCGTTGCGGTTGTCGCGCGTCACATGCGTTTTGTAGCTGTAGCTGTCGGAAACCAGAATCCGGCCGTTTTCCCAGTTCGCGCGCCCGGCCAGACCGGGAATGTCGAAGGCAAAGAAAACATAGACAAGATACACCAGAACCAGGGCAGGCAATCCAAAATTCACAACCCGTTTGCGCCGGAACAGGCGCCCGGCCTCGTCCTTGAGGGTTCCGGCAGGCAGATCGGTGGCAAAGGTGCTCATGCCCGTACTCCAGTATTGGTTCCATGGGTCAGGCGATCACGCAAAAGGCCCGAGATCTGGTCCACGACCACGATCGTCACGAACAGAAGAATGAAAATGGCCGCGGCCTCATCGTATTTGCCCTGCCCCCAGGACATGGCGTTGCGCAGCTCATAGCCCAGACCACCCGCACCGACGAAACCCAGGATGGCCGAGGCGCGAATGTTGATCTCGAACCGCAACAGGGCATAGCTGACATAGTTCGGGCCGACCTGTGGGATCACGCCCAGATACATCCGCTGCGCCCAGCTTGCGCCGACCGACTGCAACCCCTCGACCGGCTTGAGTGAGGCGTTTTCGTTCACCTCCGAATACAGCTTGCCCAGTGCGCCTGCCGTGTGGATCGCGATGGCGATCATTGCCGGGACTGGGCCGCCCCCAAGCACAAAGATCAGGACCAGCGCGATCACGATTTCCGGGATGGCCCGGCAAATGTCCGAAATGCGCCGGAACAGCGGGATCAGAGAGGGCCACAGCGCCATTCCGCGTGTCGCCATCAGTGCCAGAAAGGTACCCCCGATTGTACCGATCAACGTCGCCGCGGCGGCGATATTCAGGGTCTCGACCAGCGCCGGAAAGAAGGTGACAAGATGCGCGGGCATCTCACCGATCTTTTCCCACGCCTCGGCCAGCACCTCGGAAGGGTAATCCAGCACGCGATGCCAGCCATCGCTAAAGCTTCCGGCGTTGCGGCTGTCGGCGGTGCGGAAACCGGCCGCCATCAAGGCCACGAACAGGATCAGAAGGATACCACCATAGACCCTCTTGCGTCGGGTCATCGCTGTGTATTCGTCGCGGATCTGATCGACGCCCGGGGACCCGGCAGTCAGGTCTGTCATGGAATGCTCCTGAGGGAAACAAGGGGCCCGGCTGCGCCGGACCCCGATCATTGATCATGCAGGCTTAGTTGGACTTCAGCTTGCGGGCTTCGATGATGACCTCGTAGGCGTCATGGGAGATCGGATCAAAGCTCTTGGCTTCACCCGCAGCCACACCGTAGAAGCATTCGCGGTCCTTCTCGTCCAGGGTATCCCAAAGCGCGGTTACCTTGGCTTTTACTTCGTCAGGCAACTCCGAGCGGACAACGACGGGGCCTTCCGGGATCGGCTTGGATTTCCAGATTTCGACCATGTCGTTCATGTCGACCAGACCGGCATCCACCGCGCGGCGCAACGCGCCCGACTGGTACCCATCTTCCCATTCACCCAGACCGTCAGCCCAGGTCACGCCGCCATCAACGTCGCCGTTGTTGACAGCAACGATGGTTTGCTCGTGACCGCCGGTGAACTTCACTTCACCAAAATAGTCGCCCGAGTCCATGGTCGCACCGGTGGCCTGAGGAATTTCGATGGACGGGATCAGGTAACCCGAGGTCGAGTTCGGATCGCCGAAACCGAAGGTCTTGCCCTTCATGTCTTCCAGCGAGGTGATGCCGCTGTCCTTGCGGGCAAATCCGACCGAGTAATAGCCATAGCCGCCATCGGTGTTGACCTTGACCAGAACCGGCTCAACTGCATCGGGATCGGACAGATAGGTCTTGGCATAACCCGAAGCGCCCAACCATGCCACGTCGATGGTACCGCCCAGCAGACCCTGGATCACACCGTTATAATCGGCCGGAGCGAACAGTTTGGTCGGCACGCCCAGCGCCTCTTCGGTGTACACGCGCAGGCACTCGTTGTTGTTCAGACGGTCCTGAGCGTTTTCGCCGCCCAGAATACCAATGCGGAACTCGCTGATCTCTTGGGCCATAGCCGGTGCGGCAATGGCAGTTGTCGCAACAAGGGCGGCAATCAGTTTTTTCATCTGTCTCTCTCCAGTTTGATTACCCCGGCCTCTCATCGGGCCGGGCGATGAAAGGGGTTGGGGTGGCTCAGATGGTGGCCTCGGCTTCCATCAGGGCCTTCTGGGTCGCATCCAGCGTATCGATCTCGGTCGAGGTCGCCTCTTCCGAGAAGCTGGCATCGGCGCCGTAAATCTCGCGGGCGACACCGGTGGTCAGTTGTTCCGGCAGACCGTCGAACACGATGCGCCCGTCGCGCATACCAACAACGCGGTCGCAATAGCGGCGCGCGGTGTCCAGCGTGTGCAGGTTGGCGATAACGGTGCGACCATCCTCTTCGTGGATGCGGCGCAGCGCTTGCATCACCACCTGCGCATTCATCGGGTCCAGCGAGGCGATGGGTTCGTCCGCCAGAATGATTTTTGGGTCCTGCATCAGCGCCCGCGCGATGGCGACGCGCTGCTGCTGACCACCTGACAGGGCCTCGGCCCGTTTGGGCGCATGTTCGGCGATGCCCAGACGATCCAGAATGTCGATGGCCCGGTGGATATCCTCCATCGGGAACAGGTTGAACATGGTGGCCAACGTCGAGTGGCGGTTCAGCGTGCCGTGCAGCACGTTGGAAGCGACATCAAGGCGTGGCACCAGATTGAACTGCTGAAAGATCATCGCGCATTCCGCCTGCCACGCGCGCTTGTCCCGACCCTTCAGCCGGGTCACGTCGCGACCTTCGAACAGGATCTGACCATCGCTTGCGTCCGTCAGCCGGTTGATCATCCGCAACAGCGTCGACTTACCCGCACCCGAGCGCCCGATGATCCCGATCATGCATGGCTTGCCGACATCCAGCGTCGCAGACTCCACGGCAACATTTTCACCGAAACGCTTGGTCAGTTTTTCTATGCGCAGCACGTGCCACCCCCAGTTCATGTTGGGCGGTCAGCTACAGACTGGACTCAACGGCTATGTGTCAGTGTGGTGAAAGTTTTGTAACGGTGCTCAGCAAGTTACCGAAGATGCTTGCGCAGAAAATCCACGGCTGCACGCGTCTTCGCGGGCAGATGAGCCTTGCTGGGATACAACATCCATGCGGCTGTATCGAAGGTCGTTGCAGTGACCTGCCGATCCGGGAACAGATCGATCAACTCGCCGCGTTGCAGACTGTCCCGGACCAGCCAGTCCGCGAGCAACGCCGGACCCAACCCGAACAACGCCGCTTCACGCAGTGCCAGCGGGTTCGAGATCATAACCGGCCCAGAAACGAAAACGTCACTATCCACACCGGCGGCATCACGAAACAGCCAGCGCTCTCGGTAGTTCGGCAATGCCAGCCCCAGACAATCCCGCTCTGACAGCTCGCCCGGAGTTTCCGGCCGGCCATGCGCCTTATTATAGGACGGCGATGCGCAGACGCGGTATCGCGTTGTGATCAGGCGACTGCTGATCAGGTTTCCACCCGGCGCGGGGGCAAGCCGGATCGCCAGATCAATCTGCTCAGAGATCAGATCCACATTCTCGTCCTTCAGGATCAGCTCCAGCTCAACTTCCGGCAACGTGGCGCGAAACTGTTCAAGCAGCGGAACCAGACACACCTGCCCGAACGCTACAGATGTGGTCAGGCGCAGCCGCCCCCTTGGCTGCATCGCTCCTTCTGCCGCCAGATCCTGCGCGGCATCCAGTTCTCCCAGCAACGGTTCAATGCGCCTCAGATAACTTTCACCCGCATCAGTCAGAGACAAATGCCGGGTACTTCGCTGGAACACTCGAAAGCCCAGCTCACCCTCAACTCCCGAGACCAACCGAGACACCGAAGATGGGTCAACATCAAGCGCCCGCGCGGCGGATGCAAAACTGCCAAGCCGTGCGACCAGCGTAACCGTTTTGAGGGCGTTCAACTCCATTCATGCAAAATACGCATGAGTATAATACTTCTCAACGTCTTTTTCCGCATGATTTGCCAGTTCTAGATTGCGGCTGTCGAAAATCGGAGAAGCACATGACCCATCTTCAGGGAAAGACCACTGTGATAACAGGCGCGAGCCGCGGCATCGGCGCAGCAGCTGCCCTCCACTTTGCCGAACTCGGAGCGAACGTCGTTCTCGCCGCTCGAAGCACCAGGGCAACCGACCAGCTTGCCCGCAAAATTGGCGATCAGGCGATTGCCATTCCCTGCGATGTCCGAAACCTGGCAGAGGTTGAAAACCTGATGGCTCAGACGAGCCTGGAATTCGGCGGGATCGACGTCCTGATAAACAACGCCGGCATGATCGATCCGATAGCCCGGCTGACAGAAAGCGAACCGGACAACTGGCGTCAGGTCGTCGATGTCAACCTTATGGGTGTCTACCACGGGCTGCGCGCCGCTATTCCCATGATGCAATCGGCGGGCGGCGGCACCATCCTGAACCTCTCTTCCGGAGCAGCCACCAGCGCGCTCGAAGGCTGGAGCCATTATTGCGCGACCAAGGCCGCCGTGCTGTCGCTCACGCGCTGCGCGGATCAGGAGTGTCGGGCACACGGCGTCCGGGTCATCGGGTTGAGTCCCGGAACGGTGGCAACGTCGATGCAAAAGTCGATCCGGGCCTCCGGGATAAATCCCGTCAGCCAACTGGATCCTGACGCCCACATCCCGCCGCATTGGGTCGCCAAAGCGCTTGCCTATCTCTGTGGTCCGGGCGGTGACGCTTATCTGGGCACGGACTTCTCACTCAAGACCAAGGAGGGGCGCCGCAAAGCTGGACTGCCTTCAATCGCGGCCTAGCCCTGTCCCTTTTGCCGGAACAGAGGTATACGCGCCTCCGACTCAATCATGTTACGAGGCCACCATGAGCTTTGACCGCAAGATCAAGATCGCACCTTCGATCCTCTCCGCCGATTTCGCCAATTTCGGGCAGGAGATTCAGGCCATCGAGGCGCAGGGCGCCGACTGGGTCCATGTCGATGTGATGGACGGGCATTTCGTTCCCAACCTCACCTTTGGTCCCCCTGCGGTCAAAGCGTTCCGCCCGCATGTGAAAACCGTGATGGACGTGCACCTGATGATCACGCCGGTCGATCCCTATATTCAGGCCTATGCGGATGCAGGCGCCGATATCCTGACAGCGCATATCGAGGCCGGGCCGCACACCCATCGAACTCTGCAAGCGATCCGGGCAGCTGGAATGAAAGCCGGTGTGGCGCTGAACCCCGGCACCCCGGCCGAATCTGTCGAGCATCTGCTCGATCTGGCCGATCTGGTCTGCGTGATGACCGTGAACCCGGGCTTTGGCGGGCAGAAGTTTATCGACCTGACCGACAAGGTCCGCCGCCTTCGCCAGATGATCGGTGACCGCCCGGTTCATATCGAAATCGACGGTGGCGTCGATCCGCAGACCGCACCACTGGTTGCGGCGGCGGGTGCGGATGTTCTGGTCGCCGGTTCCGCCGTGTTCAAGGGTGGCTCGGTCAGCAATCCAGATGTTTACGGGGACAACATCCGCGCCGTGCGCTCAGCCGCCGAAAGCGCGCTTTAACGGACAGCCCGGGGATCTCCCGCCAGTCGTCGACGTTCTTTACTGAACGTCTTCTCCTGTTGGGCCCAAGGCCGCAAGCGGGATTGGCAAAGCCGATCTCGCGCGGACACGGGAGCATACGCTTTGCAGCTATCGCAACCTATCGGCAAAAACTTTCAGCAGTTGGTGCTTGAGTATCTTGCCAGTAGCTGAGGCTGGCAATTCGCGCGCCACAACGATCTGGCTGGGCCGCTTGTAACCGGCAAGCCGATCCGCAACGAAATCCAGCAACTCGGCCTCGGTCAGGCCGGATTCTTCGGCGACCTGCACAAAGGCCACCACTTTCTCGTCGCCATCGACAACCCGGCCGACGACTGCCGACTGAACCACAAGGGCATGATCGTTCAGCGCCGCCTCGACCTCGGGCGGATAGACGTTGAAACCACCGTGAATGATCAACTCCTTGCTCCGGCCCACGATGTGCAGGTGCCCCCGCTCGTCGAACCGGCCAAGATCGCCGGTTCTCAGCCACACGCCGTCAAACGCAGCCAGCGTCGCATCCGGATTGCGATAGTAGCCTTTCATCACATTTGGACCGCGCAGCAGAACCTCGCCCACACCGTCCCCGCCGCCCTCGACCGTCTGATCGATGCATATCTCCACCTCAGGTATCGGCGGGCCAACCGAGATATCAGGGTCCCCCAACGCGTTGCGCGACATGCTGACGGCAGCCGTGCATTCCGTCATCCCGTACCCATTCTGAAGCGCGATCCCGTAAAAGGCCTCGGCCTCGCGTTTCCATGCCGGATCAAGCGGCGCCGCCCCGGACGAGGCATAACGCAAAACGTTGTTCGGCAGCCTGTCGTACCCCTGTTCCTTTGTGTACTGCATCAGCAGGGCATGCATTTGCGGAACCGCCGAAAACAAGGTGATCCCGGAATTCAGCGCCTCATACGTTCTTGCCACTGAAAACTGCGCCTCAAGGCGCACAAGCGCACCGGCACAGATAGCGGCCGTCACGACCGAAGCCAAACCGAACACATGTGTGATGGGCAAAACACCATATATCACGTCATCCCCGGTAAGGCCCCTCAACTCGACCGAGGATCGCCCGGCAAAGCACAGGTTTTCGTGGGTCAGCATCACTCCCTTGGGCGCGCCGGTCGTTCCGGTCGTGAACAGCATGACCGCCACATCATCCAGATCCGGGTCGGGACCGCTGGGATACGGGCACGCCAAGTGCAAAGCTCCGAACGCGCCATCCAGGTGAATGGCATCCAGCCGCCGGGCATGCTCTGCCGCATCTGCCGACGACGCCGAGGTGAACAGGACCGCCGCAGGCTGCGTGTGCTCGATAACCCGCCCGACCTCACCGGCCGTCTGGCGTGCATTGACCGGCATCGCACAGGCCCCGATCCGCGAACAGGCAAACAGGGCCGCCACCGCAGAGCAACAGTTTTCAGCCAGAATCAAGACCCGGTCATTGCGGCGAACGCCTGCATCCGACAGCGCCCGGCCCAGTTCCGCCGCCGCGCGGTCCAGATCAGCATAGCTCCACCGGGTTCCACCATCATCTTCAAATGCGGGCGCATCCGGACAATCCTTGACCCGGGCCTCCAGAAAGTCGTGCCAGTTGCTCATCTTCGCAGTCCCTCCCCTCAGGCCCAATCCCACGGCCTTACGACTGTTTCGCCACGGCCTTTCGCTTGAACACCCCCGCTGCCGTTGCAATCAGATCGCCGTTTTCGTGTCGCAGTTCGCCCGAGATATGGGCCAGCTTGTGCCCACCCCCAGCAGGCCGTCCGATGGCCGTCACCCGGCCCCGGTTCACCGCCGACACATAGCTGATGTTCAGCGATACGGTCAGAACCACCGGATGGGCATCCCGGTCAAACCACGCCGAGGCCGCATTCCCGCAGGCCACATCCAGCAACATCGCGATGATCCCGCCATGCAGGACGTCCTGACTGTTCAGGTGATCCGGGCGAATGCTCAGATCACACCGCGCGCAGCCTTCGGGATCGGACAGATCGATCTCGAATCCAACGGCGTTCTGGCACCCGGACCGTCTGGGTCCGGGCCGATCCTTGTCAGGCTGCGCTGAGGGCAATGAACCGCTCCAGATGATAATCCGCATCGCCGAACCGGTGATCCGCCATGACGATGCGCTTGGCGATATGGGCCAACTCATACTCCTGCGTCATCGCGATCCCGCCGTGCATCTGAATGGTTTCTTCCGCGACCAGACGCCCGGCCCGCGCAATCAGATTGCGCGCCGCCGCAATCTGCAGATCACGATCTTCGGCCTCCAGATAACCCGCCGCGTTGATGACGGCGGATCGCGCCTGTTCCAACTCGATCAACAGGTCGGAAAAACGATGCTGCAATGCCTGAAACGTCCCGATCGGGCGGCCGAACTGTTGCCGGGTCAGCAGGTACTGACGGGTCAGTTCCACCGCGCTTTCCATCGCGCCCAAAGCCTCGGCTGCCAACGCGACATTGGCAGCGGCAATGGCCGTCATCAGGGGCGCGTAGCCCTGCCCAGCCTCGCCAAGACGAGCCGTCGAGGGAACCCGGACCTCGTCCAGAGTAACTTCAGCCGCGCGGCCACCGGCCAGCATCGGATAACCGCGCAGGTTCATGCCCCGTGCATCAGTCGGAACCAGAAACAGGGAAATGCCGTCCAGATCAAAGAACCCGCCATTTTCCCGCGCCGAGACGATCAGGTAACCGGCGGCTTCGGCATTGACCACAACCGCCTTGCGTCCACTCAGAACCACGTCATCCCCGTCGACCCTTGCCGAAGTCTCCACCCGGCTCAGATCATAGCGACTGGCAGGCTCGCCATGGGCCAGTGCCAGATGCAGGCTACCCGCGATCACATCGCCCAACAGGCCCTTCTGAGTATCACTGCCCAGCGCCGCGATCAGATGCCCGCCCAGAATGGCCGTATCCAGAAATGGCTCCACAACACCCGCGCGACCCAGCTCTTCAAAAACCGTGGATATGTCGAACCCGGTACCGCCGAACCCGCCGTCCGATTCCGGAAACAGCGCGCCGATCACACCCAGATCGGCCAGTTCGCTCCAGATTGCGGAATTCAGACCCGCGTCACTGTCCAGCGTCTCATTTCGCACGGCTGTCGTGTATTTGTCCGCCAGATACCGCCGCAACGTATCCTGCAGCATTTGCCGTTCTTCGGTCAGATTGAAATCCATCCGTTCAGCCCCCCATCTTGACCTTAGCGATGATCCCGCGCTGGATCTCGTTCGACCCACCAAAGATCGACAGTTTACGGTTATTGAAATACTGCGCCGCCACCGGGCCCGCATAATCCGGCCCGACCGGATCGTTGTCCCCCTCAACCGCTTCCGAGGCAAAAGGCATCGCATAAGGCCCGACCGCGCGCCGCGTCAGATCGTTGATCTCCTGCCGGATGATCGTTCCCTTGACCTTGAGCATCGAGCTTTCCACCCCCGGCGCCTGCCCCGCAGCCGCCTTTGAGATGATCCGCATATTCGTCGTCGCCATTGCCATCAGATCAATCTCGATCTTCGCCAGACGCGCCGCGAAATGCGGGTTTTCGATCAGAGGCCGTCCGTTAGCGCACTCGATCCCCGCAATACGCCGGACGGCATCCAGCCCGGCCTGACTGAACCCCACACCCGCAATGTTGGTCCGCTCATGGGTCAGCAGATACTTGGCGTAGGTCCAGCCCTTGTTCTCCTCCCCGACAAGGTTTTCGACCGGCACCCGCACGTCGTCGAAAAACACCTCGTTCACCTCGGGCGTGCCATCCAGCAGCACGATGGGCCGCACCTCGATCCCCGGCGTGTCCATGTCGATCAGCAGGAACGAGATTCCCTCCTGCTGCTTGGCATCCGGATCGGTGCGCACAAGGCAGAAAATCCAGTTGGCATACTGCCCCAGCGTGGTCCAGGTCTTTTGCCCGTTGACCACATAGTGATCCCCGTCCCGCACCGCGCGCGTCTTCAGCGAGGCCAGATCGGACCCGGCACCCGGTTCGGAATAGCCCTGACACCACCAATGCTCGCCATTCAGGATACGCGGCAGGAAATAGTCCTGCTGCGCCTTCGATCCGAACTTCTGCAACACCGGCCCCAGCATCGATAGGCCAAACGGCACGATGCGCGGGGCATGGGCTTTGGCACACTCTTCTTCGAAAATATGGCGCTGAACCGCATTCCACTCTGCCCCGCCAAACTCGCTGGGCCAGTTGAAATTCAGCCACCCCTTTTCGTTCAGCGTGGCGTGCCACCACTCATGCCCTTCCTTGCCCAGGCTTTGCCCCGCCTGCACTTTGTCGGAAACGTCCGCGGGCAGTTTCTCGGCCAGAAAGCCGCGCACCTCCTCCCGAAACGCCTGTTCTTCGGCGGTATAGTTCAAATCCATCCCTGCTCTCCTCCCCAAAGCCGCAAGTGGTACAGTGCCAGCCCGGCGTACCACGCCGGGCCGCGCCGGACCCGCCCTCGATGGGTGGGTCCGGCGCCCCTGATCAATAAATCTCGAACAATCCTGCAGCGCCCATGCCGCCACCAATGCACATCGTCACGACACCCAGCTTCGCGCCGCGTCGTTTGCCCTCGCGCATCAGATGGCCAACCATCCGGGTGCCCGTCATTCCAAACGGATGCCCGATCGCAATCGAGCCGCCATTGACGTTGCAGATCTCGTCATCAATGCCCAACTTGTTCCGGCAATACAGCGCCTGCGACGCAAACGCTTCGTTCAGCTCCCACAGGTCGATATCCTCAACCTTCAGCCCATGGCGCTCCAGCAGGCGCGGCACCGCAAAGACCGGGCCAATCCCCATCTCGTCGGGCTCGCAGCCCGCGACACAGAAGCCCTTGAAGGCGCCCATTGCCTCAAGCCCGCGCTTTTCAGCATCGGTGCTGTCCATCAGGACCACAGCCGCCGCCCCGTCCGACAGCTGGCTGGCATTGCCCGCAGTGATATAATTGCCTTCACCGCGCACCGGATCCAGCCCGGCCAGACCGTCCAGGGTGGTGGTGGGGCGATTGCACTCATCCCGGTCAACCGTCACCTCGCGGGTCGAGACCTCGCCGGTTTCCTTGTCCTTCACGCCCATCGTGGCCTGCATCGGCACGATCTCGTCATCGAACTTGCCAGCAGCCTGCGCCGCCGCAATCCGCTGCTGCGACCTCAGGCCATATTCATCCTGCTCCTCGCGGCTGATGCCATAGCGCCCGGCCACGATATCGGCAGTTTCGATCATCGTCATGTAAATCGCAGGCTTATGCTCTTCGATCCATTTGTCCTGCGCCCGCCGGGCCTGCGGCTGCACCATCGAGATGCTCTCGACCCCGCCCGCAACCATCGGACCCGAGCCGCCTTCGGTAATTGCCTGCGAGGCCAATGCAATCGTCTGCAGCCCGGACGAACAGAACCGATTCACGGTCATGCCCGAGGCCGTCACCGGCAACCCTGCCCGGATGGCGATCTGCCGCCCGATATTGCTGCCCGTTTCACCTTCGGGATAGCCGCAGCCGATAATGCAATCCTCAACCTCGGCACCATCCAGTCCGGCGCGGCTGACGGCTGCCTGAACGGCATGACCACCCATTTCCGCGCCATGGGTCATGTTGAACGACCCGCGAAAGGACTTGGCCAGACCCGTGCGTGCAGCGGATACGATCACAGCCTGTTTCATCACAAAGTCTCCTTGTTCAGATCATCAAAGCTTCGCCCGTCCGCCACAAGTTTCTCAAGCAGCGGCGCGGGTTGCCAGAAATGGCTGTCTTCCTCGGCCCATTTCCGGATATCGGCCAGCAAACCGGGCAACCCCTGAATGTCCGCCCATTTCAGCGGCCCACCCCAATAACGAGGGAAACCATAGCCATACAAAAGCGTCACATCCACATCGAGCGGGCGCCGGGCAATGCCCTCACCAACCACCTTGGCCGCCTCGTTGACCATCGCCGCCATGTATCGGCGCACGATCTCATCATCGGTGAAGTCACGCGGCGTGATCCCCTGCGCGGCGCGGTCCGCCTCAATCAGAGGCATCACGTCCGGGTTCGGCACACCGCCGCGCTTTCCGGCCTCATAGACGTAGTAGCCCTTGCCGGTTTTCTGCCCGAAATGCCCATCCTCACACAGTTTGTCCGCGTAAGTGCTGTCGCGCGCGCCCGGATCCAGCCCCTCGGCCCGTTTACGTTTGCGCACCGCCCAGCCGATATCCAACCCGGCCAGATCCGCCACGGCAAACGGACCCATGGCAAACCCAAAACCGGTCAACGCCTTGTCGATCTGATAGGGGCTGGCCCCATCTAGGATCATGTGATCGGCGCAGGTGCGATAGGTGCTCAGAATGCGATTGCCGATGAAACCATCGCAAACCCCGGCGCGCACCGACACCTTCTTCAGCCGCTTGCCAAGGTCAAAGCCGGTTGCGACCACATCCGGCGCGGTCTTGTCGGCAACAACGACCTCCAGCAGCTTCATCACGTGGGCGGGCGAAAAGAAATGCAACCCGATCACATCCTCGGGCCGCTTGGTGATGGCCGCAATGTCGTTGATATCCAGATAGGATGTGTTCGACGCCAGCACCGCCCCCGGTTTGCAGACCGCATCCAGCCGGGTAAAGACCTGTTTCTTGACCTCCATGTCCTCGAACACCGCCTCGATCACCAGATCGACTGCGCTCAGCGCTTCATATTCCGTAGCCAGAGTCAGTGTGTTTTCAAGGATTTCGTCATGCTGCTCCTGACTGATTTTCCCGCGCTTCAGCGCACCGCTCAGGTTCGCAGCAATCCGCCCTTTGGCTGCCTGCGCCGCCTCGTCTGACATCTCCAGCAAAACTACCTGCAGGCCCGACAACAGGGCCGCCGTCGCGATTCCGGCACCCATCGTACCGCCGCCGATCACACCGATCTGGTGCAGTGCCCGCGGCTCCACCCCATCCAGCTCCGGCAACTTGCCAACCGCGCGCTCGGCGAAAAAGGCGTGGATCAGACCCTTGCGCTGATCCGAGGCCATCAGTTCCGAAAACAACTCGCGTTCCCGGTTCATCCCCGCATCAAAGCTCTCGGCCTCGCAGGCGGCCTGAACCGCGCGCACGGCAACCGCCGGGGACAACTGGCCGCGCCCTTTTTTGAGGACCTGCTCATAAACCGCATCGAAATCGACAGGTTCAGGGGCGGGCATGTCACACACGGCGCGGCGCGGTGCACCGCTGTCCAGCAACTCCCGAACATAGGCCAGACCAACCTCGCGCGGATCGCCATCCTGCACCTTGTCGACCACCCCAAGCTGAGCGGCCTCAGCGGCCTGCACATGGCGGCCCGACGTGATCATGCCCAGCGCCGCCTCGACCCCGGCCACCCGAGGCAGCCTCTGCGTGCCGCCAGCACCGGGCAGAATGCCAAGGTTCACCTCGGGCAGGCCCACCTTCGCCGAAGGAAGCGCGACCCGATAGTGGCTTGCCAGCGCCACCTCAAGTCCACCGCCCAGCGCGGTGCCATGTATCGCGGACACGACCAGCAGGGGCGATGCCTCGATCCGGGTGCACAGCGCGGGCAAATACGGGTCCTGCGGCGGTTTGCCAAACTCGCGGATGTCTGCACCAGCAAAATAGGTCCGGCCCTTGCCATAGATCAGAACCGCTTTTGCGCCTTCACCTTCGGCACGCTCGATCCCGGCCTGCAATCCGCGCCGGACATCGACACCCAGAGCATTGACCGGCGGATTGTTGGCGGCAAGCACCGCAATGTCACCAATCAGTTCATATTCAATAGCCTCGGACATCCACGCCTCCTCAAACGGTCGGGCGCTTTGTCGGGCCGCCCTGAATTACATCCCATGTTCAGATCGCAATATCGCATCTGACATACAGAATTCCGCCTTGCGGAATTCCGTTTCACAGCAAACTACCCAGACCGCGCCCAATATCAACCCCATTTGCCAATGGTGACGGACGGTCAGTTCCGCGCACTGGCCTGGCGTCTTGAAAAGATGGTATCCCGGAAGTAACCCGGTTGGCGACCTCTCCCAACAAACAGCCTGCCGGGAACAAGAATGCACCTCGCCATCCTGATGACCAACACCGACGAAAGCGCCTTTGCGCAGGCCCACCCCAAGGACGGTGAAGCCTTCACCACACTCATCCAACTGGTCCGGCCCGACTGGAAGACCACTGTATTTTCCGTGAAGGACGGCATCTTTCCCACAGACCTGTCGGATTTTGACGGCGCGATGATCACTGGCAGTCCCGCCTCGGTACGCAGCGGCGAGGGTTGGGTTCTCAGGCTTCTGGACCTGATCCGGGACATGCACCGGCGCAGACAGCCGGTATTCGGCGCCTGCTTCGGCCATCAGGCCATTGCAACGGCACTGGGGGGCACGATCGACTGGAATCCCGGCGGCTGGGTGCACGGGCTGACCGTCAACCCTGTTCTGTCACGACCGGGTTGGGCAGATGACCTGCCCGACCAGATTCGCCTGTACGGTTGTCACTCGGAACAGGTCACCCAACTGCCTGAGGGTGCGGTGAACCTGACACGCTCGACCGAGGCCGCAACGACCGGTTTCGCCATTGGCCGCCACATCTATACCACCCAGCACCACCCCGAGATGACCAAAGAGTTCGTCATCGCCCTGACCGAAGAAATTTCTGCCACTCTCGGGCCGGATGTGTGCCAGCGCGCACTGGCCTCACTGGCCGAACCCGCCGATCAAAGGGTCTATGCCGAAAGCATCGCGCGCTTTTTTGAACAGGCGAAACAGGGCTGACCGCGGCAACGACAAACGCACATGTTACCCAGCCCGCGTAGATTTCGCGGAGATCATGCTAGCTTCTTTCCCGAGCGATGTTTCTGAAACGGGGCGTCGCACCAATATGCCACGGGAGAGAACGAATATGTGCGACGTTTGCGTAATGAATGCTGTCAAAGACCGGATGCTGTCTCGCCGGTCCTTTTTCAGGGCCGGTGGCATGATGGCGGCGGGGGCTGCTCTGGGTGCGGTGACAGCACCACCGGCAATGGCACAGGGACATGGAGAGGTCGTGGACATGACTCATGTCTACGACGCCGACTTCCCGACTTATTTCGGCGCGCCGGGGATCGAGACCACGCAAGGGTTCAATCTCAAGGAACACGGTTTCAACCTGCTCAATCTGGCCGTCAACGAACACACCGGAACACATATTGACGCCCCGCTGCATTTCTCGGCGGACGGCCAGTCGGTTGACGAGATTCCGGTCTCGAACCTGATTTGTCCGCTATGCGTCGTGGATATTGCCGCGCGCGCCGCCGAAGATGCCGATGCGCAGGTCACGCCGGACGACCTGAAGGCGTGGATCGACGCCAATGGTCCGATCCCCGATGGCGCCTGCGTGGCGATGTATTCAGGCTGGTCCAGAAAAACCGGCGGCAGCGACTATCGAAATGCCGATGCCGAAGGAAAAATGCACTTCCCCGGCTTCCACGTCGAAGCCGCCCAGATGCTGATGGACGAACCCGGGGCCGTGGCGATCGCGGTTGATACGCTGTCACTGGATCACGGGCCTTCGGCGGATTTCGCGACACATTATGCGTGGCTGCCAACCAATCGCTACGGCATCGAAAACCTCGCCAATCTCGACAAGGTGCCCGCCAGTGGCGCGACACTGGTTGTCGGCGCTCCGACGCATCGTGGAGGGACAGGCGGCCCTGCGCGCATCTTTGCCATGGTGTGAAATCACACAGTTTTCGCGTGGGCTATGGGCTGAGTGACTAAACCAACGCCTTCACGAAAACCAACATTTCTGCCGCAGATTTGCATCTGCTGCACGGCTGCTATTCCCAATCACGGCTGGCTGGCGTGGCCATGGGCGCGTAAACGGAACCCGTACGTACATACGCCGCCCGAGGTTCAGGACATGGCTCAATCGACAACCCACCGTTCCCCCGTCATCACCCTGTTCGCACTTGTTGCGGACATCTTCGTGGGCATTTTTGATGCGCTTACCCGCATTGGCGAGGCGAACTCGAAGGTGCGCCAGATTAAGGCGCTGTCCGACATGAGCGACGACGAGCTGGCCGCCCGCGGCATGCGGCGCGAGGATATCATCCGGCTGGTGATGGCGGACGTCGTCTGAACCGGCCATCCCGCCGCCAGAGCGGCGGGACCAACCGTCGATTACATCCCGGCGATGGCTTTTGCCCCTTCGGCATAGGCGGCTTCGCACAATTCAAAATCAGCATCGGTCAGGGCAAGGGAAGGATATGTCTTGCCCGCCGCCTTGAACATGCCGTTTTCCATGAGTACCGCATTGAACTTCGGCGCCTTGGCCGTGTCCGAGCCAAAGACGTCGCGATAGTCGCGGATATCTCCGGTCGTGAACACAATCTCGAACAGGGTCGGGTCGCCAACGATCCGGTGGGCGATGCCCTGCCCGTCAAGCGCCGCCTTCGCCATGTCCATCAGGCGCTGACCGTTAGCCCGCAACCGGTCGTATTGCCCGTCACGCCGCAGCACCTCCATAGTCTTTAGGCCCGCTACGGCGGCGACCGGATTGCCTGACAGCGTCCCCAGTTGCATCAGCCACTTTTCCGCACCGACCGCTGCCTTGTCGAAATGCGCCATGATATCGGCACGCCCCGCGATGGCCGCCAGCGGGAAGCCTCCGCCGATGATCTTGCCCAAGGTCGCAATATCCGGCGTGACGCCGTAAAGCTCCTGCGCCCCGCCATAGGCAAAGCGAAATCCCGTCACCACCTCGTCAAAGATCAGCACGATACCGTATTTGTCGGCCTCTTCCCGCAGCAATTGCAGGAAGCCGGGTTCCGGCGGGATGATCCGCTGCAACGGCTCGACGATGATACCCGCGACGTCCTTGCCGTGTTCCGCCAGCAGCGACCGGATGTAATCCGGATCGTTGAACGGCGCGATCAGCATTTCCGAGCGGACGCTTTCCGGAATTCCGGCACTGTCCGGCACCGCCTGTGGGAAATTCACCATCTTCGCGGGCGCAAGGCTCATCTGTGCCTCGGCGCTCATGCCGTGATAGCCGCCTTCGAATTTCACGATCTTGTCCCGACCGGTGAAGGCGCGCGCCAGCCGGATCGCATACATGTCCGCCTCGCCGCCGGACGAGACATAGCGCACCTGTTCCGAACAGGGAACGGCAGAGCAGATTTCCTCGGCCAGTTCGATGGCGCGGGCGTTGTTGGCAAAGAACGTCATGCCCTTTGGCATCTGTTCGGCCACCACCTCCAGCACTTCGGGGTGGCCATGGCCCAGCAGCATCGGGCCGGACCCGATCAGCAGATCGACATATTCCTTGCCGTTTTCGTCCCAGACGCGGCTGCCTTTGCCATCGCGAACGAAGATCGACGGGTCGAAATTGCCAAACCCGCCACCCGGAAGAACCGCTCTGGCCCGTTCCGCCCAATCGGTCTGTGTAAGGATTTTGTCCATGGGTTTTGTCCTGTTGCCGTGTGGATTTTCAATTTTGACCAAAAAGTCAAAAATCAGTCAAGGATCATGTGCGGCGCCGAAAGCGCCTGCCGGTCGGGTGCCACGCCAAGCCCTGCGCCCGTTGGCGGTGCAATCCTGCCTGCGTCCCGCACCGGCCCGTCCGGCGCAAGCCGGGGCGAGACATAGCCCGACAGGTCACAGACATTCATCAGATGTGCCGGATCGGTCGCAGCCCCCAGATGCAGCAGCGCGGCGGTCGTGATGTCCGACCCCCAGGTATCTTCAATACACATCTTCGCCCCCAGATGCAGGCAAAGATCACGCGCGCGCCTTGACGGCGACAGCCCGCCGAATTTCGACAGCTTGATCGCCACCGCGTCCATGCATCCCTGCTGGTGCCCCGCCAGCAGGCTTGCAGTGTCATGGGCGTTTTCGTCCAGCTTCATCGGCAATCCGGTTGCGGCGCGGACCCGCGCGCAATCCTCGATCGTGGCGCAGGGCTGTTCCAGCATGACATCCAGATCAGCCACCGCGCGCCCGACACGTGTCGCATCCAGCGACGAGGCCCCGCAATTCCAGTCACCGTAGACCAGCGGCCCGTCACCCACCGCCTCGCGCACCTGCCGGAGCCGGGCAACGTCGGCCTGCCAGTCGCCATCCGCACCCAGCTTCACCTGAAATTGGGTCATGCCCTTCGCCAGCGCGTCACGCGCGATCCGCGCCATTTCATCCGGCGCGACGCAGGTGATGGAGTGATAGAGCGGCAGGGTTTCGGCCCGCCGCCCTCCAAGCAACGCATAAAGAGGCAATCCCGCCGCCTGACTGGTCAGATCCCACAGGGCGATATCGATGGCGGATTTGGCATAGACATGCCCTTGCAGATGCCGGTCCAGCCGCGCCATCAGCGCCTCGGGACCAACCGGATCGCCCCCCAGCAGCACCGGCGCCATCTCTTCTATCGCCGGGGCGACACCGCCTGCATAGGCGGGCAAGTAATGAGGGATCGGACAAACCTCTCCCCAACCGGTCAGCCCTTCGTCGGTGTCAAGGGCAACGATCACGGTATCGACCGTATCGCAGGTCTTGCCGTCAGCCATGTAATAGGGCTGGTGACTGCTGAGCGGCACGTGCCACAGGGAAACTCGGGTGATCTTCATGGATGTCTCTCAAGGATGGGGGACAGGAGGGATGGGGGCGCTGCCCCCTTCTTGGCCTGGGGCCAATTCACCCCCCAGTGTATTTCTAGCCAGATGAAGGGGCGGATCATTGCGTGGCCTCATAGGTTGCGACAGGTGGGCCAAGGGCATCTTCGTCCGGGTGGACGCCAAGGCCGGGTATTTCGGGCAGGATCAGATGGCCGTCCTGATTTCTTGGTCCGCGGCCGCCTGCGATATCGGTGCTCAGCATGTCCTGACAGGCCCAGACGCCAAGGCGGTTGTGATCAGGGATGGTCGCAGCCAGATGCAGCGCCTCGGCATCGGCCAGAACCGAGCCGCCAGTGGCCATGACGAACATGTCGATACCATGCGCCAGCGCGATATCCCGCATCCGCGCGGCCTTGCTCAACCCGCCGACGCGGTTCAGCTTGATCCCAAACACCTCGGCCAAACCGTCCCGGGCGACGCGGGCAGCATCCTGAAGCGTCACCAGGCATTCGTCCACACTGACCGGGGCGGCATGCAAGGCGCGGATGGCGGCGATATCGTCCAGCGTTTCGCCGGGCTGTTCGAACATCACACCCAGATCCTCGGTCGCCTTCATCACCCGCAGCGCCTGTTGCCGGGTCCAGGCGCGGTTGACGTCATAGAGGATGCGCTCGCCACGCGGGCGGTGCGCCTCGACATCGCGAATACGCTCGATATCGCGCTCCACATCGCCGCCGACCTTGACCGAATGCACCCAGTAGCCGCGGTCGCGGTAACGCTCCATGACCGCGCGGGTCTCATCAACGGTCTTAGCCCCGACCGACGATGCGATAGGGGAAGGCGTGCGCGATCCGCCGCCCATCAGATCGGCAATCGGCAGGCCCGCCGCCTGCCCGGCGATGTCCCAGCACGCCATGTCGATTGGCGATTTGGCATAAAGGTGCCCGGGCAGGGCCAGATCCATCGCGCGCTCGACCTCGAGCACCTTGCGGGGATCCAGCCCCAGCACGAAAGACGCCATCGTCGCAATTCCGGCGCGGATGCCCGGGCCATGTGCCGGGACGTAGGTATGGCCCCACGGCGTGCCTTCGCCCCAGCCAGTCAGCCCCGCATCGGTTTCGACCTTGACGAAAGTCGCGTCCAGCACTTCGAATTTCAGCCGCCCGCCGGACAGCCAATAGGGGTGCTCCAGCGGCAGATCGGCATGGTAGACCGAAATACGGGTGATTTTCATGAGGTGAACTCCGCAATTGGGGGGCCGAGGCTGTCGAAATCGGGTGTCACGCCCAGCCCCGGCGTGTCCGGGGCAAACAATTTGCCATCCTCTGCAGTCGCCCCGCCAATACCGGTCGAGCGGGTGTTATAGTTCATCAAATCGGTGGTGTTGTGCAGGTACTCGGTCGGCGTCGTGGCGGCGAAATGGGACAGCGCGGCGGTGGTGATCTCGCCACCCCAGGTGTCCTCGGCGACCACGGGAATGCGGTTTTCGACCAGATAGTCCCGCGCCCGTCTGGCCTTGCTGAGACCGCCGAGGTTCGAGATTTTCAGGCAGACCAGTTCGGCCGCATGGTCGGCCACGATCCGCTGCGCCATGTGCATGCCGGTGACGCATTCATCCAGCTTCATCGGCAAGTCGGTCCGGGCGCGCACCTGCATGCATTCCTCATAGGTGCGGCAGGGTTGTTCAAGGATGTAGTCCAGATCCCGCGTGGCGCGCGCCACGCGCAGCGCATTATCGACACGCCAGCCCTGATTGGCATCGGCCATTGCCTTTTCGCCGGGTTTGAGAAGCGGCACTGTCGACCGGATACGCTCGATATCCGCTGCCCAGTCGCCACCGACCTTGATCTGGAACTGGCGGTACCCCTGTTCACGGTACGCGTTCATTTCAGCGACGGTTTCTTTGGTGCCCTTTTGCGGCGCAACCCGGTACATCGGCGCCCCATCGGTCAGTTTGCCGCCCCACACGGTGTAGAGCGGCGCGTTCAGTGATTGCGCCAGAATATCCCAGCAGGCCGCGTCGAAAGGCGACTTGGCATAGCCATGCCCCTGCACCAGATGGTCCATGATCTGTTCGATGCGCGCCACATTACGCGGGTCCTCGCCCAACAGATGCGGCGCCACCAACCGGGCCAGCGCAGGCACACCCTCGGAATGGGCCACCATGTAGTTTTCGCCGCAGGGCGTGAACTCACCACATCCCTGCAGACCGGCATCGGTGTCGATCACCACGACCGAGGCGATGGCCGTTTCGATGGCGTTGCCCGCCCCCCAGACATAGGCCCCGCCCACATAGGGAAGTCCGGTCTGAAAGATGCGGATGCGGGTGATTTTCATGCGGCGTCCATTTTCGGCAGATCGGCCATCCCCTCGCCCCGCCACAGAACAAAGGTCAGGATTGGCTGGTCCGAAGTGATCATGGCATGGCTCCGCCAACTGGCATGGACCCGTGTCTGGTCTGGCCCCACCAACGCCTCGTTACCCTCGATGCGGAACATCGCACCGCCTGCAAGGGTCAGGTACAGTTCCTCTGCCTGATGGCTGTGCCAGTCATAGTTCAAACCCGCACCCCAATACCCGATATAGCCGCGCAGCTGGGTCGAATGGAAATGCCCAGTGGGGCCAAAAAGCTCATAATACCCATAGCGTTGCAGGAAATCTGCCCCGACTTCTTCCTCGGTATAGGTCCGTTTCCAATGCGCCAGATGCGTCGTCGCCCTGACGGCATCGATCAGCGCCTGCGTCCGCCCGGTTCCGGGGTGTTCAAAATCCCTCACCAGGTCCGCCGCCGGAACCGCGGAGGGTTGCAGGCCTGTCGCGGACAGATCGGTTGGCCAGGGCCCGAATTCGGAAAGAGCCGAGTGTGACTGATGCAGGCGCTGCGCGGCTGCAAGAACGTCGTCCAGTGTCATGGGATCACCACAATGTTGCCGGTATGAGTCTTGTCGATGAATGCCTGCTGCGCCTCGCGCAGTTCGCTCAGCGGATAGGTCGCCGCCAGAACGGGCTGCAGCTTACCCTGTTCGATATAGCGCACGACATTTTCGAACACTTCGGGCGGCAGAACGGTCGAGCCGATAAAGGTCAGATCGCGCAAGTAGAACGTGCGCAGATCGAACTCGACAATGGGTCCGGCAATCGCGCCCGAACAGGTATACCGCCCGCCGCGTTCCAGAATATCGATCAAACGGGGCCAATAATCTCCGCCGACAACATCCGCGACTACTGTGATCTTTTCATCGCCCAGCGCCGCGCGCAGGTCACCGGGCGCGCGTGGCAGAATACGATCGGGGCCAAGTCGGGCTACCTCGCCCTGCTTGGCCTCGGACGCCATGGCGATAACCCGCGCGCCGCGCAATCTGGCCAGTTGAACCAACGCACCGCCCACACCACCGGAGGCACCCGGAATCAGAACGGTATCCCCTGGCCCGACACCCGCCCGTGCAAGCATCCCTTCGGCAGTTGTGTACGAGCAGGAAAAGGTGGCCAGTTCGGCATCTGACAAAGACGTTTCCACCGCCGCCACCCCGCGCGCATCCGCCACCGCGTATTGCGCGAAACCACCATCGCATTCCGAGCCATAATAACCCGTCCTGTCCATGTTGTCCGGCTCGGACCAGTCGCGCAGCCAACCGTTCACCATGACACGCCGTCCGATCAGCCCCGCATCCGCGCCGTCACCAACCGCCTCGACCGTGCCCACGGCATCGGCCCCCTGAATGCGCGGAAAGGTCAGGGGTCGGCCGCCCCATGTCGGGTCCTCTTCGGCGACCACTTCATAGGCGCCGCCGGTGGTCGCCTCGCTGACCGCTTTGGAATACCAGCCCGACCGGGTGTTCACGTCCGTATTGTTCAGCCCACAGGCGCCAACCCGGATCAATACCTCCATCGGTCCCGGCTGCGGGGTTGGCCAATCCTCGTGCCATTCGTATTTGTCCAGACCACCGTGTCCGGTCAGGACCATGGCCTTCATTTTGTCAGGTATCGTCATCCAAACTCTCCTGTCAGGGGGCCTTGGGCGCGCGTCCGGCACGGGTTCATTCCGCAGGCTCCATGGCGACGTCCGCCCTCGGCAGCAGGCTCTGCGGGTCATAGGCGGGTTCGCCCAGAATGCGCCCCTTGCGTGGCTGGCCCGCGATCACAACCTCGATCTGCGTCCCCGGCACGTTGGCGTGCGGTTTGACATAGGCAAAGGCAAGGATCTTGCCGACGGTGTGACCATAGGCAACCGAAGCGGTCGAGCCGACCACCTTGCCCTCCAACAGCACCGCCTCACCGCCATGGCCATCCTCGACCCCGTCCGGTTCGATCTCCAGATAGGCGCAGACCCACGGCAGGTCGGTGTTCAGTGTCTTGTCTTTACCCAGATAGTCCTTGTCGGTGCGCGCAAAGCGCAGCACATCCGCCTCGGCAAGCGTCACCTCATTGGTCAACTCACCAGCGCCCTTGAAACCTTTCTCCATCCGCAGCGCGTTCATCGCGAAGGAGCCATAATCAGTGATCCCATGCGCCTCACCCGCCGCCCAGAGCGCATCATAGACCGCCAGCGCGCTGTCGCGCGGGATATGCAACTCCCATCCCAGCTCCCCGGCATAGGACATGCGGAACGCCCAGAGTCTGTGTCCAGCCACCTCAATCTCCTGCGCGGTCAGCCATTTGAACCCGGCATTGCTCAGGTCCGCATCCGTGCAGGCGGCCAGAACCTCGCGCGCCTTTGGGCCGTTCAGGCTTAGTGCCGCCCAATCGTTGGATCGCAGGATAATCTGGGCATCTTCATCCGCGCGCTGGTGGTTCAGATGATCCAGCAGGCGCTGTTCAAAGAAGGCCGCGCAAACAAGGTAATAGCGCCCTTCGTCCAGCTTCACGACCGTGGTCTCCAACTCGATCCGGCCACGGCGGTTCAGCATATGGGTCAGAGCGATGCCCCCCACCTTTTGTGGCAGGCGGTTTGCGACCAGCCGGTCCAGCAGCGCCTCGGCACCGGGTCCCGTCACCTCGACCTTGGTAAAGGCCGAGATGTCCATGATCCCCACCGCCTCACGTACGGCCTTGCATTCAGCCCCGACCATGTCGTGCACCACATTGCGGCGGAACGAGTAATGATCGCGCTGTTCGACGCCATCTTTGGCAAACCAGCGCGGGCGTTCGTGGCCATAGACCTCTTCGTAAACCGCACCCTTGTCCTTCAGCCGTTCGTAAAGAGGCGAAGGTTTGATCGGACGCCCCTCCAGCCGGTTGAAATGCGGGAATGGAATCTCATGGCGCAGCTTGTAATCCTCATGCGCCTTGGTGACCTGCCAGTCCTTGGTTGCATAAGCCCCGAACCGGCGCGGGTCGTAGTCGCGCATCGAGATATCCGCCGCCCCATGCACCATCCAGCGCGCCAGTTCGCGGGTCAGACCCGGCCCCCAGCCGATGCCGATTTGCGTCCCGCAGCAGCACCAATAGTTCCGGACCCCCGGCGCAGGTCCGATCAGCGGATTGCCATCCGGCGGGTGCGAAATCGCACCGTGCACTTCACGCTGAATGCCCAGCTCGGCAAAGATCGGCATCCGGTTCAGGCTTTCCTCAAGCCACGGCATGATCCGGTCGTAATCGGCGTCGAACAGCCAGTTCTCGTAATCCCATGGGCAATGGTCGTGCCAGACAGAGTTCGAGTTCTCTTTCTCGTAAATCCCGATCAGCCCGCGCTTTTGCTCCATCCGGATGTAGCCGGAAACCTTCTTGTCATCGCGGATGACCGGCAATTCCTTGTCCAGCCCCTCGAACTCGGGCACCGGCTCGGTCACGAAATAGTGGTGCGTCATCGAGGTCATGGGCAGTTGCAGCCCCGACCACTCGCCCATCTGACGGGCATAGGTACCGCCTGCATTCACCACATGCTCACACCGGATCGTGCCCTTCTCAGACTCGACTACCCATTCGCCGTTTTCGGCCTGCGTGATGTTCGTCGCCCGGCAATGACGGATGATCCTCGCCCCCAGCTGACGCGCCCCGGCGGCCATCGCCATCGTCACATTGGTCGGGTCCACGTGGCCGTCATCAGGTGTGTGCAGCGCGCCCAGAACACCGTCGAGATTGTAGAACGGGTGCAGCTCGGCCACCTTTTCCGGCCCCACCAGTTCGATGTTGAACCCCAGCGACCGGCCCACCGACAGCGTGTGGCGCAGCCAGTCCATCTCGTCCTCGGTATAAGCCAGACGGAAAGACCCGCAGCCGTGCCATGTCACTGCCTGACCTGTCTCGGCCTCCAATGCGCCGGAATACAGGCCAATGTTGTAATCCACACATTTGCCCAGCCCGAAGGAACTGGTCGAATGGGTGATCTGACCGGCCGCATGCCACGTGCTGCCGCTGGTCAGTTCGGCCTTTTCCAGCAGGACCACATCGGTCCACCCTTCATGTGCCAGATGATAGGCCAGACCGACCCCCATGACACCTCCGCCCACGATCACTACGCGGGCCTGTGACGGCAGTTCCTTCCCGGACATGATTTTTCCTCTTCCCGAGTCGCGTTTCTGCTCGACAGGCTAATTCCACAAATGTACCATCGTCAATCATGAATGACACAAATGTATCATCAACCGTTCTGGACCGCCTGACCGAAGAGTGGGACGCCCTGACGCCCGAGGCGCAGAAGGCCGCGCGCTATGTGCTTGAAAATCCCACGGATGTTGGGGTTTCAACGGTGCGCGAGATCGCCGAGGCCGCCAATGTCAAACCCAACACCTTCGTGCGCATGGCCCGGCAGGTCGGCTTTGACGGGTACGAGGATTTCCGCGCACCCTTCCGCCAAGCGATTCGACAAGGCGCGGTGTCGTTTCCGGACCGCGCCCGCTGGTTGCAGGGCATCGGCAAGTCGGGGGAACTGGGCGGGCTCTATGCCGATATGGTCGGGTCCGCGATCCGCAACATCGAAGAAACATTTGCAGGTATTGACGCCGCACGCCTGAAGGCCGCCGCCGAAGATATCTGGAACTCGCGCCAAATCTTCACGCTGGGCGTCGGCGTCAACAACTCGAACGCCCGCAACTTCACCTACCTTGCCTCGACGGGGATGAAACAGTTCCACGCCATCCCCCGCCCCGGCTCGACCCCGGTGGACGATCTGGCTTGGGCTGACAAGCAGGACGTTCTGATCGCCATCACCTGCAAACCCTACCGCACCGAAGTGATTGAGGCCGTGAAGCTGGCCCGCGAACAGGGGCTGACCGTTGTCGGTCTCTCGGACAGCCCGGCCAGCCCGATCATCCTGAACGCCCATCACGGCTTTGTCGTCGCCGCCGACACGCCGCAATTCTTTCCGTCCTCCATTTCGACCATCGCGCTGCTGGAAACACTGCTGTCCTTCGTGATCGCCGTCTCCAGCGATGAGATCGTCGAGCGGGTTGAACGGTTTCACCAACGCAGGCATCAACTTGGCCTCTACGCGGAGGAGCCCGAATGAACGCACCCCTGACCCACTCACTGGACGCGCGATATTATACCGATCCTGCGATCTTCGAGCAGGAGATGCAGGGTTTACTGGCCCGAACGTGGCAATTCGCAGGCCACGTCGCACAGGTGCGCGAGACAGGGGATTACTTCGCCTTCGAGATCGCCGGTCAGAACCTCTTTTGCATTCGCGGCCGCGACGGGGAAATCCGCACCTTCTACAATGTCTGCCAGCACCGCGCGCATGAGATGGTGACGGGCGCAGGCAACACCCGCGTCGTGGTCTGCCCCTACCACGCCTGGACTTATGAGCTGTCGGGTCAATTGCGCGCCGGGCCGAACATCAAATCCGTCCCCGGCTTTGACCGCAGCGCCATCTGCCTGACCTCTGTCCGCACCGAGGTCTTCAACGGTTTCATCTTCGTCAACCTCGACGATGACGCTGCCCCGATGGACGAATGGTACCCCGGCGTGCGCGAGGAAATCCGCGCCTTTGTTCCGCATATCGACGATCTTGAACCGCTGGAATGGGTCGAGATTCCGGAAAACTGCAACTGGAAGGTCAGTGTCGAGAACTACTCGGAATGCTACCACTGCCCGACCAACCACCCGACCTTTGCCGAAGGCGTGGTCAAGCCCGAGACCTATGACATCCAGCCGGACGCAGGCGGCGGCTATGTCCTGCGCCACACGACGGAATGCCAAAGCCTCGACAAGATGACCTATCCCATCGACCTGTCGGTGCCCCATGCGGGCGACTATCAGTCGTGGTTCCTGTGGCCGATGTTCTCGTTCCAGTGCTACCCGGGCAATGTGCTGAACACCTATCACTGGCGCGCGGGTGACGCCGACCACTGCACCGTCTGGCGCGGCTGGTACACCGAGGGCGGCTCGGAAAGCGCAGTGATCCGGCAACTGGCCGTACAGGATCGTGAAACCACGGTCGAGGAAGACATACGTCTGGTCGAAAGCGTCCACCGCGGCCTCAAATCCCGCGGCTATCGCCCGGGCCCTCTGGTGCTGGACCCCGGCTGTGGCGTGATGTCGGAACATTCGATCGCCCGGTTGCAACAATGGATGCGCGAGGGTGTGGAAACATGAAACCAACGGCCGCCACAGCCAAGAAAATTCGTCGAATTTTCTTGGTCGCGGAGCACACGGAATGACCCGCCTTTCAGGTCAATGCATGTGCGGCGCAGTAACGTGGTCCTCGACCGGGACCGTGACGCGCCGATTGTCCTGCCATTGTAGCGACTGTCAAAGGGCCACTTCCTCTCCCTTCACGACCTTTGTCGGACTGGCCCCCGAAACCGTTGAATGGGTGGGTGAGGTCAACCACTTCGAAAGCTCCCCCGGCACCCATCGTGGCTTTTGCCCCAAATGTAGATCACGTCTATATTTCAGGTCCGACAAATGGCCGGGCGAAATCCACATTCACGCTGCAACGCTGGATGACGATGCAGGCTACGCCCCAGACGCCCATGTGGTCATGGGCAGCGCAGTTTCATGGCTGCAATTGTCGGATGACATTCCCAAACATCAAAGCTTTCAGGCCGATCCCGCCAAAGCGAACAAGGAGTAAACCCATGCTCATGCCCGGAGAATGGCGCCCCGAACACAAACTGTTCCCCTATCAGGTGGGCTTTACCTCTCCGCCCTTCGACTTTGACGCGGCCCCTTCGGACTTCCTGCGCATGTGCCCCGAGACGGTCGGCGTGCATGGCTGGATGTTGCATGTGCCCGACTATGTGCACGGGCTGGACCAGCGCAAAAAGAACTTTGGCATGCTCGAAGATTTTGTCCACTGCATGTCCCGCAATGGCGTAGATGTCTGCGGCCAGGTCGGCTCGAACTGGGTACATGCCTGCGGGCTGGGGGTCGAGGGCGTGCGGCAGCATTGCGAGGACCTGTCCGACAAGCACGGCATCCGTTTTCACATGGCCGGTTACGCCATGGTCGAAGCCCTGCGCGAGATGAATGTGGAAAAGGTCGCCCTGAACGCCGCCTATCACTGGCCCGAATGGTGGCAGGGTACCGCCGGTTTTCTGCGCGAGGCCGGGTTCGATGTGCTTTATGCGGGTAACTTCCATGATCAGGGGTGGTTCGCCGATCAGGAAGAGGTCAACTCCTACCGCTGGGTATTTGATGGCGATCTGGCCCGGAAGAGTTTCGAATATGTGGCCGAACAAGCCCCGCAAGCGGACGCGATCCTGATTAACGGCATGTGCAACTTCCGCACTGGCCCCGGAGGTTTACCGCAACGCCCGTTGCATCTGGCGGACGAGTTGGAAACCGCTCTGGGCAAACCGGTCATAGGTCACGACATCGCGCTTTACTGGCGCATCTTCAAATCGCTGGGCCTTGCCCCCGAGACACCGCGCGGGCGACTGTTACTAAGCCTCTAGGCGCAAAAACAGGTTGTACAAACCGGAAGAAACCCCCTCAGAAACAGGTACAAAATGCACAAAATCCTTGCCCTCTGGGCTGTTCCCCGCTCGACCTCGACCGCCTTCGAATGGATGATGCGACAGCGCGGCGATCTGGACTGCCTGCACGAACCCTTTGGCGAAGCCTGGTATCAGGGCGAGGAACCCCTGTGGCACCGCTTTCAGCCGGGCGAGAAGACGACACCCGGCCTGACACTGGAAACCGTTTGGGCTGATGTGCAGGATCGCGCCCGCAAGGGGCCGGTCTTCATGAAGGATTTCCCCCATTATATCAATCACATGTGGGATGCTGAGTTTCTTTCCAACTTCAACCACGCTTTCCTGATCCGCGATCCGGCCAAGACGATAACCTCGATGTACAAGCAATGGCCGGACTTTGCCGAAGGCGAGGTCGGCTTTCCCGAACAGCGTGCGCTGTTTGACCTGCTGACCGCCCTGAACGGTGCGCCACCTTGCGTAATCGACAGCGACGACTTGCTGGAAGATCCTCATGGCATTACGAATAAATTCTGCGAAACCATGGGGATACCGTTCATCGAAGAGGCCCTCACCTGGGAAGCGGGTGGAGATCCGTCGGCCCATAGCTGGTGGGATGGCGGCTCGTTTCACGGCAATCTCGCCAAGTCCACCGGGCTGACCCCGCAACCGCGCAAACACATTTCGTTGGATGAAGCCCCGGATCGGGTGAAACAGGTACACCGCCGGATGAAGCCGCACTACGATCACCTATATAAACATCGGCTGACAGCCTGATCCCATACCACCGATTATCACGGAGACCCCAATGGCAGACATCTTTGACGAAGACCTTTTCCTAAAAGGGCTGGAACAGCGCAAAGGCACACTTGGCGCGGAATATGTCGAAAAAAATCTTGCCGCTGCCGATGACTTTACGCGCCCGTTTCAGGAAGCCATGACAGCCTGGTGCTGGGGTTTTGGCTGGGGAGATGACGTCATTGACGCAAAAACACGCTCGATGATGAACCTGTCCATGATTGGCGCCTTGGGAAAGATGCACGAATGGGAAATTCACTGCCGGGGCGCAATCACCAACGGCGTCAGCAAAGAGGAAATTCGCGCTATTATTCATGTGGTTGGAATTTATTGCGGCGTCCCACAGGCCCTGGAGTGTTTCCGTGTGGCCCGCAAAGTTCTGGACGAAGCCGGGCAACTTTGACCCTTTGCCAATAACCCAAAAGAAGGCCCGCTTTCAGGCGGGTCTTTTTTTGATCTCATCGTGATATGTTACAGAATAAGTGTCGTCACAAATTATTCGTTACATTTCGCTTGCCGCGAATCGCTTCATCGCGTATTACCCGACCAATCGGTCACTTAATGACGCCCTACGCAAGACTGGAGTTTCTGACGCATGGACGCCTTTATCTGCGACGCACAACGGACCCCGATCGGACGCTACGGCGGTGCGCTGTCACAGGTTCGCACGGACGATCTGGCAGCGATTCCGCTCGCGGCTTTGAAAGAGCGAAACCCACAGGTGGACTGGTCCAGTGTCGATGACGTCATTTTTGGCGATGCCAATCAGGCCGGGGAAAGCAACCGGAACGTCGCGCGGATGGCCGCCTTGCTGGCGGGATTACCGGTCGAGGTTCCTGGCACCACGATCAACCGGCTGTGCGCATCAGGAATGGACGCCGTGGGCATGGCTGCACGCGCTATAAAGGCGGGTGATTATGACATGGCCATCGCAGGCGGCGTCGAAAGCATGTCGCGCGCGCCGTTCGTTATGCCCAAGGCAACAAGCGCCTTCACCCGCTCAAACGCGGTTTATGACACCACCATCGGCTGGCGCTTCGTCAACAAAAAGATGCACCAGATGTACGGCACGGATTCGATGCCACAGACCGCTGACAACGTGGCCGAGGATTATGGCATTGGCCGCGCCGATCAGGATGCATTTGCCGCACGCAGCCAGGCCCGCTGGGCCGCGGCGCATGAGGCCGGTGTGTTCAAGGAGGAGATCACCCCGGTCACCATCCCACAGCGCAAAGGTGATCCAATCATCGTGGACACCGACGAACATCCCCGACCGGGAACAAGCGCCGACAAACTGTCCGGGCTCAAGGGCGTCAACGGCCCAGACAAATCAGTAACGGCCGGAAACGCCTCGGGCGTGAACGACGGTGCCGCGGCAATCCTGCTGGCAAACGAGGCTTCCGCAGACAAGAACAGCCTGACGCCGATTGCCCGCGTCGTAGGCATGTCTGTTGCAGGCGTTGAACCGCGTGTCATGGGAATTGGTCCCGTACCTGCCAGCCGCAAGGTGCTGGCCCGCGCCGGGCTAACCATCGACCAGATGGATGTGATAGAATTGAACGAGGCTTTTGCGTCTCAGGGCCTGGCCACCCTGCGCGAACTTGGTGTCGCCGATGATGCACCCCATGTGAATCCCAACGGCGGCGCGATTGCCATCGGCCACCCATTGGGCATGTCCGGCGCACGTCTTGTGATGACCGCGGCGTATCAGCTGCAGCGTACGGGCGGGCGCTATGCGCTTTGCACCATGTGCGTTGGGGTTGGTCAGGGGGCCGCACTTATACTTGAACGCGTCTAAGGCGCGGGCTGAACAGCGGGAACAGAAAACATTCGCCGCGCGACAGAGAAAACGTGAGGAGATCCGATATGTACGCTCAGATGATCAAGACAGCTGGAACCGGCGTCAAATCCCGTGAAGAGATGACGGATCAGGAACGTGCCTTTCAGGACAAGATCGACGCAGATATCAAGATCGAGCCAAAGGACTGGATGCCGGACGACTATCGCGCGACGCTGATCCGCCAAATTGGCCAGCATGCGCATTCGGAAATCGTCGGACAATTGCCAGAAGGCAACTGGATCACCCGCGCGCCCACACTCGAACGGAAGGCGATCCTGCTGGCCAAGGTACAAGACGAAGCAGGACATGGCCTGTATCTGTACTGCGCAGCCGAAACGCTGGGCGTGTCGCGCGATGAGATCACGGAAATGCTGCTGGATGGCCGCATGAAATACTCGTCCATTTTCAACTATCCGACTTTGAACTGGGCCGATATCGGCGCGGTTGGCTGGCTGGTCGATGGTGCGGCGATCATGAATCAGGTGCCGTTGCAGCGAACCTCGTTTGGCCCCTATTCGCGTGCGATGATCCGCATCTGCAAGGAAGAGAGTTTTCACCAGCGGCAGGGCTACGATGCCATTCGGAAAATGGCGGAAGGCACACCTGAGCAAAAGCGAATGGCGCAAGACGCCCTGAACCGGCTTTGGTATCCGTCCCTCATGATGTTCGGACCATCCGACAAGGAATCCGTTCACAGCGCCCAGTCGATGGCTTGGAAAATCAAGATCAACACCAACGACGAGCTGCGCCAGAAATTCGTGGACCAGACAGTACCTCAGGCAGAATACCTGGGACTGACGATCCCCGATCCGAACCTGAAATGGAACGAAGAGCGCGGCCATTACGACTATTCCGATCCGGACTGGTCCGAATTCTTCGACGTTGTGCGGGGAAATGGACCCTGCAACGTTGACCGGTTGGCAGCGCGTAACAAGGCCTGGGACGACGGGAAATGGGTGCGCGACGGGTTGCTGGCGCATGCTCGCAAGAAAAAAGCCACCGGCCTGGCCGCCGAATAACCCCACTCGTATGGAGGACTGCACATGAAAAACGAATGGCCCCTTTGGGAAATCTTCATCCGTGGCCAGCACGGCATGAGCCACCGGCACGTCGGTTCGCTGCACGCCCCTGACGCAGAGATGGCGATCAAGAATGCCCGCGACGTCTATACCCGCCGGAACGAGGGCGTGTCGATCTGGGCGGTCGAAGCCAACAACATCGCGGCAAGCTCACCCGGCGACAAAGGCCCTCTGTATGAGCCGAGCGAAAGCAAGGTTTACCGCCATCCGACCTTTTTCGACATCCCCGAAGAAGTGGGGGCAATGTAATGACCCGCGATGAGGCATTCCTGCAATTCCTGCTGCGGATGGGGGATAACACCCTGATCCTCGGGCATCGTGTCAGCGAATGGTGTGGTCATGCACCCGTGCTGGAAGAGGACATTGCGCTGGCCAATACGGCGCTGGACCTGATCGGGCAAACCCAGATGTGGCTGGGTCTTGCAGGAGATGTTCAGGGCGAAGGCAAAAGCGCCGATGATCTGGCGTTTCTGCGTGATGCGTGGGACTTCCGCAATGTGCTGCTGGTCGAAGTTCCCAACGGCGACTTTGGCCGCACTTTGATGCGACAGTTCCTGTTCGATGCCTGGCATTCGATCATGCTGGGTCGCCTGATGAAATCGTCCGACGAACGTGTTGCTGCAATCGCAGAGAAGGCAAGCAAAGAGGTTGCCTATCACCTGGAACGCTCGAGCGACACCGTGGTCGGTCTTGGCGATGGAACAGAAGAAAGCCATGCCCGGATGCAGGATGCACTGGATTATCTCTGGCCTTACGTGGGTGAGATGTTTGCCGGCGATGACGTAGATGCAGAAATGTCCGCTGCGGGTATCGCACCTGATCCCGCCGGGTTGCGCGAAGAATATGATGCCCTTGTCGGGCACGTGCTGACTGAGGCGACGCTGACCATTCCGGAAAGCCGTTTTGCCCACAAGGGCGGGCGCGACGGACGGATGCATACCGAACACCTTGGACATCTTCTGACGCAGATGCAGTGGCTGCAACGCGCCTATCCGGATGCGAGTTGGTAAATGACGATGACACGCGCTTCGGTCGATCAGATATGGGAGTGGCTCGATACCGTTCCCGACCCCGAGATCCCGGTGATCTCGGTCGTGGATCTGGGTATCGTGCGTGATGTTCAATGGGATGCGGAAACACTGAAGGTCACGGTGACACCAACCTATTCAGGTTGCCCGGCGACATCGGTAATCAGCATGGATATCGAAACGGCCCTGCGCGATCACGGTATCGAAGATATCCGTTTGGAAACAAGCATCTCTCCGGCCTGGACGACCGACTGGCTAAGTCAGAAGGGCCGCGCAAAGCTCGAGGAATATGGCATCGCTCCGCCCCAGCCCGCGGGTGGGCCGGAGCGATGCCCGAATTGCGGCAGCAAGGCTGTGGAAAGGGTCAGTCAATTCGGTTCGACCCCCTGCAAGGCCCACTGGCGCTGCACCGATTGCCTGGAACCATTTGATTATTTCAAGTGTATCTGAGCCCTAGAAAAGGAGAACAGCCGGATGGCACGCTTTCACGAACTGGAAGTCACAGACATCCATAAAACGATCCGTGACGCAGTGGTGGTCACGCTTGCACCGGTCAACGGTGCGGCCGAAGAGTTCGAGTTTACCCAGGGGCAATACCTGACGTTCCGCAGGGACTTCGACGGAGAGGAACTGCGCCGGTCATATTCGATTTGCGCGGGCAAGGACGACGGGGTGCTGCAAGTGGGCATCAAGCGCGTCGACGGCGGTGCCTTCTCCACCTGGGCCAACGAAGAGCTCAAAGTCGGTGACAGATTGCAGGCCATGCCGCCAATGGGCAGCTTTTTCACGGCCATCACTCCCGGTGCTGAAAAACAGTACCTTGGGTTTGCGGGCGGCTCGGGCATTACACCGGTTCTGTCGATACTCAAGACGACTCTCGCGCGCGAACCCAATGCTCGGTTTACCTTGGTCTACGCCAACAAGGGCGTGAACACGATCATGTTCCGCGAGGAACTGGAAGACCTCAAGAACCTTTATATGGGCCGTCTGAACGTGATTCATGTGCTGGAATCCGATGCGCAAGAAATTGACCTGTTCACCGGGCTGGTAACGCAGGAAAAATGCGCCGAGCTGTTCCGAAACTGGATCGATATCGAAAACGTCGACACAGCCTTTATTTGCGGCCCTGAACCCATGATGCTGGGTATCGCTGCGGCCCTGCGTGCGCATGGTCTAGATGACGGTCAGATCAAGTTCGAGCTGTTTGCAAGCGCCCAGCCCGGACGGGCGAAACGCAAGGTTGTGGCGGCGGATACCGCGACAAGCGCCAACCAGACCAAGACGTCGATCACGTTGGATGGGGCAACGCAAACCATCACCATGCCCAAGGACCTGTCGATCCTCGACGCGGCTTTGGAAAACGCCATGGATGCACCTTATGCCTGCAAAGCCGGAGTGTGTTCGACTTGCCGCTGTAAAGTCATCGAGGGCGATGTCGAGATGGTCGCCAACCATGCGCTAGAAGATTATGAGGTCGAGAAAGGCTATGTGCTGAGCTGCCAGGCCTTCCCGCTGACAGACACCGTTGTCGTCGACTACGACCAGTAAGGGAGAAGTACTATGGCCGAAGACATGACGATCGAAAGCTATCTGGCCGCCGGTGGTGTTCTGACCAACCCCACCAATGTCCCGCCGCGCTATCGTGCCGAGCTGATGAAACTGATGGCGACCTTCGTGGACAGTGAGCTGGCCGGTGCAGCGGGTTTTGCCGATATCATCAATCAAGGGCCGGGCATCAAAGAGCGGATTGCAGCCGCCAGAATCGTTCTGGAGAAGACTGACCATGCTGACCGGGTGCTGCGCATCATGGGAGAGTTTGGCGCCAATGCCGAACGGTATGTAAGTCACCACCCGTGGACCACCCGGCTTGATCGTGGGGCGGATGTCGGTGCGACCAGATCCGAGCATGACATGCGGCTTGCGGTCTTCAACTACCCGATTGAGGGTTGGGTAGACGCCGTTGTTATGAACCTTCTGATGAGCCGTGCCGTTGCCGTTCAGCTGGCGGAATTTTCCCTGATCTCGTATCAACCGCTTGCCGAAGCCTTCCGGACCATTGCCCCGGTTGAGGCACATCACGGCGAACTTGCGCTGGAGGGTGCGGTGAAACTTCTGGAACAGGGTCATACAAACGAAATGCAGGACGCCGTTGATTATTGGTGGCCGCGTGTTTCGGAAAGCTTTGGGACAGGGTCATCACAGAAGCTGGAAAGCCTTCGCGAGATGGGCCTGCGCAAGTCATCCAATTCCGAGCTCAAAACCAGATGGGACGCCGAAGCCGGTGCAATCCTGACAAACCTCGGCCTGAAAAAACCGGAGTAAATTACCCCACCCGGGGCACTCCCGCCTGTCGTTGACGCCTTCGGCGCCGCCTCCCGTTGGGCCGGGCCGCGCACGCCGGAGCGCGCGCGGCGGGCGCACATTCATTCACGCGAACGGCTAATCAGTCCAAACTTCAAAGCCCAGGAGCGAAACGAACCGCGCTTTTTTCCGCTGCCTGTTTTGACCACAGCATCGTTCGCGCCGCTCTTACGGTTGAATTCATAGACGTCGATCACTTTTTCAGCGCAGCCACAGGCTTCGCCCAGCCCGACCTTGGTGAAGTAGAACTTCTCGAAACTTTCAGGGGTTTGCATCGCGATCCTCCCTGCTTCATTGAAGCAGCATTCCCGGAGGTACCCAAGTCAAATTATCGCGCGTCAGAGACCCTGAATACCATGAAGTGTCAAATTGCTGACCAGCTTGGCATAGTCCTCGCGCGCAGCCGTATCGGCCCCGGAATTCCACATGTAGTACCAGTTCAGCATACCAAAGACGGACATCGTCGTGGACCTGAGCTTGTTCGCGTCACCCCGGAACACGTCCGGGGCAATCTCTGTGATTATGCCGCTCAGGAACTCGATCATATCCCGCTGATACCCGCGCAGCAGCTTTTGCTGGTCCGCAGGAAGGGCCGACATTCCACTGGTCTGTACCCGGTGTTCGTCATCGACACCATGATAGGCCAGCAGGATTTCCGCCACCACCTTCTGCAGCCGATCCGCGGCGTTCAGGCCATCTATGTCGATCCCGCAGATCAGATCGCGCAGCTCGCGCAGATAGGTTTCAAGGATGTCGAACAGGATCGCATCCTTGCTGTCGTAGTAGTGATAGATATTGGCCTTGGAGATTCCGCATTCACGCGCAAGTTGGGTCATCGACGCGCGGTCGAACCCCTCGCGCGCAAAGACGCGCGCGGCGGATTTCAGTATCTGCGCGCGCTTCTGGTCATGGTCTTTGGCTATCGTGCGGGCCAAACCTCACTCCTTATCCCGGTTATCGACAACGCGCTTGGCCTTGCCCTGACTGCGTTCAACATCGCCGGGCTCGCCTACAACAATCTCGGTGGAAACACCAACAATGTCCTTGATACGCTTGGTCAGCATGCGGGCTGCCGCGGTTTTGCTCAACTCGTCCGCTGCGTCCGGCAGTGCCTCGACAAAGACCCGCATGGCATCCATCCGGCCTGCCTTGTACAACTCGATCTGGTAATGCGGCGCAAGACCGCCCGTCGCCATAACCTGTTCCTCGACCTGACTGGGGAACACGTTCACGCCACGCAGAATGATCATGTCGTCCGATCGTCCGGTGATCTTTTCCATCCGCCGCATCGAGCGCGCGGTTCCCGGAAGCAGGCGCGTCAGGTCGCGGGTACGGTAGCGGATCATCGGCAGGCCCTCTTTTGTAAGGGTCGTGAACACCAACTCTCCCATTTCACCGTCGGGCATTACCTCACCGCTCACGGGGTCAATGATTTCTGGATAGAAATGATCTTCCCAGATCACCGGCCCGTCCTTGGTTTCAACGCATTCGTTAGCGACGCCCGGCCCCATGATTTCGCTGAGGCCATAGATGTCGACCGCATGCATGTCGAACGCCTGCTCAACCTCTTTGCGCATGGCGTCGGTCCAGGGCTCGGCCCCGAATACCCCCACAGACAATGAGGTTTCGCGCGGGTCCATGCCGACCTTGTGATATTGCTCAAGAATGTTGAGCATATAGGACGGCGTTACCATGATCCCGTCCGGCCTGAAATCGGTGATCAGGCCCACCTGTTTTTCGGTCTGGCCGCCGCTCATTGGCACAACAGTCGCGCCAAGACGCTCGATCCCGTAATGCGCGCCCAGCCCGCCCGTAAACAGGCCGTAACCATAAGCATTGTGAACCATGTCACCTTTGCGCAGGCCGCTTGCCCGCAGTGACCGCGCCACAAGGTCCGCCCAGTTGTCGATATCGCCCTGCGTGTATCCGACAACTGTAGGCTTGCCGGTCGTACCGGACGAGGCATGCAGGCGGATGATCTGCTCACGCGGCACTGCAAACAGGCCAAAGGGATAGTTGTCGCGTAGGTCGTTCTTGTAGGTAAACGGGAATTTCGCCAGATCGCCCAAGGATTGCAGATCGTCCGGATGCACACCGGCCTCATCAAAGCGCTGCCTGTACATCGGTACATTGTCATATGCGTGACGCACCGACCATTTCAAACGGTCCAGCTGAAGCTTGCGGATTTCATCGATTGACGCGATTTCAATCGGGTCCAGATCGGATTTGTTCGGGGTCAGATCCTTCATGGTGTCCTCCTCGCCTTAATTCTCATCAAACAGCGCACCTTTGATCGCGCGGGAAAACCCCCTGAATTCCGCGATCCTGCGTCCGTCCTGATTGGTTACTGTTACGTCATATACTCCGCTTCGCCCGGTCAGGCTCAGCTCGGTTGCCGTCGCGGTCAAACGATCACCCTGTCGGGCCGGAGCAATAAAGCTGATGACATTGTGCTGAGCGACCGTGGATTGGTTGCGGCTGTTGCAGGCAAAAGCAAAAGCGCTGTCGGCCAGCATGAAAGTCACACCTCCGTGGCAAATGCCGTGCCCGTTGCAGTGATGCGACACAACGGGCATCTCCAGCGCGGCGGTCCCCTCGTCGATATGAGTGATTTCCATTCCAGCCCATTTTGATGCGCTGTCTTCAGCCCACATCGCCGCGGCGGCTTTTTCGGCGCGTTCCTTTGGCGTCATATCATTCGCCCCGGAACTTTGGTGCACGTTTTTCGAGAAACGCTGTGACGCCTTCCGCATAGTCGGCGCTTTCGCCACAGGCCTTCATTGCATCGGCTTCCAACTCCAGATGATCGGTCAACGTGTCAACCGCTGCGGCTTGAATAGCCATTTTGGTCAGACCAAGCCCCAGAGTCGGCCCGTTCGCAAACTGTTCGGCCATGGCACGGGCTTCGTCCATCAGGCGATCGTCAGGCACCGACTTCCAGATCAACCCCCACTCTTCCGCTTGTTTCGCGGGCAGCGGTTGCGCCGTCAGGGCCAGCCCTTTGGCCCTCGCCTCACCCAACAGCCGCGGCAGATGCCAGCTGCCGCCAGTGTCCGGAATCAACCCGACTTTGGAGAAAGACTGAATGAACTTGGCAGATTCCGCCGCCAAAACGATGTCGCAGGCCAGCGCAAGGTTCGCACCTGCTCCGGCCGCGACGCCGTTTACCGCACAAATCACCGGAAACTCCAGTGACCGGATCAGGCGCACCAGTGGCGCATAGTAAGAACGCACTGTCTGCCCCAAATCCGGCGGTCCATCCATTTTTGACGGATCACGATCAGCCAGATCCTGCCCCGCGCAAAAACCACGTCCCGCGCCCGTCAGCAGAATCGCACGTGCGCCATTGTCACGCGCGGCTTCCAGAGCGCCCCGCAGGGCGGCGTGCATCTCAGCAGTGAAACTGTTCAGGCGATCCGGACGGTTGAGAGTTATTTCGACCCAATTTCCATGGTCCTGCGCAACAATCGTATCTGACATGACCTCCCCGCTTTTCAGATGTTGTTACAAATTTCTTGCATAAACCGAACGGTTGGTCAATAAATTCTTCGAATCTCGATTCCCGTGAAGAAGAGGGGGAAATGATGACTCTGAAAGGTTCAACTTGTCCGGCACAAACGGACCAGATTTGCAGTCTTTCGGAAAAAAATCGCGAAACCAAAGCCTTGGAAGCTTAGCAAAAAACTGCCCGATATCTGTTTCGCGATTTACCAACCCGTTGATAGTTACAAAATTGACTATTAACACATTAATGACTTATGTTTCGGAGGAGGATACCAGTCATGAAATTCACCAGGCTTTCAACCTTGCTTGCCACTGCAGCTCTCGCAGTCAGCGGAACAGTTGCAATGGCAGCCGACTACACGTTGACAATTTCCAGCTGGGCGCCGCCGACGCACGGCATCAACGCCAAGATGTGGCCCAAGTTCGTCGAGATGGTTGAAGAGGCCACAGACGGCAAAGTCACCGCCGAACTCAAGCTTGGCATCGCCCCGCCCCCGGCACAGATGGACCTGATCATGGATGGTGCTGCGGATGCCTCGATCATCTTTCACGGCTACCAGCCGGGCCGCTTCGTCACCACGAAGCTGATCGAATTGCCGGGATATGAGGGTTCGGCCGAGGCTGCATCAGTTGCCTATTGGCGCGCTTACGACAAATACCTGAAAGACGCGGACGAGCATCGCGGGGTAAAGGTCGTCGCGTTGCACACACACGGCCCTGCCCAGCTGCACTCCAGCTCATCTGTTACCGAACTTGGTGAGATTTCCGGCCTCAAGGTCCGCATCCCAGGTGGTGTTGGTGGCGACGTGGGTACGGCGCTTGGCGCGACGGGCATTCAGGTGCCGGCCCCCAAGGTTTACGAGACGCTGGCCTCTAAGGCGGCTGACGGTGTCGTGATGCCCTTTGAATCCCGCAAGGGCTTTAAACTGACCGAAGTGGCGCAGAACGTTTACGAGATGCCCGGTGGCCTTTACCGTGGTTCCTTCGCCTTCATCATGAACGAAGACACCTTTGCCGACCTCCCCGCAGACCTGCAGGCCGCGCTTGACGAAAACGTCTTTGGTGAACCGCTGAGCCGGGAGATTGGCAAGATCTGGGACGAGATTGACGCGATCGGTCGCGAAGCCACGGAAAGCACCGATGGCAATGCAATCAACGCCGCCTCGGACGCCGATCTTGAGAAGTTTTCGGTCATCGCAGAGGATGTGCGCGGAAAAGTCATCGCCGAAGTCAGCGAAACAGGCGTGGACGCGCAGGCCGCCTATGACATGATCCGGTCGGAAATGGCGTCCAACTGATCCAGTCTGCGGGGCGGCGCGACGCCGCCGCCCCCAGCCAACCCCTTTCGGGAGCAGCCAAATGACCTCTCTCATCCAGCTTGTACGGCGGGTCAGCATATTGCCGGTTATCGTAGCCAGCGCAGCGTTGTTCATCCTCATGATCATGACCTTTTGCGATGTGATCCTCAGATCCGTCTTCAATTCTCCGATCGAGGCTGCAACGGAACTGACCCGCATCCTGATGGCGATACTGGTCTTTTCGGTCCTTCCGATCATATCGGTCACCAACGGCCATATTGCCGTCGATCTGACCGACGGAATATTCCATCGTCTGCGCCTGAGCCGCATTCGCGACGCCGTAATCTATCTAGTCAGTGGCGTGATGCTGTTCTGGCCCGTCCAGCGGGTCTGGGTGCTGGCGGAACGCGCGCGCGACTATGGCGACGTGACTGAATATCTGTCGATCCCGACCTATCTCGTCGGCTGGTTCATCACCATATCCGTGGCAATCACGGCAGTGGTCATGATCATCACCGGCCTGCTTCATCTCTTTGCCCCCCATACCCTGTCGGAGCATGCCAAATGACCGCCGCGCTTATCGGATTTGCACTTGTCCTTGTTCTGGTACTTGTGCGCTTGCCCATCGTTTTTGCAATGGGCCTTGTGGGCACCTTTGGCTTTGCCTATGAACGCGGAGGCTCAATATTCGATGAGCGTGGGCTCAAAGCCGCGATGTCGATGGTGGGCCGCCAGATCACAGACACCGCGCAGGATTACGGCTTGTCCGTTGTGCCGCTGTTCATCCTGATGGGCCTGTTCGTCAACAAAGGTGGCATGGCGCGCGAGCTTTACGCAGTTTCCAACGCCTTTCTGGGTCACATGCGGGGTGGAATCGCCATGGCGACCGTGGCGGCATGCGGTGGGTTTTCCGCCATCTGCGGCTCGTCCCTGGCCACCGCCGCCACCATGTCCAAGGTCGCCATGCCGCAAATGCGCCGCTACGGTTATTCAGACGAGCTGTCCACCGCATCCATCGCGGCAGGCGGTACCTTGGGCATTCTGATCCCGCCCTCGGTCATTCTGGTCATCTACGGCCTGCTGACCGAAACCTCGATCGGAAAGCTGTTTATGGCCGGTATCATTCCGGGTTTGCTCGGCATCCTGTTTTATCTGTTTGCCGTGCGCTGGACCGTCTGGCGCAACCCCGAGGCAGGTCCGGCAGGTGAGCGTGCCGACTGGGGCGAGCGGTTTCGCGCGCTGGGTTCGGTCTGGGCCGTGCTCTTGCTGTTCTTTCTGGTTATCGGCGGGCTATACGGCGCCTTCGATTTCGAGCCGCTGAACCTGACCTTTTCGCCCACCGAAGCCGCGGGTATGGGTGCCGCCGGTGCATTCCTGATCGCCTTGTTCCGCGGTGGCCTGACCATCGGGTCGACCTTCGAAGTGCTCAAGGAAACATGCTTTACAGCCGCCGCCCTGTTCGCGGTTCTGATCGGTGCGCAGATCTTTTCCAACTTCATCAACCTCGCAGGTCTGCCCGAGGCGCTGATTGCGCTGGTCACGGCCTATGACGTTTCGCCGTTTGTCGTAATCCTGATGATCCTGGGCATCTACATCATCCTTGGTTGCGTTTTTGAATCGCTGTCCATGTTGCTGCTGACGGTGCCGATCTTCTTTCCGCTGGTGACCTCGCTGGGTTATGATCCGATCTGGTTCGGCATCGTCGTCGTTGTTGTGACGGAAATTTCCCTGATCACCCCGCCTGTTGGTCTGAACGTGTTCATCCTGAAGGGCGTGGTCGGCGATGTGTCTACCGGCACGATCTTTCGCGGAGTGACACCTTTCTGGGTCGCTGACATTTTCCGGCTGGCGTTGATCGTGCTGGTGCCGATTGTCGTTCTGTACCTGCCGCAACAGATGGGCGCACTGGGTCACTGAAAACGGCGTCCGGCGCAGCCGCCGGTCGCAGCCTCAGTGCGTTGAGCATTCATTTATTGACCGATCATTCGGTTAATTATATCCTAACGATACCGTGCTGCCCGGCGGTGTAACAGGAACAGGAGAGTCCGATGACCTTGCAACAGATTTCCAGTTTTGCCGCCGGAGAATGGATCGCACCCGACGCAGGCGCCCGAACCATCGCTTCGGCCATCACAGGCGAAGCTTTTGCAAGCGCCGGAAATTCGTCGCTTGATACCAATGCCATGCTGGAATTTGCACGCAACAAGGGCGGTCCGGCCTTGCGCAAGCTGACCTTTCACGAGCGCGCTAAGATGCTCAAGGCACTGGCTCAGGCCCTGACGACGCACAAGCAGGCGCTATACGATCTCAGCTTCAACACGGGCGCCACGCAAAACGACCACCTGATCGATATCGACGGCGGCATCGGCACAATGTTCGTTTTTGCTTCCAAGGGTCGTCGCGAGATGCCCGACAGCCATGTCTATCTGGACGGAGATGTTGAGCAACTATCGCGGCACGGTACCTTTTTGGGGCAGCACATCTGCACACCGCTGCACGGCGTGGCCGTTCACATCAATGCGTTCAACTTTCCGGTCTGGGGCATGCTTGAGAAACTGGCCCCCACCCTTTTGGCGGGCGTTCCCGCCATTGTGAAGCCTGCGACCAACAGCTGTTATGTGACCGAGCTGGCCGTAAAAGTCATGCTGGACAGCGGCATTCTGCCCGCCGGGGCGCTGCAGCTGGTTTCAGGTGGGATCGGCGACATGCTGGATCACCTGACCTGTCAGGATGTGGTCAGCTTTACGGGGTCGGCCGATACCGCACTGAAGCTGCGGCAGAATCCTGTGATCCTGCAGAATTCGGTCCGTTTTGTCGCCGAACAGGACAGTCTCAACGCCTCAATCCTCGGTCTGGACGCGGCACCCGGAACACCTGAATTCGACCTGTTCGTGAAAGAGGTCGCGCGCGAGATGACGACGAAGGCTGGGCAGAAATGCACCGCCATTCGCCGCATCATCGCCCCCGAAGGGCTTGTCCAACCGGTTATCGAGGCGCTTTCGGCCCGTCTTGCAAAAACCACCATCGGCGATCCCCGGCTTGAAACGACCCGAATGGGGGCGCTGGTTTCAAACGGACAGAAGGCTGATGTTCTGGCCAAGGCAGAAATCATCGGCCAAGAGGCGGAGCGGGTATTTGGTGATCCGGAGTCGTTTGCCATCGAAGGCGCGGATACGGAAAAAGGCGCGTTTGTCCCGCCGATGCTGTTTCACTGCGCCGATCCGGACAACGCCAATCGCGTTCACGATACCGAAGCTTTTGGGCCTGTTTCGACCATCATGGGCTATCGCGACACAGATCATGCCATTGCAATTGCCAATCGAGGTCAGGGGTCATTGGTTACCTCGCTGATCACGCATGATCCGGACATCGCGCGCAATGTGGTTCTGGGGGCTGCGGCCTATAATGGGCGTATCTACATCAACGACCGCGACTCGATGAAGGAATCGACCGGGCACGGCTCCCCCCTGCCCCACATGGTGCATGGCGGCCCCGGTCGCGCGGGAGGCGGCGAAGAACTGGGCGGTGTTCGCGGCGTCCAGCACTACATGCAACGCACCGCCATTCAGGGCTCACCCGAGATGCTGACCGCAATCGGTCAAACCTGGGTTCCCGGCGCCACCGAAGTCAAAGGCCCGAGCCATCCTTTCACGCGGAAATTCGGAGATCTGTCGATCGGTGAGACGCTGCATACCGCGTCCCGCACCGTGACGATGGACGACATCGAACATTTCGCCCATTTCACGGGTGACACGTTTTATGCCCACATGGACGAAGAAGCGGCCAAAAGGAACCCATTCTTCCCCGGCCGCGTGGCACATGGCTATCTGCTGCTCAGCTTTGCCGCAGGGCTGTTTGTCGAACCGAACGAGGGACCTGTTCTGGCCAATACCGGACTGGACAACCTGCGCTTCATGAAACCGGTCAGCGCGGGCGACAGCATCAAAGTCCGCCTGACGGTCAGGAAAAAGACCCGCCGCACCGATGAATACGGCGAGGTTCGCTGGCACGTTACCCTGACCAATCAGGATGACGACAAAGTCGCGGAGTACGAGTTGCTGACTATGAACGCTTATTGAGGACCGTGGTCCAATCGGAACCTTCAATTTCGGTGTTTGTGTTTTTCTTATCCGCGCTAAGGGTTTAAACTGGTCCTATGACCAGTGACCAAAGGTGGTTCGAAACCGCAGTGGCCGATCTGACCGACCCGCACAATCTGCGCGTCTGGTCGATCATCGTCTCGCTGTTCGGCGACCTCGCACAGGAGCGGGGCGCACAGATTTCAGGCGGCGCGCTGACTCGCATCATCGAACCGATCGGCATCAAACCCGAAGCGATCCGTGTCGCGCTGCACCGCCTGCGCAAGGATGGATGGATTGAAAGCGCCCGCATTGGCCGCGTCTCGATGCATTTTCTGACTGATTTTGGCCGAACCCAATCCGCCCAGGTGACGCCCCGTATTTATGCAACCGAACAGGTGACGCCGGAAACTTGGCACATACTGATTGCCGAGGAAGGGCCAGGTATCCGCACGCTGGATGATCTGCTGCTGACCCGTGATTACACATCCATGGGCAAGAATATTGCCATGGCGTCGGGGCCACCGCCCCGGAATTGCGAGGGCCTTATGGTGTTCGAGGTAACCGCGCGCTCGGTCCCCATGTGGTTGCAGACACGCATTTGCCCGCCGGAGTTGCGAGAAGCCTGCGAAAGCCTGCGTGATGCTGTCCGACGCGCCCATGATACACGCCCGTCGGGCTGGGACCCATCCCCGGCGCAAGTTGCAACCCTGCGCACACTGATTGTCCACAGATGGCGCCGGGTCGTTTTGCGGCACCCGGATTTGCCACCGATCTTTTTTCCGAAGGACTGGGCCGGGCCGTCCTGCCGAACCGAAGTATTCAGACTGCTGGATACCCTGCCTTGCCCGAAAGTTGCCGACGTCAATCAATCGGATTGACCCAACGGCATCTGCCGCACAGGCTGCGCGATCCGATTCCTTTTGTTACGCTTCAGGCTGAACGCCCAGCGGAGGATCGGCGCGCCATGACGCACCAGACCGACATGCTTATCATAGGCGCCGGTTTCTCGGGACTTGTCATGGCGATCGAGGCGCGAAAGCGCGGGATTTCGGACATCACGATATTGGAAAAGGCCGGCGACATCGGTGGCACGTGGCGTGAGAACACCTATCCCGGTGTCGCATGTGATATACCCTCGCACCTGTATTCAATGGCGACACACCTCAACCCAGACTGGAGCACTGCCTATGCCGGTGGCGCTGAGATACAATCCTATCTGCAGCAGGTCGCCCGAGATGAAGGGTTATACGATCTTTGCCGCTTTCATCAGGTGTTCAAGTCCGCCAGATGGGCGGACGGCCGCTGGCATGTCGAAACCGAAGACGGCCACAAGTGGTATTCGCGCATTCTGGTGTCTGCGATAGGTGCGCTGCACATTCCATTGATCCCGGAAATACCGGGCGCCGACAGCTTTCCCGGCCCTGCATTTCATTCAGCCCAATGGGATCATTCCCAGGATTTGTCAGGCAAGCGTGTGGCGGTCATTGGAACAGGTGCATCCGCGGTGCAATTTGTTCCGGAAATAGCAAAAACCGCAGAAGAAATTACGATTTTCCAGCGCACTCCGCCCTATGTCCTTCCTCGCCCGGACGGACCGATCGCGCCATGGGTTCGCAAGCTCTATGGCCGGTTTCAGGCATTGCCCAGATTGCGGCGGGAACTGATCTACAGGATATTCGAATTCCGCCACCGCGTCTTTCGTGGTGAAGAGGGGGCCGTCAATTTCGCCATGAAAATGTGGCGGAAGTCACTGACCGACGCCATTTCCGATCCGGCTCTGCAAAAAGCGCTGACGCCGGATTACCGGATCGGGTGCAAGCGCATACTCAGTTCGAATGACTGGTATCCAGCCCTGGCCCGCAGAAATGTCGATCTTATCCCAAGTGGTGTCGAATCCATTGATGGAAACAGGATCGTTGCAAGCGACGGCAGCCAGACCGAAACGGACGTACTGATATGGGGCACTGGTTTTCGTGTAACCGACGCAATGGAACGGCTGAACATATGCGGCGTCGAGAGGCAGACATTACGCAAAGCCTGGGCAAACGGCATGCAGGCCAATCTTGGCACTGCGGTTGCGGGTTTTCCGAATTTCTTCATCCTGCTCGGGCCACATACCGGGCTGGGCCACAACTCGGTCGTTCTGATGATCGAGGCGCAGGTGGCCCATATCGGAAAGGTTCTGACACAAATGAAGTCAAGCGGGCTAAGCATCATAACTCCGGATGCCGAGAAGCAGGCTGCGTTCACCCGCGAAATGCAAGAACGCCACTTAAACAGCGTGTGGCAGGCAGGTGGCTGCACCTCGTGGTATCAGGACGCTGAGGGCCGGAATACGACGCTTTGGCCGGGAACCGTGGCCGAGTACAAAAACCGCATGGCTCGCTGCGGGCTGGAACAATACCACGGAATTGATCCATCTGAATTGACTGGGGAAAATTGATATGAATGTGCTTTTGATCTTAGTCCTACTCATCGGTGGCCTACTGCTTGGGCTCAATCTCTGGACCCGGCGGCTGGCCCGGCAGGGATCGGAGCTTGTGCCTCAACTTGGCAAGGTCATCCCGGTTGACGGCGGCAGCATTCATTATGTTGAAGCGGGGGACCCTGCCCGCCAGACCGTTGTTCTAATTCATGGTCTGTCCGGCCAGCTACAGCATTATACCTACGCCCTGATGGACCTGCTTGCAGAGGAATATCACGTTATCGCCGTTGACCGGCCGGGATGCGGATATTCCACCCGGGAAAGTGCCGAGCTTGGCACATTGCCCGAGCAGGCGCGCATGATTCATCAGTTCCTACAGATCAAGGGCGTATCAGACACCGTTCTGGTTGGCCATTCTCTAGGTGGGGCGGTTTCACTGGCGATGGCGCTGGACTATCCCAACGACGTCTCGGCTCTGGCCCTGTTGTGCCCGCTCACCCACAAAGTGCCCGACACACCGGCTGCGTTCAAAGCTCTGGAGATACGCACCGGATGGCTGCGAAATCTCATTGGCAACACCATTGCGGTGCCCATGGCGCGAAGAACTGCCCCACAGGTTCTGGCTGATGTGTTCGCGCCCGAAAATGTCCCTGACGACTTCATCTACAAAGCCGGAGGCGCGCTGGGGTTGCGCCCGTCTGCCTATATTACAGCGTCTCAGGACGTGGTTGGTGCGGATTCGAGCATCCAGCACCAAGCCGATCGCTACAATGACCTGAAGGTGTCCGGGGCCATCCTGTTTGGCGCAGAGGATAAAATCCTGTCACCGCGGCAACATGGCGAGCCGATGCGCCAGTTCGGTATAGCTGTGGAGGAACTGGAAGAGCGAGGACACATGATCCCGATCACCGCTCCCGCAGAATGCGCCGCATTCATTCGCAATGTAGCGAACGCGCACCAAATCCCGCAGGACACTGCCGGATCGCAATAACAGGTTTAAATGATGAAAATGGAAAGAGGGAAGAAACCGGTAAATCCACAGTTTTCCCTCTTGACCCTACCCCACACCTCCCTTAAATCGCCTCTCACTCATGGCGGAGTAGCTCAGTTGGTTAGAGCAGCGGAATCATAATCCGCGTGTCGGGGGTTCAAGTCCCTCCTCCGCTACCAAAATCCCCCTATAAAGCAGGCGATTGCGATCAATATCCAAATTCCTCCCTGCGGGTTTCCTGCCGGGACTGCAGTGAGACTGCAATCCGACAGTAGGGATTCTAACCCGCTCCTATCCGATTGTCCTGTCTATAAGGTCGAATTCTCGGTCGGTTCGCATACAAAACAATCAGCGGTCATTGATAGGCTTTCAAATCGCCAATCAAAGGAGTGTAGACAAGCATTGGCCGCATGGGCGGATCAGCGTGAACGCGATGCAGGGCCGCCCAGCCGAGTTTTTTGACACGGTTAGTTAGTTAAGTACTTGGATGCCATGTCAGCCAGTTTGTTCTGCGCTCATTTCGTCGACCATTTCGGAAACCCGTTTAAGGTTTACTGTGCGAAAGCAAGGCAGGTGATTGTTTGTCATCAATGACTCAACAGCTAAGTAGCATTGCAAGCGCGCTCTTCTTTCGTCCGGCATTCCCTCATGACACAACAGGTCAAATAGGCCAAGGTGCTCTTGTGGGGCATGAAAATCCTCACAGGCTGCGAGCAGTGGGTAGAATGCCAAAGGGTTGACTTCGAAGAATTTTCGCATCAGACGACCTGCCAAAAGCATGTCTTCTTCCAACCGTTCCTCGATGTCGAAATCCCGCCATTTCTCATAGCTTGCATCTGTGTAGGGGAGGCTTAACCCGAACATTATTTTGGATAAGTCATCTCTGAAAACATTCCGAAGCTCACTTGATAAGTCCAAGTAATGAGACGTAAGAATCGATCCTATACCGTCCCTGGCGACGTCGAGCCGGACGACGTGAATCTTGTTTTCTATCAAAGCGTAGAACTCGACCCAATCACCCTGCGGTCGGGGTATTACCTTTCGTACATGGAACTTTCTTTTGTCAATGTAGCGCATGACATCCGCGTGAGAGATTTCACGGAATGCTGTTCCAATTCGAACATCATCTTTTGCGAGACCTTCGATTGCCATCTCTATTGAAGCTGTCTTGAATAGAGATGAGCCAAGTAATTTTCGCAGCATATATGATCCTGATTGCCTTTGTGTGGCGGTTTATTGTGAGGCGCTCAAGTGGCAGTTACCCAGTCGAGCGAGCTATGATCAAAATCAAACATTGTCATTCTGCCACCTCCTGCTGGTGTGATTTCTACTCGGATACGCCCTTCGGTTCCTTTGAGTGATATTGCTTTCTTCTTGCGCCCTCCTCAATTGGGTCTTCGCTTCAACGAGCTTTGCTTCCCCATCCCCCCGGTTCAATCGTCTCGAGTACCAGTGAAGTGGTCCACCAGGAAATCGATCAGAACCCGCACCCGTCGCGGCAGGAATGTTGTCTCCGGGCGTAGAATGAAAATCCCGCCGCCGGCGTCTTGTTCAGTGTAGTCAGTTAACACCGGCACCAGGCGGCCATTTAGCAGGTCGTGGGAGATAAGAAACTCTGGCAGCCAAGCAATGCCTCGCCCCGCGCGGCACGCTGCATGGAGAGCTTCCAGGCTGTTGCAAATGAAGCCGGGGCCAAGCCGTGCATGCCCGTGTGGTGCTTGGGCAATTCCCCAATCCGAAAGGTGCCTTTCGTGGCCCAGGCGCAGACATTTGTGTGTGGTAAGCTCTTCCGGTTGCTGAGGGATGCCATGCTGTTCTAGGTACGCAGGTGCGGCACATGGCACCCGCCTGTTGGTCATCAGTTTTCGTGAGACCAGGGATGAATCGCCTAAGACACCACTGCGGATCGCAAGATCAAAACCTTCTCCGACCAAATCGACCAATTTGTCGGTCAGCAGCAGTTCGATCTCAACCTCCGGATGCCGCTCCATGAATTCGATCGCCAGATGAACTACATACAGGCGGCCAAGAGCCGCAGCGCTTGTCAGGCGGATTGTGCCGCGCAGCCTGTCGCCATCATCGGCAATATCCTCTTCCAGCGCTGTGAGGCGAGCAAGAAGCCCCCGCGCTTCCTCCACATATCGCTGCCCCGCATCGGTCAAGGCCATGCGCCGGGTCGAGCGGACAAAAAGCGGCACCTTCAACCGCTGTTCCAGCTGATGCACCCGTTTACCCACAGCGGACGGGGTGTATCCCAACACTCTGGCGGCGGCTGAGAAACTGCCGTGATCCACAACGGCCAGAAGGATCTCGATTTCTGTCTTTTGCGTCATCTGTTCCAAAATCTATCAAGAGGTGATCCAAGTAGCCAACTTATCATGCAATGTGATCCAAAGTATCTCAGGTGGAGATGAAAACTCCAAGGAAAACTGCTTTGCACACCGCTTCGAACGTATCTCTTTTCTCGCCACTCACTTTGCCGAATGGGCGTGTATTGAAGAATCGGATCATCAAATCAGCGATGTCGGATTCGTTGGCTGATGGCCAGGGAAACCCTACTCCTTCTCAGATGCGGCTTTATGAACGCTGGGCTAAAGGGGGGCTTGCCGCGTCGATCATCGGCGAGGTGCAGGGTGATCCGCGGTATCCCGAGAAACCGGGCAATCTGGTACTGGATGGTGCAGCCGACGAGACGGCGTTTCGCGACCTTGCGCGGCGCGGGTCGGCTAACGGAGCCCAATTGTGGCTGCAGCTTGGGCATGCCGGGGCAATGGCTCATCCTCCGATCAGCAAATCCAGAGGGCCAAGCGCTATCGAGTTTCCTGATTTCCGCAGCGAAGCCATGTCAATCGCCGAGATAAGGGCCGTTCCAGATAGCTTTGCCCGCACCGCTCTGCGTGCGGCGGAATTGGGATTTGGCGGCGTGCAAATCCATGCCGCACATGGCTTTCTCCTCAGCCAGTTTCTGTCGCCGCTATTCAATCGCCGAACCGATGCCTATGGCGGTTCGATACAGGCGCGGATGCGGCTACTTATTGAAACGGTCGAAGCCGTTCGCGCGGCGGTCCCATCCGACTTTGTGGTAGCAATAAAGTTAAATGCAACCGATCAACTCGACGGAGGCCTAACGGAAGACGAAGCACTCGAAGTCGTTGCCGGACTTGAAGGCAAGGATGTCGACCTTCTGGATATCAGCGGCGGGACCTATTTCCCCGGAGCACCTTCCAGCTCAGAACGCGCGACTAAAGGTCCATATTTTGTCGAATTTGCACGCGCTGCGCGTCGACTGATATCAGTTCCACTTATGGTCACCGGCGGCTTCAAACGCAAAGAGGAGGCTGAAGCTGCAGTCCGATCAAGGGATGTGGATGTCGTGGGAGTGGCACGGGGTATTGTCCTTGATCCCTCCCTGCCCGCAAAATGGCGGGCCGGCAAAGGTGATCCCTCTTTCCCTAGGTTTGCCACCTTGCCGCCCGGAGGAATGACTGCTTAGTTTACCATGCGCATGACCGATCTCGGAGAAGATCGAGAGGATCATGTTAACCGGGACATCGGTGAAGCTATTGCAGAATATGAGAAGCGCGATGAATTGCGTGTCGTTCAGTGGAAGAGAAGGTTTTCTGTTCTGTAAGGTGTTCCAGCCCTGAAAGGGTGGCTTTCCCCAAAATCAGTCATTGACCCAATCTGCAGCGAGGGGCAGGAAACCACCCGATCTCATATGCATCATACGGCCCGGCGCGGTCACTCGTTGGGATCGTGTCATGCCGTGTTTGCAGCATACATTCCAGACAGTCGCTGTGCGCGCCAAATGAGGCGGAAAGAATACGGATTTTGTGATAGTTGCAATTCGACAGTCTACAAATTTGATTTAGCAAAAGCAAAAGTTCAGCAATCAATTAAGCCGCGTGAAACTCTGGAAAAACTAGGGTTTCAGATGACAGAAAATTCATCAACTAGCTTTAGCGCATCAGTCACATCGGCAGTATTCTCACCTCCTTTTATCCTATCCAAAGCGGTACGTAGTTCAGTGATCGCGCTGTGCGCCTGCCCAAAAAGTTTGCTTTGCTTTGTGTAATCTACAGAGGTTCGAAGTTCGAACATCCTTGCCTTCTGGCTTCTCGCTGCGTCTAAAGCTTTAAGAAATTCCTTTTCCGCCAACTCATTCTTGCAACGTGCTAGCGCGTAGACTCGCTCCGTCTCAGCCTGTGCCCATCCTTCATTTGTGCGATGCTGCTGATCATGGGCCTGAGCCAGCATATCCAAGGCCCCTTTCCGGTCACCTATTTTCAAAGTGAGCTCCGCAACTAGGGTCAGAAAGAAGGGTTTGTAGTTTCCCGCGCCACTTTCCCACCATGCGATCGACGCTTTGTGTAACGTATCGATCGTTTCTTGTTTTGGCGAAACATAGGCGTTCACCCAGCTTCGCCAGAGGGTCGCAGTCAAAGACATGAATGTGAATGAATGCCCATCTGAAATCTCCTCAAGCTCCTCAACCACCTCCAAGACTTTCTCGGGTTCACGACGCAGCAGGTGAAGCATGCACAAATAAGTCAGTGACTGAGCAATGCTATGAGCGTGCTCTAGTTGTTTAGCACCCGCCACCGCTCGATTTTGTATCTTAAGGGCTTCGTCGGGGTCGCCGCGCATCCACACGGCTAAACTCAGAAAGCATGAGGTAATTGCCGCATGGTCCGACCCGTAGATAAAAGCCAGCTGTCCGTCACGCTCTCGGCTATAGAGGTCCAGTGCTTTGCTTAAGTGCTTATATGCCGGGCTTAGCTCTCCGATATGGAATAATACCGCTCCCATCGCGCGATGTGCCACCATCTGATGCTGCGTCTCACCGGTCGAGGCCGCCAAATCCAGCAATTGCCCTGCGACAGATCTTGCTAAGTCGTATTCCGCACGGACCAAATGAAAGGAATACAATCCATTCAGAACCGGGAACAGGTGCTGCGTTTCTTCAACGCGGTCGCACAAGTCTCGTATTCTTGCATAAACTGAACCGGTTTCATCCGCGGCAATCCCTGCGGTCGACCTCAGAACACCGGCCTTGAGAACCAGAACCTCAATTTCTCTACGATCCCGCTCAATACTCTGTTCCAACTCGCCAAGTTGCTCAAGCGCCAGTGACAGCTGTGTGCTAGCCTCGGTGTTGGCAGAACGCTGGACCGCACGCTGACCCGCAAGGTACCGATAGTCTACGGCTTCCTTGCTCATGCCGGCCATAGTGTAATGATGCGCCAGAATTTCCGGGCTGGCATCGCCCTTATGCGCCGACGTGTCATCCAATTGCCGCGCAACGCGAGAGTGTAGAGCCCGGCGTTCTCGCTTCAAAAGACTATTGTAGGCAGTGTCGCGAATAAGGGCGTGGCAGTAGCTAAAAGTTTCAAAACCCTCGGCACGAGAAGCCGTAACTATGCCAGCCTCCACCAAGAGCTCGAGACCTGCACGCAACGCTTTATCGCCGATGCCGGCCACTTTCGAGATCAACGGATAGGTGAATTGCGGTCCAATGACAGCTCCTATTTGGGCGACCTCTTTTGCGGAGCTCAAGCGATCAAGGCGCGCCATCAGCGCATCATGCAACGTACTGGGCACAGAGTTCGCTGCCGAGACCCCACCCATCGAGTAGGTGTCCCTTCCCCTCGTCAGGATGCCCGACTCAAGGAGATCTTTGGTCACCTCCTCCACAAATAGCGGAACACCGTTAGATCTTGCCGCGACCACGTCATACATCTCATCAGCAATCGTCTCGCCTTCGGCGACTTCGTCCACAATGGTTTTGACATGCTGAAAGTCTAATTGCTTCAAGACGACTTTTGTGAGGTTTGACTGAAATGTCCAACTCGGATCGAACTCAGGTCGGAATGTCATAACAACAAGCACTGGAAGATCACGAATACGGTCGACGATCCGATCCAGAAGCAACTTAGTTGTCGGATCAATCCAATGGGCATCTTCAAAAAGGAAAAGAACCGGACCGCCGGCAGCCTCCGACGAAAGATTGTTCAGCAACAAATCTAGAGAATGATCCATAATCTGCTGCGGCGTCAGATCCAAAGGCCCCAAGTGATCTTCGAACGGAATGGAGAGAAGTGTAGCGGCCAACTTCAGTGCTTCGTCGGATTGATCGCCCAACACGTCGCGGATTTTTTCAAGCTTAACGTAGCTTGGCTCGTCTGCATGAAGATTTGCCGCGCTCTCAAGTTGGCGAACTACCGGATAAAACGCAGTCGCAAAATGATATGGAGAACATTGATATCGTGTTTGTGTGTGTGGAAAATCGATAATGCTCTGCCGAAACTCTTCTACCAATCGCGACTTTCCAATTCCTGGCTCTCCTGAGACCAACACAACCTGCCCTAGACCTCCACTGGCAAGCTCCCACTTATCATTCAGCGCCTCAAGTTCTACTGAGCGCCCGACCAAGGGTTTGAGCAACGCGTCATCTATCGCCATGAAACGGCTGACCGTTTCACGTGCCCTAGTCACTTGCCAAGCTTCGACTTCCTTAGCAAAACCCTTGAGATTGAACGCACCGCGCAGAACATACTCAAATGCATCACCAGCCAACTGATGAGTGGTTGGGGCGATGATTATCGCCCCTGGATCCGCCATTGCCTGAAGACGCGCAGCCAGGTTGGGCGTCTCGCCCATCGCCGTCCCGTCCTCAAACATTTTCTCGCCTCGCAAATCACCGACCACTACCAATCCGGTTGCAATGCCTATTCGGACATTGAGTTTCGCGTGGGTGCGAATTTTCGGAATCTCATCGATGATACGCAGACCCGCACGGATGGCACGCTCGGGGTCATCTTCATGGGCGTGGGGAAATCCGAAAAAAACCATGATACCGTCGCCATAGTAACTGGCGATATGGCCATCAAACGCGGCGACAGCCGAGGCACAGGTTTCTTTAAAGAGCCGAAGAACATCAGCCAGATCTTCCGGATCGACTCGTTGCGCAATTTCGGTTGATCCGACCAGATCGATGAACATGACCGTAAGCTGGCGCCGCTCTGCCACGATTTCGGGGCCGTTGGAAGTGATGTGCTGTTTCAGCGCCTTTTCAGTGCTTGCGCGAACAGCCTTCAGGAACCGCCTTCTCGGTCCGAGGGGAAGCCCAATTGTTATCAAGTCTTCGTCAGTTAGTTCTGACAGGTCGCCAAATTCGACTTCGTGTTCAGCAAAATCAGCAGCATACTTGGATAAACCATGTTTCTGGAGCCAGGTCGCGATATCGGACATCAAATAGTTTTGCTTGCGGTTGTCACAGGACCACTTCGTACACTTGCCAGCAAGCATCTCCCCGTTAACTTAGTCCGCCATTTAGCCGGTGGTCTATTTGTCGAACAATGAGATCGTGTTTTGTTCTAATGAAGACTATCGCACCATATTAGGTCAAGGGCTACATCGGCTCTATTGACGCTGTGCGACACAGCATTGGACCTGGGCTAGTGGCCTCACGTAGTCCTAAGTCGATAGTTGTTTGAGGACCTGCTCTGAGCCATCCCGCAAGGGACAGAATTTTCTTCCTTCAAATCCGGCGCATTCCGGTCGTTCGACCAGCTTTCGAGATGCTGCAGTGCAGCCCTTCAAGCCAGACGTTCGATGCGGCAGCGAGATCAGTCGACGAACGAATTTACTGATCGTGGGACGGAACGGACCTTTAGCGCAGTTCACAAAAGAACGGCGGACTGCGGTTTGTTCCTTGACATTGAACGAATGCTGGATCGCATCAAAAGGTCATATCCAAAATCTCTATGCGGCTGCCACGCTGTTTTGATGCACTTTTGGAATTGCCAGCGTCCAGAATGTCCTCCCTGATGTACCCGATGTCGCGCAGGTGGGCTGAATTAAATTCACGCAGCGCTTCGCCTAATTTTTGACGTTCCACACGTTCCTCGCGATAGGCTTGAAAGGTTCGCCACAGTTTACCAGCGATGATGAGATAACCATCTGTCGGTGCGGTTGAAGTCGGGTAGTCGGTCATTCGTCTTCCTCCTCCGTGTTATACAGAGAAAGCATGGCGTAACCTGCCTTCCGCAGGCTAGTTCAGGGCGTTTTAGGCCCCGGTACAGTTTCTGAACTGGAACGGAATCCTCTTGAAGATATAATCTGAACAGGAGGGAGGACCGCTACGATGCCCGCCAAATCCTATGGAATGATTTGCCCAATCTCAAAAGCCTGCGAAATTTTGACACCGCGTTGGACAATCCCGATTTTAACCGAAATGGGGTATAACGGCTACACCAAGTTCAGTGACCTTAAGCGGGTACTTGGCAACATTTCTCCGGCGATTCTGTCAAAGCGGCTATCCGAGATGGAAGCAGTAGGTCTGATCGAACGGATCGATAACAAAGCCAAGGGAACCATAGACTACTTGCCTACGGATAAAGCGAAAGCGCTCGTCCCAATATTAGATGCTTTGGCCGAGTGGACCCAGAAACATATTGAAGCCGAGCTGGCTGTTTGCAGTTATGATTTGTCGCAACTTATGTGGTATTTGCGCCAGATGATCGTGGTTAACGAACTTCCTCGTCGGCGCGTGGTAGTGCGTATGAATTTTGCCGACGAAGAGGGGCCATTCCCAGTCTACTGGCTGGTCTACGAGCCCCACAGCGGCATTGTTGAGGCCTGTGTAGACGTGCCTTCCTTTGACGTGGACTTGTACATCGAAACGACCAAGTTGTCGTTTGGAGCTATTTTTTACGGTCGAACAAGCGTTGCCCGTGAGGTCGCGGAAGGACGCATGTTTTTTTCCGGAGATAAAGTATTGGAACGGACCATCGATCGATGGCTGCCGCGAGCGGCCCTGGCATCAGTCGAAGGCACCCTGCAGTTGGCAGCGGCTGAGTAGCGATCTTTATCAGTATCTGACCTGCCTTCGATCGTCTCCAAAGGGCTTACTGTTGTCGTTGGAGCAAGCGCAGCATCTTGTCTTCAGTCGTGCCTGGCGCAGGACAGGACGACCCAAAGCGGACATTCACCTCATCAAATCACGCCGCGGCGTAGCTTCACAAATCCCGTCTATTGTTGCGTCCGCGAGATAATCGCGTGGCAAAGTTCGGTGATTCGTCGATTTCATTGCAGTCACTTTTGGCGAGATTAAACCTGCAGGCGCTGAAGTTCTGTGTCACTCACTGTGAACCTGATGATGGTCGGTATGGCCATCTGGACGCTTTCGAAGCTGTGATCAAAAACAGTTTGACCTTCCACTTCCTCGAAGCCGTAGGCCCCAAAGGAAACACATCACCCATGTGGAAACATGAAGAAAGCCATTATGATTTCAGCAATCACAGCCGCAGGTATCCCCGGCTACATTTTCTGGCCTGTCGTTGAATCCGTCCAATCGACCGCAAGCCAAACCGCAACTCACGGCACAGCGCTCGTTGACATCGTTCTACCAGAAACGCTGTCCACGAGTCCGCAGATCGGCCAGCGGGGCTTTGAAGCGAATTGTGCGGCCTGTCATGGATTGAACGGGGTCGGGCAGCAAGGCGTCGCGCCGCCGCTAGCCCATGTCATCAACGAGCCGGGTCACCACGATAATGAGAGTTTTCAACGCGCTGTAGCACAGGGTGTCAGGAGCCACCATTGGACCTTCGGGAGCATGCCTCCTGTTGAAAGTTTGACACGCACGGATATTGCGTTGATCACACAAGATGTGCGCGAGTTGCAGCGCGCCAACGGCATAAACTGATCATGCAAGAGTTTACCGGAAAGCGGATTGTCGTGACAACAACCTGGATCGCCATATCGATGCTGTTTGCGTCCTCATCAATGGCGGATCATGAGCTTCTTGAACGTGACCTCAAGGCTGGTCAAGCGCTGTACCAAGAGCAATGCGCTTCCTGCCACGACAGCAATCTCGAAGGTCAGTAAAACTGGCGTTCACCCAACAGCGAAGGCATATTGCCAGCGCCCCCTCATGACGAAACGGGGCACACATGGCACCATGACAACCAACTGCTTTTTGATTACACGAAACTGGGTGGGAGGCGCGCGCTTGCGGCAATAGGTCTGCAGGATTTTGACAGTGGGATGCCACCATTCGACGACATTCTGTCTGACGATGAGATCTGGCACATCTTGGCTTACATCAGATCAACATGGCCTGAGCGCGCGCAGGATATGCAAGCAAGCCGCAACCAGCCGCATCAGTAATACGTAGCAATACCGGCTACCCATAAAGTTGCTCGATAAAACTGAGAAATATGCTTGACCCTCCACCTGCTGGAAACCCTATCTACTACGAAAGTCGAGCAGAAGAGTCATCAAATACAGGACCATGAGAGTGAAGTGCACAGCCCTTAAGATGTTCCAGATCGTGATGGCGGTCGGGCTTTTGGTGTTTGTCGCATTCTCGTCAACACATGAGCATGTTTCGCAGGCTACGACAGTAGACACTGAACATGCCCAAATGGACCACGACTCCAATCCGGTGAACAGCACTCATGCGGAGACTTGCTTGGTTCATGTTTCGTGCAGTCTTGCTGCGATGTCGGGTCAGACAAACTTGGCCATTGCATTGCCCTTGTCCAAGACGATGACCCAGCCCCTCTACGACCTCGTACAACCGTCAGCCTTGTCGCTCACTGAAACGCCGCCTCCCCGCGCGTAAGAACGTCCTGTCAGCCGCCCGGTCGCTTGACTGAACCTGGCTGACTTTTTCGTTCACCAAATTTCGTTGGCATTCAACGCGTCCGATCGCGATGCCGACGTCACTCCAAACTTGAGAAAACCAATGACAGCAACGCAATTCATGCGTGTGGCTGCCACTTGTCTTGTCGTCGGGATGACCGGGACAACAAGTGTGCTTGCCGACGTATACGATATCACCGTGGACCGCATCCGGATCGATGCGGACACATTCAAAAAGAAGGGCATTGGCTACTATGGCAGCCAAACGCCTACTGTTCTTCGCTTCAAAGAAGGCGAGGATGTCACTATCCGGGTCAGGAACAACCTGCGGCAGTCGACCTCGATTCACTGGCACGGGCTGATCCTTCCCTATGATCAGGATGGCGTTCCAGGGATCAGCTTTGACGGGATCAACCCGGGGGAAACCTTCACCTATCAATTCCCCATCGAGCAGGCTGGGACCTATTGGTTCCACAGCCATTCTGGATTTCAGGAACCGGACGGAGCCTACGGTGCCATCGTGATTGAACCGAAGGGCGGAGAGAAGATCCGCGCGGATCGTGACTATGTAGTGCAGCTTACCGATACGCATCCGCATCAGGGAAAGCGCATAATGCGCAACCTGAAAATGTCATCGGATTACTACAACAGAACACAGCGCACAGTTGCCGATCTTGTGCGAGATTCTCGCGCCGATGGGTTCAAACAAGCCATGGAAGAACGAAAGATGTGGGGTCGCATGCGAATGATGCGCACCGATGTTGAGGACGTTCAGGGCTTTGCCGCAATGATCAACGGCGCGACGACAAGCCAGAATTGGACAGGGCTGTTCAAGCCTGGTGAGAAAGTTCGCCTCCGCTTGGTCAATTCTTCTGCCATGACCTACTTCGACGTGCGCATTCCCGGCCTCAAAATGACAGTCGTTCAGGCGGACGGAAACGATGTGAAACCAGTGGTGGTTGACGAGCTTCGTATCGCTGTGGCCGAGACCTATGACGTGATTGTGCAGCCGCGAAGGGCGCAAGCTTACAGCATCTTTGCGGAATCCATGGGACGTACCGGCGTGGTGCGCGGAACACTTGCACCTGCCAAGGGCATGGTGGGCCCGATGTACAAACTGCGCACACCGCCACTGCTCACCATGGCCGACATGAGCGGAATGATGGGCGGCATGAACATGGAAGACCATGTGATGCAGGCGGACCATTCCATGATGGACATGACGCCAGCCGCCCCAGTCGAAAAGAAGAAACAGGGCGAGATGGACCATAGTCAGATGGACCATTCGGCCATGGGTCACGGCCAGATGAGCAATGATCAAGTTGATCACGCCGCAATGGGTCATGGCGAACCATCCAAGACCGCGGCAATGCCTGCACATTCCGGTCACGGTCAGGCTCCCAAATCCATGAGCGCCATGTCACATGCACAAATGGGCCATGGCGCAGGGAACGGGGCTTCGGCACCGTTCTATGCCGATGGCAGCGGGTTGATCCCCGAGGCGGCGAACGGCGGAAGGTTCCTTTCATACCAAGACCTGTCGGCTGCAAAGCCGCTTTATCCGGATCGTCCACCGACGCGTGAGATCGAGCTGCGGCTGACCGGAAACATGGAGCGCTACATCTGGTCCATCAACGGCAAGAAGCTCTCTGAGGCCGAGCCGTTGGTACTCTATTATGGTGAGCGGGTGCGCTTCAAATTCGTCAACGAGACCATGATGGCGCATCCCATGCATCTGCACGGTATGTGGTCGATCCTCGATACCGGCAAAGGCCGCAGAGACCCGATCAAGCACACAATTAACGTCAACCCCGGCACGACCGTTTACACCGAAACAGAGGTCGATGTGACAGGACAATGGGCCTTTCATTGCCACCTGTCCTACCACGCCGACGCAGGGATGTTCCGCAAAGTCGTTATCAAAGGAACACCGTCATGACATTGAAACGATCACTCAACCAACAGATGACAGCTTTGGCGCTGTCGATCATGGCGGGTGGGGTCGCGCAGCACACAAGCGCAGAAGCTCTCACTTACGGCATTCAGGTCGAGCAACTGGAATATCGTTCGACCGATGACGGCGGGACATATGTCTGGGATTTCGATGCTCTGGTGGGCACCGACGAATTGAAGTTCGTGTGGCGCAGCAAAGGTGAAGTCGCAGAAAGCTCTGGTGAGATCGAGAGTCTGGAAAACCAGCTGCGATTGCAGATGCCCATATCCAGATTCTTCGATGCGGTTGTCGGGGTGTACGCACAAACGCCAGACCAATTGCCCGACAGATATGCAGCTGTTGTTGGTGTCAAAGGACTTGCACCACAGTGGTTTGAAATCGACGCAGATTTCTACCTGTCAGACCGGTCGTTCCTTCGGTTTGAAGGGGAATATGAGGCTTTGCTGACCAACCGCTTGACCCTGATACCATCCTTAGAGGTCACTCTGCCTGTGCAGGATGATCCGGCTTACATGCAAGCAGCGGGAGGGGCCACTGTCGAGATCGGCGCGCGCCTTGGCTACGACCTCATCGACCGATCGGTCGCTCCTTACATCGGCATCAACTATGAAAAATCGTTCGGTGGCACTGCCGACATGATGCGAGCTGCCGGCGAGGAGGATGACGAATTCTCAATCGTGACCGGTGTCCGATTGATGTTCTGAGAACTCCGCGCGGCGAGATCACCGCCGCGCATCTTCAGTCTCTCCAACCTTAGAAAGGATAGTTCAATGAGAGCAGTATTTGTCGGCGCAGCAATGGTCTTTGCCATGTCAATTCCAGCGATGTCAGGGCCATCCGGCGGCGGCCATGGTTCGGATCATGGAGCGGGGCATGATATGGACCACTCGGCGATGATGATCGCAGGAATGCCCGGAAACAAAGGTGAAGCCCGCCGGGCAGTTCGCGTCACCATGAAGGAGACCGACGACGGTGAGATGATCTTCACACCTAACAGATTTGCGGTGAAGAAAGGGGAAACCGTCCGGATCAAGATCTCGAACCGCGGCGAGCTTGAGCACGAGTTTGTGCTGGATACCCGTGAAAACAACCAGACTCACAAGGAACTGATGGCAAAAGGGCAGGATGAAAACGCCCATCAGATGTCCAATGCAATCACTCTGCAACCGGGTGAGAAAGGTGAAATCGTCTGGACGTTCACAAATGCCGGCGAGTTCGAGTTCGCCTGCCTGATCCTTGGCCACTACGAATCCGGCATGTTCGGAACCGCCAGCGTCAGCTAATCGAGTCGAGCTGCGCGCTGTAGTGGCGCGCAGCCATACTGAAAAAGAATTCCCCAAAATGGAAACTTTGATTCACGCAACGGCAGAAGCCGTATTGCGGTTCTTCGGCATCGCCCTGGACGACGACGTCCCCCAAGTGCTGCATGCATTGTTACACATTGTCCTAATTGTTGGGCCCACACTGCTTTCAGCGCTGGCGGTGTATTACTTGGCGCGCCTGACAAAGAAACTCAGATCGAACAGCGCCCGGCGAGCAGAGCCATTCATCGAAGTTGAAGGCGTGGAAAGGTCATTGCTCGCGCATGTGTTTGCTAGGACCCAACCAAGGCAAATCTACCTTGTCATTCTGAGCCTTGCAGTGATGCCCATTTTCTACCTGACATTAGAGTTGCCCAAACAGATTGTGAACAATGTACTTGGCACGTCACACCAACAAGACGTCAGCTGGCTCTATTGGTCGTTTTCGCAGTCGGAGCTTCTGAGCGTCCTAAGCCTTTTGTTTCTGGCGGCCATATCATTGAATGGTTTGATAAAATATCAGCTGAACACGGCAAAGGGCCGGGTCGCTGAGCGTTTTTTGCGCCATCTGCGGTTGCGTATCTATCGTGAATGGCGGTTACGGAAAACGTCAGCGAGAAAGCCGGAAGTGCACCAAGTCATGGGCCCCGAGATCGAGCCTTTGGGAGGGTTTGCGTCAGACTATTTGACACTTCCGATCACCCAGGGCGGGACGTTCGTGACAATCTTGGTATTCATGTTTGCCCAAGATCCAATTCTCGGGGCAGCTGCAATCGCTATTTTGCCTGTCCAGCTTACGATCCTTCCCAAGCTTCAAAAACTGATCAATCGACTAAGCCGCTTGCGCATAATGCACATGAGGCGGTTGAGCCATAAGCTTACGTCGCAAATGGAACCAGAGGGGGATTTGCCCGACGACCTATCCGAGATTATTGCAACCCTGCGCAAACTTGAAGAGACGCGACTTCGAATTCACCGCGTAAAATTTCTGGCCAAAGCCCTCACGAACTTTCTGACCTCACTGACGCCGTTCTTTTTTACCTTCTGGGTGGATTTCTCGTTTTGCAAGATCGCATCACCCTTGGAGCACTGATTGCTGTACTCGCGGCCCACAAGGACTTTTCCGCCCCACTGAAGGAGCTGTTCCGCTTTTACCAACAACTCCAGGACACAAAAGTTAGATACCGAGAAGTCCTTCGCTTCTTGCATAGCGCATGTCACGAATGACTGAATTCATGGCTGCGCCGCGTCAGGAAAAGCAATTCAGTTGCAACAGTTTTCATGCTGCGAGCGCTTACAGCATAAAAATCGAATTCACAGGATGGGCTCGAAACCAACTTTGGAGACAGCGCGGCATCGATCTGACAACAAGTCACGCTATCCTCGTGAACGGCCTAATAACCGCCATTTGACCAGCTTATGGTGCAGCATCGCAACTTCGCCAATGCGAATATTGGTCTTTTTACAAACCGTGTCGCGGATACTCAGTTGGTTGAGTTACCGGCCTTTTCGTTAACAATCTCGAGTATTCTGTTTCTTTGGATTTTTCCCGACGGACCTTTAGGAAGATCAAGCAAGATGTGAACTTCATCGGGTGATTTGAAGCGACCTAGCTGGGCTTCGCAGATCTTCGACAACTCCAAAGGCGTCAATTCAGAACCTTCGCGAATTTTGACAGCGGCCTCCACGGTTTCACCATAGCTGTCACAGGGGCGCGCAAAAGCGGCGGCTTCAACAACGTCGGGGTGGGAATAAAGCGCCTCGTCGATCTCGCGCGGCGCTATGTTTTCACCGCCCTTAATGATCAGTTCCTTTAACCGACCCGTGACAAATACGTACCCGTCCGCGTCCATTCGGGCGAGATCGCCCGTTCGCAGCCAGCCATCAGAGGTAAATGTGCCTGCTGTTGCATCGGCGTCTTTGAGATACTCCAGCATCACATTTGGTCCGCGAATGACCAACTCACCTTCGGTTCCGTTTGGGACCTGTCGAAGGTTAGTGTCAAAGATCGCCGCCTCATTGCCGTACGCGACGCCTGGGGACCCAATCTTGCGAACACCCGGAGGCAACGGGTTGGACAAAATTTGCGCAGCGGTTTCCGTTAACCCCATTGTTTCAACGATTGGAATTTCGAACCGGTCTTCAAAGGCGCGTTGTACGTCCGGCGCCAATGCTGAAGATGCCGAACGACCGAAACGCACACGCTGGCGGGTGTCCGCATCCGGCTTGGTATCGGAGTGCAGCAAGTGAGATATTATGGTTGGCACAACCGAAAACCAAGTTGCCTCAACCTTTCCCAGGTTGCCCCAGAATCTACTTGCCGAAAATCGCTCACACATGGCCAGTGATCCGCCCGAAACAAGCGTTCCCATGACGGTTACGCATAGCCCGTTGATGTGGTAGATCGGCAATACGCAAAACCCGCGATCAATTTCGGACAATTCATGCGCTACCGCTGTGGTCCAGCCACCGGCCAACAGGCTGGAATGGGTGTGAACCACACCTTTTGGGCGACCGGTTGTTCCGGACGTGTACATCAAAAGCGCATGGTCGCTGGGCGATAGGTCATGCAGGCCGTCAACAGCAACATCGGATTCCGCAACTTGTAGTGAAGTGACCTTAGCGGGATCGGCGGTCCGAGCGAACATATCCATTTGTTCAGGATGCACAAAGCCATAGCGTGCGTCGCTATGTTCCAGCGCGTAGGCCACGGCGCTGTCACCCGCAACAAGGTTGATCATTGTTGCCCGGAATCCTCCGTAGAGCACTCCGAAAAGGACTTCCAAGGCCTCCCGGCAGTTGGGATAGAGGATGGCGACGCTTTCCCCCTTTGCGATGCCCAAACCGGTTAACATGGCTGCTACCCGGCGTGCAGTTTCGCGCAATTCGCACCAGGTCAGATCCGGCGCCCCATCAGGGAAAACGAACCCGGTTCCTCCCTGACTTGCTCGCAAATCAAGCCAATCGCGGACAGTACCCTTCGGTGGCTCTGTCATTGGCCAGCCTCCGACCAGTAGTCGCCGAAAATCTCGTCCAGCTCTGGTTCGCGCGGCGGTGTTTCACGTACAATCTTGGTGGTCTGAACAAAATGGCGCCAGTGCAGGTTGTTATCGATGGAATTGCCCCCCCAACTGCCGCAACCCATGGAGAGGGAAAAAGGCATTCCATTGGTGAAGCTTCCGCCGGTGGCGAAGGTATGCGCCTGGTTTACAATAACCCGGCAGGTGGGCAAATCCCGGCCCAATTCAAGCGCGCGTGTATCATCTGCCGTATGAATACCAACAGAGTGCCCGGCACCTTGATGCGCCAGAATGCGGGTGGCGGTCGCCTTCGCCTCTTCGAAATCTGTGGCACGATAAAGCGCCAGAACCCGGCTGAGCTTTTCCCCGGACAGAGGATGGTCCGGGCCTATGCCCTCGGTTTCTACCGCCAGAAACTTGGTCCCCTCGGGCACTTTATCGGCTATCCCCAGTGCCTGGAGCATTTTGTCGGCGTCCTGCGCTATGACCGAACGGTTTAAGTGGCCATCGGGCCAAAGCCTCATGATGATGTCAATTGCGTTTGAAGACGGCACCAAGGCACCACCTTCGGCGGCCATCGCAGCAACGAAGGCGTCATAAACCGCACTCACAACGACCACTGCATTCTCGGAAGAGCAGGACGTCGCGTTGTCGAAACACTTCGACGCAGCGATCTTGGCTGCAGCGGCTTGCAGATCAGCAGTTTCGTCCACGATCACTGTTACATTGCCCGCGCCAACCGCGACTGCAGGAGTGCCACAGGACTGTGCGCGCTGGACGTTGTTTTGACTGCCGGTGCAAATCACCCGATCAACAGTTTCCATCAGTTGCTGTGTCTTGGCTTTTGAACCGGGTGCCGGGATCATCTGGACCAGATCACGGTCCAGTCCCAGCTTATCGAATTCAGAGTGAATGTAGCCAATCAGCATCTCGCAGGATGCCACACCTTTGGGGGACGGCGCGACGACGATGGCGTTACCACCCTTGAGCGCATTGATTATGTTATTGGCCGGTGTCGCAGCAGGGTTTGTCGACGGCACAACCGCGCCAATAACGCCGATCGGCCGAGCGATCTCGGTGATGCCGGTTTCCCGGTTTTCACTGATGATGCCGTGGGTTCTTACATCGGCGATATCACGCAGCAGACCCAGAGTTTTTCTGTGGTTCTTCGTGATCTTGTCCTGCACGTTGCCCAGACCGGTGGTTTCAACAGCAGTCTCGGCCAGAGCCCGATTGCGCGCAGGCTCCATGATGGCCCATCCTGCCGCAAGTGCCGCTTTGTCATAAAGCGCCTGACTGCCACCAGCTTCGAAATCCCTCTGCGCCTTGCGCGCCTGAGCCACGATACGATCTACTTCGGCCATTTCGGGTGAAATTCCGTCCTGAGCGTTCATCTTGGTCCTCAATAGGTTGATCGGGGCGGACCTGCTCCGCCCCGCTGTGTCCATCCGGCTCAGAGACCGGCCAGCAACTCGTTCAGTGTCTGCTGACGCTGGGCCCACATCTCAATCACCTCATCACGTGTCATGACATGCATCAGCGATCCGCCGGCTTTCATCTTCTTGGAAACCCGGTCGTTGGCGAACATTTCCGGCACAGTTGCCGCCAGTTTCTCGATCACTTCCGGCGGCGTCCCTTTGGGCACCATCACACCCCGGAAATTGACCGAGGAATTGTCTACATCCAGCCCCAGTTCCATCATTGTTGGCACGTCCGGCAGAAATGCGTTGCGCTCCAGATCAGCGACTCCAAGTATTTTGACGTTACCTGCTTCTTGCGCGCGGAACGCGTCCGACAGGTTGTTGATGCCGCCCATGACTTCACCGGCGATCACCGCTTTCATCGCTGCGGCCCCACCGCCTTTGGTTGGGATATAAGCCATCTTAGTGCCCGCTGCCTTGTCGATCTGCAGCGCAGCAATGTGGTGACCGACAAAAAGACCCGCCCCGGATACCGTCAGTTTGCCTGGGTTCTCTTTGGCATAGGCGACGACGTCCTCCATCGAGTTGAACGCGCTGTCTGCACCGACCACGAAAACCGCCGGATCAGCACCCCAGTTTGCTATCGGTTCAAAGCTGTCAGTTGAATACTCTACGCCGCCCTTGATCGATTGAGCGATGAAGTGCGGCACATTGTAGGCGGCCAAAGTGTAACCATCCGCGTCCGCCTGAGTGGCGAACCAGTTCCAGCCTACCCGCCCACCTGCTCCGGGTTTGTTGATAATGGCAATCGGCATACCCAGTGCATCTTCGTTTCCGGCGGTCATAGTTACGATCCGTGCCTGAAAGTCGGTCGCGCCACCTGCGCCGTAACTGACCATCATCATGATCGGTCGTTCGGGGTATTCCTCGGCGACTGCTGCACCCGTAAGGCTCATGAGGGCTAATGCCGCCCCTGCAAGTATATGTTTCATTTGCGTTTCCTCCCAGATTAGGTTCAGACGCGCCCTGCGCGGTCAGAACAAAATTTCCTTTGGCGTGTAGACGTTTAAAAGCGTGGCAAAGAGCCCGTACATCACCGCCACGAAGATCACCGTGATCAGGCACCGCTTGAGCCAGGTTTTGAGTTCGGAATGCGGAGCTGGATCATAAATTGACAGCAGAATGAAAAACGCGATCGCTGTCGCAGTGTAGAACCCAAGCGTTTTTGCTGCCCAGAAAACGTAGATCACCGTGATGATCAGGCCCGGCAGCATGTTTGTGAACATCGTACGGGTCACACCGTTCCCGACTTTGGACAGCCCCAGCACCGCCTTGCCGAACGTCCATCCCGCCAGAACTACAAAGACCGATGCGATAAGACGCGGGAACAGAAACGCCTCGGCCGGTTGCTGGGTATAGCTGACCCAGGTCACCCAAAGACCAACTGCAAAAACCAGACCAGACCCAAATACGTGTTGTGAACGGTTCATGCCTGCGCCTCCTCTTTGGTGGTGTAGCGACGGTGGCGCAGTTCCATCCAGACCGAGTACGCGACTGAGGCCAGCACCACTGCGATCAGCAGCAGGTTCAATCCACCGGTCAGGAAATACGAAGCTTTGCCCACGGTGGCGTCCGCGATCATTCCACCTTGAATAAAGTTGGCCTCAGCGATGGGTCCAAGGATAAGCCCCAAAACCAACGGCGCAGCAGAGAAACCAAAGCGCTCTAAAAAGAACATTCCGATGCCGAGACAGGCCATGACATAGACGTCGCCCATCGATCCCTGCACCGAATATGCACCAAAGACCGACAGGGCCAGAACGATGGCTGCCATCACTGATTGCGGAACCTGTGCAACACGCGCTGCAAGACCGGCAACATAAAGGCCGAAGATGCACATCAAGACCTGACCGATCAGCATGGAATTGATGAAGGTCCAGGCCACATCAGGATGATTGTCGAACAGGTCTGAGCCCGGAAAAATCCCGTGGATCAGCAATCCGCCAAGTAGAACGGCAGCGGTAGGACTGCCCGGGATCGAAAGGGTCAGCAGCGGCACCAGGGAAGGGCCCACCATCGCATTATTGGCGGATTCCGCGGCAATTACTCCTTCGGAATGGCCGGTTCCGAACTTGTCCTTTTCGGATGAGAATTTCTTGGTTTGATCATACGCGACGAGGCCCGCGATCTGCCCTCCTACCCCGGGGATCAGGCCGATGATCGAACCGGTAAGCGTGCCGATGCTTAACGCGCGTGTGCGGCTGAACAGTTCGCGAACGGCAGCAAGGATCGAGTGTCGCTGCACTTCAATAACCTCTGCGCCTGTATTGTACCGACCCTTTGCAAACATCGTCAGAACCTGCGGAATTGCGAACAGGCCGATCAGTGCAGCAATGATATTGATCCCCCCTCCCAAAGCGGGGTGAAAGATAAAGCGCTGTGCCCCCATGATGTCGTCAAATCCGATAGTGGCCAGCCACAATCCGATACAGCCCGAGAGCAGGCCTTTGACCACTGACGCGGAATCCAGGGTGCCGATCACTGTCACACCCAGAATGGCCAGCCAGAACAGATGTGAAGGGCCGAATGCCAGTGCCCATTTTGCCAGAACCGGCGTCAAGAAGATCAGCAGGAGTACTCCAAAAATGCCACCCACGGCCGAGGCCAGAAAGGACAACTGCAGCGCCCGCGCACCCTGACCTTGCTTGGCCATAGTATGCCCGTCCAATGTCGTTGCGATATTGGCAGGTGCGCCGGGGATCTTTAGCAAGATGGCGCTGACCGCTCCGCCAGCCACGGTTGACGTATAGGCAGCGCCCAGCAGGATCAGACCCTGAACAGCTTCTAGTTGGAAGGTAAACGGTATCAGAAGCGCAACAGCCATTGTGGGTGAAAGCCCTGGTGTCGCGCCCAGGATCAACCCCCCGATCGTACCGCCCAGCAGCAGCATAAACGACAGCGGTGTGAAGACGTCTCCGAAGTAATAAATGAATTCCATTCAGGGCCTCCCAACCCGTCGGTTCATACTTTTACTTTTGTTGACAATTCAGGGTAGGCGATGAAAATAGTATTGCAAATGTTTTCATAAATTCGACCTTGCGGGAGGATATTATGGCTAATTTTCAAAAGGGTAAGGTGGATATTGTAGCGGTCGCAAAGGCCGCAAAAGTGTCACCATCCACTGTGTCGCGTACCTTCAATCACCCGGATCTGGTGAACCCTGCGACTCGCAAAAAGATCAATAGAGCAGTCCAAAAACTGGGGTACATCCGCAACCGGGCAGCTCAGACGATGCATGGCAAGCGGTCGGGCACCATCGGATTGGTGGTGCCCACGATTAACCATGCAATTTTCGCCGAAGTCATACAGGCCTTTTCAGATTCAATCGACAAAGCCGGTTTCAGCCTTTTGTTGGCGTCGCACGGTTATGACCTCGATCGAGAATATGCGATGGTTCGTAAGTTTCTGGAGCACCGTGTGGACGGAGTGGCGCTGGTCGGATTGGAGCATTCAGACGCTACCGCACGCTTGATCGAACAGCAGAAGATACCGGCCCTTGCGATATGGAATTTTTCGGAGGAATCTCCCCTTCCGTGTGTTGGGGCCGACAACCGGTTGGCCGGGCGGTTGGCGACTGAGCATTTGTTGGAATTAGGGCACCGAAACATTGGTCTTATCTTTCCCACAACCAGTGGCAATGACCGTGCGCAGCATCGGCTTTCGGCCGTGCATGACACACTGGATGCAGTGGGAGTTTCTGTCCCAATCGAACATGCATCGGAAGCGCCCTACAGTGTATCTCAAGCCAAAGAAGCGGCATTGACCCTTTTGGCCAAACAATCTCGTCCGACGGCTTTGCTTTGCGGAAATGACGTGATTGCACAAGGCGCCTTGTTTGCGGCGCAAAACCTAGGAATAAACGTTCCCGACGACCTGTCGATTATCGGAATCGGTGACTTTAAAGGGTCTGCAGATGTTGAACCGGGCCTCACGACAATTCGCATCCCTGCAGAAACCATCGGAATACTCGCAGGCGAAAAGTTCACCGACTACATTACATCGGACGATCCAGTTCCGTTTCGGATCCGTTGCGACTTGGAACGGATCGTCAGAGGAACAACAAGCCGGGCATCTATTTCCTAGGCAACCAAGACAAGCCCATTCTTACGCCGAGCAGGCAAGATTTGACGTCTGCCTAAATGCGGAGGTCAGTTGCTTTGGCGTATTAGAATAACTGGCCTCTAAGCGTATTGAGTGTCCGGCTTGTCACCTAAGCCAAGTCGTGTTGCACTTGCAACGAGCTTCCGCTTCCTGCCCAAAATTCCGCGTGCAATCTGGGAGTTCACCCTTTCGTAGCCAAGTCCCGATGCATCTCTTCCAGTAGAATTTGTTCCGCTTCTGACAATGACACCGCCGGATTTGCGATCAAAAAAACAGATGCATTTGGCTCATTCTCATAAGGCGGAAGACGGAACAGTTCACCTCTTGCCGCGTAGGGGTCGGCCAAGTGAACGGGAAGGAAGCCGATGCCCAATCCGCATTCGATCATCCGTCTGACTTCGTTCACATGACTGGATTGCCCCCTGACATACTGACCGATTGAGGCACGGGCGCGGAATGCGGTCACGTCTCCCATGTGGCTGCCTCCCAAGACGTCCGCCGTGAACCCTATGAACGGTTCTCCTCTCAGGTCGATGGCAGCAAGATCGGTTTGACCGGCAAGATGGTAGCCGGAACCGCAATAGAGACCAAAACGCTCGTCCAGCAATGTCGTCGAATTCAGGCTTTGCGGAATAACACCATCGCACAGACCAAACGTCGCGGACCCAAGTTCTACCATTCGGATTACATCTGCCGTCGTCGCCACCAAGATCTCAAGCTCAACACCTGGGTATTTGCTAAAAAACAGGGCAAGGCGTTCATTGAAAATTCTGCTTTCAACATGGTCGATCGAGGCAACCGTGATTTTGCCGGTCAAGGCCCGGGGCGCTTTTTCAAACGTCAGCGGCAGCCTTGAAATTGCCGAGTAGATCTCGGTCGCCTGATCGTAGAGAGCTTGACCGGCGGGGGTGACGGATATCCGGTTTCCCTTACGCATCAACAGGCGCTTGCCAGTGCTTTGTTCCAGACGCTTGACGGCCAGACTGACTGCGGGTTGTGAACGCAGAAGCTCTTCCGCCGCTTTCGTCATGCTGTCGTTCTGCACGACCACCATGAAAGTATACAGAAGGTTCCAGTCCAGATTTCGCGCAAAGTCACTCATGCCAGCTCCCTACACCATAAATTTAGTTAATGCCAAATCTAAAAACTATAAATTTGAATTAGGAGAAGGGATCGGGAATCCTCCTTCATCAAATCCAGCAAACGATCGGGAGGAACTCATGTTTGCGAAAATTTCACTGGCTGCCGTCGCCGCATCCGCACTGGCAACGTCGGCAATGGCCGAGGACAAAACGGTCCGCATGGGAACCGAAGGCTACTATCCGCCTTTCAACTTTTTCGACAGCGCGGGCCAAATCAAGGGCTTTGACATTGATGTCGGTAACGCGCTGTGCGAGCGGATGGACGTCAAGTGCGAATGGGTGACGACTGACTGGGACGGCATCATTCCGGCGCTGAACTCGGACAAGTTCGACACAATCATTGCCTCGATGACCATCACGGACGAGCGCAGCAAGGTTGTCAGCTTTTCCAAACCCTACTACTTCAACTCGATCCGCTTTGTCGCGGCCGAAGGTCATGGTCTGGAAAATGCTCTGCCTGCGGACCTCGAGGGCAAGATAATCGGCACCCAATCGGCCACGGGCGAAGTTGAGATTCTTGAACAGTATTTCCCGGACAGCGAGCTCAAGCTGTACCCCAAACTTGACGATGCATTGCTTGATCTGGAAACAGGCCGGGTCGACCTTGTTCTGGCCAGCCAGTTCGTACTGGGCGATTGGCTGAAAACCGACGAAGGCGCCTGCTGCGAGTTTGTCGGCGAAACTTTCCTGCCCGACTTCGCCAAGGGCACCGGAATTGCAGTACGACAAGACGACGCCGAGCTGCGTGACGCGCTGAATGTGGCGCTGGATGAGATCGTCGCCGACGGTACCTATGACAAGATCAGGGGCGAATACTTCACTTTTGACATCATGACCCAACCCAAGAAAGCATCCGAACTTCTGGGTAACTGAGCAGTACGGGGTCCGCAGTAATCTCCGGACCCCACCGCAACCGGGGGACTTCACCCATGACAGATTTGCTTTCGCTACTGGCCTTCGGCAACGACGGCTGGGGAGATGAGTTATTGCGCGGCTTCTGGGTCACGATGGCTCTGGCTTTGGTGACGGCCCCGTGCGCACTGGTGATGTCCTTTGTCATAGCCTGGGGCAAGCATTCCAAGCGCAAATGGGTTCGCGCATTGGCAAATGGCTATACGACCGTGTTTCGCAGCCTGCCCGAGATTCTGACTCTGATCCTCATCTACTACCAGCTGCAGAGCCTGCTGAACTTTGCTGTCAGGCTTTTCGTTCCGGATGCAAACATCTCTCTTAATGCGTTCGCCGCTGGTGTGGTTGCCCTGACACTTGTGTTCTCGGCTTTGGGGTCCGAGGTTGTGCGCACGGCCTATCAGGCCGTTGGTCAAGGTCAGTCCGAAGCTGCCGCTGCGATGGGCCTTCATAGGGCAAAGGCCTTCTTTCTCGTGATCCTGCCCCAGATGTGGCGGCACGCCATTCCCGCCTTTGGAAATCTGTGGCTGATCCTGCTCAAGGACACCTCACTTATCTCAATCATCGCCGTAAGTGACATGATGCGCTACGCCAACATGGCAATCGCCACCACGCGCGAGCCGTTCTTTTTCTATTCGATCCTTGCGCTGATCTATGTGGCGCTGGCCTTCATCTCGGGGCAGATCCAGACCGTTCTGGAGCGCCGCGCCAATCGCAATCTGGTCGGAGGGCGCTGAGATGTGGTCGCATGTAACTGACAACCTCGATCTGTGGATCGAAGGACTGCAGAATACGGTCAGCCTGACGGTATTCGGCTTCATCCTTGGCTTCCTTGTGGCCGTTCCACTGGCCGCCGCACGATTGAGCAAGCAAAAATGGCTGTCCCGTCTTGCCTATTTCTACATCTACATGGTGAGGGGCACCCCGCTGCTGGTGCAAATCTTCATCATCTATTACGGGTTGGGCCAGTTCCACAAAGAGCTTAAGGCACTGGGTGTCTGGTGGTTCTTCCGTGATGCATACTATTGCGGGCTGCTGGCCTTCACGCTGAATTCGGCCGCTTATCAGGCCGAGATTCTGCGAGGCGGTATTCTGGCCATTCCCAAAGGGACTATCGAGGCAGGACAGGCGCTTGGGCTGCACCGGTTTCAGATTTTCCGCCTGCTGATCCTGCCGATCACCGTTGCCCGGATGCTGCCCGCCTTTGGCAACGAACTGGTACTGCTGCTCAAGGCGTCGGCGCTGGTCAGCGTCATCACTGTCCGGGATCTGATGGGACAGGCGCGTTACCTCTTCGGTGAAACCTTCGATCTGAGCGTCTTTTATATCGCCGCAGTAAACTATCTGATCGTCGTTCTGCTGATCGAAGCGATCTGGCGACACCTCGAAAACCGCAACGTCTGGCTCAAGTATAAGGGATAATTGCGATGAAGATTCAGGCAGACGAAATCGCGTTCGGTCGCGAAGGCGTGTTTCGCACCGCGGCCGGCCCTGACGGCACCCATGTGGAAATGCCCTATTCCGGCATCCGCACATTCATGCGCCGCCGCCCTACCGTCGATATGGAAGGGGTTGATATCGGGGTTTATGGAATTCCATTCGATCTGACCACCTCGGGCCGCCCCGGCGCCCGATTGGGTCCAAGCGCGTTGCGAGAAGCAACCTCTCAACTGGCCTGGGGCGAGGTCTGGCCATGGGGCTTCGACCCGTTCGATATCCTTTCGGTCGTCGATTGTGGTGATGTGCCATTCCGGCGCGGTCAGGTCGAACAGATGCGCGACAGCGCCATCGCCATGGCACGCCATATCACATCGTCCGGGGCCAGCACGCTTATGCTGGGGGGCGATCACTGCACCACCTACACCGCGCTGAAGGCCCATGCCGAAAAGCACGGACCTCTGGCGCTGATCCAGTTCGACGCGCATCGCGATACGCAGAAAAGCGACTGGTTCGATCACGGTACATTCGTGCATCACGCGATGAACGAGAGGCTGATCGACCCTGAGCACTCAGTCCAGATCGGAATCCGCACATTTTATGAGGATGATGACCCGATCACCGTTCTCTACCGTGACTGGATGCATGACCACGGCTGGCGTGGAGCACTGGAAAAGGTCCGAGAGGTTGTCGGAAATCGCCCCACTTATCTGACGATTGATATCGACAGTCTTGATCCGGCTTATGCGCCCGGCACCGGTACCCCTGTCGTGGACGGGCTGACCCCGAATGATATCATCCAGTTCCTGCGCGGCAGTATTGATATGAATTTCATTGGCATGGATATCGTTGAAGTGTCCCCTCCTTACGACCATGCGGATGTAACGGCGTTGCTTGGGGCGTCTCTGGCGCTGGAATATATCTGCGCCCGCGCCGACCAGAGAAAGGCCGCTTCATGACCCACCGCGTCGCCATCATCGAGTTCATCAACGAAAGCAACACATTCACCGTAATGCGGACGGGAATGGATGACTTTCACGCCTCGCATTACTTCAAAGGCGACGACATCCCGGCCAATTTCCGTGGCACCGGGTCCGAGGTCGGCGGTGCGATTGAGGTAGCCGAGGCGCGCGGCTGGACGCCCGTCTATATCACCGCTGCCCATGCCGAACCAAACGGTCCCGTGACCGAGGCCGCGCGGGCCGAAATCACCGGAGAGTGTGTCAGTCGCCTACGTAAAAACGGGCCGCTCGACGGAGTATTTGTCGCGCTGCACGGTGCAATGGTGACCGAGACCGACCAGGACGGCGACTGTCAGTTCCTGCGCGAAATCCGGGCTGTTGTGGGGGATAAGATTCCACTGGCCATCACGCTTGATCTACACGCCAACATTTCGGATGAGACAGCAGAACTGGCGCAAATCGCCGTGCCCTTCCGCACCTATCCGCATGTGGACACGCGCGAGGTCGGGGTCGAGGCATGTGAGCTGCTGCACCGGACACTGGAGGGTGAGATCGCACCAAAGCTGCTGATCCGCCGCCCGCCGATGCTGGTGGGTTGCGACGATGGGCGCACGACTGAAAACGGCCCGATGTGCCGCCTGCTGGAAGATGCGGCACAGGAAATGCAGACCCCCGGCATTTTGAATGTCGCGATCAATGCCGGGTTCACCGATGCCGATGTCTGGGCCGCCGGACCATCGGTTCTGGTGACCTATGACACGGCCACTACTACAAGCGAAACTGCGGTAGGCTGCGCCGAACGGATGTGCGACAGAATCTGGTCGTTCCGCGATCAGTGGGACCTGCCAATTCCGTTGGAAGATTGTATCGCGCAACTCAAAACCTCTACAGCAGGCACTGGCCCTATCGTGGTTGCGGATTTTTCCGACAACCCCGGCTCAGGCGCATACAGCGACTGCACCGCACTGATCGCAGCCATGTTGGAGGCTGGTATTCAGAACGCGGCAGCCGGGGCGCTTTATGACCCCCAAGCCGTGGCCCAGCTCGTCACCCACGGCGTCGGAGCCACGGTCACTCTCCCCCTCGGTGGCAAAACCGACCCGTCCGTGGGTGGCGGGCCGCTGGAGGTGACCGGTAAGATCATGGCCATCAGCAATGGCAGCTTTACCTTCGAAGGTCCGATGTTCACCGGCCTTCCGGGCTCAACCGGGCAAAGCGTCTGCCTGCGGGTGCAGGGGATCGACATCATGATCGTGTCCGACCGGATGCAGATGCTGGACAAAAACGTGTTCCGCGTTGTGGGGATCGAACCGGCGGACAAGACCGTTCTGGCCGTAAAGTCGATGCAGCACTTTAAAGGAGCCTTCGGCCCGATTGCGTCGCGCATCATCATCACCGACGCAGGTGGGTTGTGCACCCCCAACGTCAAACGCCGCACCTATACCCGCCTGCGTCGCCCTGTCTTTCCGTTGGATGAGATCAATGCCTGAGATTTTCGACATCGCCATCATCGGGGGCGGAATTACCGGGGCCTCTGCTGCGTTTTTTCTGGATGAACAGCGTTCGGTTGTCCTGCTGGAACAGGAAACCTCGCTTGGCTATCATTCCACCGGACGCTCGGCCGCGGAATTCACCCGCAGGTTTCATTCGAAAGTGACAGGACAGCTCACGCAGGCCAGCAGTGACTTCATGATGCAGCCACCATCCGGGTTTGCCGAGTTCGACCTGCTGCGCCTGCGTGGCAACCTGTTGATCGCCGACGCCGAAAAGGCAGACCATTTGCTTCAGGTGTTTGAGCACGAACGGGCAAACACACCCGAAGGTGCTTCGCCGGTCGAGTTGCTGAGCATCGAACAAGCTGTAGAAAAGATGCCTTTCCTCGACCCCAATTGGGTCAAGGCCGCGTTCTTCGATCCCGATTGCTGGGATGTCGAAGTGGAAAACCTGTTGCAGGGATACACGCGCGGGGCCAAGGCCAAAGGCACCGAAATCCGTCAATCCAGCGCGGTGACCGCCGCCCATCAGGAAAGCGACCACTGGGTGCTGGAAACATCCAGTGGTGAGGTAAGGGCCCGCATGGTCGTCAATGCCGCTGGAGGCTGGGCTGATCCGATTGCCGGGATGTTCGGCGCTGACCCATTGGGCATCGTGCCCCACCGCCGCACGGCAATCAGTGTCAAGGTTCCGGATTTCGATGTATTCCACATGCCCGAGGTCAATGAGATCGACGAAGTGTTCTACTTCAAACCGGACGCGGGCCAATTGATGGTCAGCCCCGCGGACGAAACCCCTGTCGACCCGCACGACGCCTGGCCCGAGGAATTGGATATCGCTTACGCGGCCCATTACCTGAGCGAATGCACCACGCTGGAGGTCACACATGTCGCCAATAGCTGGGCGGGATTGCGCACATTTGCCAAGGACAGATTGCCCGTCATTGGGTTCTCGGGACAAGTCGATGGCCTGTTCTGGCTGGCCGGTGTTGGCGGATACGGCATTCAGACTTCGCCGGCAGTGGGCCAACTCGCCGCGTCGCTGCTGACCGGCGCAAATATGCCCTCCAATCTGATCGGGGCAGGCGTTGACGCTACACTCTTCTCCCCTTCCCGTTTTGAAAGCTGACTCATGAAAATTCTCGATGCTGAAACAACGGCAAGCGTGCTTCCCTTTGATGGTCTGATCGATCAGATGGAAGGGCTGTTCGCAAGCGATCTGACCGCGCCCGACCGCCACCACCACACCATGCCGATGCAAGGTGAACCTGACGCGACGCTGTTGCTGATGCCAGCCTGGACCGAAAACCTGGGCTGCGTCAAAGTCGTGACGGCCACGCCGGGCAACTCGGCCCGCCTTTTGCCTGCGATCGCCGGTTCGGTGCTGGTCTTTGACCGGACCACCGGCGAACATCTGGCCTTGCTTGATGGCGCGGTACTGACGGCACGGCGCACAGCTGCGGCCTCGGCGTTGGGCGCACGGCTTCTGGCGCGGGAAGATGCAGAGAATCTGCTGGTCATCGGGGCCGGCAAGGTTGCCGCTCAACTCCCCGAAGCTTTCCACGCAGTACGCCCGATCAAGACCGTGCGCATCTGGGATGTTTTTCCTGCGGCCGCGGAACGACTGGCAGACACCCTGAAAGAAGCTGGATGGGACGCTCAGGCGGTATCTGATCTGGAAACAGCCGTGCCTCAGGCCGACATCATCAGCGCGGCGACGCTGGCAACCGAACCGTTGTTAAAGGGGGATTGGCTGACACCCGGTCAGCATGTGGACCTGATCGGTGCCTTCACCCCGGCCATGCGCGAGGCTGACGACCGCGCGCTTCAACGCGCCCGCCTGTTTGTCGACACTAAATTCGCAACAATCGAAGCCGGTGAGCTGAAGACACCATTGGAAACCGGCGCAATCACCCAGACGGATATTCTGGGGGATCTCTACGCGCTGACACAGGGCAATACTGGCCGCAGCAGCGCACAGGAAATCACTCTGTTCAAATCGGTAGGCAACGCGGTGATGGATCTTGCCGGTGCAATCACCGCCACACGGAAGCTGGAGGAGAGCAACCATGTCTGAACTTGCAATTGAACGCGAAATCGACCGCTCCAAAATGCAGGTGAGCGACGAGGTCGCCATCGAAATCACCAACATGAACAAG
>NZ_JBQFSB010000006.1:0-278808 GCF_056537725.1 Ruegeria sp. C11 | reverse complement strand
CAAATCACAACCTCAGATGCCCCCAGTCTATCCTGAGCGTCTCCGCCGCTTCCGCCGCGTCCCAAGCGCCTCAGCAGCGCCGGTGAAGGGGGTTCTAAGGTTTACTACAAACCGCCGCAAGCACAAAATTACTCAACACCAAACTTTTTTACGTTTCCATGTTATACTCAATTAAATCATATAGTTAAATCATTTGCAGGTACGCACTTTGGCTTCAAACCGATCAATATCCCGGCCGAACCATCCCACTGGTTTTTATGCAAACGAGACTCGAACACAACATATAGGCGTCGGTGCAAGGGGGGACACAAGTGGGACCGAGTCGTTTCCCACCCGAGCGATTCACTTACGCGAATGCTCGACAGCGAACATCGGGCTACTTTTGCGATTCATCCCCTCTGAAAAAGACTAGGAACAGCCAGTTCCTCCATGCTTTCGGATATCTGTTTAAGAAACTGCTTGCCAATCGCGGAAACAGGTCGCCCCGCCGCTGTTACAATAACGACATCCAGCAGTATTCGCGGCTCGAACCGGCGCAAAACATATCCCTTCCGGTCGTCACTGGACAAAGTGAACGGGTCGACAAGCGTCACCCCCAATCCCTGCTTGACCATATTCAGTGCATTTCGGAACAGATCGGTATGACACCTGATGCGCATGTGCGATCCATCCCTGTGAAAGGCTTCGCGGGCGCGGCGGTTCACCATGTGGTCAGAACCCATGACGATAAACGGTACGTCATCCAAACGTTTTGGTGTCAGCACGTCATAGTCAACCAATGGGCTGTCTTCAGGCACCGCACACATAATCTCAAAGAAGAACTGCGTCTGTGTAAGCCCGTCGTGGCGCACCGGAGGTTCACAAATTCCAATCTCGAACAGGCCAGCTACCACCCACTCCTGAATCTTTGACGAATATTGGGATTGAAAGGCAATTGTCAGATTTGGCTTGCCGGCGGCGAACCTTGCAATCTCACCAGGCATAAATCCAAAGGCCATTGCATGGTTGGTAGCCACCTGTAGCTGCCCTGCTTTTTGGTTCTGCAAATCCAGCACGGCCTGATTTACGTGATCAAGGCCGCGGACGACCGTATCTATCTCCTCATACAGAACCGTTGCCTCGGGCGTTGGCAGCAACCGGCCACGGCTGCGCTCGAACAGAGTAAGCCGGGTGTGGCGCTCCAATTGCCCCAAGAGGTTTGAAATTGCGGGCTGAGATACGCCAAGCAGCTCGGCAGCGCGCGTGACGGTGCCGCTTTCGATGGTGGCGTGAAAGGCCTGATAGTGGCGGAAATATGAGGACATGCTGAACCTATATCAGCAAAACTTATGGTTTGTGCATAAATTTATATTGGAAATGATAGATCGGACTCATCACACTACCCTCAACTATAGGGAGGACACCGTGAGCGTGTTGCAAACCATCACAGGCTTTGATCTGTGGCATTTGGAATTGCCGGTTGTTTCGGCGCGCGATCATGGCATCGGGCGGGTCGAGGGGTCTTGTGAAATCGTAGTGCTGCGACTTACGGCGGAAGGAGGGGCGCAAGGATATGGCGAAGCCTCACCTTGGTCCGTATTCACCGGGACACCCGAGGCGACCTATGCCGCGCTGGACCGGTATATCCGGCCCTTGGTGATCGGGCGGCGGGTCGGAGACCGCGCTGCCATCATGGCAGAGGCGACCCGGGCGGTCGCGCATTGCACGGAAGCCAAGGCGGCATTGGAAACCGCTTTGCTGGATCTTGCCGGACGCATCACAGACCAACCCGTCTGGTCATTGCTGGGGGGCAAATGCCGCGACACAATCCCCCTCAGTTGTTCCATCGCAAATCCGGATTTCGACGCGGATATTGCCCTGCTTGAGCGGCTGCGCGAAGACAAAGTCGGCCTGATAAAGCTCAAAACCGGGTTCAAGGATCATGCCTTCGACATCATGCGGCTTGAGCGCATTGCACAGGATTTTTCCGAGTTCCGTGTGCGGGTCGACTACAATCAGGGGCTCGAGATTGAACAGGCCATTCCACAGGTTCTGGATGTCGCCGGGTTCTCCCCCGACTTTATCGAACAGCCTGTCCGCTTTCACCACTTTGACATGATGGCGCAGTTACGAAGCATGACCGATGTGCCCCTGCTTGCCGACGAAAGCGTATTCGGGCCAGAAGACATGGTCAGGGCTGCACGCGAAGGCATCTGTGATGGCGTTTCGGTCAAGATCATGAAGTCCGGGGGCCTGACACGCGGCCAGACAGTTGCACGAATGGCTGCCGCAAATGGCCTGATGGCTTATGGCGGTGACATGTTCGAAGCAGGGCTGGCGCATCTTGCCGGTACCCACATGATTGCTGCAACGCCCGAAATCACACTGGGATGCGAATTCTATCAGGCCTCGTATTTCCTGAAAGAAGATATTCTGGAAACGCCTTTTGAGGTTCGCGACGGTCAGGTCGTTGTGCCGGATGGACCGGGTCTGGGGCAGCGGCCTGACACCGACAAGCTGAATCACTATGCCGTTCGGAGGTCAGCGTGAGGCCCGGGTCCTCAAAATGCGGTGGCCGCACGCGCGGCCTGGTCGTACTGGCCCGACATCAGTCTCAACAGGCTGGAGACACGGCCAAGCTGTTCGGGTTCGATTCCGCATTCCTGCATCGCCTCAAGCAAAAGGGTCTCGCGCACCTCTTTATAACGCGCGCAGGCGGTTACGCCTTCGGGCGTCGCCTCGACCGTCTTTTCCTTGCCTTGTCGGCCCACCTTCACCAATCCGACCTTGCTCAGTTTCTTGACCGAATAGTTGACCGTGTGCGTGTCCTCGACGTTCAGGACAAGACAAATATCGGCCAGCTTTTTCGGCTTGTCCCGGTGTCGGACAGTATGCAGCACCAGCACATCCAGCGCAGAAAAGCCGGAATAACCTGCTGCATCCATCGCCCTCACCATCCAGCGCGCGTTTGCATGGCTTACAACTATCAATCCAAATTCGAATTCGGACAGTTCCGGGAAAGGTCCGTCGGCAAGATGGGCAGAGGACACGATTGGGCCAAATGTAGATCCAGACATGGGTGGAGCCTATGAGATATGCGCATTTTGTCAACAATTTGTTGACGTATTGTCAAAGTGTGTCACTCTGCCCGCAACGGATTCGCGAATTGGGCGCAAAATGTGCGCTCGGAGAAAGCAATGACTGAGCAACCCAAGACCATCGCCATCATCGGTGCCGGAATTGTCGGCGTATCCACGGCCATTTGGCTGCAGCGCGATGGTCATCAGGTTGTGCTGATCGACCGCAAGGGACCGGCCGAGGGGACCTCGTTTGGCAACGGCGGAATTCTGGCATCCTGCTCGATCATACCGGTAACGGTTCCGGGCCTTCTAAAAAAAGCGCCACGGATGCTGTTTGACCCTAACCAGCCGCTGTTTCTGAAATGGGGGTACCTGCCGAAACTGGCGCCTTGGCTGATGAAGTACCTCAGCCATGCCAATGCGAACGAAACCAGCCGGATCGCTGCTGCGCTTGCTCCCATCGTCGGCGACAGCCTTCAGGATCATCTGGCCTTGGCGGAAGGCACAGGTGCCGAAAAGTGGATCGTACCGTCAGACTACCTGTTCATCTATGACGACCGGAGCCATTTTCAGGGTGATGCCTTTGGTTGGGGATTGCGGCGGCAGCACGGATTCACCTGGGACGAGATGGAGGGGGCGGAGTTTCACGAATATGATCCGGCCTTTGCCTCGGACCTCAACTTTGCGGCGCGGCTGAAAGACCATGGAAGGATCGCGGACCCCGGTCAGTATGTCAAAGACCTGGCTGGCCACTTTCAGGCGCAGGGAGGCCGGCTGGTCAAAGCCGATGCCGAAGATATTGTTCACGAAAACGGCAAGGTCATTGCCGTACGCGCGGCCGGGCAGAATATCCCATGTGACGCGGCAGTGATCGCCACCGGAGTATGGTCTGGCCCATTGGCGAAAAAGTTGGGTCTGAATGTTCCGCTGGAATCTGAACGCGGATACCATCTGGAGTTCTGGGATCCGTCGATCATGCCGAAGGCGCCTGTCATGGTGGCTTCCCGGAAAATCGTGGCCACCCCGATGGACGGCCGTTTGCGACTGGCCGGTGTGGTTGAATTCGGCGGAACCGAAGCCGAAGCATCGGATGCCCCGATCGAACTGCTGCACAAAAGCGCAAAGGCGGTATTCCCGGATCTGAAAGCCTCGAATGTCACTGACTGGCTGGGCCATCGTCCGGCACCAGCCGACTCCATTCCGGTGATCGGCGAGCTGCCTCACATAAAGGGTGCGTTCACCGGCTTTGGACATCATCACATTGGGCTGACAGGCGGACCAAAAACCGGCCGCCTGCTGGCTCAACTCATCTCGGGACGGCAACCCAATGTTGACCTGAGCGTCTATTCACCGGCACGGTACACGAAGGCCGGAAACTGAAAACAGGCATCAAGAACTAACCAAACAGGGAGAAAAGCATGAAGAAGATTGCTCAACTGATGACCGCAACGGCGTTGACCGCAGCGGCAGCCGCGCCGGCATTTGCCGAAAAATGGGATATGCCCATGGCCTATTCCGGTTCGAACTTTCATTCGGTGACCGGTGCGGAATTCGCCAAATGCGTCACCACCGGCACGCAGGGCGAGATCGAGATCGTCACTCACCCGTCGGGTTCACTGTTCCCCGGCGCGCAGATCAAACGCGCAATCCAGACCGGCCAGGTGCCGATCGGCGAGCGTCTGCTGTCCGGCCACCAGAACGAAAACGCCATCTTTGGTGTGGATTCGATTCCGTTCCTTGCAACCTCCTTTGACGACGCTGACAAGCTGTGGCAGGCGGCAAAGCCGACACTTGAAAAAGTGCTGGCCGATCAAAACCTGACGCTGCTCTACTCGGTGCCGTGGCCGCCGCAGGGGCTGTATTTCCGGGACGAGGTGAACTCGGTCGCAGACATGGAAGGTATCAAGTTCCGTTCGTACAACAACGCCACCGCGCGTCTGGCCGAACTGACAGGGATGCTGCCGGTGACCATCGAAGCCGCCGAAATCAGTCAAGCCTTTGCCACCGGTGTAGCGGATTCAATGGTCAGTTCGGGGGCAACCGGTTATGACCGCAAAGTCTGGGAGAGCCTGAACTACTTCTATGAAGTAGATGCTTGGCTGCCGCGCAACTACATCATGGTGAACTCAGACACTTGGTCGGGCGTGTCCGATAAGAACAAGGCCGTGATTCACGCCTGTGCTGAGTTGGCTGAATACGCCGGAACATGGCGCGCTGTGCAATATACAGACTTCACACTCAAAGGTCTGACGGACGGCGGTATGACCGTGTCCAAAGCTAGCGATCAGATGAAGGGTGAACTGCAGCAGATCGGCGAAACCATGACCGCCGAATGGCTGGAAGCCGCAGGCGATGATGGCAAGGCCATTGTCGAAGCGTTCCAGGCATCCAAGTCGGAATAATTCCGGACCGGGGCGGGCCACGGGTCCGCCCCCAATCCCAAATAAAACAAACAGGGGGGCATCATGACCATGGCCCAGCGGCTTCGCTCCGCCCTTGATTTTCTGTACCTCGGCGCCGGTGTTATGGCTGCACTCTGCCTGATCGCGATCCTCGCGTTGATCGTGATCCAGATGGTGGCCCGCTGGACGGGTGAGGTATTTCCCGGCGCGCCGGATTATGCAGGCTATGCTATGGCTGCGGCCTCGTTTCTGGCCTTTGCAAACGCACTCAATCGCGGCGCCCATATCCGCGTGTCGATCCTGCTGAATGCAGTCGGCCCCAAAACGCAAAGGATCATCAATATCTGGTGCTTTGCTATCGGCACGGCAATCGCCTGGTACTTCGTCCGCTATTGCGCCAAGTTCGTCTACTGGTCGTGGAAGTTCAACGATATCAGCCAGGGACAGGACAGAACCGCGCTTTGGATACCGCAATCCATCATGCTGATCGGCGCGGTGATCCTTGCCATTGCGCTGACGGACCACCTGATCAGTCTCATCTTCAACGGCGACCACCGGATCAAGCGTGATCTCGTCGATCAGAGCTTTGGAGAGTAAATCATGGAAGATTTTTCGATCATCATCCTGTTTCTCTTCGTTCTGTTCCTGCTGCTGGGCAGCGGCGTCTGGGTTGGCCTTGCCCTGATGGGTGTCGCCTGGGTCGGGATGGAACTGTTCACCACGCGCCCTGTCGGCGACGTGATGTTGACCACAATTTGGACATCGTCGTCCTCGTGGACCCTAACTGCCTTGCCGCTGTTCATCTGGATGGGTGAAATCCTTTATCGAACGCGATTGTCCGAAGACATGTTCAAGGGCCTCGCCCCGTGGATGGCGGGCTTGCCCGGAGGGCTGGTTCATACAAACATCGTGGGCTGCACCGTGTTCGCTGCGGTATCGGGTTCATCCGCCGCAACGCTGACCACGGTCGGCAAGATGTCGATCCCCGAATTGCGCAAGCGTGAATACCCCGAACCGATGATCATCGGTACACTGGCGGGCGCGGCAACGCTGGGTCTTATGATCCCGCCTTCGCTGACGCTGATCGTCTATGGCGTGACCATCAACGAGTCGATTTCCAAGCTGTTCTTTGCAGGGATTTTACCCGGCCTCGTTCTGGCGTCGATGTTCATGGCCTATGTGGCGATCACGTCGCGGGTGTCAAAGAACTGGAACCCGGCGCAGGAGCCGCCTCTGACATTTGGGCAAAGGCTGTCGAACTCGCGCTTTCTGCTGCCTGTGATCTGCCTCATCCTTGTGGTGATCGGGTCGATGTACCTGGGCTATGCAACCGCGACCGAAGCTGCTGCATTCGGCGTTATTGGCGGCCTGATCCTCGCAGCGTCACAGGGTTCACTCACCTGGCAGACTTTCACGGAAAGCCTGATGGGGGCCACCCGCACCAGTGCGATGATCGCACTGATTCTGGCGGGTGCGGCATTCCTGTCGCTTTCGATGGGCTTTACAGGGTTGCCACGCGGATTGGCTGATCTGATCGCACAGCTGGAGCTCAGCCGGTTCGAACTGCTGATGGTGTTGCTGGTCTTTTACATCGTGTTGGGCATGTTCCTCGATGGTATCTCATCGGTCGTTCTGACGATGGCGGTTGTTGAACCGATGGTCCGACAGGCCGGCATCGATCTAATCTGGTTTGGCATCTTCATCGTCGTCGTGGTCGAGATGGCCCAGATCACTCCGCCGATCGGGTTCAACCTGTTCGTGTTGCAGGGCATGACGAACCACGAAATGGGCTTTATCGCCCGCGCGGCCTTCCCGATGTTCCTGATCATGGTCCTGATGGTCTTTGTGCTGATCGCCTTCCCCGAGATCGCAACCTGGCTACCCGAGAATATCAGACAGGCGCCCGGCGGGGGCTGACGCGCTAACAAACGACGCACGCTGGCCCCATTGGGGCCAGCGCATTCCTAATTCATCGGCCCGGGGCCATGATCCTTTCCTGCCTTACTTTCATCGCTCGCCACGGGAAACTTGGCCTGATCGCAGGTCTGGTTGCGGGTGTTGCATTCCCGGGCATGGCAGAAACCCTGCGATACTGGATTCCAGAGCTTGTGGCGCTGCTGCTGTTTCTGACTGCATTCCGCATCGGTCCCGTGGAAACTGTCGAAAACCTTGGCGCGCTGGCCCGGACCATCACAACTGCATTGGTATTGCAACTGGCGCTACCGGTTCTGTTCCTGTTCGGATTTCTTGTTTCAGGACTGCCTTTAACACCACTGACCTTGGCGGTCGCATTAATGCTGGCCGCGCCATCGGTTACCGGCTCGGCCAATTTTTCGATCCTTCTAAATCATGAACCCGCCCCGGCGTTGCGTCTTCTTATCGTAGGAACCGCCATTCTGCCGCTCACCTGCATTCCGGTTTTCTGGCTGTTGCCGCAGTTCGGCGCGTTGTCTTCGGTGCTGCTTGCCGCCATCCGCCTACTGGCAGTGATCCTGTTGGCCGCATCCTTAGGCTTTGCTTTACGTCACTGGGGTTTTCGATCCATGAACGTCGATCAACGCAGGGCGACCGACGGTCTGACCGTCATCGTGCTGGCAATCGTAGTCGTTGGGTTAATGTCCGCCATCCGCCCTGCATTCGAGCGCGACCCCGCCGAACTTGGTTTCTGGCTGGTTGCAGCGTTTGGCGTCAATTTCGGAATGCAGATTGTGACCTATGCCATCCTGAAAACCAGAGGACGATCAGACGCGGTTCCCACTGCAATTGTCGCGGGAAACCGAAATTTTGCATTGTTCTTTGTGGCCCTGCCGCCCGAGACGACTGATCCGCTGCTGATCTTTCTTGGCTGCTACCAGTTCCCGATGTATCTGACCCCTACCCTCATGCGGAGGCTTTATGACCCACGCTGATCTCTTTCCCATGGTGCGCAATGTCGGGCTGGACGGCATGCTTGTCACCTTCGCCGACACAATGACGGAAACGTCAAACCGGGCGGCGCTGGCGTTTCGTGGCGCCTTGGAAAGCCATGCGCTGGATGGTGTGATCGAAACCTCCACCTCACTTGCATCGGCCTATCTGCGTTTCGACGTCACACGAGTGTCGCATGATACGATCAAAACGCAGCTGGACAAGATTCTGTCCCAGCGCGACTGGTATGCGGCGCCCCTGCCCACAGGTCGCAAACTGTGGCGGGTTCCTACGGTCTATGGCACGGATCTAGCCCCACAACTGGACGAAGCCGCCGCAGCCGCCGGACTGTCCAGCGACGAAGCCGTGCGCAGGCTCAGCCAGACCCGGGTTCGCGTTCTGACAATCGGTTTTGCCCCAGGCCAGCCTTACCTTGGCCCATTGGGACCCGAGTTCAACATTCCCCGCCTAAAGGAGTTGAACCCGATGGTGCCGGAAGGCGCACTGGTTCTTGCGATCTCGCAATTTGTGTTGTTTTCGGGCCCGACACCGACCGGCTGGCGACACATCGGACAAACGGCGTTCCGGTGCTTTCGACCTGAAATGGAGCAGAGCTTTGCCCTGAACCCCGGCGACGAGATGCTGTTTGAACCAGTCAGCCAGAGCGAACTGGAACGCATTCGCAACGACAACGGCGATGGTTTTGGCGGCGCAACCTTTCAGGAGATTGCAGCATGAGCCTGATCGTCCACCGAGTTGGCCCAGCCTGCACCATTCAGGATCAGGGGCGACAGGGTTATCTGGATCAGGGCCTTTCACGCTCGGGTGCTGCCGATATTCTGGCGTTGCACGAAGGGGCTGCCCTGCTGGGTCAGAGCCCGATACTCGCCGCGCTGGAAATGGCTGGAATAGGCGGAGAATTCGAGGCCACCAAAGACACACGCTTCGCTTTGACGGGCGCGCCGATGCAGGCCAGCATTGATGGTACACCAGTTCTATGGAATGCCTCGCATTTGCTGACCAAAGGTCAAAGACTGACGATCGGCTCGGTGCTCAAAGGCAGCTATGGCTATCTGCATGTTGGCGGCGGAATCGCCAGTGACGTTTTTCTTGGCTCCCGCTCGGCACATCTGACGGCCAAGGTCGGGCGTGCGGTTGAGGCCGGGGACGTTGTTCCAACTGGCCGGGATTCAGGCGAAACTGGCATGAAGCTTTTGCTGTCCGAACGGTTCTCGGGCGGGGTATTGCGTGTCATCCCCAGTTTCCAGACAGCAATGTTCGATGAAGCGACGCTTGAACGGTTTACCCAAACCGAGTTCAGTCGCGGACCACGTGCCAACCGGATGGGAATGCAACTGGAGAATGACGGTGAAGGCTTTGCCGCTACGGGTCAGCTGAACATCCTGTCCGAGGTCATCACCCCGGGTGACATTCAGATGACGGGAACAGGCAACCCGTTCATCCTGCTGCCGGAATGTCAGACAACGGGCGGCTATCCACGAATTGCAACGGTTCTGCCCTGCGACATGCCACGTGCCGCACAAACGCCTGCCGGAAACAGGATCAGGTTCCAGTTCGTTACGCTGGATGAGGCAACAATGTTGCACACGGCGTTCACCAAGGATCTTGACCGGCTGGCGCGCCGCGTTGAACCATTGGTCCGCGACCCGCATGACATCCCGGATCTTCTGTCCTACCAATTGATCGACGGAATGATCTCTGCCAACGACTGAGGAGTGTGCCGATGAGCCGCGTCGATTTGAATGCCGATATGGGGGAAAGTTTCGGCCCATGGAAAATGGGCGATGATGCAAGCCTTCTGAAAATCATCACATCGGCCAATATCGCCTGCGGCTTTCACGCAGGTGACCCGGACGTTATGTCGGCGACGATGAAACTGGCCGCGGAAAACGGCGTCGGAATCGGCGCGCACCCCGGCTTTCCTGACCTGCAGGGGTTCGGCCGCCGCAACATGAAGGTGCCTCATGAAAGCCTGCGCAATCTGGTTCGCTATCAGTTGGGCGCGGCAAAAGGTATGGCTGCGGCAGTCGGAACCAGTGTGCGGCACCTGAAACTGCACGGCGCACTGGCCAATATGTGCTCGGTCGATATCGACATGGCCCGCGCCTGTTATCAGGGCGCTCTGGATGTGGACCCCGACATCATCATCATGGTTCTGGCCGTCACCAAACAGGAAGAGGCCGTTCGTGAACTGGGATGTAAATGGGTGGGCGAGATATTCGCCGACCGCGCCTATAACGACGACGGCACTCTGGTCGACCGCAGCCTACACGGCGCGGTTATCCACGACCCCGAAGTTGCCGGCCCGCGCATCCTGAACATGGTGCGTCAGGGCGCCATCATCACAGAAAGCGGCAAGCATCTGGAAACGTCGATCGACACCATCTGCCTGCATGGTGACGGGCCGACGGCCGTCCAGATTGCCCGCTCGGTGCGCGACTGCCTGATCGGAGGAGGCGTCGAGGTGACAAAGTTCACGCGTTGAGTTTCGGGTGCTTCACAGACGATTGGCACGACCAAACAAGAAACTGGCACCAAATCGAATGCAGGTATCTGCATGGCGACCCAAATCTCTGGCATTGGTCAATTAATCCTGATGCCGGAGGTGTTTGATGAACCTGAATGCGGATCAAAATCTTTCCTTCCAAGACAGCCGGATGGAAATTGAAACCCTTACCTGCCAGCCTGACAACCTGCGAAGAAAACTCGCTTTGGTTCACCTGGCATGCGACCTTCAGGCCAGAGTATCCGAAGGCGATATTGTGCGTATCAAAGCCCCCCAAAAGACGGGCGCAAGCAGTTTGCCGGAGTTTTGGCAGATCGCGATGATCGAGAACAGAAAGGGCAGGACATATGCCTATTGTGTTCCCGAACTCGCACTGAACTCTCGGGCGATGTTGTTGGTCTAACCACTGCAAAAAAAGGGCTGCGAAATTTCTTTCGCAGCCAATGTTCTTCAGGAGAGAATGCCGGGTCTTATGATGGCCCGATCATGAAACAGGTGACGTTGCGGGCCTTCAGTCGGCGACAGGCCAGATCAGCCTGCTCCCGTGTCATTCCCTGGAACGTCGCGTCAAAGCCACGAGAGCTTTGGTTCACTTTTCGCAGAGTACCATCCAGTGTGGTCATTTCGGCCAACGCTGTTCGCAGCAGAATTTTCTCGGCTTCATACCGCGTGGTGTAGCGACCGACGTTTACACCCCAAAGATGGCCGCCCGATGTAGACAGGCGGGTAACGACCTCTTGTTCAGGCTCGGGCTGAGTGGCCGGATCGGTCGAAGCCAGAACCAGATTTTCAGGCCGCAGCGCCGGGCGGGTGTCAGAGCTTTCGACCGGCGGTGCAGTGGGCGCGATGTCCGCAGCCGCAATTGCTGCGGCAATGCCCGCCTGAATGCGCGTGCCGTTCTTGGCGGCGGTTTCTGCAACCGTCCCAGCAATCTGAATCGGCGTACCGATGCCCGGCCGCAGAACAGGGCGAAGGCTTTTTTGTGGGGCGCCGACAAGACGCACAGCATTGCTCAGACCTTCCAGCCCGGCATTGCCCGCATAACGGGGCCGCGCGGGTTTACGGATGGGCGCCCGCGAGGGAGCCCGGCGAAATCCGAGGTCGAGCAATTCAGCGACCTTGGCGTTACGGGACGCGCCGGATTTACCGCCAAAAACAGTTGCGATGACTCGTTCGTTCCCCCGCTTGGCTGACGCGACCAGATTAAATCCAGCTGCACGTGTGTAGCCTGTCTTGATCCCATCAGCACCTTTGTAGGCGGCCAAAAGGCGGCGGTTGGTATTGGGTACCGTCTTGATCCCCGCGTGCGTCGATTGCCGCGAAAACAGGTTGTAGTATTGCGGATAGTCATACAGCAAATGGCGACCCAAAGTGGTCATGTCTCGGGCCGAGGAAAGATGCCCGGCCTCGGTCAGACCATGCGCGTTCTTGAAGGTCGTTCGCGTCATGCCCATCGCCTTGGCCGTCCGTGTCATACGACGCGCAAACGCCGCCTCGGACCCGCTGAGCGCGATACCAATTGCTGTCGCCGCATCATTGGCGGATTTCACCGCCGCGGCTCGGATCAAATACCGAAACGCAATGGTCTGGCCGCTGCGCAAACCCAGCTTTGACGGCGGCTCTGACGCGGCCTTCTGCGTAATACGAACCGGGGTATCCAACGTGATTTCACCGTTTCGCACCGCTTCAAACGCGATGTAGAGCGTCATCATCTTGGTCAGGGATGCCGGGTGAAGCCGCGCGTCAGCATTTCTGGAATGCAGCACCTCACCGGTGCGCGCGTCGATCACCATGGCCGCATATGGCGCGGCCATAACTTTCACCGGCATGATAAGAACAAGCCACGACAATACTATGAGAAATAGGCCCATTCGGGCCGGAACTGTCCGCCGAATCTGCACGATCTTTGCCTCTGTCTGCCTCGCGCCGCCAGGTTTTCCCGGTCGGCAAAATTGATTTTATTGTCTCAAGGCTATCACAGCAAAGCTGCGAAAGAAACTGTAAGCTGTGTTTTTGGGGATCAAATTATGTATTACAGACCTACGAAATCTTGTGCGTGCTACCCCGCAACACACAAAACCCGGGATGATGGCAGGATTTTGACCGAAGTCCGGTACATTTCCTGACGGATGGTACAGAACTGCAACAGGTCATGACAACGCATTTACCAACACGGAGAGGCCTTTGAGGTCAGGCAATTGCCGATACCGTTGCTCGCCGTCCGGCACCTCGGCATGTTCGATCTCCCAAACCAACCCATGCGGAACGTGAACAGCCCAACATCCGGCCCGAAGGGGCGCGACCACATCTGATCGCAAAGAGTTCCCCACCATCATGGATGCGGCCGCGCCATGACCATGCCGCCGGAAGATGCTTTTGTACGTTTCCGGCGTTTTCTCGGAAACGATTTCAACTTCGTCGAAAAGCTCGCCCAATCCCGACTGCGCCAGCTTTCGCTCCTGATCAATCAGATCGCCTTTGGTGATCAGAAGAACACGGTGTGTTTCCGCCACAGCTTCGACCGCCTCGCGGGCGTGGGGCAACAGTTCGATGGGATGCCTCAGCATCTCCTGCCCCGCTTCGATCAACTGTCGGATGACCGAGGCGGGAACACGGTTGTCTGTTACGTCGATGGCGGTCTCGATCATCGAAAGCGTAAATCCTTTGATCCCATAGCCATAATGGCGAATGTTGCGTTTTTCAGCCTCCAGCAGACGATCCATCAGATGATCTTTTTCTGCATAATCCGCCAGCAACCCGGCAAAATGGGTCTGCGTCAGCTGAAAGAACCGTTCATTGTGCCAAAGGGTATCGTCCGCATCGAAACCCACAGTCGTGAGCTTTTGTCTCATACCGAACTCGCCTGCTTCCTCTTTTCTCTCGTTGCGCTAAGGTTATATAAGCGCTCTATCAATTCGAACCCTGAATCGGACAGTTGCAATCATGCTGCCAGAGTCTTGGAAAATGTCGGATAATCCGGACGACGATGACAACACGTCCGTCCTTGTACAGACGCGCCCCAAGACCAAGCGCCCCCCACTTTACAAGGTGCTGCTGCTGAACGATGATTATACGCCGATGGAATTCGTGGTTCACGTGCTGGAGCGGTTCTTTGGCATGTCACACGCGCAGGCGTTCGAAATCATGTTGACGGTCCACAAGAAGGGCGTGGCTGTTGTTGGCGTCTTCAGCCACGAGATTGCCGAGACCAAGGTCGGGCAAGTCATGGATTTCGCCCGCAGGCATCAACATCCCCTGCAATGCACCATGGAAAGGGAAGACTGAGGCGGTTTTAGGGGCCGCACCGGCTCACCCCGAATGTCTTTGCGGAAATGAATATGTCCCCTCGTCTGAGTCTGGCTGTAGAACGCGGTCTGAACCTGTCCGGTCCCGTGTCGGTAATTTTGCCGACTCCGACGCATGATCTGTCGTCCCTGCCCCTCGGAGCCCAGATCGTGCAGCCGTTCAAACCCTTCCACGATTATTTTGCAGCGCAGGGTTTTGAGGTTGTACCCGAAACGGCCGAACCTTGTCGTGATGCAGTTCTTTTCCTACCGCGCGCCAAGACTTTGGCAAAGGCAATGATTTCCGATGCGTGTCGTCGGGCCTCGGGCCTTGTTGTTGTTGACGGTGGCAAGACGGACGGTGTGGACAGCCTGCTAAAGGAAATTCGCAAGCGGGTTGCCGTTGAAGGACCAATGGCCAAGGCACATGGCAAGATTTTCTGGTTTTCATCCGATGCCGGTGCTTTCGCAGAATGGGCCGCACCGGACACAATGCTGGCGGATGGGTTTCGGACCGCGCCCGGAGTGTTTTCTGCTGATGGGCTTGATCCCGCATCGGCCCTGTTGCTGAAGGCGTTACCAAACAAACTCGGGGCCAAGATCGCCGATTTAGGGGCTGGATGGGGGGCACTGTCGGCAGGACTACTGCATGATGAAAGCATCACATCCATCCATCTGGTCGAAGCTGATCACACTGCACTGAATTGCGCACAAGATAATGTTCAGGACCCCCGCGCCCAGTTTCACTGGGCGGATGCTACAACCTGGACCGCGCCGGAACCCGTCAATACGATTGTAATGAACCCGCCTTTTCATACATCGCGCAGTGCAGATCCGTCATTAGGTCAGGGATTTATTGCAGCCGCCGCACGCAACCTGACACGATCCGGCAACCTGTGGATGGTGGCCAACCGCCACCTGCCTTATGAAACCAATCTGACCGACACTTTTGCACATGTCGAGGAAGTGACCGGCGACAATCGGTTCAAGGTGCTTCACGCCTCTCGCCCCCGTCGGTGATCCCGGCTAACCTGCGCCGCAACTCAGGAGGAACCTCATGTCGTTTTCCATCGCGGGCAAATCCGCCATCGTCACTGGCGGAGCTAACGGCATCGGACTGGCCATCGGCCGCCACTTTGCAGATGCCGGAGCGAATGTGATGTTCGCGGATATGGACGAAAAGCGCCTGACCGAGGAACTGGGTGAGCAGGCGGACGATAGCAATATCCGGTATTTTTCAGGTGATCTGCGCGAAAAGCTGACCATCGCCAATCTGCTGTCGGCCACCATCGACGCGTTCGATCAGGTGGACATTCTGGTAAACGGAGCCCGGCAAGTTATCCAGTCCGATCCGCTGGATGTGGAGGACGACTCGGTCCGAACCCTACTGAACCAGAACTTGATGCCGGCCCTGAGGCTGAGCCAACTGGTCGCCAGACGCATGATCAAGCAAGCCGGCGATGAAGATGAGGAACCGGCAGGATCAATCATCAACCTGTCGTCTATTGCCGCGCGCCGCACGCATCCCGATTTGATGGCCTATTCGGTTTCCACGGCGGCGCAGGATCAGATGACGCGCTCGCTTGCTGTTGCCCTGGCCCCCAACCGCATTCGCGTGAACTCCATTGCGTTGGGTTCGGTCATGAGCGCCTCTCTGCGCTCGACTTTGAAAGACAACCGGGACTTTCGCGAGGATATAGAAAAGCACACGCCCCTGTCGCGTATTGCAGCACCGACCGAGTTGGTGGAAACCGCGCAGTTCCTTGCCTCGGACGCGGCGGGTTTCATGACCGGCCAGATTCTCACAATTGACGGTGGGCGCACTCTGCTTGATCCCGTCGCAGCTCCGGCACACTGATCCACGATGTTTGATACCGAAAAATCCACCGCAGCCGCGTGGTTCCGTCACCTGCGCAATGAAATCGTTACCGCCTTTGAGGCACTGGAGGACAGCCACGACACCGGGCCGTTCTCTGACGCCGATCCAGGCCGGTTCGAGGTCAGGGAAACCAACCGCCAGTCAGATGACGGCTCAGATGCGGGTGGCGGCCTGATGTCGGTCATGCGGGGTGGACGGGTGTTCGAAAAGGTGGGCGTCAATGTCTCGACCGTTTTCGGTACACTCGGAGATAGGGCACAAAGCGCGATGGCAGCCCGAAAGGGTATTCCGGGCATGAAGGAAGATCCGCGTTTCTGGGCGTCAGGCATCAGCCTTGTGGCACACATGCAAAACCCGCATGTGCCCGCTGTCCACATGAACACACGTATGTTCTGGACACCGCATGCCTGGTGGTTCGGTGGAGGTTCCGATCTGAATCCATGCATCGAGTATGATGAGGACACCGCGCATTTCCATGCAACTCAAAAGACCCATCTGGACCCTCACGGCCCGGGACATTACCCGCGCCTCAAGGACTGGGCGGACGAGTACTTCTATATTCCGCATCGAAAGCGCGCCCGGGGCGTCGGGGGCATTTTCATGGATGATTATTGCACCGACGACTGGCAGGCCGACTTTGCCCTGACGCAGGACATTGGCCGGGCCTTTCTGCCCGCATACTTGCCATTGGTTGAAAAGCGCAGGCTTCAGGCGTTTTCGGATGAGGACAAGTCCACCCAGCTGGTGCATCGCGGTCTATATGCCGAATACAATCTGGTCTACGACCGCGGAACCAAGTTCGGCCTGGAAACCGGCCACGACCCGGATGCAGTTCTCATGAGTCTGCCACCTTTGGCAAAGTGGGTTTGAATTCCTAATCGCCTATAAGGTTCAAATCGCCTAAAGCGTTTCGGGCTTAACTTGAAACACGAATACACTGCCACGCCTAAGGCGTTCTCGGCCATTCGCGTCTCAGAACGATTCAGATGAAACCCGGAACGCTTTAGTTGAACCAGATTTCGTCTGCAGTGTTGTCGTAGCAGTAATTCTGCGCCATCGCCGCGTTCATATTGTCGCCAATGCGTTTCACCTGCACTCCGAACCCTGGTTTGGTGTCTGAATCAGGGGGGGCCTGCAACGCGAACTGAACGCCCTTTTTGCCTGGCTCGGAAACCGAAGGCCCAACGGCCTTCCAAAGATACACACGCTGCGTTGCCGAAGTTCTCAAAATGCGGATCGCATAATCCCCTGCCCCGCACCAATAGTCGCGTGGCACCGATCCGTGGTAGTTCACAACCTCAAAAACACCGCCACTCAGCGCATAGACCCGCGCCTTGTTCCACGCTTGAAAGGCCAGCGCCAGCCCGGGGGCGGCTATCAGTAGGGAAACCGCAATTGCCTTGACTACTCTGTTCATGATTGCCTCCGGCCAAACCACTTTCTTCAATTTCAGTATCGTAGCGTGATTTGCGGCAGGCGCCACTCACAATCGCTTGCAAAATCGGTCAACCCCTGTCGGAACAACAGTTTTTCAAAACTGGACCGGCGATGATCGAAATCGAAAGAAACATTTTTCAGATTGAATATTTAAGGCTATCGTAGGCAGAAGCGTTCAAATTGGTGAGGGTGATTGAAAGGCTCCTTTCCAAAAGACTGGTTCGATCTGTCACCCGAAACCTATGCTGATTTTGGGACCTTGTTCTATTTGGCATCTCTGACCGATACGCACAGACAACGCAGCCTGGCCCAGGTGCTGTACGCCTTCGAGACACCGCTGCGACTTGGGCAATATCACATATTCCGGCAAAACGGCTTTCCCCGCGGCTTTGTGACCTTCGCGGGCCTGAGCCCGGAGGCCGAGTACAGATACGCCATTCAGGATCAACCGCTGACCGATGCCGATTTTACCAGCGGCCAATCTTTCTGGATCATCGACATGGTCGCGCCCTTTGGGCAATCCCGGCAAATGGTCGAAATCCTCAAGCGTGAGATACCGCATCCGCGCGTCAGGACAAACCGTATGGACAGCGACCTCAAGAACCAGCGGATCGTCGAGTGGACGCGCGATCAGGACGGAGACGTACAGATGCGGCTGATCAAAAAGAAGGTTTTTGAAAGGATGCTAAAGCAGGAGGGTCTCTGAAATGGTCTCGATCACCGGCACAACAACAGGGATCGTTACCGGAGATCCCCCCAACGTCGCGACAGGCGATCTGGACCCGAGTAGCCCTTTCACGATTAATTCAGAGGCTTGGTCAATCAGCAGCCCGCCCACTCATGGTACGGCCAGCATCGACCCGAATACGGGGGAGTGGACGTATACGGTTGATCCCGCGTTCTTTGACTCGCTGGATTTCGGGCAGACTGTCCAAGACACCTTTACCGTGAGGTTGGATGCCGTCGTTCAAACCCTATTTGGCCCATTCGCGGCTAGTGATACCGTAACCATAACGATCGACATTCAAGGTGTGTGCTTTACTGCCGGCACTTTGATTGAAACCGGTTCGGGACTGCAGTTGATCGAAAACCTTGAGGTTGGTGATCTTGTCAGAACTGCGGATCATGGGTTGCAACCTATCAGGTGGATCGAAGCACAGGAGATGACGACCAACCGATTGAAGGACAACTCGTCCCTACGCCCGGTGCGCATTTCCGCCGGAAGTTTGGGGCCGGATATTCCCAGGCGGGATTTGGTTGTTTCGCAGCAACATCGCATGCTTCTGCGCGGCCCCAAAATCGAACTGTTATTCGGCACCAATGAAGTGCTGGTCGCCGCCAAGCATTTGTGTTCATGGCCCGGCATTTCGATAGTGACGTCCCACCAACCCGTTGAATACATGCATATCCTGATGGACAGGCATGAGATACTGTTTGCCGAAGACGCGCAGGCAGAAAGCTTGTATTTAGGTGAAGAGGCCCTACACGCCATGTCTTCCAAAGGATTGCAGGAACTGGCTGAGATTTTTTCAGGTGTGGAACAGTTCAGTGGCCGGATATTCGGCCCGGCAGCCCGGATGATCCTGCGAGAGCGTGAGGCAATCGCACTGGCCTAGTTGTCGCTTGCAGCGATATGTCCGCCAACATCCTGAGGCGCGATTGCAACCGTCTTGATGACGGCATGACATTCCGCTCCTTCGGTAAGGCCCAAGGCAGCAGCGGAACGGCGCGTGACACGCGCCAGAATTGTTCCGGCGCGACACCGGACCGAGACGATCGCACCGGGGCCATCACCGGCACGGATACCTGTGACGCGGCCCTCCAGCACGTTCAACGCCGACAACCCTTCGGGCTTTCCTTTGGAAAGGATGACCTCTTGTGCCGCGATCCGAACACGAAGACTTTCACCAACCCGATGAGGAACTTGCGGCAGGAACAACCGATCACCGCCCGCATCCAGTTCCGTCAAACCATCGGTGTGGTGCGCAATTACTCTGGCCTGAAGAACCGCACCTACGGCGCGAACACCAGCCGGGGCGACTGCGGGATCAGACAGAACCTCGGCCGCAGGTCCGTGCCGGGCCACCTTGCCGTCCTGCAGCGCAACGACGGATGTTGCCAGTCTGGCGACTTCTGCGGCTGAATGAGTGACATAGAGGATCGGGATCGAAACCTCGTCGCGCAACCGTTCAAAATAAGGCAAAATCTCAGCCTTGCGGGCGTCGTCGAGGGCCGCAAGGGGCTCATCCGCAAGGATCAGACGGGGCGAGGCCAGCAAGGCGCGGCCAATGGCCACCCTTTGCTTTTCACCGCCGGACAACAATGCGGGTCGCCTGTCCAGCAGATGACCGATACCCAGCATTTCGACCACATTGCTCTGGCTTTCACGCCGCGCGGTTCTGGGGGCAAACCATCGGCCATAAGCAAGGTTCTGGCGCACCGTCAGATGCGGAAACAGTCGGCCTTCCTGAAAGATATATCCCAACCTTCTACGATGTGGCGGCAGCCAAAAATCCTGCTGAGTATCGAATAGAACCCAATCACCAACCGCAACCCGACCCGCCATCGGCTTCATAAGCCCGGCCACTGCGTTCACGACTGTCGTTTTGCCGGAACCGGACCTGCCGAACAGAACCGTCACGCCAGGAGGCGCATCGAACGTCACATCTAGGTCAAGGTTCGGTAACTGTTGAGATACGTGAACGGATAAGCTCATGCCCCGGCTACCCTCTGCGCGGCGCGGCGCCCGACGTATTCAGACAGCAGCAGTGCGCCCATGGCGATCACGATGGATATGATCACCAGCCGCGTCGCGGCAGTTTCTCCGCCCGGAACCTGTAAAAAGGCGTATACCGCCGAAGGCAGCGTCTGGGTCTGTCCGGGAATGTTCGAGACGAAGGTTATGGTTGCTCCGAACTCGCCCATGGCCTTGGCGAAGGCCAGAATTGCGCCGGCAACTATTCCGGGAAGGATCATCGGAAGGGTGATCGTCGCAAAGACAAATGGACGGGACGCCCCCAATGTGGCGCCCGCCTGTTCAAGTTTGGGATCCACCGCCTCAATCGACAACCGGATGGCACGCACCATCAGTGGAAAAGCCATGATCCCCGCAGCAAGCGCGGCACCGGTCCAGCGAAAGGCAAAGACAATCCCGATCTGGGCAAGCATACCGCCTAACGGGCCTTGCAACCCGAATGTCAAAAGCAACAGGTACCCGGTCACGACAGGTGGCAGGATCAATGGAAGATGCACCAGACCGTTCACCAATTGCCGCCCCGGAAACCGCCATCGCGCAAGTGCGTAGGCGACAAAAACACCAAAAGGCAGCGAGATTAGCGTCGCCCAGAACGACACGCGAAGCGACAATGCAAGGGCATCCCATTCTGCCGGGCCAAGCCAGTTCATCGGTGTCACACCCCCGGCAGGGTGAAACCCTGCGCGGCAAATACGGCTTGGGCGGCGTCGCCTTGTAAGTAGTTCAAAAAGCCCTTTGCGGCAGCATCGTCAGATACAACTGCCGCCGGATAGACAATTGGCTGATGCGTGTCGGCAGGGAATTTCCCTACAACCCTTACCCGCCCGTCAGCCTGAGCGTCCGAGGCGTAAACCACCCCCAGCGGTGCGGCACCGGTTGCAACCAATGCCAATGCCGCGCGCACATTATCGGATTGTGCAACGCGGTCACTGACTTCGTTCCACAACCCCAGATTCTCAAGCGCGGTGCGCCCGTAGATTCCCGCCGGTACAGCATCCACCAAAGCCATCGCCAGATACCCTTCGCCCAGCCGGTCCTTCAGATTGAAGTCCGGCCCAAGCTCTGCTGTTTCCGTGCCTTCGGAGGTTCCGATCAGGACCAGAGTGTTACCCAGCAAGTCCACGCGCGCAGATGGATCAACCAGCTCTTGCGCCTCAAGCTCATCCATCCAATCCGAATTGGCCGAAATAAAAACATCTGCCGGTGCACCAAGCTGAATTTGACGGGCCAAAACCGAGGATGCCGCGAACGACACCGTGATCTTGTTACCGCTTTGCTCTTCGTAGTCCCGCGCAATCTGATCCAGCGCGTTTTTCAGACTGGCTGCCGCAAAAACAAGCACATCATCAGCCTTGGCCCGCAGCGCAGTCGCAAAAACGGTCAGGAAAACAAGCAGCACGGCAACGCAATAACGCGCGCGGAACAGCGTCATGGATACTCCCATCGGGATCAATGTCTTTACTTGGGAATATCGGAGCCGGGCAGCAACAAGCAAGTTCATTTCTCATCGACAGGACAATGGCACGCCGCCATATCTCCGGCCCGTCAGAACAGAAACGTTGGCGCGGGCTTTTCTTTTGGTGTCGCAAACGGCATTGAGTCTGGCAATCCTGCGGGTCAAAGCTGCTGCAAGGCCGCCGGTTCCGGTTGGCAGGAACACCGATTTCAACGACAGGACCTTGAGATGCTGCATGAAGAACCCGGCCTGATAGACGCCATTCGCGACCGCTTTGCCCATGTGGATACTTGCCCATTTCAGGGACCCCGAATTTTCTTTGAAAATGCAGGTGGTGCGCTGACGCTGAATTCGGTTGTCGAAACATCGGCCAGGTTTGCGGCAATTCCGGACAATCAGGGTCGCGACAATACCGCCAGCCACGCGCTGGTCGATATCATCAACAAATCCAAAAGTGATCTGGCGACGTTCATGAACGCCTCGTCAGGCCAGTTCTTTGTCGGTGAAAGCGGCACCGAATTGTTGTTTCGTATGATCCGTACGGCCTGTGTAAATGCCCCGAAGGGCACCAAGGTGATTGGTAGTTCGATCGAGCACCCGGCCAGCCGCAGCGCCGCGCGCCGCTGGGCAGATATCGCGGGGCTTGAGTACGTCAACGTCGAACACGACGATGAAACAGGCTCTGTAACCAAGGACGACTACCTCGCCAAACTGACACCGGATGTGTCAGTTGCCACGATTTTACACGCCTCCCCGGTGACGGGCATCGGTATGGATGTCGCGGCCATTGCAAAGGCTATTCGGGAAATTGCCCCGGACTGTTTTATCATCGTAGATGGCATCCAGCACGCTGCGCACGGGCAACTGGACATCGACAGCTATGGCGTGGATGGTTACGCGATCTCTCCGTACAAGGTGTTTTCCCGTCACGGATACGGAATCGCCTGGATTTCGGACCGGCTGACAAATCTACCTCATGATATGCTGATTGATGCCCCCGCCACGGGGTGGGAATTCGGCACCCGCGACACGGGTTCTTATGCCACCATGTCCGATGTGGTCACCTATTTCGATTGGCTGGGCGGCGAAGTATCGGATGCAACTGACCGGCGATCCCGAATCGAAGCAGCCGGGCAGGCAATACACGCTTATGAGACACATCTGACCGACGCCATGATAAACGGTACGGGAAACCTGCCCGGACTGCGGGATATGGAGCACGTTTCGATTCTGGCCGGCGCTGATAACCCAGCGCGTGAGGGACTGGTTTCAATCGTGGTGGACGGATTTCCTTCGGCAGATGTCGTGACCAGGCTCAACAACCACGGAATTCGCACACATACGCGAAAGGCGGACCACTATAGCGGAAACGTACTGAATCCTCTGGGTTTGAGTGACTGTATCCGCATATCCCTTTGTCACTACAATACGGAACACGAGGTCGCACAGTTATTGGCCGTTTTGAAGGACATCCGGGACTGATTGCGATTTGTAATTGGACCGGGGCCAATCCAGCGCAATATTTTGTGTCAGACCCTCTTGCGTCTGCGCGCTGGCTTGGCTACATCCCCCCTCACGGGTGATTAGCTCAGTTGGTAGAGCGCTTCGTTTACACCGAAGATGTCGGGAGTTCGAGTCTCTCATCACCCACCATCCTTTCCCCGCAATGTATCAAGGTCTTACGCGACTAGCACCTTTTGCTGTTCTGCGCATGAAACTGTGTCCGCTGCGCCTCCGCTGCACTTAAACGGAAAAGATGTCTCCAATACAGGAGATATGGGCCATGGCAACAATCGTAAAACGGCCTAGCGGAAAGTGGCAGGCGACGGTTCGGAAGGACGGGCAATCCCGATCCAAGTCCTTTCTAAAGCGTGCTGATGCGACGAAGTGGGCTCGTGAGACGGAGTTGAGCGCCGACAGGGGATTACTAACCCCAGACCTAAGTGTGAACGCATCCGAGATGACACTTGGTGAAGTGCTGAGAAAATACCGAGACGACGTCACGAGCGAGAAACGGTGCGCGGACAATGAAAGTTATGCAATCAACGGGTTCCTGCGTAAGTGCTCCAAGTTAGCCACCAAGAAGGTCGGCAAGCTGCGATCCGCTGATTTAGTCCACTATCGTGACCAGCGCATTAAATCCATGAAGGCTGCAACTGTAGTGAGGGAACTGGGTTGGTTGCAGCACGCCCTTGATGTCGCCTGTGAGGATTGGGGGCAGACCCTGCCACATGGGAACCCGGTCAAACCTGTCCGGCGGCCCAAGATCGACAACCGCCGCGAGAGACGATTGCAGCAAGGAGAATGGCAGGCTTTGTTGGAAGCCGTAAACCAAGCCCGGTCTCCGCTGATGAAACCGTTACTGACGCTGGCCTTGGCAACCGGAATGCGACGAGGAGAATTGCTGTCGATACAATGGAAGCACGTGGACCTTGAGCGTCGGACAGTTTTCTTGCCCCAAACCAAAAACGGTCGCGCCCGTACAGTTCCTCTCAGCCCAAATGCCGTTGCCGTGCTGATGGACCTGCCACGCAGTGACGACCGGTGTTTGCCCTTGTCTGGTAACTCTGTGCGATTAGCCTTTGAACGTCTCAGGCAACGGGCGGGCGTGGTTGATCTTACTTTTCATGACATTCGGCACGAGGCCGTGTCCCGCTTTGTGGAAAGTGGGTTATCGCTTGCACAAGTCCAGATGATCAGCGGGCATCGCGATTTGAGGATGTTGATGCGTTACACCCACCTGCAGACCGATGACATCGTGGCAATGTTGGCAGCCGTCGAACATGCCTAAATCGGCGTGATGCTGTGCAGGGTGGTTAAACTCTCCCCAGTGCGTCAGCACGGGCCACCCTCACCTGCGTCCAACGACAACAAGTGCCCCTTGTGTATTTTGGCTGTGCGGTTGCTGGAAGAGCAGCCCTCAAGCACTGGCACTCACGTTAGCCCTCCGTCTAATGAACATACAGGCGCTAACCCTTCCTCTAATGAACTAACAGGCGTCACCCCTCCCTCAATTGAGCAAAACCCCTCCGTCAATTGAGCAAACAGGTTGCGCTCGGTCAGCGTTGATCGGGGTACACAATCATCTTCGACTTTCCTCGCTCCAATGCGAGTGGAGCGGGCGGTCGTTAAGTATCTATAAATAATAACAAAATCACGCCGACCTGTAAGCAAAGGTACTGAATAGAGGGCTATTAATCCCTCCAATTTAGCCATTGTGTGTTCACCGGGATTTTTTCCCAGTCGCCCCAATGGGGCAAATCCATCTGCTCGGCACCCGTCAGAGCACTATCCCCAAAATAGGTCCAATGGACCAAATACAGGAGACCTTCATGTCCAATATTCGTCTTGTCGACATGCCATGTGGCTATGGCAAATCCACGCAGATCAACCGCAGCTTCAAAAAGCAGGAGAAGTACATAGCGGTTGTGCCTTACCTGAGTGAGGTGGAACGGTTCATCGAAGATGCCCGAAAAGGCTCCGATTTCATACTTACACAACCCGTTAACAAAGGTAGCAACAAAAGCGATCACTGCGAGAAGTTGATCCGGGCAGGCAAATCAATCGCTTGTACTCACGCACTTTTCTACCGACTTGGAACTCTGGCAACCCAAGACACAGGGATTGCGAGATGTACTAAGTTCGATAGCAACGGCATACCGACCATCGAAGTCGATCACCTACTTGATGGATACAACCTCATCATCGACGAGGTCATTGATCCCTTGAAGGTGGAACAGACAGTCCGAAAGGTTGACTTTGACGCAGCTTACCTCGGCCTTGGCATGGCAATAGAGGAGCCTGACGGACGTATTGTTCCAACGGGAAAGTGGGATGAGCTATACCGCATTGGGGACAAGACATTTGACCGATCACTCTATGACAAGGCCAAGTCGGGTGCACTGTATCGCATAAGCGAGAAGCTGTTCGTCCTCGCCATTCCCAAAGAACTCTTGCTCAAGCCCAAATCCGTGACGATTTACACGTACCTTTCGGAAGGATCGGTGCTGCTGCAGTACCTGCAAAAACTGCAGAAAGGCCACCCCGAATGCTTCACATTGGAGGTGGAGCGTCTGGATGCAGTAGATGAGGCAGCATGGCGAGAAGATGTTGCTAACGCGCTAACGGTTCTACCCATGCCCGAGTTAGGGAACCAAAAGTGGACGCATTGCGCACAGCTAAAAACGATCAAAACGCACCGTGAATGTTCTTCAGTTGGTCAGAAGCTACGCAAGTTCAAAGACAGAGAACTGTATGGAGTAAACCTCAAAACCGTTATGCTGACGTGTGCACGTGACCTGTGGCATGGGGCAGTAACAGGCCAAAAGCCAAAGGCAGGCAGGCTTTCAAAGCATACACGGCTGTTCGGTCGAGCGGTGAAGGAAGAAGTGTACAACAAGGACACGGAGACCTTTGACGAGGAGTGGACCACAAACGGTGTCAGCTTTGTGCCCAACACTACACGCGGGACCAATGACCATATCGGATGCACAACAGCGGTGTACCTATATGACCAAAACCCCAACCCACAACTGCTCACTTTCCTGGGCATGAAGCGCGACAGCGATGAGGCGCGTCGGTTCTCAGATGCCTATGCGTTGACCGAACTGGTGCAGTGGCTATTCCGATCCGCAATACGTGTAGGTGGGCTAAACAACACCGGACGAGCTTACTCGCCTAGGCGTCCGGTAACGCTCTACATGCCATCTCAGAGGATGCGGAACCTACTGCTGAACTGGCTGCTATCGGGTGAGGTCAATAGTGGACAGGTTTGTGCCAAGGGGCAAAGGCAGAAAGAGTTGCTTGCCCGGTTGGAGGGTCGCCAGGTGGCGGCAGCAGCATAGTGCCGTTTGACATAACAGCGGAACAGACATTCCTAACTCGTGAAGAGGCCGCCCTGCGCGGCCTTTCTCGTTTCTGGACGGGTCGTCCGTGTAAGTATGGGCACGTGTCCGAGCGGTACGTTAGCAATCGCCAGTGTGCGCAGTGTAATGCAGAGCAAACGGCGCACCGAGATCGGAGATGTCGAGCAGTCGACCCATCTTACCGGATGTACAGGTCGGTACTAAACCGGTCGGGACAAGTGCTGATGGGGCGGGCGAGCCCGTCTAATTCTGTTGGCTGCTCTCAGGAGGACTTGAAACAGCACATCGAGGTCCGGTTCTCAGACGGCATGACATGGGATCGGTATGGTCATTGGGAAGTGGACCACATTATCCCTCTCACGGCTGCCCGGTCTTTGGAGCACCTCATCGAACTTTGTCACTACAGCAATCTGCAACCTCTTTGGAAGCGGGACAACCTAGCAAAGGGCGGGGCGTAAGCCTCGCCCGTGCGGGCTAGCATCTATCTTCTTTGGATAAGATGGCTTTCCAAAGTGGGTCAGGCCACACAGATAAAGATAGCGAGTATTCAGCCAAAAAAAGGTAAAGCTGACCTTCGTCGAGTTTACGCCGAACTTCCGTTCTGCGGACAAAGCTGCCGCTCTTGACTCTGGAGGCAATGGTTGCGCTCAACTCGAAAGGGAGCCTTTATTACGCGGTTTTGCGTGTCCTAAGCGCATTGTCATCCACATAGGTAAAATGCCTGAAACGCGACTTAACCTCTCGGTTTTTTGGCGGATGAGCTACTCCGAGATCAATAGGTGAATGCTTCAACAATATGCGCCTTGAGTTTATAAATGGATTCCACGTTTGTAGCGCCGTCGTAGAAGGTAACATCGCTGATTTTGAGCTCATCTGACAGTTCACCTTCGATCCAAAATGCTTCGAAAATCGATTTAAATTCGACGCCTTTTGGGTAATCAACATGAATGATCTGGTTGGGTGGCGGCGAAGGTGTATGAACGCAAGAACCTGCAACCGGGACAAACAGGAATTCGGTTACAGTTCCTCCGTCGATTGTCAGTGGTACTATGTACCCGGGTAGCCTGATTGTCGTGCCCAGTTTTTCTAAATTTGGACCGCGCCCGATTGAGTTGTTTTGCGCAATGATTTTTCGGCGCTCTAGCATTAGCTTTTCTACGTCGACGTCATTTGCGGCCAGAACACCATTGGCCGCCTTGTATTCTTTAATTAGATCAGGATCAGAGCGCTCACTGGTACTGGATGTTCGCCAACGAACTTGCGTTCGCATAGCGTTCAACAACGGATCTGGCAGCGTTTCAAATGGGGTTTCCAGAGACTTTAGGGTTGGCTTCAAATCACGCCAACTAACCGCAACATGCTCCTGAATAGATTCATCTAACGTTTTGGAGCTAGCGGCAATAGCCAAATCAAGTAAGCGCTCAGACATGTCAAAACGCTTTGCCCCTGAAGGAGACGCTTGGGTAGCAGATTCTTGTGGGCCTTGGGCAACCTCTGCCTGAGCAGCTTGAATGTGTGCGAACGCAAAAACTGTAATTGCCAGAGCGATCAGGTTACTTGTCATTTCAGAGCTCCAGTTATTACTCCAAGTCGCGACGGGTCCAAGTTTTCGACCTAGGTCTAATATGCACGGGATCGTTCACTCTCGCGGTTTTTGTTGTTCTCAATCGCTGAAAGCCGTCTCTTAAATCATGCTTCCAAAGCGCCAATCAAAAAAAGAACGATAATCCTAGCTTGAGTTGTCTGTCTGGCCCGCCGTCAGGTTTGCGCTCCAATGTGTAATACCCAACACTTACATCCATCGCAGTACCTTTGGCCTCATTGATGATCGACGTTTTGCCAGCGGTCAAACCCAATGGAATTGCCCATGCTTCATCATTGCTGGCGGAATTCCAGTTGTACGAAACGACGTTGTTGTACCCAACGTACCAACCCTCTCCCAAACCATAGTTCAAAATAGGTTGAAGGATGGTCACGTTGAAATCGTTCTCACCCCACATATGGGCGATGACACCACCCCACGACAAGTCACCGGTTTGCCCAAACATGACAAAGGCAGGGCCAGCGCCCCAACCTGCACCTTGCAATGCGTCATTCGTGTGCGTTGGCAGGGAAACTTGAAGGCCGTAGCCGAGTGCGATTCCGCTTTCTCCCGGTGTAGGTGAATAAAACGCCTGAACAGTTGAATCGCCGATGCCCCAGGTCAGATCATCTTCTTCCGAGGGGTCGACAATTCCAGGCGGCAACACGGCTCCGGGCTGGACACCTTGAATCGGCACAATTCCCCGAAGCACCAATGTGGCGTCAGTCAGTGGAACTGAATAGACGGGCTGTAGCTGAAAATTGTAGCTGTCGTCATCATTCGTCCCGGTCCTGAAAGCGATCGTGTTGTCGGTGATCAGCGCTTTTGTGTCCGCAAGCGGGTTCGCGGCCTTCCGCGCTGCCTGACAAGCCGCGTCACAAGCTTGAGCTTCGTTGGGTTGAACACTCATCAGCCCAGCGAAGAAGACAGCACAAGTGCAAAGTCGGCTTTTCATCATTTGCTCCCGTGTTCCGCTTAGATTTTTCTGTAGACTTTTTCTGAACCTTCTTTGCCACCGCGCATTCATTTGGATGGCCCTTGCGCTGCAGCGGCAATTGGTTGGCCAATCTCTGCCCCAATGCTTCGGAACAGTTCCTGATGGTCATCCGTAAGCTGCGATAGGGTGACAATCTTCTCGAACTGCGCCAACTCAACCAACTGTGGAATGAAGGGCTCGATCAACGCTTCGTGCCGGGCGTGGGCAGCCACATCCACATAGCGTTCGTAGCCGTACACCGTCTCGCCAACTCGGGCGAACTCGTAAACTAAAAGCCCGTCATCGGTGGCAGATGCCTCAACCATGTCTCTGGCCAAAGCATCGAAATCCTGTGCGTTTTCAGCCGGAACGCTCAGTATGGCAATGAATGCGACTTCTTCTGCCTGAGCATGAGTCACCATTGAAAAACTTGCAGCCACCCAAAAAGCTGTACAACGAACCAGTTGTTTCAATATTGGCCTCCTATCCGGAGTTTGCACGAGACGGCCAAGGGCGTTGTACGCCCCAGCCGTCAAATGCCGTCCCGATGCGTGAACCGCCCATCCATTAGCGTGCCCAACACCTTGATGTTCGAGATTTCGCGCGGTTCGACTGCAGTAATGTCCTGATCGAGAACAACAAGGTCGGCATATTTGCCCACTTCGATGGACCCTATCTTGTCCTCCATTGCCTGCTGCGCGGCAGGATAGATTGTGACCGCTTTCAAAGACTCTTCCAATGAGGCCGGTTTGCGCGACAATGGGAACGGTTTGCTGTCCGGATTTAGTGGGTCCTGCAAAGTCATCGCAATTTCAACGTTCAGGAGCGGACCGATCAGATCAATCGGCGCGGATGGCACATCCGAAGAAATCGAAACGTTGTGCCCCAATGCCATCAGCGACGAATAGCGGGCAAAAATCGCTTCGACCTTTGCGCGCCCCAACAGGTCCAAAGCGTTTACGTCCTGAGCTTCCCAATCGACATGGAAAAGCGGGGTCGTGTTCACCATGATCTCGTTTTCGATAACAGTCTCGTGGTCCTGATCAGATACCCAGAAATAGTGGTGCAAAAGGTTATTCGGAACATCGTACCCCGCGCCTCGCGCCGTCATGATCGCGTTAACCGTGTTGCGCACTGTTTGTGACCCATCGACGTGAGTGCCCACCGGAAGTCCGTTCTGATTGGCCTGCAGGTAGACCGAAGTTATCATTGGGCCTTCAATGGCAGCCGCACCGCGCGTCGCGGACCCATCAGCGTAATCGTCCAGCATCCAGGCAGTCTTTGAACTCCAGTTCCCTTCTGGATGGATTTTGATGCCCCAGATGCGCAGCATGTCACTGTCGTATTGCTCGCGTAATTCGAGTGTGTGTTCTACGATTTCGTTAGCAGTGGCGGTCGGGTCCTTGAACCCCGTCGCTACAAAGGTACGGATCGTTAGCTCACCGTTCTTTTCCAGTTCGTGTAGGTGGGCCAGCGCGAGTTTCTCGTCATCTTTCACGAGGGACAGATCGGTAACTGTCGGCATAGCCATCAGAGGCACGTGAACGGCTGTAATTCCAGTTTTGACGGCCTGATCGTAGAGGTTTTTCTGGATGTCAGGAATTTCACCTGCCGGGTCCCAAGCACCTGCATTTCTAAATGCCGCAGCCCACTGGAACTCAATGCCGATTCCTGTCTGGTTGCCTTCGGCGTCGCGCTGCCAGAACATCACACCCGGCACCTGATCCTCTTCATCAGGGCTAACTTGACCCGCTTCAAAGGCTTTGGAGTTCATCCAAACATCGTGGATTGTGAAGTCGAGGATAAAGACCGGACGGTCAGAAACCACCGAATCCAGATCTTCTTTTGTAGGCCACCCGCCATAAGCCACCTGATTGAACCCATAGCCAAGGATCAACTCCTCGTCAGGGTTTGCATCGGCATATTCCTTGACTGCGGCCAAGGCCTCCTCAAGCGTTTCAATTCCAAACAGACTTACACCGCGCGACGTCCAGCCCGATGCAACGATGTGATCGTGCCCTGACACAAAGCCCGGCAGCAGGGTATCCCCGCCCAAGTCCAGAACTTCGGTGTTATCACCGATCAGCGCCTCGGCCCCAGCAACATCACCAACGTAGCTTATCTGGTTGCCCGTGACCGCAACGGCCTGCGCGGTCGGCGCATCGTCATTCATGGTAAGCACGGATGCGTTGGTAAAGACCAGATCGGCGGCCTGCGCATAGAGAGCAGTTGAGGACACCAATAGCGCAGCAATGGAAAGTGTAAGCTTCTTCATGAGGCACTCCGAGGACATTGACAGGTTTTCTGTGTTCGAGATCGATAGTGTAACCTGAGTTTAGGACTGGCTATCCGAATCGTGCAAACTATTATGAATAATTGAATTTCATTGTGCTACTGCCAGAGCTGGTCGCAGTAAGGGTTAACTGAGGCGCTATGTTACTGTCCAAGAAAATACGTTCAGTGGATCACCTGCCTGATTACACTGGCGTCCAACTCGAAGCGCTCGCTCTCTCTCCACAGGGTCCGAAGCTGAATTGGCGCATGGCCCAACACAATGGTTTTAGCCTTTATTGCGAGGAATATTTTTCGCGTATTCGTTTCCAAGAAGTTCAACACGGCGACACAGTCTTTCTCGGTTTAGTCTTGCCCAATGGCGAACCGGTTCGATTTCAGGGAACTCTATATGAGGATCCGTTTCTTGTGTTCTGGCAAGGGCAAAAGCCAACAGAGTATGACTACGTAGCCGAAGCTGGCACTCAGATATACCTGCTGGAAGTTCCATGGCTACAGGTCGAGAAGCGTGGATGGGCAACGTTTAAAGCACCCATCCGCCTGTCCAGATCCGACGCTCTGAGTGCTTATGCCCAATGCATTGAGAAATGGCTTTGCCACAAACAAACGACCGCGGATGGGACAGATGCTTGGATGTTAAATGACATCCTTGTAAACCTCGAAAACTTGGCAGGTGAACTCCTTTACCGTACCGAACCACAAATGGGCGCCGACAAGGCGAGCTATAGTCAATGGAAGACCGTTGCGGCGGCTGAAGCGTATTTTTCAGAAAACCCGGCTGGCACGAAACTAACCGTTCAAGAACTGTGCCGCGAACTCGGGGTATCGAGGCGGTCACTCTTTTTGGCCTTTGAAAAACAACTTGGTGTTGGCCCAAGCAAGTTTCAATCGATTGTCCAGCTGCATCGACTAAGGTCGCTTCTGCTGGAAAGCACCTATGAGAAAGGTGCCATTTCCACGCTCATCGGCGAAGCCGGTTTTAGCCACCTAGGCCGGACATCAGTTGCCTACCGCCAATTCTTCGGTGAGACACCGATAGAAACGGCAACGCGACCAAAAAACGGTTCATCTAAAGGGGTTTCTTTAGACGAACGTCCGCTTCGGGACCGAACGAAAATTGACGGCACATTTTTTTGGGAGGGTATCTAACCGTACTGTGTAACCAGTTGCCCCCATACCCCCCACGGCAGGTGGCAACCGCTGCGCCTCCGCTGCAAACGCGCTGCTGCTCTTACTGGTTTACATGGTTTAGGTTGGGGCAAAGCACACTTTCAGTATTGCAGTGCTTTGTCGACTGTGAGAGTGATAAGCTACTGGCAACGCAAGACATCTTTCAATGAGGTGTTGGTGGCGGCAGTGGAAAACAGCAACTTGTTGCACGTGCGGATTGGGATAGAGCGCTTCGTTTACACCGAAGATGTCGGGAGTTCGAGTCTCTCATCACCCACCATCCTTTCCCCACAGTGGATCAAGATCTTACGCGGCTAGCACCTTTTGCTGTGCTGCGCACTAAACTGTGTCCGTTGTGCCCCCGCTGCACTCAAACGGAAAAGACGTCTCCAGCGAGGGTGAAAAACACCCAGCACAACTGCGCAGCGATGCTTTTGAGAGGGAGAGCGCGCGGCTTGACTTGAAGGGACGCCAAGGGTTTCTGCAGCTTGGCCTAGACGTAACAACAAGTTCGAGTATCTGGCTGCGGAGGACGACAATTGTACAGGCGGCTTCGAGCCCATAGCTGCCGCTGATCACACTTCAGTCTTTTGCTCATCCAGCAAGTCGCCAACCGCGCGCTGCCGCCTTTTGAGTCGGGCCACGGCAGTTTTTTCGCGTACCGCACTGTCCTAGGTCCAGTTTGAGCCTAAGCGCACGTTCGTATGGATAGAGTATGCCAACCGATATGAGCCGGGGGGTGCAGGACATTAGTGGTGACCAACTTGAGGTTTTTGAAAGCCTCAGCCCTCGGGAGTATACCAAATTGGCGAAGTGTAGGCACGTTCCTGTGTTGACGTAGGCACCTCGGATGGTAGTTCGTCACCAAACCGGACGGCGTCGTAAATTGTCCACCTTGGTGTGGGAATTTCCAAGACGCGAACATAGTAAAAAGCAGGCGTTGAAGGATCGAACTCGGGGTCTGTCCAAAGGGTGATCAGTTCCGGGGACCCTATTGAATTGGTGAACGTTCCCGTTGCAACATCCACGGTGTTCCCCACCGCTGGTAGTTTGCCGTCCGCATCAGGTTCTCGGTCTCCCGACCAAGCCACGTCAAAAACCCGCTCTTCAGTGTCGCCGTTGGCATTCAACCAACCTTTCACAATCTGAATACGGTCGAGATTGCCGGAAAACGGGTCTTTCAGAGCAGCGATAAGGAAAGTTGGGGCGTCCGCGCCCTCAGGAGCTTCTGAGAGGTCCCCACCCATCGGAACGCCTTTTTCATATCCGATTTCGGCGGGCAAACGAGATCTTGCATCTGCTTCCGTAAAATCCCATCCACCAAAGAAGCGAACCACGATGCGACTGCCAGTTGTCCCGTATACTTCTTTCCGTTCCATGGCATCGAATATTGCTTCGCGTGTGTTATCTTTGGCCCAGACAGCTGCGTAGCCAGAGGCTGCCATTTCCCATCCAAGAATTCTTGTAGCTTCAAACTCACCAACAACATGCTGCCAACGACCAGGCTCTGGTTCGACGCCAGAGTGTTTGCCAAAGAAATTGTCTTCTTCCGCCGTTGCCAAAGCCGTATGGCTGTCAGTCGAGCCCACTACCCCGAACTTGTATGGATTGGTGCCTAGCTGAGCCTCCAGCTTGAGGCCGTTTTTCAGAGCCTCGCGTGCATACTCATATTGAAGCATCCAGTTTTCTTTTGGAGTCGGTCCGAGGTTGGATTTATCCCAAGTTTCATAATCTGCGAACTCATCGTTCGGGCTGAGAAACGGATGGGTTTCTCCATCACCCTTGATCTGGGTGATCTCATACATCGGCTCCCATTTCGCGCGCCGTTCTGCGTAGTCTGCTGTCAAAGGCTCACCCGTTTCCGGGTTGGTTTCGACTGGGAACATTAGACCGTTGGAGACGTTACCGTTGTGGGCAAGGGCCAGTACACGACCGCCAGTCTCTAGTTCATATGTTTCCATCCAGTCCCATAACCGCTCCGGATTAAAGGTTTCGGCGGTTGTGAAGGGCAGCATTTGCCGTGCGCGAATGGCATCATCTCGATAGATCACGTTGCGGTGGAGGTTGTTGCCAGCTTCGGTGGATGTCCACTCGTATCCGATAAACGCAGTGAATGCGCCGGGGGCGTTGTGATGATCAGCAGTTTGCGTGAATTCGTCCCATACGGTTTGTACGAACCTACGATCTGAAACAGCCTCGGGAAGAGCGTCTCCGGTGATGCCCGCAAAGGTTTCAATAACTTCCATTGTGGCGCCGAGAGCGACGTCCCCACCGGCGTTGAGGCGTTCGTTCCAGTCTCGAAGCGTTGGGTCACGCATCAGCGTGGAGTTCCCTGCAACAATTTCATTCATGGCGCCCATGGCATCAGAGTGATCGGATACGACAAGCCAATCGAGCGGACGCGACAACTTCACACGGAGGCCATGCGATGTGGTGACTTCCTCACCACGTGCAAACCTATAGGCATCGTCGGGGCTCAGAATGACGCCAAATCCGCGGGCATCGAGCGAATTTGAGGTGTGCAGGTGAGTGTCACCCCACAGCGGGCGTGTAGGAAAGTCTCGACCTGCATAAGGTGAGAATTCAGCAGGCGCGGGTTCACGCATATCATCAACCGATATGGTCATCTCTCCAACTTGCCCACCTTGTGCGGCCTCTTGAGCATTTGAAGCACTTGTTATGAATGCTGCGGAAACTATTGCTGTCGATGCCGTCAGAAAAAACTTCATTTAAACCTCCCAGCCGAACTGAATGCTAGCCAATGGCAACATCTGACGTAGCTGTTCGTCAAGGAAAACAACGGTTTTTCTTAGTTGGGCAAGAGCCACCCATAAAGAGGTTCGACTAATCCCGGACCACAGTTTCGCCCGTAACTTTGACGTTCAGCCTCTTTGATCAAGCTCCGCAACGCGTAGACGTTCTTGACGACCGGTGACTTGGTTCTTCAGTCTTGAGCCCGTGACCTTGATTGGAGGTGTAGTCATGAAGTGGTTTTCGCGCACATTCCTATTGTCCTTTTCTCTTCTATTTTCCACAGCTGTTTCAGCACAAGACAAACCCAACATCGTATTCATATTTCTTGATAATTTTGGCTGGGGTGAACCCGGGTTCAACGGTGGCGGCATTATCCGTGGTACGGCGACTCCCGAGATGGACGCCCTCGCTGCGGAAGGGCTGAGACTCACGAACTTCAACGTGGAAAGCCAGTGCACGCCTTCCCGCGCAGCGACCATGACGGGACGGTACGGTATCCGAAGCGGCAACCATACAGTCCCACTGGGAGGCGGCGTCTACGGTCTGACCCAATGGGAAATCACGATGGCCGAGATGCTAAAGGATGCAGGATACAACACGGCCATGTACGGCAAGTGGCACCTTGGATGGACCGAAGGGCGCTATCCAACGAATCAAGGATTCGACGAGTTTTACGGAGTTGAGACCACCGACGTTACTGTCTGGCGCACGCTTCCGGGATTTGCTGAAGCCAACATGGAAGAGCCTGTTGTGATGCAGGGTGTTGCGGGCGAGCCGGCAACCATCGCACGGGACTACGATCTGGACTATCGCGGCGAGATAGATGGCAATCTGACGAAAAAGGCTATCGACTTCATCGAAGCGAAGAGTGTCGAAGACGCGCCGTTTTTCATCTATCTTGCATATACGCAGACCCACTATCCAAACATCGCGTCCGAGGAGTTCGATGGCGCCACTGGAAACGGCGTCTGGGCCGATATTCTACTTCAGACAGATACATACATCGGGCGCATAGTTGATGCGCTAGAGGCTGCTGGTGTTTCCGACAACACAGTGGTGATCTTTACTGCCGACAACGGCCCCGAAGCTCTTCCAGTTGGAAACGCAAATGTCTCGCCAGTGCCAGCGGTACATGGAACCGCCGGACCTTGGCGCGGTACTCTGTTTACTAGCCTCGAAGGAAGCATGCGCGTGCCTTTTGCGATCAAGTGGCCGGGAAGGATCCCCGAGGGTTCAGAAAGCAACGACGTTGTCCACTCAATGGACCTCTATCCGACACTTGCGGCATTTGCAGGTGGCAAGGTGCCTGATGACAGAGCCTTTGATGGCATCGACCAGTCCAAGTTCTTTCTTGGTGTCCAGCCAAACTCAAACCGAGAAGGCGTGATCGTTTACATGGGAGAGCAGATATTCGGCGTAAAATGGAAAAATTGGAAAGTTCTTTTCAAAGAGAATACGACGGCTTTCGGAGCGACAGAGTCTTTCGATACACCAAGGGTCTACAATCTTCTGAATGATCCACACGAGCGTGAAAGCGTACTTTTCCCTCACACATGGGCGGTCGAAAAGGCGCTGCCTCAATTGCAAGAGCACATTGCAACGTTCGAGGAGCACCCTCCAATCCCACCGGGAACGCCTGATCCCTACGAACCACCCAAAAACTGAGCGGCGGTTTTGTCCGCACAGCGGCTGCTATCAGTACTACACCCACATAGGCAATCATCTTGATCGTACAGTCCGTTTCAAGCATCATGGCGGCCTGATCCCCGGTTAAATCGAAGGCAAACAGGGCAAGTGCAAGGTGGCCAGCCCTGTTCCCCAAAGCGCCACGACTTGCGCCGCGAAAAGGTGGCGAAGGGTGCGGTCTTTCAGATTGTCCAACACTTCAGAGATACCGGGAATGGCGCGCAACTTGTTCAGATCATGGGGACCGACACCGCCCAAACAATGATCCATATGGTCAGTATCAACGTTCGCTTGGCATTGGTTACGGCTTTTTCGACGGCGTGCAGTTGTAGGGCGGCTTCTACGCAAGGTTTGCCATCCTCAATCATCGAGAGAGAGGTCGCAAATGCCTTCGGCGGGTTTAAGCCGGGCTGAGAGTGCGGGATGGCTTGCGTGAATTTGTGGTTTTATCCTATAAGCCAAATAACCCCCGGGGGGGATATAACAAGATCGCAGAGGCACCTGTGAGCGTGAGACCAGTTCAGAGATATACGCAGAATGCGATGACAGCTTTGCTCTGCCTGTCTTTGATCGTTTGGTCGCTTCAGCCAAACTCGGGCCATGCTCCAACAGTAATCGAAACCGTGCAGGAACATTTGCAGATTATTGCCGAGCACGGGCATACCCACGGCTTTGAAGAAGATTTGTTGTGGGCGATGCATGGGCACAGCCATGACGGTGCCGATCATGACCACAGCCAAATGGTTATACCGGAATTGGGCGATGCGCTTTTATTGGCGTCGCTCCCGGATGACTGGGCATTCGACAGGGTGCCAAGCGGCCCCTTCATGAATAACGGTATAGAACGACCTCCGCGCGTGTGACGTCGCCCCGATGGGGGTTTTCGACATCACATATCAACGGAGATCATCCATGAATCTTACCTTTCGGGGTCTGGACAGGCGCGCGACGCTCCTTCTAGCCCTTATCACTACCAGTCTGGCACTGAGCACATCTCAGGTGCTGGCTCATAACGTCACCGAAGGCGACGCAGGCTATATCCAGGAAATCTGGGGCGTGAACATCATCCCGTTCATGTATCTTGGGGCCAAACATATGGTCACAGGTTACGACCATATTCTGTTCCTGCTTGGCGTCGTTTTCTTTCTCTACCGGGCCAAGGACGTCGGCATCTATGTCAGCCTCTTTGCGGTCGGTCACTCGACGACAATGCTGTTGGGAGTGTGGTTCGGCTGGGGCGTAAACGCCTATATCGTCGACGCCATTATTGGACTTTCAGTCGTCTACAAGGCGCTCGACAATCTCGGCGCGTTCCAGCGCTGGCTGGGATTCCAGCCAAATACCAAAGCCGCGACGCTGATTTTTGGTCTGTTTCACGGCATGGGGCTGGCAACCAAAATCCTCGACTATGATATCGCTCCGGAAGGGCTTCTTGCCAATCTGTTGGCGTTCAATGTGGGTGTTGAACTTGGCCAGCTAACGGCCCTTGCGATCATCCTCATCGTCATGGGGTTCTGGCGGAAAAGCCCATACTTCTTCCAGCAAGCTTACAACGTAAACGTCATCATGATGACCCTCGGGTTCATCCTGATGGGCTATCAAATCACCGGCTATATTATTGCCGCGTAAAGGAATTCAGTCATGTTCAATACACAAAGACCTAGTCTTGAGGAACTTCCAAGCTCGGCACAGCTTATCCGATCGACCATCGTTGCGGGGGCGTCCGCTGCTGTGATCCTCGTCACGGTGGTTCTACCGGCCGAATACGGGATTGACCCGACTGGCGTCGGCCGTGTGCTGGGGCTGCAAGAGATGGGCGAAATCAAAACGCAGCTTGCAGACGAGGCAGAAGCCGACCGGGAACTTGAAAGTCAGGATCAGTCGAGCTTACTGAATGACGTCTTCGGCCTCTTTGTCGGTACAGCTCACGCGCAAGAGGCCGAAGTTTGGCAGGATGAAACCAGCTTTACTCTCACACCTGGAGAGTCGGCTGAGTGGAAGCTGGTTATGGAAGAAGGCGCGACGGCTGAATATCGCATGGTCGTGACCGGCGGTCGGGTGAACTTCGACCTACATGGCCACGGCGGCGGGCAGTCGATTACCTATGAAAAGGGGCGCGGCTCGACCGGTGCTGAAGGAACCATTGAAGCGGCCTTTGCCGGTGAGCACGGTTGGTTTTGGCGCAACCGCGACTCCGGCGATGTATCCGTGATGGTACAAGTCCGCGGCAGCTACGGCCAAATCGTCGAATAAGCAAAACCGGACGCCGCACAGATATCTTGTGCGGCGGCTCTTTTGCGCTGTCCCGGTGCTGCCCGAATGAGAAAGCGATCCAGCATACAGAGAAGAGTTTTTCCACGATATTTGTTATTAGGAGATCTGGTGCTGCTGGAGAGAATTGAACTCTCGACCTCTCCCTTACCAAGGGAGTGCTCTACCTCTGAGCTACAGCAGCGCTGTGGCGGGTGATTAGACTCAATCGAAACGCGGCGCAAGGGTGTCTGGACGGTTTTTTTCCCCTCCTGTAGAGAAAGGCCATGGCAGACAAAAGTTCACCAAAAAAACACGGTAAATCCGACAATGCCCGCGAGGATCGCCTGAAGACCGCTCTCAAGGCCAACCTTGCAAGGCGCAAGGCGCAGGCAAAGGCGCGGGCCACGCAGGACGATAAGCCGGGTCAGGACGAGGGATAAGAGCAGATGGATTCGATTCTGGTAACGGGCAACGGGCCGCTTCACGGCCAGATTCCGATTGCGGGGGCCAAAAATGCGTGCCTCACGTTGATGCCTGCGACTTTGCTGAGCGAAGAACCGCTTACGCTGACCAATGCTCCGCGCCTCAGCGACATCAAGACGATGACGCTGTTGCTGCAATCACTGGGGGCTGAGGTGTCGTCGCTGCAGGACGGTCAGGTGCTGGCGATGTCCAGCCATGACCTGACCAGCCATACCGCCGATTACGAGATCGTGCGCAAGATGCGCGCGTCCAACCTTGTGCTGGGGCCGCTGTTGGCGCGGTTCGGTCAGGCTGTTGTGTCCCTGCCCGGCGGATGCGCAATCGGCGCCCGACCAATGGACCTGCATGTCGAAGCGCTTGAGGCGTTGGGCGCCGAAATCGAGCTGAAGGACGGGTACCTGCACGCGCAGGCGCCGGGTGGTCTGAAAGGCGCTGTGCATGAGATGCGTTTTGCCTCGGTCGGGGCGACGGAAAACATGGTCATGGCAGCCACTCTGGCCAAGGGAACCACAGTGCTGAAAAATGCCGCGCGCGAGCCCGAGATCGTCGATCTGGTCGAGTGTCTGCGCCAGATGGGTGCGCAGATCGAAGGCGAAGGAACGTCGACTATCGAAATTCAAGGGGTCGACCGGCTGCATGGCGCAACGCATCAGGTGGTTACAGACCGGATCGAGCTGGGCACTTATATGCTGGCCCCGGCCATCTGCGGTGGCGAGGTTGAGCTGCTGGGTGGACGCAAAAAGCTGGTAGGTTCCTTCGTTGAGAAACTGGAGGCAGCGGGCATCAGCGTGGAAGAAACCGAAAACGGTCTGATGGTCGCCCGCAAGAATGGCCGCGTTCGGGCGGTGGATGTCACAACCGAACCCTTCCCGGGCTTCCCGACCGACCTGCAGGCGCAGATGATGGCCCTGATGTGCACCGCCGAAGGCTCCTCGGTGCTTGAGGAGCGCATCTTTGAGAACCGCTTCATGCATGCGCCCGAACTGATGCGGATGGGCGCCCAGATCGAAGTTCACGGCGGCACGGCAACCGTTACAGGTGTCGAGGGGCTGAAAGGCGCGCCGGTCATGGCGACGGATTTGCGCGCGTCTGTCTCGCTGATTCTGGCCGGGCTGGCGGCAGAGGGTGAAACAACGGTCAGCCGGGTCTATCATCTGGATCGCGGTTATGAACACGTGGTGCGCAAGCTGGAAGGCGTGGGTGCAAAGATCGAACGGATCAAGGGACAATGACGGACGCAACCTTTGAAGACGGGCGCGAGGCCCCACTGAACCTTGGCGCGGAGGATGCGAATGACCTGCAGGTTATTTCGACCCTCACGCAGGATGCCATTTTCCCGGTGACCGAGATGTCATGGCGCCCGTCCGAGCGGCGCTTTGCCCTGCTGCTCAACCGGTTTCGGTGGGAAGACAAGGATGCCGCGTCGCGCCGGGGCCGGGCGTATGAACGTGTGCAGTCCGTGCTGGTCTTCGACAATGTTCTGTCAGTTGCCAGTCAGGGTATAGACCGCAAGGACAAGGACGTGATCCTGTCGCTGTTGTCGGTCGATTTCGAAGCCGCAGAGGATGGAGCCGGCCAGATTCTGCTTACCCTTGCGGGCGACGGCGCGGTGCGGCTAGCGGTCGAAGCCGTAGAAGCAACCCTCAGGGACGTCACTCGCCCTTACCGGGCGCCATCGGGACACGCCCCGAACCACCCGGAATAGGTGCAGAACAAGCGCGGCATATCGCAGGCGTTTTCTTCCACGCCGGGGATCGAGTTGCGAAAGGCGACTGTCTTCGACGCCTTCGACATGAGTCGTATTCTGATCCAATCCATCACCCGCCTATGTGCGGCGGATCATGAAGGCGATCCAGAAGAAATCGCGCGCTGGACGTCGAACAAGACGCCATTGGACATGCTGAACTGGATCAGGGGCGATCACAGGCTATGGCTTGCCGTACTGCGCGGGGTGCCTGCGGGCGTCGGGGCCATTTCTCCCGAAGGGGAGATTTCCGTTCTTTACGTCTCACCCGTAAGCATCGGTAAAGGGGTGGGTTCTGCTTTGCTGTCCGGACTTGAGGAAGAGCTGAAGCGGTCCGGTCATGCGGTCGCGGCGCTCAACAGCACAAAAACCGCGCAGGAATTCTATCTGAACCGGGGATGGCAACCCGATGGTTCGCCAGAGGCCCCTACCGAAAACAGAATGATCAAGCCGCTGTAAGATCACGCTGCCCTGCGCAAATCGCTGCACCCCCGGGGTGAAGGCTTGAGGACACTCTTGTCGGGCGATATGTCCCGGACAAACGTCAGAGGACCCGATCATGCCCGTCTTTCTCGATTCCACATCCCCCGACTTCGAATCTGCGTTTTCGGCCCTGCTCGGCGCCAAGCGTGAAGACAGCCCGGATGTGGATGCCGTGGTCGCGCAGATCATCGACGACGTGCGCACACGCGGCGATGCTGCCGTCATCGAACTGACGGCCAAGTTTGACCGGCTGGAACTGACATCGGATACGCTGGCCTTCGGCGATGCGGAAATCGCTCAGGCGGTGAACTCGGTCTCCTCCGATGACCGCGCAGCGCTGGAACTGGCCGCCGAGCGTATTCGGGCCTATCACGAACGGCAGTTGCCGCAGGATCAGGAATGGACAGACGCAACCGGGGCCACTCTGGGCTGGCGCTGGTCGGCGGTTTCGGCAGCCGGGCTTTATGTGCCGGGTGGTCTGGCCTCTTACCCGTCTTCGGTGCTGATGAATGCGATCCCGGCCAAGGTGGCAGGAGTGGAGCGGTTGGCGATTGTGGTGCCGACACCTGACGGACAGGTGAACCCGCTGGTCCTGCTGGCCGCGCAACTGTCCGGCGTGGATGAGATTTACCGCATCGGCGGTGCGCAAGCCGTTGCGGCCCTGGCCTATGGCACCGAAACGATCCGACCGGTGGACAAGATCACCGGCCCCGGCAACGCCTTTGTTGCCGCAGCCAAGCGGCGGGTGTTCGGCAAGGTTGGCATCGACATGATCGCGGGGCCGTCGGAAATTCTGGTCATTGCCGACAAGGACAACGATCCCGATTGGATTGCATTGGACTTGCTCAGCCAGGCCGAGCACGACGAAAGCGCGCAGTCGATCCTGATCACTGATGATGCCGCCTTTGGACAGGCCGTCTCGCAGGCCGTGGACAAACGTTTGGAAACCCTCGAGCGGCGCGCCATCGCGGGGCCAAGCTGGCGTGACTTCGGCGCAGTGATCACCGTTCCTGATCTGGATACAGCCGCCACCCTGTCCAACCGCATCGCGCCCGAACATCTGGAGCTTTGCGTCGCCGACCCGGTCGCACTCAGCGCCAAAACCATTCATGCAGGCGCGATCTTTCTGGGCCAATACACCCCCGAAGCTATCGGCGATTACGTCGGTGGGCCGAACCACGTGCTGCCCACTGCCCGCTCGGCGCGCTTTTCGTCCGGCCTCAGCGTGATGGATTTCCTAAAACGCACGACGCTCAGCCGGATGACACCCGAGGCTTTGCGCGCCATCGGCCCGTCAGCTGAGCGATTGGCGCAATCGGAAAGCCTTGAGGCACATGGGCTTTCCGTGCGCGCCCGGCTGGACCGCCTGAACGGTTGATTTGACGCATCAGTCCGGCAAATGTGCCGGTTCCGTGCGTTGCCGATCGAATTTCGTTGATATAGGTCTGTCCCGACCCGAAAGGACCGTGATCAAAAGATGACCCGGATATCGCATATTGAACTGGATGACCGTAACCTGCCTCCGCCAACACCGGAGATCGAGCAGGAGCGCAAGGTCGCCATCTTCGACCTGCTCGAGGAGAACTCGTTCTCCCTGCCCAGTCGCGATGACCGGGTGGTGCCGGACGGTCCCTATCACGTGCAGCTTTCCATCCGCGAAAAGCGGCTGGTTTTTGATATCGAAACCGAAGACAGCCAGAAAGCGGCCGAGTTCCATCTGTCGCTTGGTCCGTTCAGGCAGGTGGTCAAGGACTATTTCCAGATTTGCGAAAGCTATTTCAACGCCGTGAAAACGCTGCCGCCCAGTCAGATCGAAACCATCGACATGGCCCGGCGCGGCATTCACAACGAAGGCAGCCGCGTCCTGCAGGAGCGGCTTGAGGGAAAGGCCGATATCGACACCGACACCGCCCGCCGCCTTTTCACGCTGATCTGCGTGCTGCATTTCGGAGGCTAACGCGTGCAGCCGCTTCCGCACTCGGTACTGTTCTGTTGCGACCACAACTCGGTCCGTTCGCCGATGGCCGAAGGCATCATGAAAAAGTTCTACGGAACTGGGACCTATGTTCAGTCGGCGGGTGTGCATAACGATCTCGAAATCGACGGATTCTGCATCGCCGTCTGTCAGGAGATCAATGTCGAACTTTCGCGCCACCGCTCGCGTTCTTTCGACGAGATGGAACAGTGGGGCGATGACCTCAGTTCCTTCGACCTGATCATCGCGCTGTCCCCGGCAAGTCAGCGAAAGGCGCTGGAACTTACGCGGTTTTTTCACCTCGATGTCGAATATTGGCCAATAATGGACCCTACCGGACTGGGCGAGGCGCGGGAACAGAAGTTACATCACTACAGACAAACCCGCGATCAGATCATCCAGCACCTCACGGACCGCTGGGGAGAACCCAGAGAGATATCATGAACCAGACCATCCAGAACTATTTCGAAGCCTTCAATGCCGGTGACGTTGACGGAATGCTGGCCTGCCTGTCCGATGACATTGCCCATCACGTGAACGAAGGCCAGATTCGCGTCGGCAAGGAACAGTTCTCTGAATTCTGCGCCCACATGAACCGCTGCTACAAAGAGCTTCTGACCGACATGGTCATATTCGAAGCTCAGGAAGGCACTCGCGCGGCGGCGGAATTCATCGTGAACGGCACCTATCTGGAAACCGATGCGGGCCTGCCCGAAGCGAACGGCCAGACCTACCGCCTGCCTGCCGGATCATTCTTTGACCTGAAGGATGGCAAGATCACCCGCGTGACCACGTTCTACAATCTGGCGGATTGGGTAAAGCAGGTCTCGAATGGCTAAGGTTACCGAGGTTCGCGCCCTGACCGGACCCGCGCTGGAAAACGCGCTGGACGATGTGGCGCGCCTTCGGATCGAGGTATTTCGCGCCTGGCCGTATCTCTATGATGGCGATCTGGACTACGAACGCAGCTACCTGCAATCCTACCGCGACAGCGCGGGCGCGCTTGTTGTTGGCGCCTTTGATGGCGACACTCTGATCGGTGCCTCGACCGGCGCCCCCCTTGTCGATCACGCCGACGACTTCGCGGCAGCATTCGAGGGGACGGGACTGGACCTGAGCGATATATTCTATTGCGCCGAATCCGTCCTACTACCTGCCTATCGAGGCCGGGGCGTCGGGCATAAGTTCTTTGACCTGCGCGAGGCCCACGCCCGCAGTCTGGGTTTTCCAAAATGCGCCTTCTGCGGCGTCCAGCGCCCCGCCGACCACCCCATGCGCCCGGACAACTATCGTCCGCTCGATGCGTTCTGGCGCGCGCGGGGGTACGAACCGCTGCCCGGAGCCATCGCTCAGTTCTCGTGGAAGGATTTGGGCGAAGATGAGGAAACGCTGAAGCCGTTGCAGTTCTGGATACGGGATTTATAGCCCTGCTCACTGATTTTGGGCGTTAGCGACCCGAAATCTGACAAGGATGCAGGATATTATCGACGTTGCCGGGGGATTTAGTCGCGCGGCAGCAGACCTATCCCAAGGCCGAGCTCATCCCCGTAGTGGAAGACCGCATCTCTAGTTGCTGGACCAGAGACTACCGGGTCGAGGCTCTCCTAAAAGAACCTTACTTTTGGCTTCCTCGTTGCCCGCTCTACAGGCGTAAGACAGGGTAAACCACAGCACCCCTAGGAAAATTGGATTGAGGGTGGCCGGACACCACCCTCAAATACCTTTCTATCGCGCAAATTTCTTATGCTTCAACCGTTTGGGTTCCAGCGCATCCGGTCCCAGGCGGCGCTTCTTGTCTTCTTCATAGTCCTCGAAGTTGCCCTCGAACCATTCCACATGCGCATCCCCCTCAAAGGCCAGAATATGCGTGCAGATGCGGTCGAGGAAGAAGCGGTCGTGCGAGATGACCACGGCGCAGCCAGCGAAATCGACCAGAGCATCTTCCAGCGCGCGCAGGGTCTCGACGTCCAAATCGTTGGTCGGTTCGTCGAGCAGCAGGACGTTGCCGCCCTCTTTCAACAGGCGGGCCATGTGGACGCGGTTACGCTCACCACCTGACAGCAGCGAGACCTTCTTCTGCTGGTCGCCGCCCTTGAAGTTGAAGGACGAACAATAGGCGCGGGAATTGACCTGCGCGTCACCCAGCTGGATTATCTCGGCGCCGCCGGTGATCGCTTCCCACACGGTGTCGTTGTCTTTCAGGTCGTCGCGGGACTGGTCGACATAAGACAGCTCAACCGTGTCGCCCAGCGTGATGGTGCCGCTGTCGGGCTGTTCCTGGCCGGTCAGCATCTTGAACAGGGTCGATTTACCGGCACCGTTGGGGCCGATGACGCCGACGATGCCGCCGGGGGGCAGAGCAAAGTCCAAGCCTTCGATCAGTTGCTTGTCGCCCATGTGTTTCGACAGGCCCTCAACCTCGATCACCTTGCCGCCAAGGCGCTGGCCGTTGGGAATGACGATCTGGGCACGGGTCAGCTTTTCACGTTCGGACTGTTCGGCCAGCTCGTTATAAGCGTTGATCCGGGCCTTGGATTTGGCCTGACGGGCCTTCTGACCCTGGCGCATCCATTCCAGTTCGCGCTGCAGGGTTTTCTGCTTGGACTTGTCCTCACGCGCTTCCTGCTCGAGCCGTTTGGCTTTTTGCTCCAGCCATGCTGAGTAGTTGCCTTCGTAGGGGATGCCACGACCACGGTCGAGTTCGAGGATCCAGCCCGTGATGTCATCCAGGAAGTAACGGTCGTGGGTGACGATCAGGATAGTGCCCTTGTAGTCGATCAGGTGCTGTTGCAGCCAGGCGATGGTCTCGGCGTCCAGGTGGTTGGTCGGTTCGTCGAGCAGAAGCATGTCGGGTGCTTCGAGCAGTAGTTTGCAGAGGGCCACGCGGCGTTTCTCACCACCTGAGAGGTTGGCGATGTTGGCATCGTCCGGCGGGCAGCGCAGCGCCTCCATCGAGACGTCGATCTGGCTGTCGAGGTCCCACAGGTTTTCCGCATCAATCGCGTCCTGCAGGGTGGTCATTTCCTCCATCAGCTCGTCCGAGTAGTTCTCGGCGATCTCCATGGCAATCTCGTTGAACCGATCGACCTTGGCCTTTTTCGCGGCAACGCCCAGCATGACGTTTTCGCGGACTGAAAGCGATTCATCCAGCTGGGGCTCCTGCGGCAGATAGCCGACCTTGGCGCCTTCGGCGGCCCAGGCCTCACCCGAGAAATCGGTGTCGAGGCCCGCCATGATCTTCATCAGCGTCGATTTACCTGCGCCGTTGACGCCGACAACACCGATTTTCACGCCCGGCAAAAAGCTCAGGTGGATGTTTTCAAAGCACTTCTTGCCACCGGGATAAGTCTTTGAGACACCCTGCATGTGGTAGACATATTGATAGGCGGCCATGTCGCGTCCTCTGGGTCGGGGAAATCAGGTTGGGCGGTGTGATAACGGATGGTTTGGGTGGGGGCAATCATGAACCACAGGGTCGCATGTGGTGTCCGAGCAATCTGCAAGAACGTCATTCGTGCGACTGATACCAACGGAAATTCCGGACCTTAGGCATTTCCTCGGCAACGCATCATGTATACACACAACCCAAACGGGAGAATTGCAGATGAAGATGAACAGAGTAGCGATAATCCGAGCTGCTTTCTTCCTAGGTTTCGGGATGATCAGTTCAATTGCGGCCCGTGCCGAATTTTCGCCGGATTGCAAAACACACCAAGATGCGACTTATTGTTCAACATATAACGTGACAATGGAGCTCGCATCTCAAATAGAAACCAGTGAAGATGCTTCGACAGGTATATTATTGTTGGTCAAGGTTTTGAGAGAGGCAGATTACGACATTAGATATTTTGCTACGTTCAAGCTAATTCTCTCAATTGCAAATATCGAGGAAGGCTTTTCGCAGACAGAAGACTACCGGCAACTCAAAAATTCATTAATTTACCAAATGCTTAGATATCAATCTCTGACCGGCGATGAGGCGAGACCTCAGGTATATCTTACCTACTTACATGATTTTATCGAACCAGCCGTGAAATTGCCCAAGAGCGCAAATTATCCCAAGTTAAGCTGGCCGCAACCCTCAGAGAAATCAAATCTTCTCATCAGGTGTGTTGTCGAAAACGACGTCCCGTTCTTGTCGTTGGAAGAACTTGAAGCATCCGCGGCATTCAGTACGTGTATGAACGGGTGAGCAGGAGGTGTTTTGTCTCTGAGTGAGTTGATATCCGGCTGGGCGAAGCCGGGTTGCGTTGACTGGATCGGCCTGCGACCCGAGCGTCGGGTTGAGATGTTCGACGTGGATGAGGCAAATATCTCAATCAGCGGACTGGATGGCGACCGCAGCCGCGCGGGCAAGCGCGCAGTGACGCTGATCCAGCAAGAGCATCTGGCGGCGATTGGCAGCTTTCTCGGACAGCGGCCGGTCACGCCGGACATACTGAGGCGTAATCTGGTCGTTTCAGGCATTAATCTAGCAGCGCTCAAAGGGCGTGAGGTGCAGGTGGGCGAGGCGATATTGCGCCTTACCGTCATCTGTGCGCCGTGCAGCCGGATGGAGGAGGCGCTGGGTAAGGGAGGCTATTCTGCCGTGCGCGGGCATGGGGGATGGTGCGCCGAGGTGGTGCGGCCCGGCCGGGTCAGGCTGGGCGATGCGGTACAACCGATTGATTGACAAGCCCTGCCGAATTTGAACATCAGCAAAGGATGATGCGGTATTCGATCCCTTATGCGCGGCCCGGGCAGGTCGTGGGGCTGTTCGGCGGGTCATTCGATCCGCCACATCAGGGCCATGTGCACGTAACGCTGGAGGCCATGAAAGCCTTTGGGCTGGATCGGGTGTGGTGGCTGGTTTCACCGGGCAACCCGCTGAAGAAACAAGGCCCTGCCCCACTGCCGCAACGTATCGAGGCGGCGCGACAACTGATGCAACACCCGGGCGTAGAGGTGACGGGGATTGAAGCGCTGACAGGGACCCGTGCGACGGCCGATACGCTTGCCGCTCTGAAAAAACTCTATCCCGGCGTGCGGTTTGTCTGGCTGATGGGGGCCGACAATCTGGCGCAGCTTCACCTTTGGCAGGACTGGCGGATGATCATGGATACGGTTCCCGTGGGCGTTGTGGCGCGCCCGGGTGATCGGATTTCGGCACGCATGTCTCCTGCGGCGCGTGCCTACGGAAGATACAGAATTGACGGTCAGGCCCGGCGCCTGCTGGGGCGGGCTGCGGCACCTGCATGGTGTTTCGTAAACGTGCCGATGGTCAATCTGAGCTCGACCGAGATTCGCACGCGCGGCGACTGGAATTCCGGGTTGTTGCGGGAATAGCAACGTTGCGCGCATAATACGGGAAACGCTGTTGCATGGCGGCAATCTCTGGGATTTTATTTACCCATGGTTGATCGGATTTCACGTCGGCTATTTCTTGCAGGTCTGGGCTCTGTTCTGACCCCGGCTGCGGGCTTGGCCAATGCACCAGCAGTTTCTCTAAGACCCCAGTTGCGAGCGACCGACCTGAACGGGGTCGAACGGTTTGTCCGCTCGGCCGGGCTGAAAGGCGAGGTTGTCTTTGCTGTCGCCGATGTCGGAACCGGATCGCAGCTGGAGGCGTTCGGGGGCGACGAAGGGTTGCCGCCGGCAAGCGTCGCCAAGGCCCTGACGGCGCTGTACGCTTTGGATGTATTAGGGCCAGATCATCGTTTTGAGACGCGGCTGATGGCTGACGGCGAGATCAACAATGGCATATTGCATGGTGATCTGATTCTGGTCGGTGGGGGCGATCCGCTGTTGGATACCAACGCCCTTGCCACCATGGCCGCCAATCTGAGAGAGGCCGGTATTACCGAGGTCCGGGGGGCGTTCAAAGTCTATGACGGAGCATTTCCCTATGTATTCAGCATAGATCCGTCACAGCCGGACCACGTTGGTTACAGCCCGGCTGTCAGCGGGATATCGCTGAACTTCAACCGTGTGCATTTTGAATGGAAGCGCGCAACCACGGGCTACGCCGTTTCGATGGATGCCCGCAGCTCCAAGTATACGCCCGCCGTTCAGATGGCGGACATGCGGGTCGCAAAGCGCGGTTTGCCGATCTACACCTATCAGGCCAGCGCGCGGGTCGACAAATGGACGGTTGCGGACAGTGCGCTTGGCAAGGGTGGTGCGCGCTGGTTGCCAGTTCGCAAACCCGCCCTTTACGCAGGTGATGTGTTCAGGACTCTGGCACGTGCCAACGGCATTGTGTTGGGCCGCGTTCAGCTTATCCGCGAGGCCCCGCACGGCACCGTTCTGACGGTGCATCAAAGCGCTCCACTGGACAGCATTCTCAAGGGGATGTTGAAATATTCAACCAACCTGACCGCTGAGATGGTCGGGATGGCAGCGACGCGGGCGCGGGGTGTCATGCCTGCGGACCTGAAAGGATCGGCCGACGAAATGAACCGGTGGGCTTTCGAAAAATTCGGGGCATCCCGGATAAGGATGGTCGATCACTCGGGGCTTGGCGACGCGTCGCGCATGGCGCCCGAGGATCTGGTTCTGGCTTTGGTTGCCGCCCGCAAGGACGGTATGTTGCGCCCCCTGTTGAAATCATTTTCCTTGAAGGATGCCAAGGGGCGGCCAATCAAGGGGCATCCGATCAAGGTTGCCGCCAAGACGGGGACCCTGAACTTTGTCTCGGGACTGGGCGGGTTCATCACCACGGCCGGGGGGGCGGAGCTGGCATTTGCTATATTCACTGCCGACATCCCGCATCGTGCCACGATCAGCCGCGAAAACCGTGAGCGACCGCAAGGCGCGCGCGCGTGGAACCGCAAATCGCGCAAGTTGCAGCAGGCCCTGATCGAACGCTGGGGTTCACAGTACGGCAGTTGAACCGGCGTATTGCGATGCCGTTTCGCCCGGCAAAATGAACATTCCGCGCGCGGCGGCGGATGAGCAAAGTTCCTCCAATATCCCATCGTTAGCGGAACTTATGTGCTAACTTCCCTTGCTTCGTGCCCGGTGCGATGCCATATCCATGGGGCTTACGTTTTTCTATTTCGACCTACTGTCTCCGATTCCGGCGTTCAGTCTATCGATACAGACAACGACGCCAGGCTGTCACAATTCCGTGGGCAGCACCAATTCAGGAGACAACGGAATGCCCGCAGGCACCGTAAAATGGTTCAACACCACCAAAGGCTACGGCTTTATCGCACCCGAAGATGGCGGCAAGGACGTGTTCGTTCACATCTCGTCCGTCGAGCGTTCGGGCCTCACCGGTCTGGCCGACAACCAGAAAGTCACATACGAGCTGCGCTCGGGTCGTGACGGCCGCGAAAGTGCGGACAATATCGAATTGGCATAAGCCATTGCGAAGGTGGGCAAATTGCCCACCTTTCACTGTCTGACACCCTCCGCGCGCCCTGACTGGGTACGCGTGTGTGTGGCGTATAAAATACATCACAAGTCAGTTACTTTTCGCCTCCCGATTGACCAAACCGGTTATCCTGCCAACACTGAATGGAATTGGTTTGGCAAGTATATGAGGCCCGCATGATCACGCGCCGCAATTTTCTGGCCGTAACGGCGGCTGCAAGTCTCGCCCCCGGGACATCAAGCGCCAAAAAGGCAACGGAATACGATCCGACCCCGCAATTCGTCCGGATCAAGAAACAGTTCCAGCCCGGTCAGCTGCTGGTCGTTCCAAGATCATTCTACCTGTATTACGTGACTGAGCCGCGCAAGGCCGTCAGATATGGCTGCGGTGTCGGCAAGGCAGGGCTGGAATTTACCGGCACCGCCACGATTGATGTCAAAAAGGAATGGCCCACCTGGCGTCCCACGGATGAGATGATCGAACGGGACCCCGTGGCCTATGCCAAGTTCAAGGATAACGACTATGTGCAGCCGGGTGGAGGTGACAACCCTCTGGGCGCGCGGGCGCTTTATCTGTTCCAGAACGGCGTGGATACGTATTTCCGCATCCATGGCACCACCCAGCCGCAAACCATCGGTCACGCAGTGTCGAATGGCTGTATCCGCATGCTGAATGAGCATGTTATCGACCTGTATGAGCGTGTTCCGATCGGAACCGTTGTTTCAGTCGTCTGACAAGCCCGCTTATTGTCCTGTCCAGTCCACATCACTGGCTTCTTCAATCCTCAGCAACCCATCGGGCCACGGGCGGGCAAGCGATAGAGCTTGGTCAGGATCACCACTCAGCCATATGTGGAAATCCGATTGATCCAACAGAACGCCCATCCGGTGATGGATCGGTCGCACGTCTTCATTCGGTTCACATGTAACGGTTGCAAACTGATCCACGCGCAGACCGCCTGGGGCCTGCCAACAATCGGTGATTGCGGCAAACCACAATGGTCGGCCGTCTTTTGAGCTTATGCGCCACGCCGTTTTCCGGCGTTTTTCGCCTGTCCATTCGTACCAGCCATCGACAGGCACGATGGCCCGACCGACATCCTTGAACGCGGTTTTGTCAAACACGGTTTCGGACCGGGCGTTGATGATCGTCTCCATGACAGGCCGTCCGCGTGCATTCACGCGCCCCACCGGGATCATGCCCCAGCGCATAGTGGTCAATCCGGTGTCCGTCAGGACGGTGACGTCTTCACCGGGCTTTATGTTTCGGCGCGGTCCTTCATCCGCGAACTGGCCGTCCGGCACCCCGAGTGTTTCGGCGATCTCAGAAATTGGTCGGGTCAGGAACAAACGCCCCGGCACGTGCCCCCCTATTCCCTGGCTTTATCCACCAGTTGCAGAACCTGTGGCCCCAGATCCCGGACAATCAGCGCGACCCCTTCTGCATTCGGGTGAATGCCGTCAGGTTGCATGAATTTCCGCGCAGCGTTCGGATCGCTTTCCGCGTCGAGGCCCGCTAAAAAATCTTCGGCATAGAGACTGCCGTATGCGCCGGACAAATCCGGATAGATTGCATCAAAGGCAGATTTATACTCGGCACCGAAGTTCCCCGGCGCCTTCATCCCGACCAGAAGAACATCGACATCCGCCTGTTGCGCCGCCATCAGAATTTTTTCGATATTCGCACGGGATACAGCGGGATCGATGCCGCGCAGCAGGTCGTTGCCGCCAAGCGCAACGATCATTCCATCAACCTCGGGTGTCAGCGTCCATTCCACGCGGGCTGCACCGCCTGCGGTCGTATCACCAGACACACCCGCGTTGATCAACCGGACGTCTGCCCCCTGTGCATCAAGCCAGCGATCCAGTTGAGGGACAAATCCATCCCGCTCAACCAACCCATACCCCTGCGTCAGCGAATCTCCCAGCGCAGCGATCACCACAGGTTCGGCTGTGGCTGTAAAACCGCACCAGACAAAAATGGCCGACATCAAGACCTTGCGCATTTTCTGATCCGCTCCATATCCCAAATGATCCAGTTCCCCAGGAAGGCCCCATGTCGAAACCTGTACTTGTCCTCAAAGATGCTGCTTTGTCGCTGAATGGCAATGCCGGAAAGGTCGACATCCTGCACGAAATCTCACTGACCGTGAATCATGGTGAGACGCTGGGCCTGATCGGCCCATCCGGTTCGGGCAAGTCGTCGATCCTAATGCTGATGGGCGGGCTGGAACAGGCCACGGGCGGTACGGTTCATGCCCTTGGGGCCGACCTGACAACCATGGATGAGGATGCACTGGCCCGGTTCCGCCGGGACAACATGGGCATCGTGTTTCAGAATTTTCACCTGATCCCGACCATGACGGCGCTGGAGAACGTCGCCACCCCCCTTGAACTGGCCGGTCACAAAGATGCCTTTGCCCGGGCCGAGGCCGAGCTTGATACCGTTGGACTTTCGCATCGCCGGGACCACTATCCGGCGCAATTGTCGGGCGGGGAACAGCAAAGGGTTGCGCTGGCCCGCGCTTCGGCACCGCGACCGCAGATCCTGCTGGCGGATGAACCCACCGGAAATCTTGATGAAACAAACGGCGCCGCGATCATCGATCTGCTGTTCGGGCTGCGCGACAAGCATGGCGCGACGCTGGTTCTGGTGACACACAGTCACGAACTGGCTGACAAATGCGATCGCATCGTTCGCCTGCGTGACGGGCGACTGGCAGAAACGGTCGAGCGTGAGGCCGCGGAATGAGCCTGCGCCTGTCCGCGCGGCTTGCCTGGCGCGAATTGCGCGGGGGTATTCGCGGCTTTCGGATTTTTTTGGGTTGTCTGGCCCTTGGCGTTGCCGCCATAGCCGCAGTCGGCTCGGTCCGCGAAGCTATTGAAACCGGATTGGTGCAGGAGGGCGCGGCGCTGCTGGGGGGAGACGCCCAGATGGAGTTCACCTACAGGTTTGCGTCCGAGGACGAGCTGACCTGGATGCGTTCAAACGCGCGATCCGTGTCAGAGGTCGTAGATTTCCGGTCCATGGCCGTGACAGAACGCGGGGGCGAAACCCAACGCGCGCTGACGCAGATCAAGGCCATCGATGGTGCCTATCCTCTGGTCGGCTCGGTCATTCTGGCCCCCGACATGCCGCTGGAGGACGCTTTCGCCGGGCAGGATGGAACCCCCGGCGCAGTTATGGACCCGGCGCTTATCGACCGACTGGATCTGGAGACCGGCGATCGCTTTCGGCTGGGCACGCAGGACTTTGTGCTGATGGCGTCCTTGCAGCATGAACCGGATGGGGCCGCAGACGGATTTGGCCTTGGCCCGCGTACGATGGTGCAAACCAAGGATCTGACGGCATCCGGGCTGCTTGAGCCGGGCACGCTGTTTTCGACCAAATACCGTCTGGCCCTGCCCGAGGGGACCGATCTGGCCACGATCGCCGAAACCGCCCGGCAGGATTTCAAAAGCAACGGCATGCGCTGGACGGATGCGCGCAACGGCGCGCCCGGCATTACCGAGTTCGTCCAGCGCCTCAGCGCGTTTCTTGTGTTGGTCGGGTTGTCGGGGCTTGCGGTTGGCGGGATTGGCGTTTCAGCCGCTGTTCGCGCCTATCTGGCAGAGAAAACAGATACGATCGCGACGTTGCGCACCCTAGGGGCGGATCGCGCGACCCTGTTTCAGACCTATTTCCTGCAAATCGGCATTTTGTCGGGCGCAGGTATCCTTCTGGGGATCACATTGGGTGGGGTTGCACCCATCCTCTTGGCCTCCACGATCGAGGCCCGGCTGCCGGTTCCGGCAGTATTCACGCTCTATCCCGCGCCAATGGCCGAGGCCGCGCTTTATGGTCTGCTGACGGCATTTCTTTTCACGCTGTGGCCGCTGGCACGAACCGAGGAGGTCCGGGCGGCGACGCTGTTCCGGGATGCCCTTTCATCGGCCCGGCCCCTGCCGCGGGCCAGATACCTTGTGACAACCCTTTTCGCGCTGATCGTGCTGATCGCGGCTGCCGCATGGTTCAGCGGCTCGTACCGGCTGACGATCTGGACAACCGGCGGCGTGATCGGGGCGCTTGTCTTGCTGGCGGTATCAGCCTTGCTGATCCGCCTTGCCGCACGGGCTGCCGTGCCAAGATCCCGGGGCCGCCCTGCCCTTCGCTGGGCGCTGTCGGCGATATCCGGGCCACGGGAAAGCGCGGTTTCCGTGGTTTTGTCACTGGGGCTGGGGTTGTCGGTGCTTGCAGCCGTCGGTCAGATCGACGGCAACCTGCGCAAGGCCATCACCGGAAATCTGCCGGAGGTGGCCCCGTCCTATTTCTTCGTGGATATTCAAAAAGACCAGATGGAGGGCTTTTCCCAGCGCCTCGAAAGCGATCCGGCGGTCAGCCGGGTGGAAAGCGCACCGATGCTGCGCGGTATCATCACCCGGATCAATGACCGCCCGGCCAGCGAAATCGCCGGAGACCACTGGGTTCTCGAAGGGGATCGTGGCCTGACCTATTCACCCCAGCCGCCCGAAAACACGCGCCTAACAGCCGGTGAATGGTGGCCACAGGATTACAGTGGCACCCCCCAGATCAGCTTTGCAGCCGAAGAAGCGCAGGAGATGGGGCTGCAACTTGGTGACATGCTAACCGTCAATGTTCTGGGCCGCGACATCACCGCCCAGATCACATCCTTCCGCGAGGTCGATTTTTCAACCGCAGGCATGGGGTTTGTCATGTCGATGAATCCATCGGCACTTGCCGGGGCGCCACACAGCTTCATCGCAACTGTTTATGCCGAGGAACACGCCGAAAGCGCGATACTAAAAGAGCTCGCAGATCGCTTTCCCAACATTACTGCGATCCGTGTCCGCGACGCCATAGACCGGGTCTCCGGGCTTCTTGCCGGGCTGGCCACGGCGACGTCCTATGGGGCGGGCGCATCGCTGTTGACCGGATTCCTCGTACTGATCGGAGCGGCCGCAGCCGGTGAATCCGCACGCCGGTTCGAGGCTGCGGTCCTCAAAGCCCTTGGCGCAGACAGAACGCGCATATTGCTGAGCTTCGCGCTGCGGTCCGCCTTGCTGGGTGCTGCCGCCGCCTGTGTGGCACTGGTATCGGGGCTGTTGGGAAGCTGGGCCGTCGTCAGTTTCATCTTCGAAACCGGTTTTGTGATCATCTGGCCGTCCGCGCTTGGCATCGTTCTGGCGGGAACGACGGTTACGCTGGTTGCGGGTCTGTTGTTTGCATGGCGACCCCTGTCCGCCCGGCCCGCGCGCATCCTGCGTGCCAGCGACTGACCCGTTCCGTTTCAGATAGAACCCGATACGCTTTAGCGAACGCAGGCCACCGGCTGCAAAATCTTCAGCAGCTGCGTATTGTCACAAACCAGAGCGTCCAGCGTGATCTCGTCCAGCGACGCATAAAACGCCTGAGCCGCGTCCTGCAGTGCAAGCCGCAACCGGCAGGCATCGGTCAGCGGACATGTGTTGTCGGCATCAGCAAAACATTCGGCAATCGGCAGCCCGCCTTCCACGTGACGAAAGACTTCGCCGATTCTGATCTGATCGGCGGGCCGACCCAGAGACATGCCGCCGTTGCGACCACGCTGCGTGCTCAGGTACTTGAGCTGGCTCAGCTGATTGATGACCTGCGCCAGATGGTTTTCCGAAATGTTGCAAACCTCGGCGATCTCGGATTTCGTGACCAACCGATCCTGGTGGGCGGCGCAATACATCAGAAGGCGGACAGCGATATTCGTCCTTTTGGTAATACGCATGGGTACTCTCCTCAGATTTCGAGACGGACCCATATTGCATGTGCTTCAAAAAAACGGTTTGACATACATCAATTGCTCAAAGGACGTCACATCGCATGGCAGACCCCTATTTCTTTGGCTATGGCAGCCTGGTGAACCTTGCCACTCACGACTTTCCCGACCCGCGCCCGGCCCGTTTGCAAGGATGGAGGCGCGCGTGGCGACATACCGACCTGAGAGCAGTTGCCTTTCTGACTGCCATCCCTGACCCGGACAGTGAAATCGATGGCATGATCGCGCATGTGCCCGGAAACGACTGGGCCGCGCTGGACGAACGGGAATGGGCTTATGACCGTATCCCGACAACACGATCGGTCGCGCACCCCCTGTCGCATGAGGTCGAGATTGCGGTCTATGCCGTGCCCGAGCACCGGCATCGCGACCCGTCCGAGGGGCATCCGATCCTGCTCAGCTATATCGACGTGGTCATTCAGGGCTATCTGCGCGCCTTCGGCCCGGAAGGCGCGGACCGTTTCTTTTCCACCACAGACGGCTGGGACGCTCCGATCCTGAACGACCGGGCGGAACCTCGATACCCGCGTCATCAACAACTGAAACCCGCTGAGACTGATTTCGTGGACGACCGCCTTCACAAAATTTCCGCCAAAATCAGACTGCCAGCTTAGAACAAAAAGGGGCAGGCGCAGCGCCCACCCCTTTACCTTGTTCAATATACGGCCGCCGGAGGTACGCCGTCAGCCGCGCCTCATCATCCCCGGGCGCGGATCACCTGCAGCAACGGCATCAGCGTCGCCATCTCCGGTCCACGCTCCATGCCGGTCAATGCCTTGCGCAGCGGCATGAACAGGCCCTTGCCCTTGCGGCCCGTCGCCTCTTTCACGGCGCTGGTCCAGGAGCCCCAGGTTTCTCCGTCAAACGGTCCCTCGGGCAGCAATGTCATGGCCTGAGAAATGAATTCGCGGTCCTCATCAGCGATCAGCGGCTCGGCCCCGTCGCGACACAACTCCCACCAGCCCTTCAGATCGCCCAACGTGGTGATGTTTTCCCGGGCCATGGCCCAGAACGGCTCGGCCAGTTCTGCCGGAACACCAGCCTCGGCCACTGCTTCGGCCACGTTTGCCAAAGGCAGCGACTGAAGGTGCTTCGCGGTCAGCGGAAATAGGTCCTGCACATCGAACTTGGTGGGCGCTGCACCAAAACGGTTCACGTCGAACCCTTCGATCAGTTCAGCCATATCCGCGCGCAGCTCAACCGGATCAGAAGAACCCAGCCGCGCCATCAGGCTAAGCAGCGCCATCGGCTGCACGCCCTGCTCACGCAGATCGCGCAGGGCCAGCGTGCCCAGACGTTTCGACAGCGCCTCACCCTGCGGGCCAGTCAGCAGCGAATGGTGCGCGAAACGTGGGCACGTCCCGCCTAGCGCTTTGATGATCTGAATTTGCGTGGCCGTGTTGGTCACGTGGTCCGAGCCACGCACAACATCGGTCACACCCATCTCGGTGTCATCAACCACCGATGCAATCGTATAGAGAACCTGACCATCGCCACGGATCAGCACCGGATCAGAGACCGAAGCCGCATCGATCGATATGTCGCCCAGAATGCCGTCAGTCCACTCGATCCGCTCGTGATCCAGCTTGAAGCGCCAGACACCATTGCCACGCTCGGCGCGCAACGCCTCTTTCTCGGCATCTGACAGGTTCAGCGCGGCGCGGTCATAGACCGGCGGCTTGCCCATGTTCAGTTGCTTTTTGCGCTTGAGGTCCAGTTCGGTCGGCGTCTCGAATGCCTCATAGAACCGGCCCATTTCGCGCAGCTTATCGGCTGCCTCGGCATAGCGGTCCAGTCGGTCCGACTGACGCTCAATCCGGTCCCAGTGAAGGCCCAACCACTCCATATCTTGCTTGATCGCGTCGACATATTCTTCCTTCGACCGCTCGGGGTCTGTGTCGTCGATACGCAGGATGAACGTGCCGCCCGCCTTGCGGGCGATCAGATAATTCATCAGCGCGGTGCGCAAGTTGCCCACATGGATGTAACCGGTGGGCGACGGGGCGAAACGGGTGGTTGTCATGGGTGTCTCCTGTTGGCGCGGCTCTTGTCACAGGATTGGCCAATTGTCCAGCCGAACACCCTTCGGCACCATGGAGTTGGAGCACCGTCCCAACTGACGCTCAGGTCGGTTCGACGGGCCAGAGCCGGTCAAGATCGTCCAGCCCGGCGCGGATCAGTTCGGACAGAACATCCAGATCGATATCGGCAAGTTTGTTCACATACAGGCAGGATTTGCCCAGCTTGTGCTTACCCAGACGGGACAGGATATCCCCGAAATCGGCATATCCCGGCATGATATAGATCGAGTGCGCCGCCTTGCGCGGTGAAAATCCGGTCGCCAGAAAGTCCCCCTCGCGCCCCGTTTTGTAGCGATAATGATACTTGCCATACCCGACCATCGACGGCCCCCACATCAGGGGCGTGAAACCGGTCACCTTACGAAACAGCTGATCAAGCTTGCGCGCATCATCTGCTTTGCTGTGGGGCTGCACGCCTGCCAGAAACGCTTCGACGCTCTGATCAGTGGGCACGGTTTTGTTACTGCTGTTTGCCATGAAGCGACGGTACCATGTGAATACAAGGAGCACAGCCCCGGACAGGCTGGAAGAGCAATCCACGCGTTCTATGTATCAGTCATCAGATCAGACAGGGAGTTCATTTCATGGCCATCAAACTTACCCGTCGCTCGGCACTGGGGGCTGCAATTGCCCTGCCACTGGCAGCAGGCGTGACACCTGCGCGCGCCGCCGGTTCAGAGCCCAAATCCGCGACACCGAATACCCGATCCTTCAAGCTGGGCGACTTTACAGTCACCACCCTGCTTGACGGCAGCTTTCCACGGGACGGCGCAAAGGAGATATTCGGCGGCGGTGCCTCGGATGAGGAATTCGCCAGTGTTTCTGCGGAAAACTTCATTCCCGCTGATCAGGCCCAGTTCTTTTTCACCCCGACGCTTGTCGACACCGGGTCCGAGCTTGTGTTGTTTGACACCGGGCTTGGTCAGGGTGGCATTCAGGCAGCCCTGAGCGAGGCCGGTGTCACCCCAGATGCCATCGATGTCGTGGTTCTGACGCATATGCATCCCGATCATATTGGCGGCATGACAACCGACGGCGCACCGACCTTTCCGAATGCACGTTATGTCACGGCAGCGGCCGAGTATGATTTCTGGGCGGCGCAGGACGCGGGAAACCGGGTCGGCGATCTGGTTGCCGAAAAGGTAACGCCGTTGGCCGAGAAAATGACCTTTATTGAGGACGGCGGCGACGTTGTGTCCGGGGTCACCGCCAAGGCGGCATTTGGGCATACGCCCGGTCATATGGTTTATCACCTCGAAAACAACGGGCAGCGGCTGATCCTGACAGCCGATCTGGCCAACCATTATGTCTGGTCATTCGCGCATCCGGACTGGGAGGTCAAATTCGACATGGACAAGGCTGCGGCCACCGCCGCGCGGCGAGATGTGCTGGGTCTTCTGGCCGCCGACCGGGTGCCGATGATCGGCTATCACATGCCGTTCCCAGCGGCTGGCTATGTTGAGAAACGAGGCGACGGTTTCCGCTTTGTCCCGGTCAGTTATCAGTTGATGGGCTGAACCGCATCGGTGCTAATCCGGTCACTCGGGCGATACGACTTTTGTCGTTGTCGCCTAGCTGTGGCCGGGTTCAGCTGGTGATGAGTATCTCTGAATTCGCGGGCTGATTAGAACTCAGGCCGCAAACGCAGCCCATTTCCGTTTCACTGCATCCAAAACGGACAGGTCACTGTTCGGTTCAGGGTCATCACAAGGGGCCAACGGAGGGAATTCCGGGCGGGTCCGGGTCGCCGAAGAAGGAATCTGTGCCCGGGCTTCGCTGCGCATCAAGTCCGCGATTGCGGCATCTGTGCCCTCTTCGTCCAGTTCACATGCGGGCGATTCCATGGTTTTCCATTTGATAGGCCCGTGAAGGGGTTTTTCGTAATCGTTAAACATATTCGCACCAACTATCTTCAACTGACACACACCTGTTGAGCTATGCCCAAGGCGCGTCCACACCACTTAAGAATGACCGATGCCGCAACTTCTCTGGCTGCATTGCGTCACATTTGCCCCACTTAAGGCAACTTTGGTTCTTAATTGTGGCAAAAATGTGGCAAAACGCCTTTCGCGCCTTCAATTTTCGGCGTGTATTTAAAACTTTTCAATAGGTTACAGGCCATCAGCCCCTTGACACTGACTGCCATCATGCGGCCACATTCGAAACAATGTCGACTGACCCGCCAGATTGAAGAATTGAGGTTAACGACTCTCAGAGCAGCCGCTATCGATCCGCTGCATTACTGCCCGCTGTCACGCCACCTGTTGACGATTGGATAGCGCCGGTCCAGCCAGAATGCACGGCGCGTCAGGCGCGTGCCGGGGGCCGACTGAAAGCGTTTGTATTCGCTGATATAGATCAGGTGCTCGACCTTTTTGGCAATGCTTTCGTCGAAACCGGCAGCAACGCAATCGGCAATCGAACCATCTTGATCGACAAGAATGTCCAGCAGGGCATCAAGCACCGGATAATCCGGCAGGCTGTCGCTGTCCTTCTGATCTTCGCGTAGCTCGGCGCTTGGCGGCTTGTCGATGACCGATGGCCGGATCACTTCGCCCGCAGGGCCCATCATCCAGTCCCGGTGATTGTCATTGCGCCAGCGGCAGGTCTCGAACACGCGGGTTTTGTACAGGTCCTTGATCGGATTGTACCCGCCATTCATATCGCCGTAGATTGTGGCGTAACCGACGGCAATTTCAGATTTGTTGCCGGTTGTCAGCAACATCTCACCGAACTTGTTCGAGATCGCCATCAGCAACAGGCCGCGCAGGCGGGATTGCACGTTTTCCTCGGTCAGGTCAGCCTCGTGCCTTTCAAACAAAGGCGCAAGCGTCGATGTCACGGCGGACCGGCTGTCAGAAATCGGAACGTAATCGTAGTGGACTCCCAGAGCCTTGGCGACGGCCTCGGCATCGTCGAGAGAACCCTGGCTGGTATATTCAGACGGCAGCATAACGCAGCGGATATTTTCGGCACCGATGGCATCCACCGCGATTGCCGCGACCAATGCCGAATCGACACCGCCGGAAAGACCAAGAACTGCCTTTTTGAAGCCGGTCTTGCCCATGTAGTCGCGTAGGGACTGAACCATGGCGCGATAATCCTGTTCCCATTCATCCGGTTGCGGAGCAATCTCGCCCGGCGCGATGCGCCAGCCGTCGTCGCTGCGTTCAAGATCGACATGGGTGACGGCTTCGTCGAATACGGGCATGCGCAGAGCCAGTTCACCGCCGGGGTTCAGCGCAAATGTGCCGCCGTCAAAAACCTGATCGTCCTGTCCCCCGACCATGTTCAGATAAATCAGCGGCAGCCCGGTCTCGACCACGCGCGCCACCATGTGATTGATCCGCACGTCGTATTTGTTTCTGAAATAGGGGGACCCGTTCGGCACCAGCAGGAACTCGGCCCCGGTCTCGGCCAGCGTTTCGGCCACGTCTTCATGCCAGCTATCCTCGCAGATCGGGCTGCCGATGCGGGTATTTCCAACCGAATAGGGGCCGCCCAGAGGACCGGCGTCATACAGGCGCACTTCGTCGAACACGGTTTCGTTCGGCAGGTGATGTTTGAGGGTCTTGCTGGCGATTTTGCCGCCTTTCAGGATCAGATAGGCATTATAGAGCTGATCGCCTTCGACCCAGGGACAGCCGATTGCCAGCGCAGGGCCTTCCTTGCAGCGTCCCGCCAGATCGTTGACCGCAGCGATGGCAGCCTGATGAAAGGCCGGTTTCATGATGAGGTCCTGCGTATTGTAGCCGGTCACGAACATTTCCGGCAGCGCAACCAGATCGGCTCCGGCCTCGCGCCCCTGTTCCCAGGCGACAAAGGCCTTGGCCGCGTTGCCGTCGATATCGCCCACAGTGGGGTTGAGCTGTGCCAGAGTAATGCGGAAACGGTCGGCCATATTGCCCTCATGCCCTCGTCAGTCCCAAAGCCATTTATCAGATCACGCCGCAAGTGGAAGGCAAATGCGGCAAAAGACATTGCCCGGCGTCCGCAGGTACCTTAGTTTTGCGCAAACGATCGGGAAACAGCTTATAACCGGGCAGGCAGGAAAGACCATGAAGATGATCCGTTTGACACTGGCAACCGCAATGTCAGGAGCCATGGCCTGTGGTGCACTTGCCCAGGACGGGCAAATCGTGACCAAGGACGACGAGGTTGGCGGTGTGTACGAGGGTACCTTTGAAAAAGGCCTGCGCCACGGAACCGGCACCTATAAACTGCCGAACGGCTTTGAATATTCCGGTGAATGGGTCGAGGGAGAGATTCGCGGAAAGGGCACGGCGCGCTATCCCAACGGGTCGGTCTACGAAGGTGATTTCGTCAACGGCAAGCCCGAGGGCAAGGGCAAGATCATCTATGCCGACGGCGGCACCTATGAAGGAGACTGGTCGGACGGTGCGATCAACGGCACCGGCGTGGCCGAGTATGCAAATGGTGTACGCTACGAAGGTGGTTTCAAGAACGCCCGGCATCACGGCCAAGGGATGATGAAAGACCCCGGCGGATATGTCTATGAAGGCGACTGGGTCGACGGACTGAAACAGGGCAAGGGCAAGATCACCTATCCCGATGGTGCAATCTACGAAGGCGACGTTATGGCGGATCAGCGCCATGGTCAGGGCAGCCTGACATTGCCGGACGGGATGATCTATACCGGCGACTGGGCAGAGGGGCAGATTACCGGCTCCGGCCACCTGACGCAGGCAAACGGGGATGTGTATGAAGGCCAGCTTGTGGCCGGGCGGCGCGAAGGGACCGGCAAGGTCACTTACGCAAATGGCGACGTTTACGAAGGCCAGTTCTCGGACGATCAGCGCCACGGCGACGGTACGTTCACCGGAACGGATGGATATAAATACAGCGGCAATTGGTCCGGCGGCCAGATCGAAGGGCTAGGAGAGGTCACCTATCCCGACGGGTCCGTATACGTCGGTGACTTCAAGGCCGATCTGGCGGATGGCAAAGGGCGGATCACCTATCCCGATGGATCGAGTTATGACGGCGACTGGGTTGCTGGGGTGATCGAAGGAACCGGCACCGCGGCTTATGCCGACGGTATTGTGTATAAGGGCCAATTCCGGAATGCCCGCAATCACGGCAAGGGCGTCATGACATATACGAACGGGTACCGGTACGACGGCGACTGGGTCGATGGCGCTAGGCAAGGTCAGGGCAAAGCGACATACCCGGATGGCTCGGTCTATACCGGCGGATACGACCAGGGGCGGCGTCATGGGCAGGGTGAGATAATCATGGCCGACGGCTTTAAGTATGCCGGCGGGTGGACCGATGGCAAAATCAGCGGGTTTGGCGTTGCGACCTATGCCAATGGCGATGTCTATGAAGGGAATTTCCTGGACGGAAAACGTCAGGGCGAAGGCACAATGCGCTATTCCGATGGTCAGGAAGAAACCGGCGTCTGGGAAAATGGCGCCCTGACAGAACAGAAAGATACGAATTCCGGAACTCAGGCGCCCGAAACGGGTCCGGTTCAAGACGGATCAGAAGCGTCAGACGGATAAATCCGTTCAGAAAGACAAGCCCACGGGCCGGTTTGCGGTATTTTCGTTCTTTTCATTCCGAATTGGCGCTGTATAACTCGATTCCATGATCAACCACGCCGATATCCCATTTTCCGGTTCCGCCCTGCGCGGTACCGATCTGCGTGGCCTACTGATCCTAATCCGCCTCTGAGCGTGCCATCCGGCGCGCCCGCTCAGAGGAGGACGCCCGCGCGCCAAATGGCTTTAGGACAGAACAGAAAGACACCGACATGACCAACGTGACCGACCAAGACCGCGTCTTGATCTTTGACACCACTTTGCGCGACGGCGAACAAAGCCCCGGCGCGACGATGACGCATACTGAAAAGCTGGAAATCGCCGAGCTGTTGGACGACATGGGCGTCGATATCATCGAAGCCGGGTTCCCCATCGCCTCTGAGGGTGATTTCAAGGCTGTGACGGAAATCGCAGAGCGCTCGAAGAACAGCCGCATATGCGGCCTGGCCCGCGCCAATATCACCGATATCGACCGCTGCTGGGAGGCGATAAAGCACGCCGAGAAAAGCCGGATTCACACCTTTATCGGTACCTCGCCGCTGCACCGCGCCATTCCGAACCTGACAAAGGACGAGATGGCCGAAAAGATCCACGCCACCGTCAGCCATGCGCGCAACCTGTGTGAAAACGTGCAATGGTCGCCGATGGATGCGACCCGGACCGAGTGGGATTACCTGTGCCGCGTGATCGAGATCGCCATCAAGGCGGGGGCAACCACGATCAACATTCCGGATACTGTGGGTTACACCGCGCCGCTGGAATCGGCTGACTTGATCAAGCGTCTGATCGAAACTGTTCCGGGCGCGGATGAGGTTGTCTTTGCAACCCATTGCCACAACGATCTGGGCATGGCGACGGCGAACTCGCTGGCGGCTGTGATCGGCGGCGCACGCCAGATCGAATGCACGATCAACGGTCTGGGTGAACGCGCGGGCAACACCGCGCTGGAAGAGGTCGTGATGGCGATGCGCACACGCAACGACATCATGCCGTACCACACCGGCATCGACACCACCAAGATCATGCATATCTCGCGGCGGGTGGCCACCGTGTCGGGTTTCAACGTGCAGTTCAACAAAGCCATCGTTGGTAAGAACGCCTTTGCTCATGAAAGCGGCATCCATCAGGACGGGATGCTCAAGAACCGAGACAATTTCGAGATCATGCGCCCCGAGGATGTGGGCCTGTCCGGCACCTCCCTGCCATTGGGCAAGCATTCCGGCCGCGCGGCGTTGCGCGACAAGCTGAACACCCTTGGCTATGAGGTGGGCGATAACCAGCTCAAGGATATCTTCGTGCGGTTCAAGGATCTGGCGGATCGCAAGAAAGAGGTGTTCGACGACGACATCATCGCGTTGATGACGCTGGACGACGATGATGGCGATGACCGCCTGCAGCTTGTTTCGATGAAAGTGACCTGCGGTACCGGCGGTCAGGCCGAAGCAACGGTCGAGATGGAGGTGAACGGACAGGATGTCACCGCCACCGAGCATGGCGATGGTCCTGTGGACGCCACATTCCGGGCAATTCGCATCATCCATCCCAACACGGCGCATCTGCAGCTTTATCAGGTGCACGCGGTGACCGAAGGAACCGACGCACAGGCAACTGTGTCAGTCCGGCTGGAAGAAGACGGCATGATCGCAACCGGTCAGTCGGCCAATACCGATACCGTTGTGGCATCCGCCAAAGCCTATATCCACGCACTCAACCGCCTTATCGTGCGGCGTGAAAAAACAGGTCCGGGCGCGGATGCGCGCGAGATCAGCTATAAGGATCTGACATGACGGGCTGAGCGGCCTGTCGAATGTCCTGAAACATCAAGGCCGGATTGCGTATTACGCCAGTCCGGCCTTTTTTGCCCCGTCCAGAAAATGCCGAAGATCCTCATCGCGGCCATAGTGCAGGGTGGCGGCCAGATCATCCAGCTTGAACCCGGGATCGGCTGAACGGATCGCCTCAGCGTGCCGCCTGGCTCCGGCCTCATTCCCCAGCCAACCGTGACATGCGGCGACAAAGGCGTTCTGCGTGATGTCCAAAGCGGGCAGATGCGAGAAATCGTCGATTGCCTGTTCGTAATGGCGGCCACAGAACCGGGCTCTGCCCAGATGGCTCCAGAATCGGGCTGGGTAATGGGGGTTCAGCCGCATCGCCTTGAGTATCCACTCAGCCCCTTCGTCGGGGCTTCCTGACCAGGTCAGCAACTCTCCCATCTGCACGACGACAAGGTCGTAGTTAGGATTCAGCGACAGCGCCTTGTCCTGATGATAGCGGGCGCGGTCCAGATTGTTGCGCAGAATCTCGACCGCCGCCATCAGCCGGTGAACATCGGCGTCGTTGTCGTCCAGCGAAGCCGCCTTGAGGATCGCAGCCTCGCACAGCGCCAGCATTTCGTCACGATCGTCACACCACCCGTATCCCCAAGCCTGACCGCGAATGCAGCCGCTCCAGGCGTGGGCATGGGCATAGTCGGGGTCCAGTTCGATGGCGCGATCGATCAGTCTGGTCGCCTCGATATTATCTTCGCGGGTGCTGCGGTGGTGCAGTACCTTGGCCGCCAGAACGCATTCATAGGCGGCAAAGCTCGACGGCTTCTTGCGGGCCAGCCCCTCTTGTTGCGACGCCTCGATACGCCCGGGCAGAGTTGCCACGACCGCCGCTGTCACCTCGTCCTGAATGGCGAAGATGTCGTCGAGGTCGCGATCGTATTTTTCGGCCCAGATATGCGCATCGGTCTGGCTGTCGATCAATTGCACGGTCACCCGCAACCGGTTGCCCGCCTTTCTGACGCTTCCCTCGACAATATACTGCGCGCCCAGCTTTTCTGCCACGTCGCGGACGTTTACTGCCTGCCCCTTATAAACAAAACTGGAATTGCGCGAGATCACGAACAACTCGTGCCTGCGGCTGAGTTCCGTCAGGAGGTCCTCGGTCAGGCCATCGACAAAAAACTCCTGCTCGGGATCGCCGCTCATGTTTTCCAAAGGCAGCACCGCGATCGAGGGTTTGACGACCCTTGTTGCCTCTTCCTGCGGCGCGGTCAGGTCCTGATCGGCAGGCCTGTCCAGTTCGATGCGATAGGTATGCACCGGCTGCGACAGATTCTTGAGGCTGAGATCGCCAAGATCCTGAAACTGCAGGTCCATCCGCCCCGAAACCTGTTCGTGCACAGCACCCGAGATCAGCACTTCACCGGCCTCTGCCGATTGCTCTAACCGGGCCGCGACGTTCACGCCGCCGCCAAAGATATCGCCATCCTCGAAAATTATATCGCCCAGATTGACACCAATGCGGAACTGAATGCGCTGTTCCCCGGGCACGTCCGTGTTTCTGCGTGACATCCTGCTCTGGACTTCGACGGCGCAGGCAACCGCATCGCAGGCGCTGGAAAACTCGACCAGCATTCCATCCCCTGTGGTTTTGATAACGGTTCCGCGGTTTTTCTGGATCGCGGGGTCGATCAGTTCGATCCGATGGGCCCGGAGGCGGGCCAGTGTGCCCTGCTCATCGGCTTCCATCAACCGGCTGTAACCCACCATGTCGGCAGCAAGAATGGCAGCAAGTCGGCGCTCCATGGCCCCCCCTTTCTGCAATTCTAGCGCCGCGCGGCCCTGTCAAACAAGAATTTTTGAATGTTCGCCCATAGCGTGCGTGCGTTGCCCAGTGACCCTGCGCAAATCGCGTCAAGCAGTATCTAGCCGTTCGAACAGGCGGTCCAGTGCAGCTGCCTCTTCGGAAAAACCAAATGGTGCGTTGATCACGAACATGCCGGATCCCACCATCCGATGCCCGTCGCGCACTGCGGGGAAACGGACCTCGTGGCAGACGGCCCCGGGCAGGTCTTGCTGTTTCAGCGCCGCGACCATGGTCTTTTGACGCCCGTCCGCCAGGATCGGGTACCACAGGGCAATCACCCCGACATTCCATTTGCGGTGCATCTTTGCGATCAGGCCAGGCAACCGGTCATATTCCGATTTCACCTCATAGCTGGGATCAATCAACATCAATCCGCGCCGTGGCGTGGGGGGCAGCAACGACTGCGCAAGCTCATAGCCATCCCGGCGATAAACTTTGGCCTTGTGCGCAGCCATGACTCCGGCGAGGGCCGCATGTTCCTGCGGGTGAAGTTCGGCAAAATGCAGGCTGTCCTGCGCGCGCAAAAGACTGGCGGCAATTAGTGGCGATCCGGGGTAGGCCGCTGCGCCGTGCCGGTCCTGTACCGTACTCAACGCACGTGACAGAGGATGTTCCGGGCCGAACCACGTTTCGCGCTGCGCCCGTTCGATGCCCGCCGCCGCCTCACCCGTCTTGCGTGCCTCGGCGGCGTCCAGTTGGTACAGCCCGCGGCCCGCATGCGTTTCAACGTAGCTCAGCGGCTTTTCCTTTTGCGTCAGATAGGCCAATATCCAAGCTAGCAACGCGTGCTTTTGTACATCGGCCAGATTACCTGCGTGGTAAATGTGTTGATAAGAGAGCATGTTGCCTTCTAATGTCCTTGCAAATGAGGCGGAATAGCGCTGATTTACGCGGAATCAGCCCTTTTACCGGGCGAGATGGCACCCTATAAGACATGCGTCCCGGAACCGTCGAGTCGCGGGCAGTAGAAATTCTGACTAACGGGATCAGGAAAAACATGGGCATCTTTGGCAATCTGGGCGGCCTGTTCACAGCGGACATGGCAATTGACCTTGGTACGGCAAACACGCTGGTTTATGTCAAAGGGCGCGGAGTGATCCTGTCGGAACCGTCAGTTGTGGCCTATCACGTCAAGGACGGCGTGAAAAAGGTTCTGGCCGTAGGTGAGGACGCTAAGCTGATGCTGGGCCGGACGCCCGGTTCAATCGAAGCAATTCGCCCGATGCGCGAAGGTGTGATCGCGGACTTCGATACCGCCGAAGAGATGATCAAGCATTTCATCCGCAAGGTGCACAAACGCTCGACCTTTTCGAAACCCAAGATCATTGTCTGCGTTCCCCATGGGGCCACTCCGGTTGAAAAACGGGCCATTCGTCAGTCGGTTCTATCAGCTGGTGCGCGCCGTGCAGGCCTTATTGCGGAACCCATCGCTGCAGCCATTGGTGCGGGCATGCCAATCACCGATCCGACCGGCAACATGGTTGTCGATATCGGTGGCGGTACAACCGAAGTTGCCGTTCTGTCGTTGGGCGATATTGTTTATGCGCGCTCGGTCCGTGTGGGTGGCGACCGGATGGATGAGGCCATCATCTCGTACCTGCGCCGTCAGCAGAACCTGCTGGTCGGTGAATCCACCGCCGAGCGGATCAAGACCACCATCGGTACCGCCCGGATGCCTGATGACGGACGCGGGCAATCCATGCATATTCGCGGCCGCGACCTGTTGAACGGCGTGCCCAAAGAAATCGAGATCAGCCAAGCGCAGGTTGCCGAGGCGCTGTCCGAACCCGTCCAGCAGATTTGCGAGGCCGTGATGACTGCGCTGGAAACCACCCCGCCCGATCTGGCAGCAGATATCGTGGACCGGGGCGTAATGCTGACCGGCGGCGGCGCTTTGCTGGGCGATCTGGACCTTGCGCTGCGCGAGCAAACCGGTCTGGCCGTCTCAATTGCGGACGAAAGTCTGAATTGTGTGGCGCTTGGCACCGGAAAAGCGCTGGAATACGAAAAACAACTGCGCCACGCGATTGACTACGAAAGCTGAGGCGCGCACCCTCTGAACAGAGGGTCCAAATCACGGCGCGAGCAGCACCGGAAGGAGTCCTGTGGCAAAGGACCGTTCACAGCGCGAGGACTATACCGCCCCCCTGCGCCGGTTGCTTCTGGGGATTGTCCTGCTGTGCCTTGTCGGGATTTTCCTTGTCTGGCGGATCGACAGCCCGCGGGTCGAACGTTTTCGCGCTCAGGTCGTCGACAAGGTGGTGCCGTCGATGGAATGGGCCATGGTTCCGGTCACGGCAGGTGTAAATCTGGTCAGGGATTTCCAAAGCTACCAGCGTCTGAGCGAACAGAACCGCGAATTGCGCAGCGAATTGCGGCAGATGCGGGCCTGGAAAGAAGCGGCGTTGCAGCTGGAACAGGAAAACGCGCGGCTTCTGGATCTGAACAATGTGCGCCTCGATCCACGCCTGACCTATGTGACCGGCGTGGTGATGGCCGACAGCGGCTCGCCGTTCCGACAATCGGTTGTGCTGAATGTCGGCAGCCGCGACGGCATCGTCGATGGCTGGGCCGCAATGGACGGTATCGGGCTGGTGGGTCGAATTTCCGGTGTTGGCCCGGACACTTCGCGCGTGATCCTTCTGACCGATGCCTCAAGCGCGATACCCGCGACCATTCAGCCGTCCGGCCAGACGTCACTTGTCACCGGGGATAACACGCCCTCGCCCGCCATCGAATTTCTGGAAAGCCGCGAACTCGTTCGTCCTGGCGACCGGGTAATTACGTCGGGCGACGGTGGCGTTTTTCCTGCCGGGCTGCTGATCGGTCAGGTCGCGATGGACCCTGGGGGCCGACTGCGCGTTCGCCTTTCGGCTGATTTCGAACGGTTGGAGTTCTTGCGCGTGCTGCGTTACCATTCCGCCGAACCGATCCGGGATCCGGGCGGGATCGTTGGACCGGTTCGTCCCGAGGCCACTCTGACGTCAGAGGATGCCGCAGATGGATAAACATCAAACGCATCTCTGGTTTATGCGCGGACTATACGTCTGTCTGGCTATGCTGGTCCTGTTTTTTCATCTGCTGCCGCTTGATACGCAGCCGGATCGATGGCCGTTTCCCGATTTGCTAATCGCCCTGACGATGGCCTGGGTGTTGCGCCGTCCCGATTACGTGCCAACACTCAGTATCGCAGCGGTCATGCTAATGGCCGATCTTCTGCTGCAACGACCGCCCGGCCTAATGGCCGCGCTGGTGGTCGGGGGATCGGCTTACTTGCGATCCGCCGCGCCCGGTATGCGTGACGGGGGTTTCGCGGCGGAGTGGAGCTCTGTCAGCGTTGTGCTTGTGGCCATATTCGCTGCAAACCGCGTAATCCTTGCACTGTTGTCGGTTGAACAAGCCGCCCTTTGGCCAACAGTTGTGCAGCTTGCGATGACGATCGCCGTCTATCCGATTGCGATCCTGATCACTCAGAACGTTCTTGGAGTGCGCAGACTGTCGGCATCCGCTTCCGAGGCACTGGGAGGTCGGGCATGAAACGGAATCCCAAAGAAGCAGGCCGGGTTTACAAGCGCTTCTCGCGCCGGGCGCTGGTTCTTGGGAGCGTTCAGGCCGGGTTTATTGGCGCGCTGGCCATGCGGATGCGGTACATGCAGGTCGATCAGGCGGATCAGTACCGCCTGCTGGCCGAAGAAAACCGGGTCAACATACGCCTTATCCCGCCAACACGCGGGCGAATTTTTGACCGCAATGGTCAGATCATCGGCCAGAACTCCCCATCCTACCGCATCATTATCGTCCGCGAGGATGCCGGGGACGTAGATCAGGTGATCGCCAACCTGTCCCGCCTCATCCCGCTAAACGAAGACGAAATCGAGCGCGCCCGAACCGAGATGCGCCGCTCGGCCCCCTTTCTGCCGGTGACGCTGGCCGATCAGGTGACGTGGGAAGATATCTCGAAAGTGGCCATCAATGCCCCGGCGCTGCCCGGCATTACACCCGAGGTTGGTCAGACCCGCCAATACCCGCGCTACGAGGATTTTGCCCATGTCGTCGGATATGTGGGCCCGGTCAGCGACTACGACCTGAGTCAGATGACCGACCCCGAACCGGTTCTGCGTATCCCTCGGTTCCAGATCGGCAAGGTCGGGCTGGAGGCGAAACAAGAAGACAATCTGCGCGGAAAGACAGGCGCCAAAAGGGTCGAGGTCAATGCGACCGGTCGGGTCATGCGGGAACTGGACCGGCGCGAAGGTCAGCCCGGTGCGGATTTGCAGCTGTCGGTCGATGCCGATCTTCAGCAATATGCGCAGGCCCGTCTGAACGGCGAAAGTGCTGCCGTCGTGGTGATGGACTGCGAAACCGGAGACATCCGCGCCATCAGCTCGTCGCCGAGTTTTGATCCCAATCTGTTCGTGCGCGGTATTTCAGTCGCCGACTACAGCACGCTGACGCAGGATAAGTACCGCCCTCTGGCCAATAAGACGGTGCAGGGTACCTATCCACCCGGCTCAACCTTCAAGATGATCACCGCATTGGCCGCGCTGGAGGCCGGAGTGGTCAGCCCCGGCAATACCGTTTACTGCCCCGGTCACCTCAAGGTCGGCAGCCGGCGTTTCCACTGCTGGAAGCGGGGCGGCCATGGCATGGTCGATCTCCTGACCTCTCTCAAGCGCAGTTGCGACGTGTATTACTACGACGTCGCGTTGCGTGTGGGTATCGACAAGATTTCCGAGATGGCTCGAAAATTCGGGCTGGGTATCCGACATGACATCCCGATGTCCGCTGTGGCCGAGGGGCTGGCACCAAATCAGGAATGGAAATCGCGTGTTCACGGTCAGGACTGGCTGGTGGGCGACACTGCTAACGCCTCCATCGGGCAGGGCTTTATGCTGGCATCTCCGCTGCAACTGGCAGTGATGAGCGCCCGCATTGCCACGGGCCGCGCGGTGACACCCCGATTGGTGCGATCGGTCAATGGTATCGAACAGCCTTCGGGTGCGGGTGAGCCGCTGGACATCAACCCCTACAACCTTCAGCAGGTACAACAGGCGATGTATGCCGTGTCGAACGACCGTCGCGGCACCGCGTATCGCAGCCGGATCATCGCCGATGAATTCCGCATGGCGGGTAAGACCGGCACCAGCCAGGTCCGCAACATCACCGCCGCCGAGCGCGCCGCCGGTGTGATCCGCAACGAAGACCTGCCGTGGGAGCGTCGTGACCACGCCCTGTTTGTCTGCTTTGCGCCGTTCGACAAACCAAAATACGCAATATCGGTCGTGGTCGAACATGGCGGAGGCGGATCCAAGGCTGCGGCTCCGGTGGCGCGGGATGTGATGCTGCAAGCCCTTTATGGCGGAACGCCCCCGCTTGAGGCTTATCCGGCGGGCGACCGTGAACGCATCAAGGAACAGCAAAAGAAGCTGGAAGGCGACCGGCGCCCCAAAGCGCGTCCTGACGAAAAGGACCGCGCATGAGTTATCTTGAATACGCCGTCAAATCCACGCCGTCGGGGTTCCGCAAGATTCTGTACATGAACTGGCCGCTTACGCTGTTGCTGATCAGTGTGGCAAGTGCCGGTTTTCTGATGCTCTATTCGGTCGCCGGAGGATCATGGACACCCTGGGCTGAGCCCCAGATTGAGCGGTTCGGCATGGGGCTGGCCGCGATGTTCATCGTTGCCATGGTACCGATCTGGTTCTGGCGGAACATGTCTGTTCTGGCCTATCTGGTTTCCATCGGTCTGCTTGTCCTTGTTGATCTTGTCGGCACCGTCGGGATGGGGGCCCAGCGCTGGATCGATCTGGGTTTTATGCGTCTGCAGCCATCTGAGCTGATGAAGGTGACGCTGGTGATGCTGCTTGCGGCCTATTACGACTGGCTTCCCGAACATAAGACCTCGCGTCCGCTCTGGGTGTTGATCCCCGTTTGTCTGATCATCCTTCCCACGCTGCTGGTATTGCGCCAACCGGACCTTGGCACATCCATTCTGCTGCTTGCCGCAGGGGGTGGCCTCATGTTTCTTGCGGGCGTGCACTGGGCCTATTTTGCGGCAGTCATAGCTGCTGTGGGCGGGCTGATCACCGCCGTCTTCAAAAGCCGCGGCACCGACTGGCAATTGCTCAAGGACTATCAGTTCCGGCGTATCGACACCTTCCTCGATCCATCGACCGATCCGCTGGGTGCGGGCTATCACATAACGCAGTCCAAGATCGCGCTGGGATCGGGCGGATGGAACGGGCGTGGGTTCATGCAGGGAACCCAGTCCCGCCTGAACTTTCTGCCGGAAAAGCACACAGACTTCATTTTCACCACCCTTGCCGAAGAGTTCGGTTTTGTCGGGGGTATTTCGCTGCTTGTCCTTTATGCTCTGATCCTGATTTTCTGCCTGTTCACCGCACTGGCCGCAAAGGACAGGTTTTCATCGCTGGTGACACTCGGCATATCTTTGAATTTCTTCCTGTTCTTTGCCGTGAACATGTCGATGGTCATGGGGCTTGCCCCGGTTGTGGGCGTCCCGCTGCCCATGGTCAGCTATGGCGGGTCGGCCATGCTGGTTCTCATGGCCGCCTTCGGCATCGTACAAAGCGCAAACGTCCATCGCCCACGCTGATGAAAAGGTCAGGCCAATGCCCATCAATATCCTGTTTTCCGCGCGCCCTGCCCTTTGGCCGGTCTATCAGCCTCTGCTGACGCGTGGCCTGACCGATGCCGGTCTGGATTTCACGCTGGGAACTGAATTCCCACCCGAAGACGTCGACTATGTGGTCTACGCGCCAAATGGCGGGCTTAGCGACTTCAGGCCCTTCACGCGCCTCAAGGCGGTGCTGAGCCTGTGGGCCGGGGTCGAGAGCATTGCCGATAACGAAACCCTGACCGTTCCACTCACGCGGATGGTTGATCACGGCTTGATGCAGGGAATGACCGAATGGGTCGTGGGCCATGTCCTGCGCCATCACCTGGGCATGGATGCCCATATCCACGGGCTGAACGGCGAATGGCGTCAGGACGTTCCCCCGCTTGCAACGGACCGCACCGTCTGCGTGCTTGGTCTCGGCGCGTTGGGCGAAGCATCGGCCCGGGCCCTGTCTGCCCTGAACTTCCGCGTCAGTGGCTGGAGCCGAACGCCCAAAAACATCCCCGGCGTCGAGTGCTTGCACGGTCCGGATGGTCTGCGCCAGGCGTTGGGCCAGGCTGAGATCGCCGTTTTGCTTTTGCCCAACACGTCTTCTACCGAAAATACTCTGAACGCGGAAACCCTGTACTGGCTGCCGCGGGGCGCAACGATCATCAACCCGGGGCGCGGCCCCCTGATAGATGACGACGCGCTATTGTCAGCGCTGAATGACGGCCAGATCGGCCATGCTACGCTTGACGTCTTCCGCATAGAACCCTTGCCGCACGACCACCCCTACTGGGCACATCCAAACGTGACCATCACGCCGCATATCGCGTCGGAAACGCGCCCCGCCACCGCCGCGCAGGTAATCTGCGAGAACATCGGCAGGCACGAGGCAGGCGCCCCCCTTCTGCATCTGGTAGACCGGAATCTGGGCTATTGACCACATGCCGGAAAGGGCGCGTGCGCCCCTTCCTTTGCCAAAAAAATCCCTGCCGGAGGCTTGCGCCGCAGGCGCAAACCCTTCAGGCCGCAATCAGCCCGCGCCCCTTCAGCAATGCCTCGACACCGGGCAACCGCCCCCTGAAGGCAAGGTACAGATCCTCTGCCTCCTTCGATCCGCCGGTTGAAAGAATATTCTTCTCCAGCGCCCGCGCCTGTTCGGCATCGAATGCACCGCCCGCCTCTTCAAAGGCGGCAAACGCATCGGCATCCATGACCTCGGACCACATGTAGCTATAGTAACCGGAACTATAGCCGTCGCCTGCGAACACATGAGCAAAATGCGGGGTCGCATGCCGCATTCCAATGGCGTGAGGCATTTCAATTTCGGCCAGAACCTCGGCCTGTTTTGCCATCGGGTCAGCTGGGGCCGGACCGTCGTGAAAGGCCAGATCGACCAGAGCAGAGGCCACATATTCGACCGTCTGGAACCCCTGATCGAAATTTGCTGCTTTCAGAACCTTCTGCAACATATCCTGCGGCATTGGCTGGCCCGTATCTACATGGGTTGCAAACTCACCCAAAACCTCGGGAACCTCCAGCCAGTGCTCATAAAGCTGGCTGGGGAGTTCCACGAAATCTCGGGCCACACTTGTGCCCGAGATGCTCTCATACGTGACATTGGACAGCATCTGATGCAGCGCATGGCCGAACTCATGAAACAGCGTGCGCGCATCGTCATAGGACAGCAGCGCAGGATTTCCCTTGGCAAAATTACAGACGTTGATGACAACAGGCGCCTGCACCTTCGGGAACCTGGCCTGACTGCGCATCGCGCTGCACCACGCGCCTGATCGTTTGGAACCACGGGCAAAGTAGTCGCCTATGAAAACCGCTATGTGCTGCCCGTTCCGGGTTACTTCCCATGCCCGGCAATCCGGATGATAAAGCGGCACATCCAGTGGCGCAAACTCCAGCCCGAACAAACGGTTGGCGCAGGCAAAAGCTGCCTCGATCATGCGGTCCAGTTGCAGGTATGGCTTTAGTGCTGCCTCATCCAGGTCATGTTCAGCCTTGCGCCGCTTTTCCGCGTAGTACCGCCAGTCCCAAGCCTCCAGAGGGCCGTTGACGCCGTCGGCCTGCATCATCTGCGTCAGAACTTCGGCATCCGCCTCGGCACGCTGTTTCGCGGGCTGCCAGACCTGCATCAGAAGCGCGCGCACCTTGTCCGGTGTTCGGGCCATTTCCGTTTCAAGCTTGAACCCGGCAAAGTTTTCATAACCCAGCAGTTTGGCCCGTTCCTCGCGAAGCGACAGGGTTTCGGCCGCGATGTCGCGATTGTCCGTCTCACCGCCATTCGCCCCGCGCGCCACCCAGGCGCGATACGCCACCTCACGCAGATCACGGCGGGGCGAAAATTGCAGGAACGGCACAATCAGCGATCGGGACAGGGTTATGACCGGCCCGTCAGCACCTTTTTCCTGCCCGGCAGCGCGGGCGGAATTGATAACGAAGTCCGGCAAACCATCCAGATCATCCTCGGTCAGCTCCATGAACCAATCGCGTTCATCCGCCAGCAGGTTCTGGGTGAAGGACGTGCCCAGAGACGCCAACCGGGACATGATCTGCTTCATGCGCTCATCGTCTGCCCCCTGCAACGCCGCACCAGAGCGCACGAAACTCCGGTGAGTCAGCATCAAAACCCGGTCCTGCTCGGCCGTCAGGCCAAGGTCCTCTCGCCGGTTCCAAAGATCTGCCACCCGATGAAACAACGCCTTGTTGGACGAAATCGCCGCGAAATGTGCAGCCAGCTTGGGCGAGAAATCGCGCTGCAATTCCTCGCGCCGGGGATTGCTGTCCGCCCCGGCAACCGTGAAGAACACGGACAGGACCTTATCCAGCTCTTCACCCGCAGCTTCCAGCGCTTCGATCGTGTTGGCGAAAGTCGGAGGTTCATCGGTTTGAGCAATCGCGTCGATCTGAACGTTATGCGCCTTCAGCGCCTGATCCAGCGCGGGCGCAAAATCTTCATCCGAAATTTCGGCAAACGGTGCGAGTTCAAACGGGGTATCCCAGTTGGACAGGATCGGGTTGGTCATGGGGTTCTCCTTTGCCCGTCAAGCTAGGAAGGCATTGGGAAATGGTCCAGAGCCCAAGAGGGTGAACCGACAATTTCTGTCGCTGTACGGCTTGCATCTGCCCCTTGCGGCAAGCAGGCTCGGCGGAAATGAGGAGACAGGATATGAGCAAGCCCAATCGCCCCGCCGGGATCATGACAACCGCAATCCATGCAGGCGACCCGCCGGATCCTTCGACCAATGCGTCGGCCCCGCCGATCCACATGAGTTCGACATATATTTCCGAAGACGTGGCCGGGTTCTCCGCGCATGATCTGACCCCGGACAGCCCTTATGTATATTCCCGCTGGGCCAACCCGACGGTGACTGGGCTAGAAACAAAGATCGCGGCCCTGCAGGGCACCGAAGCCTGTCTTGCCACCGCATCGGGCATGGCGGCGGCGGCGGCGATCTTTTTCACCTTTCTGTCCGCCGGGGATCATCTGATCATTTCGGATGTCTCATATGCCGGTGTTGCCGAACTGGCCCGGGAAACGCTGCCGCGCATGGGGATCGAGGTCACCGCAGTCAACATGTCAGACCTGAACGCGGTTGCCGCTGCGCTTCGTCCCAATACGCGCCTGATCCACACGGAAACGCCCGTGAACCCGATCGGGCGCCTGACCGACCTGACCGCGATTTCCGAACTCGCGCGGCAGGCCAGCGCGCTGTTGAGTTGCGATGCAACTTTTGCCTCTCCGATCGGAATGGACACCGTGGCGCTGGGTGTGGATCTGACCATGCATTCGACCACCAAATATATCGGCGGGCATGGCGACGCGGTGGGCGGAGCGGTGGCGGGACCGGTGGAACTGATCGCGAAAATGCGGGCCGAGGCCGGAATTCATCACGGCGGTGTTCTGTCCCCGTTCAACGCGTGGCTTATCGCGCGCGGCGCAGCCACCTTACCCCTGCGGATGAAAGCGCACCAATCCGGGGCGCAGGCCGTGGCGGAATGGCTGGAGGCCGATCCGCGCGTGACGCAGGTGATCTATCCCGGGCTGGCATCACACCCGCAGGCGGAACTAGCGGCGCGGCAGATGTCGAATACATCAGGCATGATCTCGTTTCAGGTCGGTGATGCCGCAACTGGAGAACGCATAGCGCAGCAGATGATCGAGCGGTTGCAGGTCATTCACTATGCGGTGTCGCTGGGCCATCACCGCAGTCTGATTTTCTGGATGGGAACCGAGGGCCTGATGGACACGTCCTTTCAGTTGCAAGGCGCGCAAAGAGAGGATTATCGCGCCTATGCAGGCGACGGGATTTTCCGGCTGTCGGTCGGGCTGGAGGATGCCGAAGACCTGATTGCCGATCTCGACCGGGCGCTCGGGTAAAGCGGGTGCTCCCGCCCCCGTGGTCGCATCAAAGATGCGTCCTGGCGGGGTTGGGCGTGGCCGCGCGCTAGGGCGCGCGGCGGTACCGTCTAGCCTTTGACCTGACCGCAGACCGGGCAATCGGCGCGGTTGGAAAGTGAAATCTTGCGGCTTTCGCCATAAAGCGCATCATATATCAGCATCTCGCCCAAAAGCGGCTGCCCGGCCCCGGTGATGAGCTTGATCGCCTCAACCGCCATCATTGATCCGACAACGCCGGGAAGCGGTGCAATCACCCCCGCCTCGGCGCAGGACGGAGACAGCCCGGCAGCTGGGGCTTCGGGGAAAATGCACTGATAGCACGGGCTGCCGCCTGCGGGATGAAAGACACTCAGTTGCCCTTCCCATTGGGACAAAGCGCCGGAAATCAGCGGCTTGCCAAGCGCGACGGCTGTTTTGTTAGCCAGATAGCGGGTTTCGAAGTTGTCGGTGCCGTCCAAGATCAGATCATAATCGCCAAACAATTCCGCAGCGATGTCATCGCTCAGGCGGCGGTGATAGGGACGAACGATCACGTTCGGGTTCTGCGCCACCATGGCCTGCTGCGCTGAAAATACCTTGGGCATTCCGATATCGGCATCCCGGTGAATCACCTGACGCTGAAGATTTGCATTTTCAACTACATCATCGTCAATCACACCGATGGTTCCCACACCGGCAGCGGCCAGATATTGCAGGACCGGCGCGCCCAGACCGCCTGCGCCGATCACTAGAACCTGCGCCGCCTTCAGCCGCTTCTGACCGGGGCCGCCAAGTTCGCGCAACACGATATGTCTGGCATACCGCTCCAGCTCCGTATCGCTGAATTTATCCGACTGCATAGCGGGCTCCTTGATCGGGGAAGATGCCGCCCGGTTGCGCAGCGCCTTCAGCAGCCTGCTATAAAGCAGAGCCAGCAGCGCAAAACCACCCAGGATCAGCCAGATCGCCGCCGATCCGCCGGTCGCTTCGCGCAGCGGGTGCCCGTCGGGCAATATCAGCTGCGCAAGGACCACCCCGGCCAACAGGAACGCAACCGCGGTTGCCCGCGCCGGTCTGGGCACGCCTGCAATGTATCCCAGCCCCCAAATCGCGGCAGCAACGACAAGAACCGCCAACATCAGCCGCGCCCGGTCGAGCCGAAACCGCCCTGCCCCCGCGCGGTATCGCCCAGACCATCGACAAGTTCGAAGGCGGCCTGCACTACCGGGGCCACCACAAGCTGGGCGATACGTTCACCATGGGCGATCTCGAACGGCTCGTGCCCAGCATTCAGGACGATCACACCAAGCGGGCCGCGATAGTCGCTGTCGATGGTGCCAGGCGTGTTCGGCAGGGTGATTCCATGCTTCAGAGCCAGTCCGGATCGGGGGCGCACCTGAACCTCGTAACCCGCCGGGATTTCTATCCGTAAGCCGGTCGGCACGAGAATACGTTGCCCCGGATCAAGCACGACGGGCATCCGGTCCGGAAAGCTGGCCCGGACATCGGCGCCAGCCGCGCCTGAAGTTTCATACGAGGGAAGGGCGACATCCGGGTCGGTCCCTTCTTCACGGATCACGCGGATAGCAACCATTCCAGCGCCCCTTGTTCTATCTTTTCCAAAACTCACTGCCGGGCATAAACCCGCTATCCGACCAGTGCGGTCGCGATCCTTTGCGCCAGCTGTTTGGCCACCGCATCCTTGCCCATTCTCGGCCATTCCTCATGCCCGTCACCGGAAATCAGAACGACGGCATTCTCGGACCCGCCCATGATCCCGGTCGCGGGGCTGACATCGTTGGCTACGATCCAGTCACAGCCCTTGCGCGCCCGCTTTGCCGTTGCATGTTCGATGACATTGTCCGTTTCGGCCGCAAAGCCAACCACCAGCGCGGGACGGCCTTTGTCCAATTGTGAAATACGCTTCAGGATGTCCGGGTTTTCCGCAAATTCCAGAACCGGCAATCCGTCGCGGCTTTTCTTCAGCTTCCGGTCAGAGGCGCTTGCCACCCGCCAGTCTGCCACCGCCGCGGCAAACACCCCGGCATCAACCGGCAGACACGCATCCACGGCGTCAGACATCTGTTGTGCGGACTCGACGCGGACCACCTCGACCCCATCGGGCGGCGCCACATCGGCGGGACCGGTCACAAAGATCACGTCGGCGCCCAGCGCGGCCAGCGCCCGTGCAACTGCGGTGCCCTGCGCACCCGAAGACCGGTTCGCGATATAGCGCACAGGGTCGATCGGCTCGTGCGTGGGGCCAGACGTGACCAGAATACGTTTGCCCGTTAGCGGCCCTTCCGCCAGGGCCGCTTCGATCGCCGCAACGATCTCCAGCGGTTCCGACATGCGCCCCGGGCCATATTCACCACAAGCCATGTCACCTTCGTTTGGACCGACAAACCGAATTCCGTCCGCCATAAGCTGCCGGTGATTGCGCCGTGTCGCGGGATGTTCCCACATGCGGACGTTCATGGCGGGCGCCAGAAGAACCGGCGTATCGGTTGCCATTAACAGCGTCGAGGCCAGATCACCGGCAAGACCACCTGCCATCTTGCCCATCAAATCCGCTGTGGCGGGCGCCGCGACGATCAGATCGGCAGACCGGGACAGCTGAATGTGCCCCATCTCTGCCTCGTCTGTCAGATCAAAAAGATCACGATACACCTTTTCGCCTGCCAGCGCGGAAACGGACAGGGGCGTCACGAACTCTTCTGCCGCGCGGGTCAGAACCGGGGTGACCGAGGCGCCCCTCTCTTTCAGCCGCCGGATCAGATCCAGCGACTTGTAGGCCGCAATACCGCCGCCGATGATCAGCAGAATACGTTTGGACGTAAGCATGCCCAGCCTTTCCTAAATCCGCTCGGTTCCGACATTAGGCAACGGTGCCAAATTCTTCCAGCGGATATTCCGGACCTGTCAGTCCTGTGCTTCGAACGCTTTGCAGGGGTTTTCCCGTTTGGCGGCAGGGCTGTCGATTACGGCATCGAATTCACCCTCGACCACGCCATCTTCGGACTGACCGAGGACAAAAACCTTCAGGCCCGGTTGCAGACGAGACAGAAAGGTGGGGATGCCACGGTCCTTGCGGGCATGACCGTTTCCGGTGATGACGGCAACCGGCCCGCCAGTTTCCTCGACCGCGCGCAGAACAGCGCGGGCAAGAACCGCGTCCCGCAACCTTTGAATGGCCACGAAATTCGGAAGCGTTTCGGGCGGCAGCGCATTGCAATGTGCCGCCTGCTGATCCGCTTCGCGCGCGGCCTGATCTTCGGACGGCAACGGGATATTCAACCCAAAGCGCGCGGCATCTGCACCAAGCGCGGTGGCCGCACCGCGTTCCATCGCGGCCTTGGCAGCCTCGCGCGGGACCATGGCGCCATAGACCGGCGCCTGCGACGCTTTGAATACCGGCAGATACATCGAAAGCGGCGGCCATCCCAATTCGGCCCATCTTAAAATCCGCGCCAGTTCCTCGGGGTCTGAAACCGCCTTCTGGTTCAGCCGTTCCGCGCCCTCTTCGGTCACCATTTCCCAAACAACAGCGGTGGGAGAGATGGCCTCGACCGCCTCTTCCTGAACCAGATGATGCTGGGGATTGTCATGGGTCTCGCCCAGAATCACGACATCTGCCGCTTTCATTTCCTGAAGAACATCGTCAGGTATCAGTTCTGATGCGAGGACCGGCATGGCCGGAGCAGCAGAAAAACTCAGGATGGTGCAAACCAGAATCGCAAGATGTCTCATGCGAAGAACTGTTGCACCTCGCGCGATTGAGCTTCAAGGTTCTTCCGCATCTTGGTAAAGGCTGCCGCCTCAAGCTGGCGCACGCGCTCTTTCGACAGATTCAACTCCTGCCCAAGACTTTCCAGCGTCCGCGCCGGTTCGCGCAGCTTGCGTTCGCGCACAATAAAACGTTCGCGTTCGTTCAGCGCCTGCATTGCCAACAGCAGCCACTCGCGCAATTGCTTCGTGTCGTGACGGTGCTGGACGAATTCCGCCGCCTGCTCTCTTTCGTCTTCCAGTATGTCTATCCACTCGCGCCCGTCCTCTTCGGTGGACTGCACTGCGTTGAGCGAAAAGTCCGATCCCGAAAGCCGCCCTTCCATCATCTCGACATCGCGCAGGGGCACACCGATTTCCGCCGCGATCATCTGATGAAGCTGGTGCTTGTCCAGATCCACGCCATCTGTCGCCGCCTCGCGCTCAAGCCTGGCCTGTACACGCCGCATGTTGAAAAAGAGGGATTTTTGCGAAGATGTCGATCCTGTGCGCACCATCGACCAATTGCGCATGACATAGTCCTGAATGCTGGCCTTGATCCACCAGACCGCATAGGTCGAAAAACGTACGCCCCGGTCGGGGTCGAATTTATCAGCAGCCTTCATCAGGCCCAACCCGGCCTCCTGAATCAGGTCGTTCATAGGTGCACCATAGCGTTTGAACTTTGCCGCCATGGAAATGGCGAGACGCATGTACGCGTTTATCAGGCGGTGCAGGGCCTGCTCGTCGCGCTGGTCTCTCCACGCATAGGCCAGACGCAGTTCGGTTTCCGCGTCAAGCAGTTCTGCCTTCATCGCTTGCCGCGATATTGACAGGTCTCGCGGGTTGTCCAGTGCCATGCCGTTCTCCCCCATACTACAGGCGTACCTACCGGTCTTGCCATGCGCGTCTGTGGTCGATACGCAGGTCGAAACCGGGTGGATCACTAGAAAGGTAATAAAAGTGCATCCCGATTTAATGTTAATTCTTGGTGGGGCAGCGTCGGGAAAGTCCGCTTTTGCGGAGCAACTTGTTGTTTCACATGGGAAAGATCAGATTTATGTCGCTACATCACAAGTGTTTGATGATGAGATGCGATTAAAAATTGTGCAGCATATTGCACAACGCGGACCCAATTGGACGACAATCGAGGCCCCTTTGGACCTTCGACCGGTATTGTCGAAGTTGGACGAGAAACAGATTTGCCTGATCGACTGCGTGACCATGTGGCTTAATAATCACCTTATGGAAGACAGCGATCTGAAACAGGCGCAGGCGGATTTGCTTGACGCACTGGCCACGTGCCGGGCGCAGGTCGTTATCGTTTCGAACGAGGTCGGACAGGGCATCGTTCCGGACAACGCCCTTGCCCGCAAGTTCCGCGAGGCTCAGGGACGGCTGAACATTGCGCTGGCGGCGCAGGCCGATCTGGTTGTGCAGGTGACTGCCGGATTGCCACTGGTTCTGAAGGGGCAATTGCCGTGACCCGTTTGCACATGGTCCGACATGGCCCCACGCATGCCAAAACCATGGTTGGGTGGTCCGATCTGCCTGCCGACCTGAGCGACCATGCCGCTATTGCACGCTTGCAATCTTATCTGCCGAACAGTGCTACTGTCGTGTCCTCTGACCTTTGCCGCGCGGTCGATACCGCCACCGCAATTCTGGGAAACCGTCTGCGGTTGCCGCATAATCGTGATCTGCGGGAAATCCATTTCGGAACGTGGGAGATGCGGACCTTCAACGACATCGAGGCCGAAGACCCCGAACTTGCGCGGGCATACTGGGAATCACCGGGCGAGGTCAGACCACCAGATGGCGAAAGCTGGAACGAGGTTTGCACACGGGTTGATGCGGCGATTGACGCTCTGATTGATGATCACACCGGCAAAGACCTGATCATCGTCGCCCATTTCGGAGTCATCCTGACGCAGGTGCAGCGGGCGTTGAAACTGGATGCGTATCAGGCATTTTCACACCGGATCGACAATCTGTCGGTCACCGACCTGACAAAATCCGACAATGGCTGGTCTGTGGGCAGGATCAATCATCGCCCGTGATGCCGGTGCCCACAAAATACCGTTTTACCGTCCGTGCAACAGCACTCATCCTTGCCCCATGACTTACGATCTGTTTATCGGCGACCGCCTGTTTTCAAGTTGGTCCCTGCGGGGATGGCTGATGCTCGAGAAATTCGGCATCCCGTACCGCACTCATATGGTTGGATTATATTCCGGCACCATGGCCCGGGATATGGAAGCGCTTGCCCCAGCTCGGCTTGTACCCGCCCTGCGCCTGCCGGATGGAACGGTTGTCGGCGAAAGCCTTGCCATGGCCGAAACGCTGGCCGAGAGGCATCCGGATGCCGGGATGTGGCCGGAAGATCCGTCAGCCCGGGCAACGGCGCGGTGGTTGTGCGCAGAAATGGTCGGCGGGTTTTCCGCGTTGCGGGCAGAATGCCCGATGCAACTGCTGCACTGCTACACGGGGTATTCGCCATCACCCGAAACCCGATCGGATCTTGAGCGCATCGAAACCCTATGGCGGCACGCCCGGTCCGTCTCTAAGGCACAAAAGGGTCCGTTGTTCGGGCGCTACTCGCTGGCGGATGTGTTTTACACTCCGGTGGCCGCCAGAATTGTCGGATATGGATTGCCGGTCTCATCCGACGCTCTGGACTATTGCCGTGCCCTGCTGGCTGATCCGGCGGTGGTACAGTGGCGGGAAGAGGCACTGAAGATCACCTATGATCCGTTCCCCTATCCGGTAGATGCCGCCGTGCGGCCATGGCCTGACACTGTACCTGCCTAAGAGCGGAGTTCCGCGTTAACGCTTCTTAAACCGCAACCATGGCAGCAATCACCTGTTAACCATAAGCAGGGGAATCATGGTCGCCCGCGCCCATACAGTCGCATTTCAGGGGGTCGACGCCCGCCCAGTCGAGGTTCAGTGCGCGGTATCGCCTGGCCTGCCCGCATTTTCCATTGTCGGCCTGCCGGACAAGGCCGTCTCAGAAGCGCGTGACCGGATTCGCAGCGCACTGAGCTCAATGGCGATCGCGCTGCCTTCGAAACGCATCACCATCAATCTGTCGCCCGCCGATCTGCCAAAAGAGGGCAGCCATTTCGATCTGCCCATCGCAATGGCGCTTTTGGCTGCGTTGGAAATCATCCCTTTTGATGCGGCCGAAAGTGCTGTGGCGTTGGGGGAATTGTCGCTAGATGGCTCACTGATGCCGGTTGTCGGGGCGTTACCCGCCGCGATGACGGCGGCCACCGACTCGCGCATTCTTTTATGCCCACAGGCCTCCAGCGCCGAGGCGGCCTGGGTCGATGCCACACAGGTCATAGGCGCCGGATCGCTGGGGGATGTCGTCCGGCATTTCTCTGGCCAGTCACCACTGGCCGTCGCCCAACCCGGTGAAGTCGACCTGACACCCTGCCCGCGCGACCTGCGCGATGTAAAAGGGCAGGAAAGGGCCAAACGAGCACTCGAAATCGCGGCAGCGGGGCGGCACCATCTGATCATGATCGGCACACCCGGGTCGGGTAAATCCATGCTGGCTGCACGCATCCCCGGCATTCTGCCGCCGCTGACCCCGGTGGAGGCTTTGGAAACATCGATGATCCAGTCGCTGTGCGGATTGCTGGACGAAGGAGGCATCAGCCGGACCCGCCCGTTTCGCGAACCGCATCACACGGCGTCGATGGCGGCGATTGTCGGTGGCGGAAAAGGGGCAAAACCCGGAGAGATTTCGCTGGCCCATAATGGCGTGCTGTTCATGGATGAATTCCCCGAGTTTCCAAGAACCGTTCTTGAAACACTCAGGCAACCGATTGAAACCGGCGAGGTCATGGTGGCAAGGGCGAACGCACATGTGAAATACCCCTGCCGCTTCATGCTGATCGCCGCTGCCAACCCGTGCAAATGCGGGTACCTGACCGATCCCCATCGTGCCTGTTCACGCGCGCCCGCCTGTGGAGAGGACTATCTTGGCCGGATATCAGGCCCGTTGATGGACCGTTTCGATCTGCGTCTGGAAGTGCCACCTGTAGAATTCACCGATCTGGACCTTCCTGCATCGGGCGACAGCTCGGAAACCGTCGCGCGCCGCGTTCAGAAAGCGCGGGACATTCAGGAAATGCGGTTCGGGGACAATCCGGCAATCCGGCAAAACGCGGATGCCGAAGGCAAGGCGCTTGAGGAGATTGCGACCCCGGACGAAGAAGGTAAACATCTGCTTCTGAAAGCGGCGGACCGGTTCGGCCTGTCCGCCCGTGCGTATCACCGCATCATGCGTGTGGCCCGCACCATCGCCGATCTGGACGGGGCGTCGGATGTGCGCCGCCCACACGTTGCCGAGGCGCTGAGTTTTCGCATCAGCGCCTTGGCAATAGCTTAGACTTTGGCTTCGATCGCCTGCCAGATCTTTTCGGCAACGTTGATGCCATTGAACCGCTCCAGCTCCTGAATGCCGGTAGGCGAGGTCACGTTGATTTCGGTCAGATAGTCGCCGATGACGTCGATCCCGACGAAAATCTGCCCCTTCTCTTTCAGCAGCGGACCGATTGCGGCGCAAATCTCCAGATCGCGTTCCGACAGGCCAATTTTTTCCGGGCGACCCCCAACATGCATGTTCGAGCGCGTTTCACCTTCGGCAGGAACCCGGTTGATCGCGCCGACCGGCTCTCCGTCCACCAGGATGACGCGCTTGTCGCCGTTGCGGACATCGGGCAGGAATTTCTGAACGATCAACGGTTCGCGCGAAAAACCGGTAAAAAGTTCATGCAGCGAGGTCAGGTTCCGATCGTTGGCATCCAGCCGGAACACCCCAGCGCCCCCGTTTCCGTAAAGCGGCTTCAGGATGATATCGCCGTGTTTCTCCTTGAACTGCTTTATGGTCTGCAAATCCCGCGCGATGGTTGTCGGCGGTGTCAGGTCGGGGAAATCCAGCACCAGCAGTTTTTCGGGATAGTTACGCACCCAGAACGGATCGTTCACCACCAGTGTCTGCCCCTGAAGACGGTCGAGCAGATGGGTGGAGGTGATGTAGTGCATGTCAAACGGCGGGTCCTGCCGCAGCCACACCACGTCGAAATCGGCCAGATCAACTTCGCGCTCGGGACCCAGAACAGCCGGGTCGCCGGGAACACGCTGCACTGTCATGTCCTGACCGCGCGCAGTGATCCGACCTTCCTGATAGGCCAGTTGGTCCGGCCCGTAGAAAAACAGTGTGTGCCCGCGCGCCTGCGCTTCTTCTGCCAGGCGGAACGAGCTGTCCGCGTTGATGTCCACAGCCCCGATCGGGTCCATTTGAAAGGCGATTTTCATGGCAAGTCCCTCAAATCCACGCCCGTTACATGGCGCAGGGCGGCGGAGGGTTCAATGGCGATCAGTCCAGCCCGAAGGCGTTTTCGATGATTTGTATGTTTCCGACCGCATCCACCAGCGCTGCATCAAAGCGCACATTCGTAAGCTGGCCCTGCGGTTCCCGCGCCAGATACTGCGCCGCCGCGTCGTATATACGGCTTATCTGACGCCTGGCCAGCCGGTTTGCTGCCGCCTCGAAACTGGCGCTCTTTTTGACCTCGATAAACACCAGACCTTCGGAGTTCCTGGCAATCAGATCAATTTCACCAGCCGCGCCGCGCCAGCGCTGATGTGCGATCTGATAACCCCGTCTTTCATATTCTGACGCGACGCTCTGTTCCGCAGCCTGCCCCGCGTGAAACGCCCTTGAGCCCTGAACGGATCGCTGCGCCATGTCATCCTTTTCCCAGTTTCAGGGCCTGTTGATATACGGGACGGCGCGGCAGATCGTACATTTTTGAAACCAGATCCGCCGCGTCCCGAACCGAATGCGTTTCCAAAGCCGTTTTCAGAGCTTCTTCTATGTCCAATTCGTTAACGCTTTGCGAATGGGCGCGATCTACCAGCAGAACAACTTCGCCTTTGACGTTTGCATCGCCATAAAACCCGGCCAGTTCGGCAAGCGTTCCGCGCCGCGTCTCTTCGAACTTCTTGGTCAGCTCGCGGCAGAGTACCGCGTGGCGATCCCCGCCCAGAGTTTCAGACATGTCCGCCAGACTGGCAGCAACGCGTTTCGGGGATTCGTAGAACACAAGCGTTCCCGGTATCTGCCGCAATGCCTCAAGCCGGGACCGCCGTGCGCCAGAGGCGTTTGGAAGAAAGCCCGCGAAAAAGAACGCATCCGTCGGAAGACCGGCGAGAGTCAGCGCGGCAAGAACCGCCGAAGGCCCCGGTGCACAGGTCACCAGATGGCCAGCCTCAGTCACCTGCCGACCCAAATCATAACCCGGATCGGCGATCAGTGGCATTCCGGCCTCGGAGGCGTAGGCGACGGATAATCCCTGACCCAAAGCTTCAAGGATTTTACCGCGCGCTCCAGGTCCACTGTGATCGTGATAAGCCAGAATGCGACGCCCTTCCAATGGCACGCCGTGAATGTCCATCAGCTTGCGCAGGCTGCGTGTGTCTTCGGCTGCGATCAGGTCTGCGGAGGCCAGAATATCCAGCGCCCTGAGCGTAATGTCGCGCGCCGTACCGATCGGAGTGGCGACAAAATACAGCCCGGGGTCCAATCTGACCTTTTGGAAATTCAAAGCTGGACCCTCTCTGCGTGACGTTTATTATCGCGGCTCAACAAAGTGCGGCGTTGATGCCGTCGGATCAGGGAGTTTTGATTTAGATGTTTACCGTTTGCAAGCCTGCTCGCAAACTGGCGCATTCCGCCATTGCATTGATGACCGCGGCATTTCTGGCTGCCTGCGAACCGACTACAGTCGGCGGTGGCGGACCTTCGATCAACACTTCCGAACCGGTCCCTGTGGCTTTGCTGGTTCCAAGCGGGTCGCCGCAGGCAGGTGACGCGGCGCTAGCCCGAAGCCTTGAAAACTCGGCAAGGCTGGCCATGGCCGATCTGCAGAACGTTCAGATCGATCTGCGCGTGTACGATACGGCGGGTAATGCCAATGCCGCCGCCGCCGCGGCACAGCAAGCCGTGAATGACGGCGCCAAGATCATTCTGGGTCCGGTATACGCACAGGCGGCAAACGCGGCAGGTCTTGCGGTGCTGAGCAAAAACGTCAACGTCCTTTCTTTCTCGAACAACACCAGTATCGCCGGCGGCAATGTTTTTGTGCTGGGACCGACCTTTGACAATACCGCCAACCGGCTGGTGGACTTTGCCGGAAAGCAGGGAAAATCCGGCATGGTGGTCGTGCACAGCAATGATGCTGCCGGACAACTGGGGCAAACTGCCATCGCCAACGCCCTGAGCGGCAGCCGGGTGGGCAATGTGGGCACGGTCGGTTTTGACAGATCGCAGCAGGGCGTGATCGATTCCGTTCCTGCCATCAAGGCTACCGTGGATGCATCGGGCGCGGATTCGATTTTCCTGACCGCAACCACCGCAGGGGCGCTGCCGCTTTACAGTCAGCTCTTGCCCGAGGCCGGGGTTTCGCCCGCGACGACTCAGTTCATCGGCCTGACGCGCTGGGATATTCCGCAGCAAACACTGGATTTGCCGGGGGTTCAGGGCGGCTGGTTCGCGCTGCCGGACCCGGCAAAGGCGCAGTCTTATCGCGCGCGGTACCAGACCACCTATGGTCAGGCGCCGCACCCGATCAGCGGCCTTGCCTATGATGGTATTGCGGCAATCGGTGCGTTGGTCGGCCAAGGGAAATCGGACGCTCTGACCGGATCTGCCCTGACGCAACGGGCAGGGTTTCAGGGTGTCGGCGGCATCTTCCGTTTGCTGCCGAACGGGACTAATGAAAGAGGCATGGCCGTGGCCACGATCCAGAACAGACAGGTAGTTGTGATTGACCCTGCCCCGCAAAGCTTCTCTGGTGCCGGTTTCTGATCCTGCGGTGCAACTGCCGTTGCCCGAGGGCGAGCTGATTTGCCCTGCCGAGGCGATTTTCGACGCAGCAGATGTTGGCGTCAAAGTCGCCAAAGCCCATGAGAACAGCAAGGACAACACCGAAATGCGCGCCGAAGTTGTGCGCATTTTGCGTGACGTGCAAAAATCGGGCCGGGATGCAATAGCGCAGGCCTTTGCCGGGCGCCCGTTCGATGCCCGCGCCCTGACCCGGGCCTATACTTATCTGACGGATGGTCTGGTTTGTACGGCGCTGGATGTTGCCAGCACCTATCTGCATCCGCTGGCCAACCCGACGCAGGGCGAAAAAATCGCGGTTCTCGCCGTTGGTGGCTACGGCAGGGGCGAAATGGCCCCGTTTTCAGACGTCGACCTGCTTTTCCTGACACCCTACAAGATCACCGCCTGGGCCGAGAGCGTGATCGAATCCATGCTGTACATCCTGTGGGATCTACGGCTGAAGGTTGGGCATTCGTCGCGCACGATCCGAGACTGTATGCGTCTTGGGGCCGACGATTTCACCATCCGGACTGCGATGCTGGAGCAGCGGTATCTTGCGGGTGACAAACCGCTTGCCGATGAATTGGAAGCGCGCCTCAGATCAGAGCTGTTCAAAGGAACGGAACGCGAGTTCATCGAGGCCAAGCTGCAGGAAAGGGACGAGCGCCACCACAAGCAGGGTGAGCGCTATATGGTCGAGCCCAATGTGAAAGAGGGCAAGGGCGGCCTGCGTGACCTGCAGTCGTTGTATTGGATTGCGAAGTATGTCTATGGGGTTCACGACGTTGCCGAGCTTGTGCCGCTGGGCCTGTTCACCCCTGAGGAATTCGAGACCTTCGTTCAGGCCGAAAATTTCCTGTGGGCTGTCCGGTCGCATCTGCATCTAGTCACGCGGCGCGCAACCGAACAGCTTACGTTTGATCTGCAGGTCGAAGTCGCCGACCGCATGGGATACGAGGATCGCGCTGGTCGGCGCGCGGTCGAGGTCTTTATGCAACGATACTTCCGCGAAGCCACGCGCGTTGGTGAGCTGACCCGCATTCTTCTGACCAAGCTGGAGGCGGTGCACATGAAGGGCGCACCGCTGCTGGAGCGTATCTTCCGCCGCCGCCCAAGGGTCAAACAGGGATACAAGGTCGTGCACGGTCGGCTGGATGTGGACGACCCCGCGAAATTCCTGGCGAACAAGATGAACCTGCTGCGTCTGTTCGAAGAAGGATTGCGTACAGGCATGCTGATCCATCCCGATGCGATGCGGCTGGTTTCTGCAAATCTGAATCTGATCGACGATGACATGCGCAACGACAAGGAAGCGCAGCGCATTTTCCTTGATCTGATGCTGAAACACGGCAACCCGGAGCGTGCATTGCGCCGGATGAACGAGCTGGGCGTTCTGTCGGCCTTTCTGCCGGAATTTGAACACATCGTGGCGATGATGCAGTTCAACATGTATCACAGCTATACCGTGGATGAGCACACCATCCAGTGCATCATCAATCTGGCCCAGATCGAACGTGGTGAGCTGATCGAAGAGTTGCCACTGGCATCGTCGATACTGGAGCGCGGGGTCAACCGGCGGGTTTTGTACGTCGCCCTGCTGTTGCATGACATCGCCAAGGGCAGGCCCGAAGATCACTCCATACTGGGGGCCAAAACCGCCCGCACCGTCGCTCCGCGACTGGGGCTGAACAAGGCGGAAGCCGAAACGGTGGAATGGCTGGTGCGTTATCATCTGCTGATGTCGGACATGGCGCAAAAGCGCGATATTTCCGACCCACGGACGGTGCGGGATTTTGCCAAGGCGGTAAAAACGGTCAAACAATTGGACCTGCTAACGGTTCTGACGGTTTGCGATATTCGCGGCGTCGGACCAAATACATGGAACAACTGGAAAGCCACTCTGCTGCGGGCGCTGCACGCCGAGACCAAGCGCGCACTGGAAACCGGGATGGAGGACCTCAACCGCGCCAATCGCGGGGCCGAAGCCAAGAAGGCGTTGCGCGAGGCGCTCGAAAACTGGTCCAAGGGTGATCTCAAAACCGAGACCGGCCGCCACTATGATCCGTATTGGCAGGGCCTGAACCTATCCACGCATGTTGAATTCGCCGAAATGCTGTTGGCGCTGGAAGAAAGCGGCGCGCCCAGCGCGATGGAGGTCCGCCTGCATCCCGACATCGACCGGGACGCAACGCGCGCCTGTTTCGCGATGGCGGATCACCCAGGCATCTTTGCCCGCATCGCCGGAGCGCTGGCACTTGTTGGTGCAAACGTGGTGGATGCGCGCAGCTATACGACCAAGGACGGATACGTGACCGATGCCTTCTGGATTCAGGATGCAGAGGGCCGCCCATATGAGGCCGCGCGCCTGCCGCGCCTGACCCAGATGATCCACAAGACCCTGAAGGGTGAAGTGGTTGCGCGCGATGCGCTGAAATCCCGTGACAAAATCAAAAAGCGGGAAAAAGCGTTCAACGTGCCGACGCATATCACCTTCGACAATGACGGGTCCGAGATTTACACGATTATCGAAGTGGACACCCGTGACCGGCCCGGTTTGCTGTATGATCTGACACGCACTTTGGCCGCCGCGAATGTCTATATCGCCAATGCGGTCATCGCGACCTATGGCGAGCAGGTTGTCGATACGTTCTACGTCAAGGATATGTTCGGTCTGAAATACCATTCCGAAGCCAAGCAACGCGGGCTGGAGGCCAAGTTGCGTAAAGCCATTACTGAAGGCGCGGAGCGCGCGGCCTCATGAAACCCATCCGGTTGCTGTCGGGCTTTTTCACCGTGGGGTTCTGGACCCTTGCCAGCCGGATACTGGGGTTCCTGCGGGAAATTCTGCTAACCGCCTATATCGGTCCGGGCCCGGTGATGGATGCCTTTGTCGCTGCCTTCCGCCTGCCCAACATGTTTCGCCGGTTCTTTGCCGAAGGCGCGTTCAACGCTGCTTTCGTACCAATGTTTTCGAAACGGTTGGAGGGGGACGAAGACGCCGAAGGATTCGCACAGGATGCGTTCAATCTACTGGCGGTCGCCGTTCTGGCCTTGGTGGGGCTGGCGATGGTTTTCATGCCTGCGCTGGTCTGGATCACTGCCGAAGGGTTCTATGGCGATGAACGTTTCGACCTGGCCGTTGACTATGGGTATGTGGTGTTCCCCTACATCCTGTTCATGGCACTGGCGGCCTTGTTTTCGGGCGTTCTGAACGCCACGGGTCGGTTTGCGGCAGCCGCCGCCGCTCCAGTATTGCTGAACATCTTTGCGTGTACCGCCCTTATCGCCGGAGCTGTTTCGGGCGGTGAGATCATCCGGTGGCTGATCGCGGTTATCCCTGTTGCGGGTGTGGCGCAGCTGGCGCTGGTGTGGGTGGCGGCAGAACGGGCCGGTGTGCGTATTCGTCCGGGTCGGCCCCGTCTGACGCCTGAAATGCGCCGCATGGTGCGGATAGCTGTGCCCGCCGCGCTGGCCATGGGGGTCACGCAGGTCAATCTTGTTGTCGGTCAACTTGTGGCCTCAAAGACCGAAAAAGCTGTCAGTTGGTTATTTGCTGCTGACCGGCTGTATCAGTTGCCGCTGGGTGTCGTGGGTATCGCCGTCGGAATTGTTCTGCTGCCGGATCTTTCGCGAAGGCTGCGCGCGGGCGACGACACCGGGGCGCGCAACGCCTTCTCGCGTGCCGGTGAATTCACCATGCTGCTTACCCTGCCCTCGACCGTTGCCTTCCTGATCATTCCGCTTCCGCTGGTCTCTGTGCTGTTTCAACGCGGCCAGTTCAGTGCCGAGGATTCGGCGGCCACGGCGTTGGCGGTTGCAATCTATGGTATCGGATTGCCCGCTTTCATGTTGCAGAAACTGTTACAGCCCCTGTTCTTTGCACGCGAGAATACACGGGCACCCTTCCGCTATGCGGTGGTTGCCATGATCATCAACGCGGTGCTTGCCTTTGGTCTTTTTCCGGTGGTCGGCTGGATCGCACCGGCCATTGCTGCCTCGGCGGCAGGCTGGGCCATGGTCGCACTTTTGGCCATCGGTGCGCGGCAGATGGGGGACGTTGCCCGCTTTGACGCGCGCATGAAACATCGCGCATGGCGGATTGCGGCGGCATCGCTGGGGATGGGGGTCGTCTTGTTCGCGGCCGTTCACAGTTTTGGCTGGGCTTTCGAGCTTCCCGGCTGGCGTTATCTGGCGTTGCTGGCGCTGATTGTGGTTGCGGCAGGCGCCTATTTCGCGCTTGGACACGTGTTCGGCGCGTTCAAGGCATCTGAATTCAAAAAAGCCCTGCGCCGATCCTAGTCAGAACTACGGCCTCAGTCCCGTCGCATCTTGCGAAGAATCCGCGCCCAACCGCCCGGAGCCAGAAGAAACGACAGTCCGAATCCTGTGGCAAAACCACCCAGATCGGCCACCCAGTCCGATGTTCCACCAAAGAGCAGCCCGAACAACAGCTGAATACCCATCAGAACTGCAATCAGATTGAAGGCGCGGGCCTGATTGGCCCCTACCAGAGACAAATTGTGCCACAGCAACCAGGTGAAGGCTCCGATCAGGCCATAGACGGGCGGAAACCCTCCGATCAGGGGGTAGCTCGGATCAAGAACCAGCGCATAAGCCAACGCGCCGCCGATGCCGGAAAGCACAAAGATCAGCAACATTGCTAAGCCGCCGAAAACTTCACCCACCATCTTGCCCATCGCAAGAACGAACACGCTGACGAACAGCGCCTGCGTAAAATTGCCCGAGACAAAGGGATAGGTCACGAAGCGGATGATGTGTTCAAACGGCCAGCGGCCGGTTTCAATCATCCAATCCAGAATATCGGCGGAAAACGCATAGTTCTGGATCGCCTCAACGCGCCAGCCCACTGCACCCGGCCCACCGACCAGCCCCCGCGCACCCAGCGAAAACGCCAGTTCGATCCCCATGATGAACAGCACCAGTGCCACCACGGCGGGCGGCAGCGGGTTAACCGGCGGTGTGTAATGATCACTGCTCATGGGCTTGGCCTTTCGCGGCTGTTGACGTCCCCTGACCTCATGGGTAAGCGACGGGGGCTGATTTTTCCAGACGGGAGTTCCCTTCCATGACCGAAACCATGTTCACGCCGCGCGTGTTTTCCGGCATCCAGCCCTCGGGCGGACTAACGCTGGGCAACTACCTTGGCGCGATGAAACGCTTCGTGGATATGCAGGGTCCGGAGTTCGAGACTGTCTATTGCATGGTCGACCTCCACGCGATCACCGTCTGGCAGGACCCGACCGCACTGGCCCACAATACGCGCGAACTGTGCGCTGGCTTTATCGCTGCGGGCATCGATCCGGAACAGTCGATCCTGTTCAACCAAAGCCAGGTGCCAGAGCATGCGCAGTTGGCGTGGATCTTCAACTGTGTCGCACGCATGGGATGGATGCAGCGCATGACCCAGTGGAAGGACAAGGCGGGCAAGAACCAGCAGAACGCCTCGCTGGGATTGTTTGCCTATCCGTCGCTGATGGCTGCCGACATCCTGATCTATCATGCAACGCATGTGCCTGTAGGCGAGGATCAGAAACAGCATCTGGAACTGACACGCGACATTGCCATCAAGTTCAACAACGATTTCGGCGTCGATTTCTTTCCGGTGACCGAACCCGTGATTGAGGGCGCGGCAACCCGTGTCATGAGCCTGCGCGACGGGTCCAAGAAAATGTCCAAATCCGACCCGTCGGACATGAGCCGGATCAACATGACCGACGATGCCGACACCATTGCCAAGAAGATCCGCAAGGCCAAGACCGACCCCGACGCCCTGCCATCCGAGGCCGAAGGTCTGGAAGAACGCCCCGAGGCGCGCAATCTGGTCAACATCTATGCCGCGCTAAGCGATCAGCCGGTGGATCAAGTTCTAGCCGAGGTTGGCGGCAAGCAATTCGGCGAGTTCAAGCCCATGCTGGCCGACCTGGCAGTTGAACGTCTTTCGCCGATTTCTTCGGAAATGGCGCGCCTGATGGACGATCAGGCCGAAATTGACCGGATTCTGGCGCGCGGTTCTGAACGGGCGCGCGAGATTACGGTTCCGATCCTGCGCCGGACCTACGAAATCGTCGGAATGGTCGGGGCGGGCAATTCCTGAACCCAACCTTTGAGCAATTCCGGGCCGCCCTTTTGCAAGGCGGCCCGTTTTTTTGTTCAGGCAGCCTGCGGTTGCAGAATTTCCCGGACTATGGATTCGGCCACGTCATGAGGGCTGACCGACTGGCTGATCGCACGGATCAGAATGCGATCCATGGTCCTGTCCAGCGCGTCCAGTTTGGCCGCGACCCATTCCTGCCGGTTCGAAATCCGCAGAATCTCGGTAGCGACATTGATGATGCCACCGCCGTTTGCAACGTAATCGGGTGCGTAAAGTATCCCGCGTTCGTGCAGGCGCAGCGCATCTTCATCGGTAGCAAGCTGATTGTTTGCGCCACCGGCCACCGCTCCGACTTTGAGCAGCGGAATGGTGGTTTCGTTCAGGATCGCACCGATGGCGCAGGGGGCAAAGATCTCTGCCTCGACGCCATAAATCTCATCCGGTGAAACCGGCGTTGCGGAGAACTCCTTGGCCACCCGGGCAACCTGTTGCGGATCGATATCCGTGACGACAAGGTTTGCCCCCGCTCCGTCCAGCAATCGACACAGGTGATGCCCGACATGGCCGAGACCCTGTACCGAAACCGTTCTCCCGCTGAGGTCCTCTGACCCGAACCGGTGCCGCGCGGCGGTTCGAATTGCGTTGAAGATACCCTGCGCCGTAATCGGAGAAGGGTCGCCGCTCGCGAATTCACCGTCTGAAAGGCCCGCAACGAAAGTCGTCTCTGTCCCGATATGTGCCATGTCGGCGGGTGTCATCCCCATATCCTCGGCAGTCCGGTAATGCCCCTCAAGGCTGTGGACGACACGGCCAAAGGCGCGCAGCAATTGCGGGGTCTTGTCCGAAGTCGGATCGCCTATAATGACCGCCTTGCCACCACCCAATGGCAGGTCAGCGGCCGCATTCTTGAAGGTCATCCCCCGCGACAAGCGCAGGGCATCATGCAACGCTTCGGTGCGGTGACCATATGTCTTCATCCTGACACCGCCAGCAGCGGGTCCAAGCCGCGTCGAATGAATGGCGGCGTAGCCAAACAAACCGCTGGCGGCATCCTCGAACTGCACCACGCGCTCGTGGTCCGGCGCGTCAATTTCGGTAATCTTCATGTTGCCCCTCCGAAGTACTGCAGGAATCATGCCACACCGGGCTGAGCGGTTTTCACCAAGATGTGCTGACCAACTTTGCATTTTTGGTGAAGTCCTCTAATTTAGCTGTAGGATTTAGAGATTGTCACTATGGACAACATCGATCGTAAAATCGTTCGGGCCCTTCAGCAGGATGGTCGTATGACCGTTACCGAGCTGGCGGAAACCATCGGCCTTTCTGCGACGCCCTGCGCACGTCGACTGGATCGTTTGCAAAAGGACCAGATCATCACGGGATACACGGCAAAGGTGGATGCCGCGAAACTTGGCTACGGGGTGTCGATTTTTGTGTCAGTCGAGCTGGAAAAACAGGACCGTTCAGCCATTGATGCTTTTGAGCGCGCCATACGCCGGTGCGACGAGGTGATGGAGTGCTATCTGATGACAGGGTCGCGCGATATTCTCTTGCGGGTTGTTGCGTCCGATCTTTCGGCATTCGACGCGTTTCTGGAAAACCAGTTGATGCAGATACCAGGTATCCGAAACCTGCGTTCGAATTTTGCCCTGCGAACCATGGTCAAGCGCGAAACGCTGCCTGTTTCGGTCTGACTATTCTCTGGACCTCTGCCCGGTGCCCCCCTAGTTTCTGCTGGAATTGAGGGAGAGCATCATGGCGGTCGGCAGCAACATTCGCACCTACTTCGAAGGCAAATGGCACGACGGGGACGCGCCGATCATGCGGGCCGGAGATCACGGCGCGTGGCTGGGAACATCCGTGTTTGACGGGGCGCGCTTTTTCAACGGAATGACGCCGGATCTTGAGGCGCATTGCGCAAGAACCAACCGGTCGGCCAAGGCGCTGATGCTGACTCCGACCGTGTCTGTCGATCAGATGGTTGAAATTGTGCGCGACGGCTTGCAGGCATACGGCCCGGACAAAGCCGTCTACATCCGCCCGATGTACTGGGGCATCGACGGTGACGCATCGGCAATAGTGCCACAGGAAGACAGCACCGGCTTTGCTGTCTGTTTGGAAGAGATACCTCTGGCCCCGGCAGAGGCCTCAGTCACGCTGACGACAACGCGTTTTCGCCGCCCTGTACTGGAAACGGCAGTCGTGAACGCCAAGGCGGGGTGCCTTTATCCCAACAATGCAAGGATGTTACGCGAAGCCCGCTCCAAAGGGTTTAGTAATGCCCTTGTCGCAGATGCCATGGGCCATGTCGCCGAAACCGCCACCGCCAACATCTTCATGGTGAAGGACGGGGAGGTATTCACGCCCGTGGCAAACGGCACATTTCTGGCGGGCATCACCCGCGCGCGGCATATGAAGAACCTGCGCGAGGATGGCGTCACGGTGCACGAATCCATCCTGAGCTTTGAGGATTTTCACGATGCGGACGAAGTCTTTATGTCCGGCAACATGAACAAGGTGACGCCAGTGACTGCGCTGGATGACACGCAGTACCAAATCGGGCCGATTGCCCGGCGCGCACGTGAGTTGTATTGGGACTGGGCTGCGTCAAACCGTTGAGCGGGCCAACTGCGTTGTTGAGTTGCCAGCCCTCGTTTGCTCAGGCATGATCTCGGAAACGGAAAGGACATATATGCGCAAGTTCCTTGTTATTCTTGACGATAGCCGCGAATGCCTGAATGCAATGCGGTTTGCAGCTATGCGCGCGTCAAACACTGGCGGCGGCGTTATCGTCCTGTCCGTGATACCGCCCGATGAATTCAATCACTGGATCGGCGTTGCAGCGGTGATGCGTGAGGAAGCGCGCGAGAGAATTCATGCCCATTTCGAGGTGTTCGCGAAATGGATGCGGGACAAGCAGGGGGTTGAGCCGGAACTGGCGATTCGCGAAGGTGAACCAGTTCCCGAGATCATCGAGCATGTGAATTCCGACCCTGAAATCGGGGTTCTGGTGCTGGGCGCGGGAACCGACAAAAAGGGACCCGGCCCTCTGGTGACACAGTTGACGCGCAATTCCGGCGGCCTGCCCATTCCCATCACCATAGTTCCGGGTGATCTAAGTAAAGAAAAACTGGAAGAGATCACCTGACCGGGCATTGAACCGGGTGATGCAGAATCCTGTGTCGATTCGGAAAAATTCAAAAACTCTGATAATATGCGCGAGTCGATTTATTAGCTTGTGCGTATTAGTTGTGAGAAAATTATTCCATACCGTTCTGGTCGCGGTTTTTGCTATACCGCTATGCCTTACCGCCGCACAGGCCGAAGGGTTCGATCCCTGCCCGCGACTACACGGCGCGGAAGACAATGAACCGCGAATCAGGTGGAACTGGTTTCTGACCGGCAACGACGAAGCAGAACCAGTACCATACAGCGAACATGAATACTATGTGACGGTCACCCCGGGCCGTTTCGTGAATGTGCGCTGCGATGACGCCCAGTTCGAAGAACAGGAAATGTATCCTATCGGCGTCGTCGTGAAACCGATCGCCTATGTCTCGCTTCCGGATTTCGAAGCGGGTCGCGGCGACCGCGCAATCCTTGTCATAACCGAGTACGGACATCGCAAGCTTATTCGCGAACAGGACATTCAGCCGCTTTTACAGGAACAGACCTATTTCTTTAGCGACAGCCCCGCAAATTCGCTGATTTGCAGAAGCGCCGATAACTGCCCGGGAAGTGGGATGGAAATCTGCGACAGACCTTCCCAGTGCCGGTACGTTGTTTCGGCGCGTTATGGGTTTGCCGTGGCTGAAGCGGATGATCCACAGGCGATGAGTACAATACAGGCCTTTCAGGCGGCCCTGAGCCAATCCTCTCGCGATGCGGATTACTGGAGCGAAAGCGGAGACGAAATCAGTCTGGAAGACCTTGAAGAAGCGGCGTGCCAGCCGTTTCCGGTTCTGGCCTACAAGGCTGGGGGTGAGCCACACCAGAGTGGCGCAAGTTATTTGTCGTTCTGCGCAAGCCGAAAGGCTGCCGGTGCAGAATACAACGCTCTGTTTCCGCTCAAGATCGTAACGAAGGCTTATGCAGATCAGGCGTTTGCCTGGCAACTGGATGGCTCGTTCCATCGCCGGTTTGGCGTCGGGCAGGCCGGACAGGAAACCAATCTGCTGGATGCAATGACAAATTACCGCATCACCTCGGTCAAGGAATGTGGAACGAAAATCACCGATACCTCGGGGTTTGACGCATCTGTAGGCCTCAAGGCCAAGGTTTCAGCCGGGATTTTCGAAGCATCCGCGGGGGCGGAAACCGCTTTGACCACCGAAATCACCAACACCCTGAGCGAGGACGACTATTTGCTGATGTCGACCTATTTCATCGAACCGATCAAAAACGCCCCTGCGGTCAGCGAGGAAGATGATAGTGAACTGTGGCTGTTCCGCGTAATTTTCCGATCACGGTGCGTGGACGGAACACCCAAATCCGCCACATCTGTCATCATCCATTACCACCGACTGTCCAGCAAGGTGCTTGAGGTGCGTGCCGCGGACGATCTGAAGCAAAGCTATCTCCAGAAATGGAAAGACTATGCCTATGCGGCAAATACCAGTGCGTCCGCCCTGCGCGAAGGGCAGTTCTGGACCGTTCCCGATCTGGCCGGATACTTCATCTGGCGCGACACGTTGCGCAAGTTCATCGAAGTAGAAAACAACGTCACAAGCCGGTTGCTGGCGCGTCATCCGCAGGAACAACGGCCCTATGTGCGCGACTTTTTCGTCTTTCTGATGTTGGCGGCCGCGTTCGATCATCGTGATCCATCTTTGAATTGAGGATAAAATGCTGCGCCTGACCTTTCTTCTTGTTCTGACTCTGTCCGTCGGCAGCCAGTCGCCTGGTGGTTCGGCTTGTGAAATTGCGCAAGGCACACGCTGCTGCACGCTCAGCACCGGTGTCCAATGCTGCGGCTTTTCCTCTTCGCCAACAGGTTCGATCAGTGGCTGCGACTGCCCGGATCTGAACCAGAGCTGAATGCTGATCCAGATTTACACATTTTAGAATCGTTCCAATTCTTGACTTCTGAGGTCCGCACCCGCATATCAGGGTCAACAGAAGCGGAGCTTGACATGTTCATCCAGACCGAATCCACCCCAAACCCGGCCACGTTGAAATTCCTGCCCGGTCAAACCGTTCTGGAAATGGGCACGGCGGACTTCCCGTCGCCAGAGGCGGCTCAGAAATCGCCTTTGGCGCAGCGTATCTTTGCTGTGAATGGCGTGACCGGCGTATTCTTTGGCAACGACTTCGTAACCGTGACCAAAGAAGACGGCGTTGAGTGGGACCACATCAAGCCCGCTATTCTTGGCGCGGTGATGGAACACTACCAGTCCGGCCAACCGGTGATGGGCGCGGATGCGCAAACAGCCTCGGGCCATGCCGAGCACACCGGCGAGGACGCCGAAGTCGTAGACCAGATCAAAGAGTTGCTGGACAGCCGCGTGCGCCCGGCAGTGGCGCAGGACGGTGGCGACATCACCTTCCACGGCTTCGACCGCGGTGTCGTCTATCTGCATATGCAGGGCGCCTGCGCGGGTTGCCCCTCGTCCACTTTGACCCTGAAGATGGGCATTGAAAACCTGCTGCGTCACTACATCCCCGAAGTGACCGAGGTGCGCCCGGTTGCCGTCTGAACCGACGATACTGGCATTTGATACATCGGCCGCGCATTGCGCGGCCGCTTTGTTGCGTGACGGCGAAATCCTTTTGTCGCGGGCCGAAGCCATGTCGAGGGGGCAAGCCGAACGGCTGATGCCACTACTTCAGGAACTGCTGACCGAGGCCAGATGTGACTGGAGCGATCTGGATGCAATCGGCGTCGGAATCGGTCCGGGCAACTTCACCGGCATCCGAATTTCGGTATCCGCCGCTCGCGGGCTTGCGCTGGGTCTTGAGGTCCCCGCCGTTGGCGTCTCAGGGTTTGAGGCGTTGAGTTTGGTCGCCCCGGCTGGCCACATCCCTGCTATCGCGGCCCCGCGGGATCAGGTTTATATTCAGATCGGAGAGGACGCTCCGGTATTGTCAGGCCGAGAACAGGTGGAAGCCCATACCCCCCTGTTTTTTTGCGATGAGCCCCAAAAACATGCCGAGGCGATTGCCCGGTCTGCAGCCCAGCGTTGGAACACAACCAGCGAGGCACCGGCCCCTCTTTATGTTCGACCGGCTGACGCGGCGCCTTCCAGAGACGTGCCGCCGGTACTTCTGGACGAATGACACCGGCGGAAATGGCGGCCCTGCACGCCGCAGCTTTCAGACAGTCGCGCCCCTGGACCGAAGAAGAGTTCGCTGATCTTTTGGCCAACCGGTTCACCTATGCCATTGGCAATACGGACTGTTTTGCGGTTTTCCGCGTCATAGCGGACGAAGCGGAACTGCTGACCATTGCGACCCACCCCTCGCGCCAGCGAGCAGGATTGGCACGTCATCTGATGAACGACTGGCAGCACACAGCCATCAGGGCGGGCGCGTCCCGCGCGTTTCTGGATGTCGCTGCTGACAATCAAGCGGCCATTGCACTCTATAAAAGTTGCGGTTATGCGCCCTGCGGTCTGTGCCGGGGCTACTATCGGCGCGAAAACGAGGAGAACGTGGATGCAATTGTAATGGAACGCAGCTTGCCCTGACGGCAGCCGGGCGTTTCTCAGACCATCTGGTCAAAAAGCGGTTGACCACCGCCGCCGCAAACGGCCTTAATTGCCAGCATCACAGCAGTTCTGCTCGCTTTGAGCGGAGCAACGGATTATTCGTTCGCTCCGGATCGATAAAAACCAACGGGAGTACAAAATGACCCTGATGAAATCCTTGATGGGCGCCGCTGCCGCCGTCGCATTGACGGCAGGCGCAGCCCTTGCCGAACCGGCCCTGATCTTTGATCTGGGTGGCAAGTTCGACAAGTCGTTCAACGAAGCCGCACATAACGGCGCCTCGCGCTGGGCCGAGGAAACCGGCGGAAGCTATCGCGAGATCGAGCTGCAGTCAGAAGCACAGCGTGAGCAGGCTCTGCGCCGCTTTGCCGAAGCGGGTGCAAACCCGATCATCACCATGGGTTTCGCGATGGCCGATCCGCTGAGCACCGTTGCACCCGACTATCCCGACACCAAGTTCGTCGTGGTTGACGTGACATGGCTGGACGCGCCGAACCTGCGTCAGGTCGGCTTTGCCGAGCACGAAGGGTCGTACCTTGTGGGCATGATGGCGGCGATGGCGTCGAAATCAGGCACCGTTGGCTTTATCGGCGGCATGGACGTTCCGCTGATCCGTCACTTTGGCTGTGGCTATGCTCAAGGTGCCAAGGCGGTTAACCCCGACATCAATGTCGTCGCCAACATGACCGGCACAACCCCGGCCGCTTGGAATGACCCGGTGAAGGGTTCGGAACTGACCAAAGCTCAGATCAGCCAGGGTGCTGACGTTGTCTATGCCGCCGCGGGCGGTACCGGTGTTGGCGTTCTGCAGACCGCTGCAGACGAAGGCATCCTGTCCATTGGAGTCGACAGCAACCAGAACCACCTGCATCCGGGCAAGGTTCTGACCTCGATGCTGAAACGCGTGGACGTGGCTGTTTATGAAGCCATGAAAGCGGGCGACGGGGTCGAGCCCGGCGTCTTTACCATGGGTCTCGCCGAAGAGGGCGTTGGCTATGCTCTGGATGACAACAACGCGCCTTTGGTTTCGGATGAAATGAAGGCCGCAGTCGACAAGGCACGCCAGGACATCATCGATGGCAACGTCACGGTCGTCAGCTATTACGAGAACGACAGCTGCCCGGCACTGCAGTTCTGATATCGCGCGGGACGGGGAGAGCGCTTTCCGTCCCGCATCCACTCTGCCGCGAATTGCAAGCGCGGCCCTTCGGCAATTGAGGACAAGACATGACCGTCCCCGCCATTGAGCTCAAAGGGATATCCAAAGCCTTTGGGCCGGTTCAGGCCAACAAAGATATTTCCATCAGCGTCGCCCCCGGTACGATCCATGGGATCATCGGTGAAAACGGTGCGGGCAAATCCACGTTGATGAGCATTCTCTACGGCTTTTACAAAGCCGACAAAGGTGAAATCTGGATCAACGGTACAAAGACCGACATCCCCGACAGTCAGGCGGCGATCGCTGCAGGCATTGGCATGGTTTTCCAGCATTTCAAGCTGGTCGAGAATTTCACAGTTCTGGAGAACATCGTTCTGGGCGCCGAAGAAGGCGGCCTGCTTGCGCCATCTCTGGCCAAGGCGCGCAAGGAACTGAAAGAGCTGGAAGAAGAATACGAACTGTTTGTCGATCCGGACAAACGCATCGACGAGATCGGTGTCGGGATGCAACAACGGGTCGAAATCCTCAAGGCGCTGTACCGGCGCGCGGAAATTCTGATTCTGGACGAACCTACGGGCGTGTTGACACCGGCCGAGGCAGATCAGTTGTTCCGCATTCTGCACCGTCTGCGGGAAGAAGGTAAGACGATCATCCTGATCACCCACAAGCTGCGCGAGATCATGGAAGCCACCGATACGGTTTCGGTTATGCGCCGCGGCCAGATGACGGCAACGGTCAAAACAGCGGAAACCAACCCCGAAGAACTGGCCGAACTGATGGTGGGCCGCAAGGTTCTGTTGCAGGTCGACAAGGTTCCGGCACAACCGGGCAAGCCCATTCTGGAAATCGAGGATTTGCACGTCAGCGACGAGGCTGGGGTCGAGCGGGTCAAGGGCATCAATCTGACTGTTCGGGCGGGCGAGATTGTCGGCATCGCCGGTGTCGCCGGAAACGGCCAGTCAGAGCTACTGGAAGTTCTGGGCGGTATGCGCGCCGGAAGTGGTACGATCAAACTGAATGGTTCCCCTCTGGCGCTGAGCGGTCCGGGTTCGGATGGGCAGGCGCGCCGCGCCCAGCATATCGCACACGTGCCCGAAGACCGGCAGCGCGAGGGTCTGATCATGGACTTTCACGCCTGGGAAAACGTGGCCTTCGGGTACCATCGCGATCCGGCTTATCAGCGTGGCATCTTCATGGACAACGCAGCCCTGCGGGCCGACACCGAACGCAAGATCGAGAAGTTCGACGTACGCCCGCCCGATGGCTGGCTGGCGGCCAAGAATTTCTCGGGCGGGAACCAGCAGAAAATCGTCGTCGCACGCGAGATCGAGCGCAATCCGGACCTGCTGCTGGTCGGCCAGCCGACGCGTGGCGTTGATATCGGCGCGATCGAATTCATCCACAAACAGATCGTCGCGCTGCGTGATCAGGGCAAGGCCATCCTGTTGGTCTCGGTCGAACTGGAGGAAATTTTCTCGCTCTCGGACCGGATCGCGGTGATGTTTGACGGACATATCATGGGCGAACGTTTGCCACATGAAACAGATGAAAAAGAACTGGGCCTGTTGATGGCCGGTGTTGCGGGGGAGGCCGCGTAACATGGACAAAATGCCTAAATGGGCCGACGTGGTCCTGATCCCAGTGATCAGTCTGATACTGGCAGCGATCCTTTCCGCCCTTGTCATCCTTGCAATCGGTGAAAACCCGGTCGAGGCTGTGAACCTGATGGTTACCGGCGCACTGGGGTCGACCTATGGCTGGGGCTACACGTTGTACTATGCCACCAATTTCATTTTCACCGGTCTGGCCGTGGCCGTCGCGTTCCATGCGCGCCTGTTCAATATCGGTGGCGAAGGTCAGGCGATGCTGGGCGGGCTGGGCGTGGCGCTTGTCTGCCTGCACGTGCCGTGGCCGCACTGGTCCATCGCTTTGCTCGGAGCTTGCGCGGCATCTATGATCTTTGGCGCGGCGTGGGCAGCAATTCCGGCCTATCTGCAGGCCAAACGCGGCAGCCATATCGTGATCACCACGATCATGTTCAATTTCATCGCTGCAGCATTTCTCAATTATATGCTGGTCAACGTCATGCGTCCTCAGGGGTCGATGGACCCAGCGACCGCCCGTTTCCCCGAGGCGACGCATCTGCCGACCTTCCAGTCAATGTTCTCGACCGCCGAAAACGTGGTGTTCCGCGGCGCGCCTGCCAACATCTCGTTCTTTGTGGCGATCCTTGCCTGCGTTGTGGTCTGGGCGCTGATCTGGCGCACCCGCCTGGGTTACGAAATCCGGGCCTATGGCCATTCGGAAACCGGGGCCATATACGCAGGTATTTCGCCTGTCCGCATCACCATTGTCGCCATGCTGATTTCGGGTGCTTTGGCTGGTCTGATGGCAACCAACAACGTGATGGGCGAGGCAGAGCGGCTGGTTCTGAATTCGACCGAAGGTGCGGGCTTTATCGGTATCGCAGTGGCGCTGATGGGCCGGTCGCATCCCTTTGGCGTATTCCTCGCCGCGATCCTGTTCGGATTTCTCTATCAGGGGGGGGCAGAGCTGGCGCTGTGGACTTCAATCCCTCGCGAACTGATCGTGGTGATTCAGGCACTGGTGATCCTGTTCACCGGGGCATTGGACAATATGGTGCGGATGCCGCTTGAAAAGCTGTTCCTTGGACTGCGGAAAGGATCGGCCTGATGGATTTTCTGACACTCATACAGGTCCTCGATTCGACCGTTCGCTTGGCGACACCTTTGCTGCTGGCCTGTCTTGCAGGGCTATACTCCGAACGGGCGGGCATCTTTGACATCGGCCTGGAAGGCAAGATGCTGATGGCCGCGTTCTTTTCCGCCGCTGTCGCGGCCGTAACCGGTTCGGTCTGGCTGGGGCTACTGGCGGGTATCGCGTCTTCGCTGGTTCTTGCCGGGCTGCACGGTCTGGCTTCGATCACTTTCCGGGGTAATCAGCTAATCTCAGGCGTGGCGATCAATTTCCTTGCCGCCGGTATGACCGTGCTTGTCGCACAGGACTGGTTTCAACAGGGAGGACGTACTCCTTCGCTGATCGGTGAAGGGCGTTTTGAGAGCGCTGAATTCCCGTTGGCAATCGGTCCGGAAGACGCGGAGCTTGCAGGACGCCCGGTTTCGGCGCTGATGTCCGAAACCAACGTTTTGCACCAGATTTATTCCGAATTGCTCTCAGGTCATTCCATTCTGGTCTATTTCGCCTTTCTGGCCGTCCCCGCGACCTGGTGGATACTGTACCGGACCAGATTCGGACTACGCTTGCGCGCCGTTGGTGAAAACCCCGCGGCGGTCGACACCGCTGGGGTGTCAGTGGTGGGCCTACGCTATGCGGCCGTTGCGATCTGCGGCGTGCTTTGCGGCATTGCGGGGGCCTATCTAGCGACAGCCTTGCAGGCTGGCTTTGTAAAGGACATGACGGCGGGACGCGGGTTCATTGCGCTGGCGGCGCTGATTTTCGCCAAATGGCGACCCTGGCACGCCATGGGGGCCTGCCTGCTGTTCGGCCTGTTGCAAGCCATAGCCCTGCGATTCCAGAACATCGATCTGGGTGGCGTCGTCATTCCGGTTCAGCTTATGGACGCCCTGCCCTATATCCTGACGGTCGTGATTCTTGCCGGGTTCGTCGGCAAGGCCATCCCACCACGCGCAGGCGGCGAACCCTATGTAAAAGAACGGTGATAGGGCCAGTTCAGGACCGTTCTTCGGTCCTGTTCGCTGCATAGCGGCATGCAGAGTTGATTTTGCGTGCCGCAACCGCTCTAAGGGGGTATGCATGTCTACCTCCCTATCGCCGAGGTCTCGGTGAATCCCCTATTGTTACTGGGCATCGGTGCGGCCGTCGGAGTGCTTTCCGGGATGTTCGGAGTGGGGGGCGGGTTTCTGATCACGCCTTTGCTGTTTCTTATCGGCATTCCGCCAACGGTTGCAGTCGCAACCTCGGCAAATCAGGTTGTCGCGTCCTCATTCTCGGGGCTTCTGGCCCATCTCAAAAGAAGAACCGTCGATTTGAAGATGGGGCTTGTTCTTCTTATTGGCGGGCTTTTCGGTGCGGCGTTGGGGATGGTTCTTTTCAACTTTCTCAAGCAGCTCGGGCAGGTCGATCTGGCCGTTCAGCTTTGTTACGTGGTGTTTCTGGGCGTCATCGGCAGCCTGATGTTCGTCGAAAGCGTGAACGCAATCCGGAGGTCTAAACAAGCCGGCGGCGCGGCACCTTATAAACGCCGTCAGCGAACATGGGTTCATGCGCTGCCATTCAAGATGCGATTTCGCGGCTCAAGCCTTTATATTTCCGTCATTCCACCTGCATTGGTTGGGTTCGGCGTGGGCATTCTGTCGGCAATCATGGGGGTCGGCGGCGGCTTTATCATGGTGCCTGCCATGATCTACATTCTTGGGATGCCGACCAAGGTTGTGATCGGAACGTCCCTGTTTCAGATCATCTTTGTGGCCGGGTTCACGACGATGGTGCATGCATCAACCAATTTCAGTGTTGATCTGATGCTGGCCCTTCTCTTGATTCTGGGCGGCGTCGTGGGGGCACAGTTGGGCACACAGATCGGCGCGCGCCTGAAAGCCGAGCAATTGCGCGTTCTGCTGGCCCTTCTTGTGATGTCAGTTTCGGGCAAAATCGCCTTTGAACTGCTGCTCGAGCCGGTCGAGCTGTATTCGGTCACTGAACAAGGTGGGATTGATCCTACCGGCAATCAAAACTCACCACGTGCGGTGGGAAATGACACGGAACTGTCACCCTTGGGCTGCACACGATCACTTGATGCCGGTGAGTGCGTAAAACCTGCCGCATTGCACAACTTATCCAGGCTGGACTAGAAGTCACCATGCAGATCTATTTACCGATAGCCGAAGTATCAGTTAACGCGTTCCTGCTTTTGGGCCTTGGTGGTCTGGTGGGCATCCTTTCCGGAATGTTTGGTGTCGGGGGCGGGTTTCTGATGACACCGCTGCTGTTCTTTATCGGGATACCTCCAGCCGTCGCGGTGGCCACCGAAGCGAACCAGATCGTCGCATCATCATTTTCAGGCGTTCTGGCCCATTTCCGACGAAAGACCGTGGACCTCAGGATGGGGACGGTATTGCTGATAGGCGGACTAATCGGCGCAGCGCTGGGCGTGGTGGTGTTCAACTATCTCAAAAGCCTCGGTCAGGTCGATCTGCTGGTAAAGCTTTGCTACGTGGTGTTTCTGGGTGTCATCGGTGGGCTGATGTTCATCGAAAGCCTCAACGCCATCCGCAAGCTGCGCAAGGCCGACGGAGCACCGCCGCCCAAACGCCGTCAGCGCGGATGGGTTCATGCGATGCCCCTCAAGATGCGGTTTCGGACATCTGGCCTGTATATCTCGGTCATCCCGCCACTGGTCGTCGGCCTTTGCGTTGGCGTGTTGTCCGCAATCATGGGCGTCGGTGGCGGATTCATCATGGTTCCGGCGATGATCTACATTCTGGGGATGCCGACCAAGGTCGTGGTGGGAACGTCGCTGTTCCAGATCATCTTTGTCACCGCATTCACCACGATGCTGCACGCGACCACCAACTATACTGTTGATGTGATGCTGGCCGTTCTGCTGCTGGTAGGCGGTGTCGTCGGAGCCCAGATCGGCACCCAGATCGGAGCCCGCATGAAAGCCGAGCAATTGCGTATTTTGCTTGCCCTCATGGTTCTGGCGGTCTGCGGGAAGCTGGCTTTGGAACTGCTTCTTCAGCCGTCGGAGCTGTATTCACTTGGCACGGACGGAGGGCACTGAGATGTTGCGTCTGATCGCTGTTTTCTGTCTGTTGTGTTCCTCTGCTTTTGCTGACGGGGAACAGGTTGTTCTTGGCCTTAGCCAGGACCGTGTTGCCATTACCGCCAATTTCGACGGCTCCGATATCCTGATCTTTGGTGCAGTCAAACGCGAAGCCCCAATTCCATCGGGCCCACCGCTGGAAGTGGTCGTTGCTGTGTCCGGCCCATCCGAACCGGTGATGGTGCGCCGCAAGGAAAAGAAGTTCGGGATCTGGGTGAATGTGGACAGCGTGTTGGTGGACTCGGCCCCCAGTTTTTACGCAGTCGCAACCAGTGCACCGTTCGATCAGGTGCTTACCGATACCGAAGACCTGCGGTATCGCATTTCCATCGAGCGGGCCATTCGCTCGGTTGGGGCTGCCATGCATATCCGTGAGGCACAGTCATTTGCTGATGCGGTCGTTCGCATCCGTGAAAAGGAACACCTGTATTCCATTCGCGAAGACACGGTGGCCGTGGACCAGCAGACCCTGTTTCGCACCTCGATCGAGATGCCTGCAGATCTGACCGAGGGCGAGTACGTCGCCCGAATTTTCCTGACGCGCGGGGGAGAGGTCATTTCACAGCTGGAAACCGCGATCGACGTGCGCAAGGTCGGACTGGAACGCTTTCTTTACAACCTGTCACGGCAAAACCCGATGGTATATGGCCTGATGTCTCTTGCGATTGCCATTGCCGCAGGCTGGAGCGCATCCACGGCATTCCGTCTGCTGCGCGAGAACTGATCTTCAGCCGCGTCCGATATAAGGCATTGTTGTCGCCATCACGGTCATGAACTGCACGTTGGCTTCGGGCGGCAGCGTCGCCATATGCAGAACGGAACGAGCCGCGTCTTCGACAGCCATGGTCGGATCGGGCTGCTGCCCTTGTGTTATCGCCGCATCGACCAATCCCTGAACCATGGGCGTTCTCGCGTTGCCGATGTCAATCTGACCACACGCGATGTTCAGATCACGCCCGTCCAGAGAAAGGCTTCGGGTCAGGCCGGTGATCGCGTGTTTGGTTGCCGTATAGTGGACCGAGTTCGGGCGCGGCACATGTGCCGCGATGGATCCGTTGTTGATGATACGCCCCCCTTGCGGAGACTGCCTGCGCATGGTGCTGAAAGCCGCCCGGGCGCACAGGAACATGCCATTCAGATTGACGTTGACCGTCTGATACCAATCCTCCAGCGCGATTTCGTCAATCTTGCCTGCAGGCGTAAACACACCGGCATTGTTGAACAGAACATCCAACCGTCCGGCCTTTTGCGCAAATGACAGAAAGGCAGCGTCGACTGCCTGCGGGTCCGTCACGTCCGCAGTCAGCGGAACAGCGTTTTCGTATTGGCCAGCCATCTCAGACAGAACGCCGCCGCTGCGCGCCAAAAGGCCTACAACCCAACCCTGTTCCAGAAACAGCTCGGCAGTGGCCCGACCTATGCCCGAGCTTGCACCGGTCACGATGATTGAACTCATGTTTCTTCCGCCTCCAGAGTCAGGGATGCAGCCGGAACCTGCCGCAGATCATCCACACGCAGTTCGTGTGTCGGTTTGGCCAAACGGTTGCGCACTACCCAGATCAGGCGTTCCTGAGCGCGGGTGATCGCGACATAGGCCAGACGTTTCCACAAGGGCTGTCCGGCCTCGGTCCGGCCCATTCTGGCGGCAGCATAGATATCCGGGGCAAAGACCTGTACCGTGTTCCATTGCGATCCCTGCGCCTTGTGAATCGTGACCGCCGCGCCGTGCAGGAATGTGGCCCCCATGCGTGCGGCGTAGGGGATGAACGGCTCTTCCTCGTCCGGCTTTTCGATTTTGACGATGGATGCGGCACTGACCTGCGGGTCCTCGGCGCCGATAACATGCAGCCGGGAAAACCCCGGTTTCCGTCCCGGCCCCAGATAGATGACCTGTGCCCCTTTGATAAGCCCGCGCGCTTCGAGGTCGAGGCGTTTTTTGCGGTGCTTCAGCGGCAGTTCAATTCCGTCGCAAATCAGCGGCTCGCCTTCCAGAAGTTCCGTTTCAGGCGCACCGTGAACATGCCGGAATGCGTTAATCAATCGTATCCGTGTTGCATTACGCCAGACCAGAACCGGGCTGCGGGCCATCAGGTCGACCTCGACCCGTTGGCCCCAGATCACGCGATCATCCTTGCGCGAGGTTTGTTCAATCAAGTGCTCGAATTCTTCAAACCCCATCGCCGGGTCGGCCAAAGCATGTGCAAGATCCAGAATCGGATTATCCGCGTCCTGACGATGAACGCGGTGCAGGGTCAACTTTCGCGGCTCTGCCAATCCATCAAAGACCATCGATCCGGACTGATTGACAGGCGCCAGCTGTGCCGGATCGCCAAACATCAGAAGTGTCGGAAAAATCTCCTGCAGGTCCTCGAACTGCCGGTCGTCCAACATCGACGCCTCGTCCACGAATCCGATGTCCAGCGGTTCGTCCCTGCGTTTCCAACCGGTTATGAAATCCGACCCGCGCAAACCTGCTGCAGCTAGAGCCCCGGGGATCGACTTGTTTTTCTCGTAAAAGGCAGCCGCTCGATCCAGTGCCTCATCCGTCAGACCTTCGATCTCGGGGCGGTCCCCGTTGCCAGCAAGCCATTCGGCAATCCGCTCGTATTCAGGGTCATATACGGGCGTATAGAGAATGCGGTGGATTGTGGTTGCCGGGACCCCGCGCAATCGCAGAACACTAGCGGCCTTGTTCGTTGGGGCCAGAATGGCAAGGCTGCGTTTGTCCTTGGACTTGCGGCTTTCATAATCGCCGGACACAACATTCACACCCGCCTCGGCGAGTGCCTTGTAAAGCTCGGCAAGCAGCAGCGTTTTTCCGGAACCTGCTTTACCGATCACCGCCATTACCCCGGATTTCCCTCCGCCTGGTGGCCTCAGCAGCGCGTCGTCTTCAAGGTCAACTCCAGCTGTTTTCAGCATCTCGGCGATGCTGTCATAGGCGGTCGCCTGATCGTCGGAAAAGGTCACATTCGGCAAGGACATGGCGCGACCCTACAGGGCCGCGCGACCCATCACCAGATGCGGAATAAGGAAATCGCTGGCATCAGGCCGAAAGGGCGAACCGGGGTTTGGCCATCTTCCCGAAAGCCGCGTTGAACCACATGCGTGACAGTTCCCTGGGGACACCCGCCCTTTCAGCCACACGCGCGCAATCTGCCGGGGAATACGGCCACAGACCAACAGAAATCTGATCCCGGCCTTCACCTTCCGAACCCAGAATAACCGGGGATGATCCGATCAGCCGATAGATGCGAACCATACGTGCGTCAAATACCCCGGCGATGTGGGTCAGCCCGAAACCTTCCATGACCTCGCCCCCACTCAGCATGATTGCGCCCGCCGTCCGGGCGCTGGCCGTGCGGGACAGGCAGAACCGCGTCACCTCCCAGATCAGCGGGCTACGAACAGGTTTGCCCCCGGTCAGATGACCGAACACATCATTGACCATGACCGGGCCCGTTGTCGGCAGAATTCGCATCGAACCGCCATGACTGCCATCTTCTTCTTCCCAGATCACATAAAGGGGGTTCAGGTCGTCGTATTCATCCCGCTCTTCACCCTTTTCGTTGATCTGAACGTCCCACCCCAGCCGGGTCTTGAACTGATCTGCGCGATCCTGAAACATCCCTTCAGCAAGTTTCGGATATTTGAATAATTCATCGGCATACACATAACGCAGCATGACTTGTTCCCCTTGTCGTCCATGTCTGGAACAAAGGGGGTACAAACTTGTGGTTAATTTACCGTGTGACTATCGAACGCCCGTTAAACCACTATTAAGCCTCTACTCATTGCCGTTGCAATGGCGTGGGTGGTGTTGAGCGCCCCAAGCTTGAAGCGCGCGCTTTCTATGTAAACCCTTAGCGTATGCTCGGAAATCGACAGTGAATGTGCGACTTGTGCACGGCTGTATCCCAGTGCAAGCAAGGTCATTGCATCGACTTCCCGCGGAGACAATGAGCAGGACGTTTCAGGTGTCCGGTCGCTTTCGAATTCAAGCGCTTTCTTGTTAAAAAAATGCGCAATCAGAATCAGGTCATGGCCATAGGTCTTCATAAAACCCTGCCAAGTTTCATCATCACAGCTGTGGTTGGCGGTGAACAGAGCGAACTGACCGTTCGGCCCTCTGATGGGAATTGAATAGCCTTGATTCCCGATCCCGTGACTCAGCGCATCTTGCAAGAACGCCTTGGCGATTTTGCCCGACCAATCAAGTGTTTTCCAGTCAACCGGCTGGAACCTTTGAAAGCACCCCAGAATTACGGGATCAATTCTGTGGTAATTTCTTTCCAGGTACCGTTCAGCCCAGGCATCCGGATAGGTGGTACACCCATATTGATCGCCGGCGCTGTCTACCCAGTGATAGATGATATGAGCAACACCAAGCCTGTCCCTGATGGAAATCGCTATCCGCTCTAAGTCTTCAAGCGAGTTGGTGTCTTCCAAATCTCCCAGGACCTGGCTCAATTCGACTTTCGTTCCCATAAACTGGCGCCCGTGCCTCATCTTGTTGGGACGCGATCTCGGTTGCGGCGATCAGCTTGGTATCATCAAGCTGTTCGGCAAGCGTACTCATCCCGTTCGCGGCGGCGAAAGTTCTGAGATCCGACAGTACGTCCAGTATCCACTCATTTTGCGCCATCAGGGTCTCTCCGAAAGAGTTAACGAAAGGTTAACACAACCATAGCATGTAAGGCACTGGTGCGAATATTCACCGGTTTCTACTCCCCAAAAATAGCGAGACACAGAGTTGTAACGGACTGAAACTTCTGAGGCCAGTTTCACAATGAAAAAGCCCGCGACTCACCGAAGCGATTCGCGGGCTTTCCAGTCGTGTTTTTTGCGCGATTAGTCTTTCGCTTCGAGAACTTCTTCCAGCGTACGCAGACCAGTGCGCGGTGCCTGAACGAGAACAGACATGTTGCCGGGCTTATGTTCATTCCGGCGCATTTTCATATGTGCCTCGGGCAGATCGGCCCAGGTGAACACTTCGGACATGCACGGATCAAGACGCCGTTCGACCATCAGCTTGTTGGCCGCCGCCGCCTGCTTGAGGTGCGCGAAGTGTGAACCCTGCAGGCGCTTCTGGTGCATCCACATGTAACGCACGTCGAAGGTCAGGTTGTAACCGGTGGTTCCGGCGCAGATCACAACCATGCCACCTTTTTTCACAACAAAGGTGGAAACCGGGAAGGTGCTTTCGCCTGGATGTTCGAACACCATGTCAACGTTCACGCCCTTGCCGGTGATGTCCCAAATGGCTTTGCCAAACTTGCGGGCCTCTTTGAACCACTCGGCATATTCCGGTGTGTTTACTGTCGGCAGCTGACCCCAGCAATTGAAGTCCTTGCGGTTCAGAACACCCTTGGCGCCCAGCCCCATGACAAAGTCGCGCTTGCTTTCGTCAGAGATCACGCCGATCGCATTCGCACCCGCCGTATTGATCAGCTGGATCGCGTATGAGCCCAGACCGCCCGACGCGCCCCAGACAAGAACGTTCTGGCCTGGCTTCAGGTCATGCGGCTCGTGCCCGAACAACATCCGGTAGGCGGTTGCCAGAGTCAGAGTGTAGCAGGCGCTTTCTTCCCAGGTCAGGTGTTTCGGACGCGGCATCAGCTGCTGTGCCTGAACATTGGTGAACTGTGCGAACGAGCCGTCGGGAGTCTCATAACCCCAGATGCGCTGCGAATCCGAATACATCGGGTCGCCACCGTTACAATGTTCGTCGTCACCGTCATCCTGATTACAGTGGATCACGACCTCATCGCCGACTTTCCAGCGAGTGACCTTTTCACCGACAGCCCAAACGATGCCCGACGCATCCGAACCCGCGATATGATAGGGTGCCTTGTGACCATCAAACGGGCTGATCGGCGTGCCCAGCGACGCCCAGACACCGTTGTAGTTCACACCCGCCGCCATCACGAGAACCAGCACTTCGTGACTGTCGAGCTTTGGGACGTCGACCACTTCAAGCTGCATGGCCGTGTTCGGCTCACCATGGCGCTCCTTGCGGATGGCCCAAGCATACATCTGTTTGGGCACGTAGCCCATCGGAGGGATCTCTCCCATCTCATAGAGGTCTTTTTCGGGTGCCTCGTATGACGCGATACCGCTGTCCGTGTCCAAAGCCATGGTGGCCTCCTTTGTTCAATTCCGTTGCCGCGACGCAGAATCGCGAACCTCAAAGGAGGAAATATTAGCCCCAAAGAAACAATGCAATAGTTTTTGGGCATAGTTTTGTAATTTTATGACCCAGCGGATGCAGAAATCTCCTTTGCACTCGCAGCATCAGAGATATCGTCTACGACCGGAGCCGATGCGGCGTAATACTCCATCAAGTCCAGCCGCTCGATCGAAGGCAATAACAGGCCTTCCGCGCGGCAAAGGATTCTCCGCTCCACAAGCTGCTCAATGGCCGCATTTGTATCTTCAATACAGCTTTGGGGCTGGCCGCCATTTCGCTCAAGAGTTTTGCAGATCCGCTCTTTCACGACCTCCTCCGGCATAGACCCGTTCTCGCGAACAAGCCGACACGCAGCAGGTGCTGGAACTGGAGGGATGGCAGCGCCAATCCTTGCCATCAGCTCGCGCGCCAGATCGGTCATCAAATCCCGCTCCCCACCCTTTCTGAAGGCGCGCAAGGAAATCGGAGTACCATACCGCACCGATGCCAGACCAAATCCGCGATAGCGCCCGATCAGGCGCAACCAGATTTGCTTGAGAAACCAGCGCGTGATGACCCCGATTCTTGCCCGGAAGCGCCTCTCGCTGCCCAGCGCCGCGCGGGTAAGTATCGTATCCTCTAGAACCCGGTCATAATTCAGCGCGACAGGAACAAAAACGACGTCTTTTCCGTCGACGCTGGTTCCGTCAAGAATATATTTCAACAACCCGAGTTTCGGTCGCCCAAGGCCGCCCGTCAGACTCAGCCCGCCTTCGGGAAACATAGCTTGCGTGACACCGGCCTCGGTCGCATGCCGTACGTAACAGGCCAGAACCTGACGGTAGAGCTCACTCCCGGATTTTCTACGAATGAAATACGCCCCCATCGCCCGGATAAGGCGGCTGAGTGGCCAGACACGCGCCCATTCCCCCACCGCATAAGACAGTGCCGAATGTTGTGCAGCCAGATAGGTAACCAGAACATAATCCATGTTGCTGCGGTGATTCATGACGAACACAACCGTTGCATCACTATCAATGTCTTTCAGCGCCTTTTCGTCCTCGTAACTCAGCCGAACGTGATAAAAGGCGTTACTCAGCCAGCGCGCGAGCCGGATGGCAAAGCTGAAATAGGTAAAGGCCGAGAACGAAGGCACGATTTCCCGCGCGTACCTGCGAGCCTGTTCCGACGCGACCGCCTCGGGGATACCGGTTTCGCGCGCATGTTCCTGTACCGCCTTACCGACCTGAGGATCGTAGATCAGGCGCTGAATCATATCGTGACGCCGCGCCAGCTTGAACGGTTGTATCGGGCGCTGCAGCCGTTGATTCAGCCTTGCGACTGCCCGTTCCAGACGACGCCGAAAAAACCAACGAACGGACGGAAAAAGAAAATGCGAGGCAAATGTGACCGCAGCAAACACGACGATCAACACAAACAGCCAAATCGGAACTTCTACGGTCTGCCACATAGCTGCACCCTGCCACCAATCGCCAGCGGGAACAATCTGAAGAAACCTGTGGATGCCGCAACGCAGCGAATTGACATATCCCAAAAATTGCGATTTAGAACGCTACAGTGAAATATTATTGCCCACTCAAGCACGAGGCTCTTGTCATGACGCAGACGCAGAAAGATCGCCCCTGGCTCATCCGGACTTATGCGGGTCACTCCACCGCCAAAGCCTCGAACCAGCTTTACCGGTCCAATCTGGCGAAAGGTCAGACCGGCCTTTCCGTGGCATTCGATCTGCCCACCCAAACCGGGTACGACAGCGATCATACTCTGGCGCGCGGCGAAGTAGGAAAGGTGGGCGTCCCCATCTGCCATCTTGGTGACATGCGTGTTCTGTTCGATCAGATCCCGCTTGAGCAGATGAATACCTCAATGACCATCAACGCAACGGCGCCGTGGCTTTTGGCGTTGTATATCGCCGTTGCCGAAGAACAGGGGGCGGATATCTCCAGCCTGCAAGGTACGGTTCAGAACGACCTGATCAAAGAATACCTGAGCCGCGGAACTTATGTCTGCCCGCCCAAGCCATCCCTCAAAATGATCGCTGATGTGGCCGAGTACTGTTACACCAACGTCCCCAAATGGAACCCGATGAACGTGTGTTCATATCACCTGCAGGAAGCGGGTGCGACGCCCGAGCAGGAACTGGCCTATGCATTGGCCACTGCGATTGCGGTTCTGGACGAATTGCGCCCACGCGTACCAGCCGAAGATTTCCCGGCCCTTTGCGGGCGCATCTCATTTTTTGTGAATGCGGGCATCCGCTTTGTCACTGAAATGTGCAAAATGCGCGCCTTTGTCGACCTTTGGGACGAAATCCTTGAACAGCGTTACAACGTGACGGACCCCAAATTCCGCCGATTCCGGTATGGGGTACAGGTGAACTCGCTGGGCCTGACCGAACAGCAACCCGAAAACAACGTTTATCGCATCCTGATCGAGATGCTGGCGGTGACGCTTTCCAAAAAAGCCCGCGCACGCGCAGTACAGCTTCCGGCCTGGAATGAAGCGCTGGGTCTGCCGCGCCCATGGGATCAGCAATGGTCGATGCGGATGCAACAGATTCTGGCCTATGAAACCGACCTGCTGGAATATGGCGATCTGTTTGACGGCAATCAGGTTGTCGATGCCAAGGTCGAAGAGCTGAAGAACGGCGCGCGGGCAGAACTGGCCAATCTTGAGTCCATGGGCGGCGCGGTTGCTTCGATCGAATACATGAAATCCCGTCTTGTTGATTCGAATGCCGAGCGCCTGAACCGCATCGAGCGGAACGAAACGGTTGTCGTCGGTGTGAACAAGTGGATCGAAGGCGAAAGCTCGCCCCTTCAGACCGAGGACGGGGGAATCATGGTTGTCGACCCGGCGGTCGAGCAGGAACAGATCAATCGCCTGAATGATTGGAAGTCCTCACGCGACAGTCAGGCGGTCGAGGCCGCGCTGGCCGCACTACGTGAGGCGGCAAAAGCCGGCACCAACATTATGGAGCCATCAATCTCAGCCGCCAAAGCCGGTGTAACCACAGGCGAATGGGCCGAGGAAATGCGCAAGGCCTATGGCACCTATCGTGGCCCGACCGGTGTATCGGGTTCGGTTTCCAACAAGACCGAAGGACTGGACGATCTGCGCGCCGCCGTGGATGCTGTCAGCGATCAGCTGGGCCGCCGCCTGAAGTTCCTGGTCGGCAAGCCGGGGCTGGATGGCCATTCGAACGGTGCCGAACAGATCGCGTTCCGCGCGCGGGATTGCGGGATGGACATCAGCTATGAAGGCATCCGTCTGACGCCCGAGGAAATCGTCAAGGCGGCCGCAGAGGAACAAGCCCATGTGATCGGTCTTTCGATCCTGTCCGGCAGCCACCTTCCGCTGGTTGAGGACGTGATGGTGCGCCTGCGCGAAGCGGGGCTCGGGGAACTTCCAGTGGTAGTTGGCGGTATTATTCCCGATGATGATGCAGAAAGGCTGCGCGAAATGGGTGTAGCCAAAATCTATACGCCGAAGAATTTCGAATTGAATTCGATAATGGGCGACATCATTACGCTGGCCGATCCCAAGGATATTGCCGCTGAATAACTCTAACGTCCTCCCCAATAATTGAGGGATGGATAATGGCGATGTATGTAATTACGGTGGCCAAAAAATTGGCCACCTAATTGGCTTTCGCCATACGGAGATAATGATGGGAATCGACCTGAGTAAAATGACCCGCAAGGAATTGACCGAATTGCGGGGCAATATCGACGATGCTTTGAAAGAGGCAGAAGTACGCGAACGCCGTGAGGCGCTTGAGGCCGCGGAAAAGGCAGCGGCAGAGTATGGCTTTTCGCTTGCGGAGTTGTCTGGGGATGCGCGCCGTTCGGCAAAAGGGGCTAAGGCAAAGGCCAAATACCGCAATCCATCCAATTCCGACCAAACCTGGTCTGGGCGCGGTCGCAAACCGCAATGGGTACATGATGCGCTGAAAGCCGGGGCCGACATATCCGATCTGGAAATCTGATCGAGGCGGCGAAGATGACAATTCACATAGGCGCAGAAAAAGGCGACATCGCAGAAACTGTATTGCTGCCAGGTGATCCATATCGGGCCAAATGGGCGGCCGAGACTTTTTTGACCGATGTCCGGCAAATTAACAACGTCCGCGGAATGTTGGGATTTACCGGAACCTGGAAAGGATTTCCGGTCACAATTCAGGGCAGCGGAATGGGAATGCCGTCGCTGTCCATTTACGTGAATGAACTGATCCGCGACTTTGGCGCAAAAACCCTGATCCGAATTGGTTCATGCGGGGGAATGCAGGAAAGTATTGATGTGCGTGATGTCATCCTTGCGATGACGTCCACCACGCTCAGCACGCCGTCGCGTGGCATCATGAAAGAGCTGAACTTCGCACCCTGTGCAGATTGGGGGCTGTTGCAGGCCGCCGCTAAGGCCGCGCAGGCGAAAGGCACGCCAACCCATATCGGCGGTATCTATTCCTCGGATGTTTTCTATGACGAACGCCCCGACCTGAATGAACAGATGGTGCGCCATGGAATTCTCGGGGTCGAGATGGAGGCAGCAGAGCTCTATATCCTCGCCGCGCGCCACAAATGCCGGGCTCTGGCCGTTCTAACTGTATCGGATCACCTGCTGACCGGCGCGGCCTTGCCATCGTCGGAGCGTGAAAGCAGCTTTGGCGATATGGTCGAGATCGCCCTGCAGGCAGCATTTCCTGACGCTGAATGATAATTCTATCCGGGCGAAACCTTTCTTCGCCCGGATCCTTCGAAATCGCCCTTAGCTTCCGTGCGTGCGGTCGTACCCGTTACGAGCAGGGCTTATCCAATCTGACAGTGCGCTGTTATTCGGCGCAAACACTTCCACTAGTAGCGGATAGCAGGCCGCAGTATCGGATGAATGTTCCGACGAGCAATCGCCGCCCGGGCAGGCGCTGAGATTGCCAAGAAGGTCGATCTCGGCAAAGAACTCCAGATAATCGCCGGGGCGGACCGGTGAGGCTTTCATGAAATACTGCCCCGTATCACGGGTGAACCCGGTGCACATGAAAACATTCAGAACGTCGTGAACGTGCGGTTCAGCTTCGGCTAGCGGTATGGACAAGTGGTCCGCCAGAGCCCGCGTCAGGTTGGAGTGGCAACAGTGATGGTATTGCGATCCGGAAAGCAGGTTGCCCGTATAGGGATCGCACCTGGTTCCAATCACGTCATGAACCGAACCGCCATACTGATCTATGCCATACCAGCTTAGAGTATCTTCTGTGATCGTCGCCATCGGTCGCAGATACGGAAAGCTCGACCACATACGTTCACCGGTGGATATATGGGTGCCGTGCAACGCCCGGGTCTTGCCGGAATAGAAGCGTTCCAACAGGTCGTCACGATTCCAGAGGTTCAGATCGCCGACCTGCGGGCCGTCCACCGAAGTGATGCGAAAGAAATGTCCGGCCGGAACCTCAAAGCACCGCGCATCACGCGGAGGGACCACCGTTTCCGAAACCTTTTCGGCTTCTACACGGGCCTTAGCATAGAATTCCATATCTGGCTTGGGCAGCGTATCATTCGGATAACAGATGACAGGGGCGATTGCGCGCCGGGCGTTGGCGTCGGATGGTGGGTGGCTCATGATTGCCCTTTCGGAAGTTTCACGCAGATTGGCGCAAACTGCCCGAATAGGAAACCCTGACACGCAAGTGGATTTAAGACCTGTTTCGCATACATTGCGTCGGCTGAGCGTCACCTTCTGATTTGGCGCCGCAGTAGGTACAAACCCATCGGCCTTCCTTGCGGTGTTGTCGCCACCGGCAATCCCTAGTCAAAGTTGTTGTCCGCGCGCGCCACAGGAAGTAGGCAAATACACCGGCGGCAAGTAGCAAAAGAAGAATGGGCATTCTTTCGGTTTGCCCATTTCCTTCGATAAATTCAATCGACTTTAACGCACTAAGCTTCAGGCGGCGTTTGCATATTCGAAAAGCTCAGGTTCATGTTCGGACGCCGGATAAACCGGTTCAGGTGTGTAATAGGCCCATGCCTGCTCCAGCAGTTTCAGCGCCTCTGCTGCATCTGTTTTTTCCGAATTACGGCTCTTGTCCATTGGGGTGACCTTTTTGGTTTGATCACTCCTCCCCGACGATCAGCCTAGGCTGTTGGCGAAGCGGCTGCACCGCACAATTTCGCAACATCGCTTTGCACCAGCCGCAACGCGGCCAGTGCTTTTTTCATTTTTTGGTTCAGACGGTCCGTTCCACCATCATCTTCTTGATTTCGGCAATTGCCTTTGCGGGGTTCAGACCTTTGGGGCAGGTCTTGGCGCAATTCATGATGGTGTGGCAGCGATAAAGCTTGAAGGGGTCTTCCAGCTGATCCAGACGCTCACCCGTTGCCTCATCCCGCGAGTCGATGATCCAGCGATACGCATGCAACAACGCAGCCGGGCCAAGATACCGGTCGCCGTTCCACCAATAGCTGGGGCACGAGGTCGAGCAGCTGGCGCACATCACGCACTCATAAAGCCCATCCAGTTTCTTGCGATCTTCGATCGACTGCTTCCACTCTTTCGCCGGGCGGTTGGTCTTGGTTTCCAGCCACGGCATGATCGACGCGTGCTGGGCATAGAAATGGTTCAGATCGGGGATCAGATCCTTGACAACCGGCATATGCGGCAGGGGATAGATTTTCACATCACCCTTGATTTCATCCATGCCATAAATGCAGGCCAATGTGTTGATCCCGTCGATATTCATCGCACAGGACCCGCAAATTCCTTCACGGCAGGACCGGCGGAAGGTCAGCGTCGGATCGACCTTGTTCTTGATATAGATGAGCGCGTCCAGAACCATTGGCCCGCAATCGTCCATGTCGACGAAATAGGTATCCACACGCGGGTTTTGGCCGTCATCCGGGTTCCAGCGGTAAATCTGGAATTTTCGGACATTGGTCGCACCGTCAGGTTTAGGCCATGTCTTGCCGGTCGTGATGCGCGAATTCTTCGGGAGGGTCAGTTGTACCATGTGTTCCTCTCCTTAGAAGGTCCGCGCCTTGGGCGCGATTTTCTTGAGGCTGATGCCGCCTTCGTCTTCGGTGGTCAGCGGGTCAACGATGACCGGACGATAGCTGAGGTCGACCTTGTTGCCGTCGATATGGCTGATCGTGTGAACGCGCCAGTTCTCATCGTCGCGCTCGGTGAAATCCTCGTGTGCGTGGGCCCCACGGGATTCCTTACGCGCCTCGGCACCGATGATCGTGGCCAGCGCGTTCGGCATCAGGTTGGTCAGCTCAAGCGTTTCCATCAGGTCGCTGTTCCAGATCAGGCTGCGGTCGGAAACCTGGATGTCATCCATCTTGGCCGCAATGGCCGTCATTTTTTCAACGCCGTCGGCCATTGTTTTTGCCGTACGGAAAACAGCGGCGTCCGCTTGCATGGTTTTCTGCATTTCAAGCCGCAGGTCAGCGGTCGGGATCGAACCGCTGGCATTGCGGATCGCATCAAAACGGTCAAACGCCTGATCGACCGAAGCCTGATTCAGCACTGGGTTCGGGGCCTCGGGGTCCACCACCCTGCCCGCACGAATGGCGGCCGCCCGGCCAAAGACCACAAGGTCAATCAACGAGTTCGAACCCAGGCGGTTTGCTCCGTGAACGGATGCGCAACCCGCCTCGCCCACGGCCATCAGTCCCGAAACAACGGCGTTCGGATCGTCAGCAACCGGGTTCAGAACCTCACCCCAATAGTTCGTGGGAATGCCGCCCATGTTGTAGTGCACGGTAGGCAGAACCGGGATGGGTTCCTTGGTGACATCAACACCGGCAAAGATCTTGGCCGATTCCGAAATACCCGGCAGACGCTCGTGTAGCGCTTCGGCTGGCAGGTGGCTGAGGTTCAGGTGAATGTGATCACCATCTTTACCAACACCCCGACCCTCGCGGATTTCCATCGTCATCGAGCGAGAGACATAGTCGCGCGGCGCCAGATCCTTGTACTGGGGCGCGTAACGCTCCATGAACCGCTCACCTTCCGAGTTGGTGAGGTAACCGCCCTCACCCCTCGCGCCTTCGGTGATCAGACAGCCCGAGCCATAGATGCCGGTCGGGTGGAACTGCACGAACTCCATGTCCTGCAGGGCCAGCCCGGCACGGGCCACCATACCGCCACCGTCACCGGTGCAGGTATGGGCCGAGGTGGCTGAGAAATAGGCGCGACCATAGCCGCCGGTCGCCAGCACTACCATCTTGGCGTTGAATACATGCATGGTGCCGTCGTCAAGCTTCCAGCAGACGACGCCCTGACACTGACCATCGTCAGACATGATCAGGTCGATGGCAAAATACTCGATGTAGAATTCGGCGTTGTTCTTCAGCGATTGGCCATAAAGCGTGTGCAGGATGGCGTGGCCGGTCCGGTCGGCGGCGGCGCAGGTGCGCTGAACGGCAGGGCCTTCGCCGAACTCGGTCGTGTGGCCACCAAAGGGACGCTGATAAATCTTGCCCTCTTCGGTGCGCGAAAAAGGAACGCCATAGTGTTCCAATTCGTAGACAGCCTTGGGCGCGTGGCGGGCGAGGTACTCCATCGCATCGGTGTCACCCAGCCAGTCCGATCCCTTCACGGTATCGTACATATGCCATTGCCAGTTATCCGGGCCCATGTTCGACAGCGACGCCGCGATACCACCTTGCGCAGCAACGGTATGTGAACGGGTTGGAAAAACCTTGGTCACACAGGCAGTACGCAATCCCTGTTCGGCCATGCCCAGCGTGGCCCGCAGACCCGCACCACCGGCGCCGACCACGACCACGTCATATTCGTGCGTTTCGTATTCGTAAGCAGCCATTTCTTTCAGCTCCGGTCTTTAAAGGGCAATGCGCGCGATGGCGAACAGGCCAGTCGCAGCGGCGGCGTAGGACAAGCAGATCACCAGAATGATCAGAATCTTCTGCATGAGCCCATGCACGTAATCCTCGATCATCACCTGTGCACCGTCAGCGAAATGCTTGAAGCCAACGATCAGGGTCAGCGCAGCCACGATGGCCGGGAATGGTCGCGAATAATAATCCAGCATCACGTCATACGGCTGGCCCAGAACGGGTCCGAACGTGAAGATAAACAAGGGCACAAGGATCAGCAAAGCCACCGAGCTGACCTTCATGGCCCAGAAATGAGCGGTCCCGGACTTGGCCGAGCCCATGCCAACAGCGCGTTTGCGGTCAGTTAAATAACGCATCGTCCGCCTCCGTTATGCGACTATCAGAAGGGTCAGGATGGTCAGGATGAACGATCCGATCACCACCGCCCAGCCCAGCTTGTACGCGGTGGGGATGTCCAGCCCGATGGCATTGTCCCAGATCAGATGCCGGACACCGGCCAGCGTGTGATACCAGATCCCCCAAAGTGATAGCGCCATGACCAGATCGCCCAACACTGAGGTAATGACCCCATTGGCAAAGGCGTAAGCTTCGGGTGAAGTTGCAGCGGCAAGGAACCACCAAACGATCAGCAGAGCGGCAACGATCAGCGCGTTCCCGGTGATCCGGGTCAGGATGGAGGTGACCGAGGTCAGCTGAGGACGATAAATCGTCAGGTGTGGTGAGAGCGGGCGATTGCCCCGATTCACATCGGCCATGGTGGCTCCTTTCCGGTTGGCTACCGAACGTTTTACCGCATTTTGCGACACTGTCACGCGCTGCAAGTGCAAAAAGAAGCGAAAATTGACGCATGTCTACAGATATCGAAGTTATGTGATCACGCAAAATGATCATGTGATCACAAACTGATGGCCAAGCTAACTATGTGAGCGATATCAACGTGGCGCACTTGTGATCACGAATCTGAAATTCAGCGCAGACCAGCGGTTTGCTGCGTGACCTCACGCAGTAATTTTTTACGGATGCGCTCAGGATAATCCCGGAAACCAGCCGCTGAAACAACGAATGCGCCTTCTCCGACTATGACGTTCTCGAAGAAATACGCCGTAAGGTCCGGCTCACTTTCTTCAATTGCAATTGCATTCACCGTAATGCCGTGACTGCGCAGGGATTGGCGCAGCTTGGCGGGCTCGATCCCTTCATTTGAAATGCCGTCCCCAGAGATATCAATCAGATGCCTGCCGCATTCCCGAACCTCTTCAAACGCAGGTATCGTGGTTTCAAGGGCTTCTCCTATCGCGGTGGAGAAGTTTCGCCAGACCCTTGGGTCCTGCGCAACTTGCTGCGCAAAGGTTTCGAGTCTGTCAAAGCTGTCGATATGGGTCCAAGGAATGGTGATCTGTTGTCGCGATGCGCCGGTCCATTGCACCAGCATCAGGCGCGCGTTTGACCGAACCAGAGCCTCGGAGACAACCGGATCACGCAGTCCCTCAGCCAGGCCGTCCATCTGTATTCGGAACTCATTGGAATCCACCGACCCCGACACGTCCACTGCCAATGCCAATGCCAGATCGCAGGCCGCCGCTGGAGGCGCGAGGCATAGGGACACGGCAAGGCAACGCAGAGCTTTCATGATCGCAGACTAGCATGAAATATGGCGTCTGCGATCACATGAATGTCAGGTGGTACAACGACTGTGCCACGGTCTGAAAAGCCCTTTATTACATAGGCATAAGCGCCCAATAATCCAGATCGAGCAGAACATCGGGACTGTATTTACCGTCATCCGAGCGCAGCACAAACGGGTCACCGCCCTTGGTTGCAACCAGACGCAGACGGATTGCTCCGACGCCCGGCACATCCGTTTCGGCCTTGTCCAGTACTTCGCTCCAGGCCTTGATGGTGTCGCCTGCAAAACAGGGGTTTGCATGGGCGCCACCGTTCAGGCCCACAACCATCTGCGCATTTGCCAACCCGTTGAAAGACAGCGCCCGCGCCATCGAGATGACGTGGCCGCCATAGATCAGGCGACCATCGGAGCGGAAAGTGAGGTCGAAATGCACCTTGGCGGTGTTCTGCCAGAGGCGGGTGGCCAGCATGTGCTCGGCCTCTTCTACGGTCACACCATCGATGTGATCGATCGTTTCTTCCGTTTTGTAATCATCCCACCGGTGCGACTCTCCGGATTGTACAAAGCTGTACTTCGAGAAATCGAGCCCCTGCGGCACCACCAGATCCTGCGGATCCAGCGCCTTTTTAAGTTCGGGCACAACGGTGTCGGGCGCGGGGGCGTCGAGGTTCGATTTGCGCACCATCACCCAACGGACATATTCGATCACCACTTCGTCGCGCTGGTTCAGACCCCGGGTGCGGACCCAGACAACGCCGGTCTTGCCGTTGGAATTCTGCTTGAGGCCGATCACCTCGGATTCGGACCGAAGCGTATCGCCGGGATAAACCGGTTTCAGCCAGCGCCCTTCGGCATAGCCAAGATTGGCGACCGCGTTGAGGGATATATCCGGGACCGTCTTTCCAAACACCACATGGAATGCGGCCAAATCGTCGATGGGGCTTTGCGGCAGGCCACAATTCCGGGCGAATTCATCCGAGGAGTAGAGCGCATGGCGCGCCGGATAAAGCGCGTGATAAAGCGCGCGCTCGCCATCGGTTACGGTGCGCGGCACCGCATGGTGCAGAACCTGCCCGACAAAGTAATCCTCGAAAAAGTGGCCCGGATTTGTTTTCGCCATTATTGCTGTCCCAGTTTCATTTCGGGTGAGTAATCGGCCTTAACCTCTTTGGTTACCGCCTGCGCGCAGCGCATCACGTTGTTGGCCGGGTCGAATGCATACGAAGGAGAGCCGTGCAACTCCCACCCTTTTGCCAGCGCATCTGAAACTTTGTGGCAGAAGGCCGAAGTGTCTTCCTCGGTCAGAAGGCGGTAGAGTTTAGCCATAGTATCAAATCCTTACGAGGGGAATGGCGAGGGTCCGACAAGACCATGCACATATCCGATGATGCCAAGCAGAACGATGGAGGCGACAAAGAACATCGCATCCTTACCCACTGTACCGGGCTCTCCCGGCGTCCAGTCGGGTTCGGACCTGTTGATCACGATCACTTCGACCACGGCCCATGCCAGCAACCCACCGAACAGGACGATCGAGGCCAGATCACCATTCACCAGCAAGTGCGCAAAAGCCCATGTTTTGAAACCCGCAAGCATCGGATGGCGCATTCCGTTCAGCAAACGCCCCTTTTGCCCGGCGGGGCTCATCAAATAAATGGCGATCAGCACCAGCAGATTGTTGATGTGAATCATGAAGGTCGGCGGCGACCAGACGTAGATGAAATCGGTCATGCGATAGCCGAAAATCATCAGCAGAATCGACGCCACCAGCGCCAGCGCGACAACGCCCTTGCCCGCGTTGCCCATTGCGGCACGCTGTTCAGGCATCACACGTTTGAAAAGATGCGCGGCCCACCAAAGTGCCACACCCAGAATTAACAGAACAAAGCCCATTGCTGGCTTACCCCGCTTGCAAAGCTACTATCGCTTCTGCTTTTGCCAGAATTTCGCGGGCAGTTACAACGTGCAGGTTTTCAACGATCTTGCCATCGACAACGGCAACCCCCTGCCCCTGCGCCTCGATCTCTTCAAAGGCGGTGATCTGACGGCGGGCCAGATCGATCTCGGCATCCGAGGGGGCATAGGCAGCGTTGGTGACCTCAACCTGGGCCGGATGGATCAGGGTTTTACCGTCAAAACCCATATCGCGGCCCTGCGCGCATTCGGCGGCCAGCCCTTCGTCATCCTTGAACGCGTTGTAGACGCCATCGATGATAACCAGCCCCTCGGCCTTGGCAGCCAGAAGGCACAGACCAAGCGAGGTCATCATTGGCAAGCGATCAGGGCGGAAGCGGGTTTGCAGTTCCTTGGCCAGATCGTTTGTTCCCATGACAAAACCGGCCATCAGTGGGTGAGCAGCAATTTCAGCCGCATTCAGCATCCCGCGCGGCGTTTCCATCATGGCCCAGATAGGCAGATCACCAGTGATTGCCGCCAGCGCGTCCACATCCGCGGCGGAGCTGACCTTGGGCAGCAGGACGACATCGGCGTTCATATCGCGCACGGCCTCGGCATCGGCGCGACCCCATTCGGTGTCCAGCCCGTTGATTCGCACGATCCTGACACGTTCACCATATCCACCGGCCGCCAGTGCAGCCTTGAGAGTTTCCCGCGCGTTGTCCTTTTCGTCCGCTGCAACTGCATCTTCCAGATCGAAAATAATCGCATCGACCGGCAAGTTACGGGCCTTGTCCAGCGCCCGCTCTTTTGAGGCGGGGATGTAAAGAACGGAACGATAGGGGCGCTGGCGCGGGTCCATTGGCTTCTCCCAGAGAAATAAAGTTGCGCGGAATGGGGCATTTTTTGCCGGAAAGTTCAAGCGCAAAATCGCCGCGATGCAGCATTTGACGCTGCGGGCGGCGCAACGCACGCCGTCTTAACGGTATTTCGCAAAGGGTGCGGCACCCTTTGGAGCATCGGATGAAAGAAGGGGCCAGAGATGAAGAAGACAGTTTTCAAGATGACCATGGGGCTGGGGATCATGGTGTTGGCGGCGCAGCAGCTGAACGCCCAACCCCGCAATTGTGCGCCGCGCATGGATGTGATCCAAAGGCTGGCCGAGACATATGGCGAGACACGCCGGGGCATCGGCATGGCCCGGCAAGGTGCGGTGATGGAGGTTTTTGCCTCAGAGGGGACTGGCAGCTGGACCATTGTTGTGACCCTGCCGGATGGAACATCCTGCCTGATCGCCTCGGGTCAGGGCTATGAGGCGCTGGCCGATGGGTTGCCACCCAACGTCTAGCTCAACGCATCCCAGATCAGTTTGGTGCCGGTGAGTGTCAGCAGCACATAGGCGATGCCAAAAAACAGGCGCTCGGACATCATCCAGTGGGCACGAACGCCCAGCCAAGCGCCAAGAACAGCAAATGGCGCCAGTAGCAGATCAGCAAGGGCTGTGTGCCAGGTGAACATGCCCAGATAGGCATAGGGAATGAACTTGGCGATGTTAACGGCCCAGAAGACCAGAACGGTGGACGCCTGAAACTGAGTTTTCGACAGGCGTTGTGACAAGAGATAGACAGCGGCGGGCGGGCCACCGGCATGGCTGACAAAGCTGGTAAAACCGGCAACCAGCCCGGCGAACAGGCCCGCGGCTGCTGGCAGGCGGCGCGCGGCAGGTTTCATCCAGCCGCGGGATTGCGCCAGGTGCCAGAGGACAAACCCGACAGAAATGCCGCCGATCAACAGGCGCAGCAGGTCGGCATCGGTCGCGCGATAGAGCCACGCGCCCAGCGCCACGCCCGGCACCGCACCCAACATCAACAGGCGGGCGTCGGGCCAGCTCCAGCGTTTCCAGTAGGGGCGGAGTGTGGCCAGATCGATGATCATCAGGATCGGCAGCATCAGCGCAAGCGCCTGTCCGGGTTCAAGTATCAGCGCCAGAATCGAGGCCGAGGCAAAGGCCACGCCCGAACCGAACCCGCCCTTGGAGATACCCGCAAAGATCACGGCGGGGATCGCCACAGCAAAAAACGTCAGATTCAATTCGAACATGCGGCGGCCCCGAAACCCCGGTTTCTCAGGACCTTTAGCGCAATCGGTCGGACCGGCGCAAACGGTATGCGGTCGCATGCCGCGTCGCGGAACCCTTGCGCAATGCCGTTTTAGCGACTAGCAAAATCGCGATTTCAAAACCGACCGGAGAGATTCCAAATGGCCAGACCCAAGATCGCGCTGATCGGCGCAGGTCAGATCGGCGGCACGCTCGCCCACCTCGCAGCTATGAAAGAACTTGGTGACGTTGTCCTGTTCGACATCGCCGAGGGCACCCCGGAGGGCAAGGCGCTTGATATCGCCGAATCCGGTCCGTCCGAAGGCTTTGACGCCAAGCTGAAAGGCACCCAGTCCTACGAGGATATCGCTGGTGCCGACGTCTGCATCGTGACCGCAGGTGTGCCCCGCAAACCGGGCATGAGCCGCGACGACCTGCTCGGCATCAACCTGAAAGTGATGAAATCGGTCGGCGAAGGCATCGCTGCCAACGCCCCGGATGCGTTTGTCATCTGCATCACCAACCCGCTGGACGCGATGGTCTGGGCCCTGCGCGAGTTCTCGGGCCTGCCACACAACAAGGTCTGCGGCATGGCGGGCGTTCTGGATTCGGGCCGGTTCGCACATTTCCTGTCGGAAGAGTTCAACGTGTCCATGCGCGACGTCACTGCCTTTGTTCTGGGCGGCCACGGCGACACCATGGTGCCGTCGGTACGCTATTCGACCGTTGCGGGCATCCCGCTGCCGGATCTGGTCGAGATGGGCTGGACCACACAGGAGAAACTGGACGCAATCGTGCAACGCACCCGTGACGGCGGCGCCGAGATCGTTGGCCTGCTGAAAACAGGTTCGGCTTTCTACGCCCCCGCAACCTCGGCCATCGAAATGGCCGAAGCCTATCTGAAAGATCAGAAACGCGTTCTGCCCTGTGCCGCATACTGTGACGGTGAACTGGGTGTTGAAGGCATGTATGTGGGCGTACCCACCGTGATCGGCGCGGGCGGCATCGAGCGTATCGTTGACATCAAGCTGAACGAAGAAGAACAGGCCGGTTTCGACAACTCGGTCAACGCCGTGAAGGGCCTGATCGAAGCCTGCAAGGGCATCGACAACTCGCTGGGCTAATACAGGTCAGCGATTTATCGTGAACCGGCACCGGTCCACGTGACAGACATTGATATTCCGAAGCCCCGTCAGAATTTTGACGGGGCTTCTTTTTTGATGAATCAGCCCTGAACAGAAAAGCAGAGGCCTTGTTCCCTCGGGTCATTGCCTCGGCCCGGCATCGAGCGACAGGTTTCGTATTTACCGGCAAGGACTCATCGAACCACCTCAGCACGTCGGCTTTTGATTTATTGCTGCTCAAAACAAATTACCGGGCAAGAATCATATCAACTGGAACTCGAGGTATTACGTTACGTAAACATTTGTAATTCAATGATTTTTCGCCCATAGAAACTGGAATTTTGCCACAATTTCGGTAGATAGCCTCGGCGACTTTGGACAAGACCCGAGTGATCTATTGATTTTCGCTTGAAACAAGGAGCGTTTGGTTTGGGAACCTTTACATACACCAATACATTTGATCCCGACGGCGACGGCGACAATCTTAACGGCGCCACGGAATACGGAACAAACGGTACCAATCTGGGGGTTCTCAACTCGCCCAATTCTGGCGACGGCGACAACGAATTCGTCTTTTATTCGGGACAGGGTGAGGAAAACCGGCTGGACCTCAACGCCAACCTCAGCGGATCGGAACGGGTGAACCATTTCGACGCCAATATGACGTTGGATTTCATAACCGCGCCCGGCCCGTGGGGCGATGGCGAATCCGACGGTTTGACTTTCAACCTTGGCGACCCGGCATCGCTGAGTTCGACCGAGGAACAGGGGGTTTCAACCGGGCTTTCCATTCGCCTTGCCCCCTTTAACTGGGGGACAGCGGGCTATTCAGGCAATGTGATTGAAATTCGTTGGAACGGCGCGATAATTGGCTCCACCTCCGTCAGTGACATGAGCTCGCCTGCTGCTGCAGATTTTTCAGTCAGCGTCGATGCCTCTGGAAACGTGACCGCCAGTTTTGGTCCCGACACCGTCAGTGGCTCTATTCCGGGTAACGAATGGATAACAACCAGCCAGGATGGCTGGGACTTCGTCATGGGCGGAAGAACCGGTGGGAACGCTGGTCAGGTTTACATCGACGATGTGGATCTGACAGCCAATACCGTTTGCTTTTCCGCAGGAACCCTGATCGAAACGCCAAGCGGGCCTGTACCCGTGGAAAATCTTGCACCCGGTGACGAAGTCCTGACCTTGGACAACGGGCCGCAAACGATACGTTGGATCAATGCCCGAACAATTCACGCAAATGAGTTACAGGCAAAGCCCAACCTTCGCCCGATCGTCATTCATGCCGACGCGCTTGGGGACGGGTATCCCAAAACCGATCTGCATGTTTCAAGACAGCACCGCGTCATGGCCCGGTCCCCAATAGCTGAACGTATGTTTGGCGACCGGGAAATTCTGATTCCAGCGGTGAAGCTAACCGACCTTCCCGGTGTCTGCGTCGACACAGATGCAGATTGCGTCACATACGTCCATTTCCTGTGCCAGCGCCACGAGGTCGTATTCGCGAACGGTCTGCCCAGCGAAACGTTGTTGTTGGGGGAAGAGGCGCGCAAAACGCTTGGGCAGGACGCGCTGGACGAGATACGGGCCATTTTTCCGGATGCTGAGACGCAAGGGTTATTGACCGCAACGGCAAAGGTTGTCCCGGATCGACGCAGGCTGAGCAAGTTCGTAGCGCGGCATCAGACCAACGAGAAACCGCTGGTGGAATTGGCCCAGGCAGAAAGCTGATAATTCGGAAGTGTCTGATTGCGTCTCTGGCGCCTGCTCTTGATGGTTTTCGCAAAACCCGGTGTCGGTTGACATCGGTCATGACCGGTGGCTTGGGTCATTCAATAAATATGCTAAGTTGCGGTCTTCGCGCTCAACGTCGGTAATGTTGGCGCAAACGTCTTTTTTGGATGCGTTTTTCCCTGCTTGCCTACAAATTTCGAATCATTTGCGTGCAACTTCAATTTTGTGATCACACCCCAAAAACCCGTGATCACAAATATGAAAAATCTTCGACAAAAAACCGTTACACGTCAAAAAACCCTTTAAACTTGATCCCTAGACACGCCTATATCGGTGTAATCGTAGTCAGACGGGACAATTTCGATGAACATTCACGAATATCAGGCCAAAGCCCTTCTTCGCAGCTATGGGGCTCCGGTCTCGGATGGCCGCGTTGTTCTGCGCGCGGAAGAGGCGAAGACGGCTGCCGGTGAACTGGACGGCCCCCTTTGGGTGGTCAAGGCACAGATTCATGCGGGCGGGCGCGGCAAGGGGTCGTTCAAGGAAGCCGACGCCGGGGAAAAAGGCGGCGTGCGCCTGACCAAATCGGTCGAGGAAGCCGCCGAGGAAGCCAAGAAGATGTTGGGCCGCACGCTGGTCACCCATCAGACCGGACCGGTCGGCAAGCAGGTCAACCGTATTTACATCGAAGCAGGTTCGGGGATTGAACGCGAACTGTATCTCGCCCTTCTGGTGGATCGTCAGACCAGCCGCATCTCGTTCGTTTGCTCGACCGAAGGCGGCATGGACATCGAAGAGGTGGCCGCAGCCACGCCCGAGAAAATCCTGTCCTTCTCGGTTGACCCGGCCACCGGCTATCAGCCCTATCACGGCCGCCGCATCGCGTTTTCGCTGGGCCTGCAAGGTGCTCAGGTCAAGCAATGCGTCAAGCTGATGAACCAGCTCTACAATGCCTTCATCGAGAAGGACATGGAGATGTTGGAGATCAACCCGCTAATCGTGTCCGACGGCGGCGACCTGAAGGTACTGGACGCCAAGGTCGGCTTTGACGGCAACGCGGTCTACCGCCATCCGGATATTGCCGAGCTGCGCGACACGACCGAGGAAGACCCCAAGGAACTGGAAGCGTCGAAATATGACCTGAACTACATCGCGCTGGATGGCGAGATCGGCTGTATGGTTAACGGTGCGGGTCTGGCGATGGCTACGATGGATATCATCAAGCTGTATGGTGCTGAGCCTGCCAACTTCCTCGACGTGGGCGGCGGCGCGACCAAAGAGAAAGTGACCGAAGCGTTCAAGATCATCACCTCGGACCCGCAGGTCAAAGGCATTCTGGTCAACATCTTCGGCGGCATCATGCGCTGTGACGTCATCGCCGAAGGCGTTGTCGCCGCGGTGAAAGAGGTCGGCCTGAAGGTGCCGCTGGTCGTGCGTCTGGAAGGCACGAATGTCGAAAAGGGCAAAGAGATCATCAACACCTCTGGCCTGGACGTGATCGCGGCGGACAACCTGAAAGACGGTGCCGAGAAGATCGTGAAGGCCGTCAAAGGTTAATCTCAATTCCGTGGGGTGGGCTTCGGCTCACCTTTCCGAAGAATTCTGGCAGGCCGCGGCCCGCCTAAAATAGGAGAACGCCAGATGGCAGTCCTCATCGACGAAAATACCAAAGTGATCTGTCAGGGCTTTACCGGCTCGCAGGGCACATTCCACAGCGAACAGGCCATCGCCTATGGCACCAAGATGGTCGGCGGTGTGACGCCCGGCAAAGGTGGGATGACCCATCTTGACCTGCCCGTGTTCAACTCGGTCCACGAGGCAAAGCACGTGACCGAAGCCAATGCCAGCGTGATCTATGTGCCGCCGCCCTTTGCAGCGGACTCGATCCTCGAAGCGATTGATGCCGAGATGGAAGTGATCGTCTGCATCACCGAAGGTATCCCGGTTCTGGACATGATGAAGGTGAAGCGTGCACTGGAAGGCAGCAAATCGCGCCTGATCGGCCCGAACTGCCCCGGTGTGATTACTCCGGACGCCTGCAAGATCGGCATCATGCCCGGTCACATCCACAAGCGCGGCTCGGTCGGCGTTGTGTCGCGTTCGGGCACCCTGACCTATGAGGCCGTCAAGCAGACCACCGATGTGGGGCTGGGCCAGTCCACCTGCGTGGGTATCGGCGGCGATCCGATCAAAGGCACCGAGCATATCGACGTGCTGGAATGGTTCCTGGCCGATGACGAGACCGAGTCCATCATCATGATCGGTGAGATTGGTGGCTCGGCCGAGGAAGAAGCCGCGCAGTTCCTGGCGGACGAGGCCAAGAAGGGTCGCAAAAAGCCGACCGCCGGTTTCATCGCAGGCCGCACGGCCCCTCCGGGACGTCGCATGGGCCACGCTGGCGCCATTGTCGCCGGTGGCAAGGGCGGTGCCGAGGACAAGATCGAAGCCATGCGCAGTGCCGGCATCGTCGTGGCCGAAAGCCCGGCGCAGCTGGGTGAGGCTGTGCTGGAAGCGATTGGATGAGCCGGCTGGCCGGATTACGTTTAAGCTTGGCGGCCCTGCTATGGGTCGCCTTTTCGGCATTTGCCTTTGCACAATCTCCCAGCCCTCTTCAGGGCAAGGTTTTTGGATCAGGGAATAAGGCTCTGGTCGTTGTGCTTCACGGGGATGTCAGCAGTGGCGGACCGGCCAACTACCATTATAACATTGCCTCGAAAATCGCGTCAGCCAACCGGGGTGTTACTGTGCTTGCCCTGTTGAGGCCGGGATACGGGGACGGGTCCGGATTGAAATCCAAAGGGTCCAACAACAATCGCCGCGATCACTATACAAAGCGAAACAACGGCCTGGTTGCTCAGACCATTCAGGACATGGCGCAGCAGATCGGAACAAGCAAAGTTGTTGCCGTCGGACATTCCGGAGGTGCGGCACAGGTCGGCGGTGTTTTGGGGTTGGCCCCGGGATTGGTTGACAGTGCAGTACTTGTGTCCTGCCCTTGCGACATCTCGAAATGGCGCAACATGCGCGGACGGTCCGCCTGGACAAAAAGCGGCAGTCAGTCGCCGCACAAACAGGTCAAAAAAATCGCCCGCGGAACGCGTATTACGCTCGTCGTTGGGACTGATGATAACAACACGTTTCCGGTACTCAGTGAGGACTATGTGAGCAAGGCGGCATCGCGCGGTCTCAATGCTAAACTGGTGACCGTGCGCGGTGCCGGACACAACTTCAATGCACTTCAGGGCACGGTCCTGAAAGTTGTAAACGGTGAGGTTAGATAACAAGGATGGCATGCGGTCAGTTGCATACCATATTCCGCGCATTCCGGTGCGTGGATCTTGTATTCTCAGGCCAACTGAGAGGGTGCGTTCAATGACCTTCTCCGACGCAGTCCGCACCTGCTTTGCCAAGTTCTTCACCTTTTCGGGGCGCGCGTCCCGCCCAGAATACTGGTTCTTTTTCCTGTTCATCGTGATCTGGAACATCATCGCCGGGATCATCGACTGGCAGTTCTTCACACAGGTCTCGGTAGCCGAAACCGATGAGGTGAAATCCGTCACCGCCACGTCCTCGCGCCCGGTGCAAAGCATCGTGGGGCTGATCGTGTTCATCCCGCATCTGGCCGTAGCCTTCCGCCGGATGCACGACACCGGGCGCAGTGGGATTTTTGCCTTGCTGCCGATCCTGCTTATGGTTGGTGCATTTGCGGTTCTGATCTTTGGTATCGGCATCGCCAGCCAGTTCCACGGCGGCACGATGGATATCCTTCTGACCCGAGCAACGCTGCTGGTGGTTATTCCAACACTGCTGGTTCTGTTTGTGTCGCCCCTTCTGGTGCTGTGGTGGCTGACGCGACCCAGCCAGCCAGGCACTAATCAATACGGTCCAAACCCATCCAATGAATCCCAACGGCCGAGTTCGAGTTAATGAGTAAGGTAGATGCCGATAAATCGTACATCGGGAAGGATCAGTGAAATGGTTCTCGTTTGTTATGAACACCGCTTCATATATTTGAAGACGACAAAGACGGCGGGTACTTCGGCGGAAAAGGCTTTGCAGCCTTTGTGCGAAGAGCCTGGTCTGGGTGTTTTGCAACCTGGAGAGGTCCGCACTTCCAGATATGGGATAGTGGGCGCCAGAGGAGAGGTATCGGACCGGCGGCGGCCAAAATGGCATTTCTGGCGCAACCACCCATGGCGCAATCACATGCCTGCCCAGGAGGTCAAAGAAAACCTGGGGCGCAGGACATTCGAGTCCTACACAAAGATCGCAAACGTGAGAGATCCGTTTGACAGGGCGGTTTCACAGTTTCACTTCAGGAAGCATCGGCGAAACCTTCCGTCTGAGGACGCAAGTACAGAATTCAAACAGTTCAGAGCTTTCATCCTGTCAGAAAACTGGAGCAACGATTGGGAAATCGTGTCGGTCGACGACAAGTTGATCATCAATCGTTTTATTCGAAAAGAACATCTGCTTTCCGACCTGAATGAAATCTATGCTGGCTTTGGGCTGGTGGAGAACAGCTTTGATCTGCCTCATGAGAAGTCAATGAGTGAACGACGAAAGGATATCCCTGTGTCCGATTACTTCGACCCGGAAACGATAGAAATCGTGCGGCGAAAGATGGACTGGGTCTTTGAGGCTCTGGATTATCCGGACCACCCGCAAAACTGAAATCAGAAACGTAACCGCCTACCCATTCGAGGTCCCACAATGACCGAACAAACGCCCAACTCTGCCTTTCATGCCTCAAGCTTTATGCAGGGGCACAATGCCGAATATCTGGAGCAGTTATACGCCCAGTACGCCAAGGACCCCGGCGCGGTGGATGCCGCCTGGGCCGAGTTTTTCAAGGCCATGGGGGATGCCGAGCCGGATGTTCGCAAAGAGGCCGAAGGGCCGTCATGGGCGCGCGCCGACTGGCCGCCGATGCCAAGCGATGACCTGACGGGCGCACTGACCGGTGAATGGGCCGAGGTCGACGCCAAAGCGGCCGGCACCAAGATCAGGGACAAGGCCGCCGCGACAGGCGTCACGGTCAGCGACGAACAGATCAAGCGCGCGGTACTGGATTCGATCCGGGCGCTGATGCTGATCCGAGCCTATCGCATCCGGGGCCATCTGGTAGCCGATCTGGACCCGCTGGGCATGCGCGCAACCACGCCACATCCCGAGCTTGATCCAAAGACCTATGGCTTCACCGACGGGGACATGGATCGCCCGATCTTTATCGACAACGTGCTGGGCCTGCAGATGGCCAGCATGCGGCAGATCGTCGAGATCGTAAAGCGCACCTATTGCGGCACATTCGCGATGCAGTACATGCATATTTCCGATCCCGAACAGGCCGCCTGGCTGAAGGAACGGATCGAGGGATATGGCAAGGAAATCTCTTTCACCCGCGAGGGGCGCAAGGCCATCCTGAACAAGATGGTCGAGGCCGAAGGGTTCGAGAAGTTCCTGCATGTCAAATACATGGGCACCAAGCGGTTCGGCCTGGATGGCGGCGAGGCGCTGATCCCCGCGATGGAACAGATCATCAAGCGCGGCGGTGCGCTGGGTCTTGAGGATATCGTGATCGGGATGCCGCACCGCGGGCGTCTGAACATTCTGGCCAACGTGATGGCCAAGCCCTATCGCGCCATTTTCAACGAGTTTCAGGGCGGCAGCTTCAAACCTGAAGAAGTCGATGGATCAGGTGATGTGAAGTATCATCTGGGTGCATCCAGCGATCGCGAGTTTGACGGCAACACTGTGCACCTGTCGCTGACGGCCAACCCGTCGCACCTCGAGGCGGTCAACCCGGTTGTACTGGGAAAGGTCCGCGCCAAGCAGGATCAGAAAAAGGACAGTGACCGCACCCGGGTAATGGGCATTCTGCTGCATGGGGACGCGGCCTTTGCCGGACAGGGTGTGGTGGCCGAAGGGTTTGGCCTGTCGGGCCTGCGCGGACACAAGACGGGCGGCACGATGCATATCGTGGTGAACAACCAGATCGGGTTCACCACCGCACCGCATTTCAGCCGGTCCAGCCCTTACCCGACCGACATCGCACTGATGGTCGAAGCGCCGATCTTTCACGTGAACGGTGACGACCCCGAAGCGGTTGTGCACGCGGCGAAGGTGGCGACCGAGTTCCGTCAGAAGTTCCACAAGGACGTGGTCATCGACATCTTCTGCTATCGCAGGTTCGGTCATAACGAGGGCGACGAGCCCATGTTCACCAACCCGATCATGTACAAGAAGATCAAGACCCATAAGACCACGCTGAGCCTGTATACCGAGCGACTGGTCAAGGACGGCCTGATCCCCGAGGGCGAGATCGAGGACATGAAGGCCGCGTTCCAGGCGCATCTGAACGACGAGTTCGAGTCCGGAAAGGACTATAAGCCGAACAAGGCCGATTGGCTGGACGGCCGCTGGTCACACATGGACAAAAGCAAAGAAGAATATGTGCGCGGCGAAACTGCGATCACGCCGGAAACACTGGCCGAGGTTGGGGCATCGCTGACCCGCGCGCCCGAGGGGTATGCCCTGCACAAAACCGTGGGCCGCCTGCTGGATCACAAGAAGCAGATGTTCGACAGCGGCACGGGCTTTGACTGGGCCACGGGTGAGGCGCTGGCCTTTGGATCACTGCTGACCGAGGGTTATCCGGTGCGTCTGGCCGGGCAGGACGCAACGCGCGGTACCTTCAGCCAGCGTCATTCCGGGTTCATCCATCAGGAAACCGAAGAACGGTATTATCCGCTGAACAACATTCGCGCGGGGCAGTCGAATTACGAGGTGATCGACTCGATGCTCAGCGAATATGCGGTGCTGGGCTTTGAATACGGATATTCGCTGGCGGAACCCAACGCGCTGGTTCTGTGGGAGGCGCAGTTCGGCGATTTCGCCAACGGCGCGCAGATCATGTTCGATCAGTTCATCAGTTCGGGCGAAAGCAAGTGGCTGCGCATGTCCGGTCTGGTCTGTCTGCTGCCGCACGGCTTTGAGGGGCAAGGCCCCGAACACAGTTCGGCGCGGCTGGAACGCTATCTGCAGATGTGCGGGCAGGACAACTGGATCGTGGCAAACTGCACAACGCCTGCAAACTACTTCCACATCCTGCGCCGTCAGCTGCACCGGACCTTCCGCAAGCCGCTGATCCTGGTGACGCCCAAATCGCTGCTGCGCCACAAGCTGGCTGTCAGCACGGCCGATGATTTCACCACCGGGTCCAGTTTCCACCGGGTGCTGTGGGATGACGCGCAGAAAGGCAACTCGGACACCAAGCTGGTCAAGGACGACAAGATCAAGCGCGTGGTGATGTGTTCCGGCAAGGTCTATTTCGACTTACTGGAAGAACGCGACGCGCGTGGCATCGACGACGTCTATCTAATGCGGATCGAGCAGTTTTATCCCTTCCCGGCGCACTCGCTGATCAACGAGCTTGAGCGCTTCAAAGGGGCCGAGATGGTCTGGTGTCAGGAAGAACCCAAAAATCAGGGGGCCTGGACCTTTATCGAGCCCAATATCGAATGGGTGCTGACCCGCATCGGCGCCGATTACAAACGACCCCGCTATGTGGGTCGCGCAACTTCGGCCTCGCCCGCGACGGGTCTGGCCAGCCAGCACAAAGCCCAACAAGAAGCGCTCGTGAACGAAGCGCTGAGCATCGAAGGAAAGTAAGCGATGACGATTGAAGTTCGTGTTCCCACGCTTGGCGAGTCGGTAACCGAAGCCACGGTTGCGACATGGTTCAAGAAACCCGGCGACGCCGTCGCGGTTGATGAGATGCTCTGTGAGCTGGAGACCGACAAGGTAACGGTCGAGGTACCCTCGCCCGCCGCCGGTGTCATGGGCGAGATTGTCGCCGCCGAAGGCGAGACAGTGGGTGTCAACGCCCTGCTGGCCACCATCACTGCCGGAGAAGGGGCTGCACCGGCACCTGCTGCGGCGCCTGAACCGACGGTTGCACCAGCCCCCGCAGGCGGCAGCGTCGACGTGATGGTGCCGACACTGGGTGAATCGGTCAGCGAGGCGACCGTTTCGACATGGTTCAAGAAAGTCGGCGACAGCGTGGCGCAGGACGAGATGCTGTGCGAGCTGGAAACCGACAAGGTCTCGGTCGAGGTTCCGTCCCCTGCGGCGGGTGTCCTGGCCGAGATTGTGGCCCCCGAAGGCACAACCGTGGACGCATCGGCCAAACTGGCCGTGATTTCGGGCTCCGCATCGGGCGCAAGCCCGGCTCCTGCGGCCCCCGCAGCGGCGGTGACGCCTGCGGTTGCCACCGGCGCCGCCAAGGATGTGGCCAATGCACCATCGGCGGAAAAGGCCATGGCCGAGGCCGGATTGTCTGCGGATCAGGTAACCGGAACAGGACGCGACGGACGCATCATGAAAGAAGACGTGGCAAAAGCCGTCGCAGCGGCCACGGCACCGGCGCCTGCAGCCGCGGTACCCGCCCCTGCGGCACAGGCCCCGCGTGCACCAGTCGCCGCCGAGGATGCGGCGCGCGAAGAACGCGTGCGCATGACCCGTTTGCGCCAGACCATCGCCAAACGCCTGAAGGACGCCCAGAACACCGCCGCCATCCTGACCACCTATAACGAGGTGGACATGACCGAGGTGATGGCCCTGCGCAATCAGTACAAGGACCAGTTCGAAAAGAAGCACGGCGTGCGTCTGGGCTTTATGTCCTTCTTCACCAAGGCCTGCTGTCATGCGCTGAAAGAGGTTCCCGAAGTCAACGCCGAGATCGACGGCACCGACATCGTCTACAAGAACTTCGTGCATATGGGCGTTGCCGCCGGGACCCCACAGGGTCTTGTGGTGCCGGTGATCCGCGATGCCGATGCGATGTCCTTTGCAGCCATCGAGAAAGCCATCGCCGAAAAAGGCAAGCGCGCCCGCGAAGGTAAGCTGAGCATGGCTGAGATGCAGGGTGGCACTTTCACCATCTCGAACGGTGGCGTCTACGGCTCGTTGATGTCTTCACCGATTCTGAACCCGCCGCAGTCGGGAATCCTGGGTATGCACAAGATTCAGGACCGCCCGATGGTCATCAACGGCGAGATCAAGATTCGCCCGATGATGTATCTGGCCCTGTCCTATGATCACCGGATCGTTGACGGCAAAGGTGCCGTGACCTTCCTTGTCCGCGTGAAAGAGGCGCTGGAAGACCCGCGCCGCCTGCTGATGGATCTGTAAAATGGCGACACATGTACTCTGGCAGGCCGATGTGGCCGATTTCGATGTCTGGCTGAAAGTGTTCCGCGAGGACAAACCGATGCGCAAGGCCGCGGGTATCCGCGACCTGCACGTCTGGCGTGATCCAGATCAGAAGGATCACGCGATCGCCATGTTCGAGGTCACGAATCTGGACAAGGCCCGGGCCTTTTTCGGATCTGAGGAACTGTCTATGCACCACGAACGCGGCGGTATTGCGCATATCTCGATCAAGCTGCTGGAACCTGTTTGAAGAACGACGTGCAGTGATCCGGCAAGATCGGATCCTGCAGACACCGGTCAACCCGGTCGATTTAGGAGAGTATAATGGCTAACTATGACGTCATCGTAATCGGCGCCGGGCCCGGCGGCTATGTCTGCGCCATCCGCTGCGCGCAACTGGGGTTGAAAACCGCCGTTGTCGAGGGGCGCGAGACGCTGGGCGGCACATGCCTGAACGTCGGCTGCATCCCGTCCAAGGCGCTGCTGCATGCCAGCCACCAGTTGCACGAGGCCGAGCACAACTTTGCCAAGATGGGTCTGAAGGGTAAAACCCCTTCGGTCGACTGGAAACAGATGCTGGCCTACAAGAACGAAGTTATCGAAGGCAACACCAAGGGCATCGAGTTCCTGTTCAAGAAGAACAAGATCGACTGGATCAAGGGCTGGGGATCGATCCCTGCCGTCGGCAAGGTTCAGGTGGGTGACGAGGTTCACGAGGCCAAGAACATCATCATCGCATCCGGCTCCGAAGCGGCCTCATTGCCCGGTGTGGATGTTGATGAAAAGGTTGTCGTGACGTCGACAGGCGCGCTTGAGCTGGGCAAGATTCCGAAAAAGATGGTCGTGATCGGCGCGGGTGTGATCGGGCTGGAGCTGGGCTCGGTCTATAGCCGTCTGGGTGCCGAGGTGACGGTGATCGAATTCCTCGACGTGATTACACCCGGCATGGATGGCGAGGTGCAGAAAACCTTTCAGCGTATCCTCAAGAAGCAGGGCCTGAAGTTCATCATGGGCGCGGCGGTGCAAAAGACCGAAGCGACCAAGACCAAGGCCAAGGTGACCTACAAGCTGCGCAAGGATGACAGCGAGCATGTCATCGACGCGGATACCGTTCTGCTGGCCACCGGTCGCCGCCCTTATTCCGAGGGTTTGGGGCTCGACGCCTTGGGCGTCGAGAAGACCAAGCATGGCCAGATCAAGGTCGGCGCGGACTGGCAGACCAATATTCCCGGCATCTATGCCATCGGCGACGTGACCGAGGGGCCGATGCTGGCGCACAAGGCCGAAGACGAGGGCATGGCCGCCGCGGAACAAGTGGCGGGCAAGCATGGTCATGTGAACTACGGCGTCATTCCCGGCGTGATCTACACTGCGCCCGAAGTGGCCAACGTGGGTGAGACGGAACAGACGCTCAAGGAACAGGGGCGCGCCTACAAGGTGGGTAAGTTCATGTTCATGGGCAACGGACGGGCCAAGGCCACGCTGGCGCCGGACGGGTTCGTGAAGATCCTAGCCGACAAGGAAACCGACCGCATTCTGGGGGCGCATATCATCGGTCCGGCAGCGGGTGAATTGATTCACGAGGTCTGTGTCGCGATGGAGTTCGGCGCATCCGCCGAGGATCTGGCCCTGACCTGCCATGCACATCCGACCTATTCCGAAGCAGTGCGCGAGGCAGCTTTGGCCTGCGGCGACGGCCCGATTCACAGCTGACTCAGAACAGCCACTGGGCAAAGCATTCAGGGCGTGCAGATTTCTGCGCGCCTTTTTAGTGCGCCAGCAAGGCCTGAATTTCACCATTAAAGTAGAACTGGCGCCATTCGTCGGTTGCGTTACCCAACACGTTTTCACCACGGGCAATGACCCTGATAGCTTCGGCAACCGCTGCCTCGGTTACGACACCAGCAGCTGCTGCAGGCGCGACGCCCCCATTTGCCCGCGCCACCTCGACCAGTCCCCTGATCTCATCAGTGTTGACCTTGTGACCGGGACAGGATTTTGACGTCTTGGCGTGATCGCCCAGAATGCCCGCAGCGACCAGATCATTGACCTCGCGATGGCCGAGGATGTTCTGGGTCGGAACCGAGTACTTTTCGGCGAGGCTTGTCAGCAATTTCACCAGCGAGACTTTCTGCGCGTTTGTGAAATCGGATTTGTTGCCGTGACCTGCACAGCAGATTCCCAGAGATATTCCGTTTGCCCCAAAGACCTGCGCGCCGTCCCTGGTTTCCGGACGCCCCGCCTCCACCAACCCGTCGGGCTTGGTGTCATGCCGGTCATCCGTGATGACGTAGTGATAACCTATGCCGTTCCAACCTTTGGCTCTGTGCCATTCATCGATCTTTTGCGCATCCACATTACGAATGTCTGCAGCGGCTGTGTGAAAAAACAAATACTTAACATCAGGCATGCAATTCCCTTTCTGAAAAATATGCCGACATAATAGCACATTTTCAGCATCTGGTCTTGCTCACCACATCGTCTTTGCTGCGCGCGCGCCCCATTCCTGATCATAGCGCGCGCCGCCTTCTTCTCCGTCTGTCATCTCGGCCAGTATCTCACCGACGGTTGGCAACTCCGGACTTTCATCCGCGCCCGCCCAAGTTTTCGCCCGGATGAGGGCGCGGGCGCATTGTGTGTAGATTTCTTCGATCTCTACCACGATCACGGTCGCAGGGCGTTTTCCGTTCTTTTCAAACCGATCGCGCAATGCCTCGTCTGCAGTCAAGCGCGCCCTGCCGTTCAAACGCACCACATTGTTCGATCCAGGCACCATGAACATCAGCGCCACGCGCGGGTCACGCACGATGTTGCGCAGCGAATCCAGCCGGTTGTTGCCGCGCCAGTCCGGCAAGGCCAGCGTACCCGGGTCAAGCTCGAGCACCACCGGCCCATCGTCGCCACGCGGGCTGCCATCGACGCCTTCCGGTCCGACCGTGCTGAGCACGCAAATGCGAGAGGCCATGATCCATTGCCGATAAAGCGGCGTCAGGCGGCGGGCCACCTTGCGCAAGGCCGGAGCACCCGGGGAACCATAAAGCGCTTCAAGCGCCGCAATATCTTTAATGAACTGCATCCGGATCAAACCCCACTTCGCGCATCAGTTCGTTCGAGCGCGTCTCGACCAAATCCTCGAGCCGTGCCATGAAATCGTTTTTCCGGACCCCCGGTGCGATCGGTTCAAGAAATTCCACAATCGCGTGGCCGGGTTTGCGCAGGATGCCTGTTCTGGGCCAGAAAACCCCCACATTTGTCGCCGCCGGAACACAGGGGTTTTCAAGCCCTTCGTACAGAACGGCGGTACCGACCTTATAGGGTTTCTTCGCCCCCGGTGCGACCCGAGTCCCTTGTGGATAGATCACCAGCTGGCCGGGTTCAGAGAATTCGCGGGCGACGTCCTTGACCATCTTTGCGATCGCAGCACCCTTCCTGCCTCGGTCGACGGGAATGCACCCGAGCCGCTTGGCGTATATGCCGATGATGGGTGTCCACAAAAGCTCTCGTTTCATGATGAATTTAGCATGCGGCACGGCGTCGAAAATGATCAGAATGTCAAAGAACGACTGGTGTTTCGCCGCGATCATCACTTCGCCGGTCGGGACCGGTCCGCGCACCTCGCTGCGGATGCCGACCATCCATCGCGCCAGCCAGATCGTACTGCCCGCATACAGCTTGCATGCCTGCAAGGCGCCTCTTTTGGTGACCAGTGCATAAGGCGCAAACAGAAGCCCCAGAAACAGCATCCAGACGTACATCAGGATCGTGAAAACAAGCGACCGCACCCACTGAATTGCCAGGGCCATCACGAAAGCTCCTTTAACTTGCGGCGCGCCGCGTTCCATGTGGCGAAAAACGCCACGACTGCACCCAACAGAGGGATCAGGGCGGGCAGAACCCAGCCGATGCCCTGAAACCCAAGACCGGTCAGAAACCCGCCCGCATCGGATGCCTCGGGCAGCAGCAGCACGCCGGTCATGCCAAACAGCGTTCCGACGGCAGAACCGAACAGGGCGCGATAGGTAAAGCGGCGCACGAAAGCGCCGGCGATGAAGCGGTCTTTTGCCCCGATCAGGCGTAACACCTCGATCACCTGCGCGTTCGCAGCCAGCGAGGCATTGGCTGCCAGCGTGATCATTGCCGCAGTGGCCCCGCCAATCAGCAGGATCGAGATCAGGCCCAGACGCCTGAGCGAGATGGCGGCATCCACCAAAGGTTCGCGCCAGCGCGTATGATCGTCCAGCACGGCGCCCGGAACCTCGGCCCCAAGCCGCAGGCGCAGACCCATGGTGTCGATGCCCGGCTCACCTTCGGTAATCTCGATCAACTGGGGAACCGGCAGGCTGTCGAGCGGCAGGTCGGGGCCGAACCACGGGGCCAGCAACGCCGCCTGTTCTTCGGTTGTCAACGCCCGGGCCGAGGCAACGCCGGGGGTTTGCTGCAGAACCTTCAGCGCCGTCTCGGTCTGTGCTGCGCGCTGATCGGCGGGCGCATTGATGCGCAACGTCGCGGCGCCCGCAAGCTCTGAGGCCCAGCGGTCGGCCAGACGGCCAGACGCAAGCGAGAGCGCCAGCGCAAAAACAGCCAGAAAGGCCATGGCCCCTGACACAAAAAGGGTTAACTGCGCCGTGATCCCGGTTGGCGGCACCACCCGGTCGGCGCGTTTGTCTGCATGCAGCAGATTGCGGATGTCGCCCTTGCTCACAGGTCTGCCCCCGCCAGTTGCAGGCGCCGCTGCGAGATACGCAGAACGCGCGCCTGAATCTGGCTTTTTGCAGCGCGGATCAGGCTCAGGTCGTGGGTTGCGATCAATACAGTTTTGCCCATCCGGTTCAGCTCGACCAGCAGGCGCAACAGCCGCTGCGACATGTCCCAGTCCACATTGCCGGTCGGCTCGTCAGCCAGCACCACATCCGGCGAAAGGATGACCGCACGGGCCAGCGCCGCGCGCTGTCGTTCACCACCGGACAATTCAGGCGGAAGCGCGTCCAGCCGGGAACCCAGCCCCACCCATTGCAGCAACTCGTTCAGGTTGTCCTGTTCGTCGGCCACTCCGCGCCCCGACACCATCAGCGGCAGCGAGACGTTTTCAGCCACCGTCATGTGATCGAGAAAGCGGCAGTCCTGATGCACCACCCCGATCCGGCGGCGCAGCACGGCCATCTGGTCCCGGTCCAGTCCAGCGACGTTTTCGTCAAAGACACTCAGCCGCCCTGCGGTGGGCAACAATGCACCATAACAGAGCTTGAGAAGCGTGGTCTTTCCGGCCCCGGATGGGCCGGTCAGAAAATGAAACGAGCCGGGCTTTAACTGCATCGAAACGTTGCTCAGCAACTCCCCTCCGCCGTAGCTGTAGCTGACGTTTTCCAGCTCGATCACACCTGCCCCCTTTGGTTTGGCGTTCTTCTTGCCCCAGCCCCCGGACAGTTTCAATGCCGGTAGCGGGTCGAATTGGCGACACTTGCCTCACGAAACCGAAAACGCCCTTTGCTCGCAGGTATTAACGGAATATCATTCCTAAAAAAACTACTATCAGATCATAAGGCAGGCCCGGAGGCAGTATGCGTCTTACATGTCCGAAATGCAGCGCACAATACGAGGTACCGGACGAGGTTATCCCCGAGGGCGGACGGGACGTGCAGTGTTCGAATTGCGAGGAAACATGGTTTCAGGAAAAGACACCGTCAAAACCGACGGATGTTGAGCCGGCACCATCCCAAGCCAAAGAGCCCGAGCAGGTCGCCGCAACCGAGGTCAAGGTCGAGGATACAGCCGAGGCCGAGACACCCGAGGCCGACGCGCCGAAGCCTCCGAATACTGACAGTGACAGCAATCTGGACCCATCGGTTGCCAGCATCCTGCGCGAAGAAGCCGAGCGCGAGGCCGGATTGCGGGCGCAGGAAACCGAAAATCTGGAAAGCCAGCCGGATCTGGGGCTGGAAGCGCACACCGAGCCCGAAGCCAAAGTCGCCCCCAAAAGGCCTGCGGCAACGGAAACAGCGTCTGAGGGATCGCGCCGGGATGTCTTGCCGGATGTCGAGGCGATCAGCACGACACTACGCAGCGACAATGCCGACGACACGCCGGAAGCCACCGAACCCCCGCGCAAGTCCGGCGGTTTCATACGTGGTTTCGGGCTGATCCTGACCATCGGTATTGTTCTGTATCTGGTCTACGGGAACGCGCGCCAGATCAGCGACGCGGTTCCTCAGGCCGAACCGATACTGAAGCCTTATGTGTCGCTGGTAGATCAGGCGCGCATCTGGCTGGAATCTCAGGCTGCAGGCTCCGCACCACAGGAATGATCGGACCCTAGGGTCGGGTCAGAAACGTTCCAGCAGGCGTTTGAGGTATTCCAGTTCGATCCGGGGCCGATCCGATTCACCCGAGCGGCGGCGGATTTCCTCCAGCAACTCGCGGGCGCGTCGATAGACATCTTCGCGTCCCAACAGGTTTTCGTCTGTATCAAATGCGCCGACGCTGCCCGGATTTCTTCCCAACGGGTCGCGGTTGGTCGCCTGCATATCACCGTCCTGTGTGCCCTGACCCGGCTGGGACTGCTGCGCCATATCTTCACCCAGCGAACGCATTCCTTCGCGCAGGGCCTCCATGGCTTCTGACTGGCGGTCAATGGCTTCCGCAAGATCGTTGTCGCGCAGCGCGCCCTCGGCGTTTTCCATCGCGCGCCCGGCGCGTTCCAGCGCCTCACGGGCGGCCTCACCTTCGGGCGTGCCGGTTCGTGGCAAGCCCTGCTCCTGACGGCGGAGTTCCTCGCGCAGGGCCTGCTGGCGATCAGCCAGACTACCTTGTCCCTGCTGTCCCTGCCCCGTCTCATCCTGGCCCTGGCCCTGGCCACCCTGACCTTCGTGGCTTCGACCCCGGCCCTGACCGCCCGAGGTGCCCTCGTTGCCCCGGCTTTCACCGGCCTGTGCGCCGGGATTGAACTGTTCCTGCAGGTCACGGAACGCCTGATCGCTGAGGCCTTGTTGTTCGCGCAGGGTTTCGGCCAGACCTTCCATTGCCTGCTGACCTTCGGATTGCCCACCCTGCCCTTGGGTGACGCGCATGTTTTCCATCATCTGCTGGAACTCTTCCAGCGCCTGCTGTGCCTCGGCCATCCGGCCCTGTTCCATCAGTTCCTGAATCCGGTCCATCATGCGTTGCAGATCATTCTGCGACATCTGGATGCTTTCACCGTTCTGGCCCGGCTGGCCCTGATCGTCGCCGTTTTCCTGTGCCTGACGCTGAAGCTGCCGCAGGTAATCATCGGTTGCGTCGCGCAACTCCTGCATCAGCCGGGCGATTTCCTGATCACTGGCGCCGTTCTGCATCGCTTCGGACAAACGCTCCTGCGCCTGACGCATCCGTTCCAGCGCATCGGCCAGAGTTCCGTCCTCAAGCAGGATGGCCAGATCCCAAAGCGCCTGGGCTATTTCGGCCTGCTGTTCGGACGTCAGCCCATATTCGGTATAAGTTTCGAGCCTGCGCAGGGTTACACGCAGGCGCAAATAGGCCGTGTCCGAGCGGAACAGGTCCTCGGGCCGGTGCGAGACAGCGCGCAAAATCTGGGCGATGCGCGGCGCGTTGGCGCGCGCCCAAAGCAGATCGCGGCGTTGTTCGATAACGGCCGCAGCCAGCGGATCAAAGAAGCGGCGCGCGGGCAGGTTTGTGGCAAGGACCTCGGATTGCGACTTCTGACCGGCTGCGTCCTCAACCGACAGAATGATTTTAACCGGCAGATGTGCCCAGGGGTGCTGGGAAAAGTCTTCGATCAGATCTTCGCTGAATTCGGCCCGGTCCCCGGCGATGGGCATTGGCAGATCGATTGTGACGGCCTGCCGGGTGTCCGGCTCGGTCGCCAGACCATAGCGGCGGCTCACCGACGCAAGATCAAGATCGATGCGGGCGGAACCGGAAACCACCCCGTAATCGTCGCTGGCGATGAACGGCAGCGTCATCTGGCCACCGGTACCTGTCGCCGCCGCGCCGGTCACTGCAACCTGCGGTGCTTCATCGGCCACGATACCGATCACCCATTCACGACCCATCGGGCCTTCAATTCGCATCACACCGGGGCGCGTTGCCACAAAATCCTGCTCGGGCGCAGTGGCTGCTTCGGTTCCGGTGACCGAGGTTGTTTCAGTCAGGGAATGTCCACCGACTTCACCGTAAAAACGCAATGTAATCCGGCTGCCTTCGGGAACGCTCAGGGCACCGTCCTCCTGATCGGCCAGATACAGCGCTGGCCGTCCGGTATGAAGCGGCGGTTCAACCCAACCCTCCCATGTCGGGCCTTGTGCCGCGACCGCCGTGCCCGGCGCGATTTCCGCGACGGTGCCGATACGCCAGAATGACCCAAACAGAAAGGCGACAACCAGTGCCAGCAGCGCCGCATACCGCAAAGCGTAAGGATCACGCGCGGCGAGCCGCAGATCGGGTTTGACCGGTTCGGCTGTGGTTGCTTTTGCAGCCATACGTGCCTGATGCGCGCGCCACATGGCGACCGAATCCGCATCCATCGACCCGATCGCCTGATCGTCGATCAACGCCTGAATTGGGCGACCGGGCAGCGATTCGTCCAGCCGGACCAGCGCCTCGGCCCTAGTCGGGAAGTGAAAGCGCCTGATTCCGATACCCGCCGCAACCAGCAGGGCCAAAAGCGCCGCCGCAAAAACGGCCCAGACGACCTCCGCCATCACCAGATCGTGCAGACCCAGCATCAGAGCGGCCAGAATCGCCATGAAGATCGAGAAAAACGGCCAGAACGCGCGCAGAACCCGCTCGGCCAGCATCCCCGCATGCGTCAGCAGCAGCGACATCCGGGGAATCGGCAACTTTTGTCTGGCGCTCAAAGCGGGCCTCCTGTCCGGCCCGCGCGGTTATCGCGTCAAAGCCACGAAGGTATGGTATCGCGGTTTATGATTTCGTCAAAGCTTGGCCTTGGGCGAATAACCGCGAATTGATCCCCATTGACCAGAACTTCGGGGATCAGGGGGCGGGTGTTATATTCGCTGGCCATCACCGCGCCATAGGCACCGGCACTGCGGAATGCGATCAGATCACCGGCAGCCAGCGGCGGCATGTTGCGCTGCTTGGCAAAAGTATCGCCAGTCTCGCAGACCGGGCCGACGATGTCATAGGGCTGCGGCTCCAGCCCCGGCGCGGGTTCCCGCACGGCGATAATATCGTGATGCGCCTCGTACATGGCGGGACGGATCAGGTCGTTCATTGCGCCATCGAGGATCAGAAAATCGCGCCCCTCGCCTGATTTCACATAGATCACTTTGCTGATCATCAGACCCGCATTGCCTGCAATCAGGCGTCCCGGTTCGATCTCGATCTCGCAGCCCAGATGGCCAAGGGTTTTCTTGATCAGTGCACCATATTCGACGGGCAGCGGCGGTGCGTCGTTCGAACGGGTGTACGGAATCCCCAAACCGCCACCCAGATCCAGACGGCGAATATTGTGGCCCTCGGCGCGCAGCCGTTCGGTCAGTTCAGCAACTTTCTGATAGGCCAGTTCAAACGGCTCAAGCTCGGTCAGCTGCGAACCGATGTGGACATCGATTCCAACCACCTCCAGCCCCGGCAGGCTGGCTGCATGTGCATAAACCTCGGACGCGCGGGCGATCGGGATGCCGAACTTGTTCTCGGACTTGCCGGTCGCGATCTTGGCGTGGGTTTTGGCATCCACATCCGGGTTCACGCGAACGGTGATCGGCGCAACAACGCCCAGCTCCAGCGCGGTGGCGTTGATCACCTCCATCTCGGGTTCGGATTCGACGTTGAACTGGCGGATGCCCCCCGTCAGGGCCGTGCGGATTTCGTCGGCGGTCTTGCCAACGCCGGAAAAGACGATCCTGTCCCCCGGAACACCCGCTGCTTTGGCCCGCAGGTATTCGCCGCCCGAAACCACATCCATTCCCGCTCCGGCCTGCGCCAGAGTTTTCAGGATCGCCTGATTGCTGGCGGCCTTCATCGCGTAGCAGACAAGGTGGTCGGTGCCATTCAGCGCGTCGTCGAACAACTGGAAATGCCGCAACAGGGTTGCCGTCGAATAGACGTAGAACGGCGTTCCCACCGCGGCGGCTATTTCGGTGATCGGTACGTCTTCGGCGAAAAGCGCGCCGTCGCGGTAGAGAAAGTGATCCATACCTGCGCGCTTAATCCGAAAGAACGATGCGGATCAATAGCCCCGACCGGGATTCACCGCCTTGATCCGTTCCGTTTGCGCTTTTTTTCCACCGGGCGTTGCAATTGCTCGGAATACGCCTCCACCTGATCGAACACCGGTTTGAATTCCGGGTTCATCACGCCCCGCTGATAGGCAAGCTGGTACAGCGTGTGCAGCGGGCTTGTGTTGCCTTCCACAATGGTCGGGCCATTGTCTGTCAGCGCAACATCCCATCCCAGCACCCCAAATTCGGGGAACATAGCGTGCGCGTCCAGCACGGTCTTCTTGGCATCTTCCCAATCGGGCATCGTGATATCGGCAAATTTCACCTGCGATACCGGGTGCTCCTCGATCTCGTGCGCCTCGGTCGATTTTCCGGCCCAGCAGGTGCCGACCTGGCCAGTGTCCCTGTCCACACGCGCGATCATGCTGCCGCTTTGCCAGAAATTGTCGGACATCGCGGCTGGTGACGGTACTTTCCACAGCGAGTACAGCAGCTCGGGCTGGGTCGAGCGTCTGATGGTTACCATCCGGACCGTTCCGGTGACATTGCCCACAACCGAAGCCAGATCCGGATGAGGCAGAAGGGCATCCTGCAACAGATACCCGTCCGAGAACTTCAGAAACACCTCGGCACAGAAGGCCGAAATCGGGATGGCCTTGCCGTTTCCGAGGATCAGCGTATCGCCTTCCAGACCGGTGATCAGGATGGAACCGACACTCATCGAAGAAAATTGCGGCTTTCCGAAGAGCGGGAATTTTGCCTTTTCCCTGAGATAGGCCTCAAGGGTTTCCGGAGACGACAGGACGGGAAGGTTGCCCAGTGACCGGATCGACGACGCATAGGCCTGCGTATGCGTCGATCGCAATCCCATCGCGCTGATGAACGTGCCGTATATCAGTTTGTGATCGACGATATGCTCCATCCCTGCACGCGTCTTTTCGGACATCCGTAGATTCAGGGCGCGGCTGGCATTTGTGCCGACATACTCTTTCTTTTCGTCAATCGATTTAGACGGATCGTACAGCCGGAAAGAATAGTATTCATCCGAGTTTAACTTGCCCGGACCAAAATGCAGCTTGCTCATCTCAGCGAATTGGCGAAACGGGCTGATGCCCGAGTCGCGCGCGACCGACACGATCAAAGATGAGGCAGGGGGAACCGGATCAGGGGGAACCTGTAAAAGAGTTGCTGCATTCTGGCCGTCAGTGGACATCATTATTCCTAATTCTGCGCAATCGTCCCAATTGGGATACGCGGACAAAATGACAGAAATTTGGCAAGATTGTTTCCAAGTCACGCAATTTGCCTTCACCCGGTGAAGGCAAAGTTGCCGCGACTTTCGATCAGGTGGTCAGAAACCCAAATACAGTCCCACGGGGCCTTTGAAAAAGCCGACCCCGCCACCGACATAGGTCCCGCTTCCCGAGACACCGACATTTGCATTCAACGTCGGTTGAATGGGCTCACCATCGGCGCCGCAGCCCGCCAGAGCGAACCCGGCGGCTGTCAGTACGATCACACGCAAAAGGGTCATGGCAGCATTGCCCTCCATCTGTCGATCTGGGCACGGACCTGAGTCGGGGCCGTGCCACCATAGGACTGGCGTGAGTTTACCGAATTTTCGACAGTAAGGACAGAATAGACATCATCCGTGATGTCCGCATGGACCGATTGCATATCCTCAAGCGTCAGATCTGGCAGGTCGCAGTCCTTGGCCTCGGCCATTGCCACGAGCAATCCGGTGACGTGGTGCGCATCGCGGAATGGCAGGCCCAAAACGCGCACAAGCCAGTCAGCCAGATCGGTCGCGGTCGAGAAGCCAGATCCCGCAGCGGCGGCGAGGCTTTCGCGGTTGGCGGTCATGTCCTTGACCATGCCTTCCATCGCCGCCAGCGCCAGCATCCAGTTGTCTGCAGCGTCAAAGACCTGTTCCTTGTCTTCCTGCATGTCCTTGGAATAGGTCAGGGGCAGGCCCTTCATGACCATCATCAGTCCCGTATTGGCCCCGTAAATCCGCCCGACCTTGGCCCGGATCAGTTCTGCAGCATCGGGGTTCTTCTTTTGCGGCATGATTGACGAGCCGGTCGAGAAGCGATCCGACAGTGATACAAATCGGAACTGGGCCGAAGACCAGATCACCAGTTCCTCGGCAAAGCGTGACAGGTGCATGGCACAGATCGAAGCGGTCGACAGGAATTCCAACGCGAAGTCGCGGTCGCTTACCGCATCCAGCGAGTTGGCGGCGGGGCGGTCAAAACTCAGGGCCTGTGCCGTCATGTGGCGGTCGATGGGGAAAGAGGTTCCGGCCAGCGCGGCTGCGCCAAGGGGGGATTCGTTCATCCGGGCGCGGGCATCGCGGACACGGCTGAGGTCACGACCAAACATCTCGACATAGGCCATCATGTGGTGGCCCCATGTCACGGGCTGCGCGGTTTGCAGGTGGGTGAAGCCGGGCATGACCCAATCGGCCCCGGCCTCGGCCTGCGCCAAAAGCGCACGGATCAGGGCCAGCAGGCCGGTCTCAGCCGCGTCCAACTGATCGCGGACCCAGAGTTTGAAATCCGTCGCAACCTGATCATTGCGGCTGCGGCCTGTGTGCAAACGGCCTGCGGGCTCTCCGATCACTTCCTTCAGCCGCGCCTCGACGTTCATGTGGATGTCTTCCAGCGCGGTCGAGAACTGAAACGCGCCGCTCTGGATTTCTGACAATACGGTGAGCAGCCCTTCCCGAATTGCTTCGGCGTCACTATCAGTAATAACGCCTGTGGCCGCGAGCATGGCGGCATGGGCGCGCGAGCCTGCAATGTCCTGGGCTGCCATCCGCTGATCGAACCCGATCGAGGCATTAATCGCCTCCATGATCGCGTCTGGACCGGCGGCAAAGCGGCCGCCCCACATCTGGTTCGAGGATTGATCGGTCATGTTGGAGAACCCGGAGTTGATATGCGCCTAATTCGTCTGATCCCCCTTTATATGGCCCTTGCGCTGGGTGCAAACACCGCGCTGGCGACAGATGCCGAAACATTGGCGCCACTGCGTGACGGTACTCTGAAGCGGTTGATCCTGCATTCAGAGCCAAAGCCCGTCGAAGTGGTCGAATTTCAGCTGGAGGATGACACCGGCACCGGGTCACTGGCGGATTACCGCGGCAAATACGTCTTGCTGAATTTCTGGGCCACGTGGTGCGCCCCCTGCCGCAAGGAAATGCCACAGATCGCCGAATTGCAGGATGAGTTCGGGGGCGACAAATTCGAGGTGCTGACGCTGGCCACCGGGCGCAACTCGCCCGCGGGTATCAAAAAGTTCTTTGACGAAAACGGCATCACCAACCTGCCCCGTCATCAAGACCCGAAACAGGCCGTGGCGCGAAAAATGGGTGTGGTCGGCCTGCCGATCACCGTGATCATCGACCCCGAGGGCAACGAGATTGCCCGCCTGATCGGCGATGCCGAATGGAATTCCGACAGCGCCAAGTCGATCATTTCAACGCTTGTCGGCGGCGAGAGCTGAGGCCAGGGCGAAAAATTATCCGAAATGTGCTATTCTCCCGATCTTTGTGATTGGGAGGATTGTTATGAAGATTGTTGCCCTATTGGCCGCAGTGGCCAGCATTTCACTTTTCCTCGTTGAAACCGCTGAGGCCAAGGACATCCGCAAAAAGCAGCAATTCCTGGAGGCTGTGGCCGGTAAAAAGCTGGTCAGCGGAGAGACCTGGTTTGTCATCTCGGCGGATGGAAAAATATCGGGTGTTGGCAGAAATAAAGCCAAAGTCGTCGGGGCCTGGGCCTGGAACAGACGGTACTGGTGCCGAAACGTTATTGTCGGTGACAAACAACTCCCCGAGGATTGTCAGAAAGTTTCGATAGACGGCAATCAGGTCACTTTCACCCGCGACAAGGGCAAGGGTGAGTCCGGAACCTTTACGATATCCAACTAGCGCCACGCCATCCGCTTCGTTTTTGTGCTACACTGAACACGGCCCATAACGGGCCGGTTCTGAATTGCAGCCGTGGGAAAGGAGGCGGCTATGAAACCCGTGGTTCTGTTGATCGGACGACTGCCGAATGTAATCGGCGACGTCGCGCAAAAACTGGAGCATCTGCCCATTGAGTGGCTAGGCGCCCACGATCAGGAAGAGGTGAAGCGCCAGTTGGAAACAGAACGGCGTATCGCCTGTGCCATTATCGGCGCCGGGCTGGATGACAGGGTGCGAGGTGAGCTTGTCGGCATCATCGCGTCCCGAAGACCCGATATCTGCATTCACCTGAAAGACCGGCAATCCGGCCCTGACGGGCTGGTTCCCTTTGTTGAACGCGTCGTCCGGCATGAAGTGCTTGAGCAGATGCAGACCGGCTGACGCCACGCCACCTTTGACAGTCTCCGGCGTCCTTTGCACGGTATCGGCAGGAGGACTGAATGCCACTTGAAATCCTGTTGGTTCTGGTGATCGGAGGCCTTGCCGGGATCGCACTGTTACTGCATCTGACCGGCAGATCGCAGCGGCGCGTGCTGACGCCCGACAACGCGCGGGCCGAGTGGCGGCGCCATTTCCCGGAAGACATAGTGATTGATGTCACCGTCGCGCATGACTGCCATTCGGCCTTGATCCGTACCGAAACGGGGGCAGGTTTGCTGTGGTCCTTTGGCGCAGATACCGTCGGGCGGCATCTGATGGATTTCGACTGGCTGGAACATCCGCAGGGTCTGGCGGTTCACTTTCACGATTTCGGTGCACCCAGCGTTGTTGTCCGCCTTGACGAAACCGAACGCCGCCATTGGCGGCATTTGATGGAGCCTGCATGACAGATCAGGTGACTTTCCCGGATGCGGTACAGTGGGCCGTACCATTTTTCATTGCCGCCATTCTGGCAGAGTTTCTTTGGATCTCCGTCAAACGACGAGGCGGTCGGTATGAGACGCGCGACGCCGTGACCTCTCTGATCATGGGGGCGGGCAACATCGCCTCGGGTCTGTTGCTCGGCTTCATCGCCTGGGCGTTTTTCATGTGGTTGTGGGAGCTGACACCGCTGAACCTCGGCACCTCGATCCCCGTCATTATCCTGTGCTTTGTTCTGGATGATCTGCGCTATTACTGGGTGCACCGGTTCGGGCATCGCATCCGCTGGGTCTGGGCCAGCCACGTGAACCACCACAGTTCGCAGCACTACAACCTGACCACCGCCCTGCGGCAAACATGGACCTATACGTTCACCTTCATGATGGTGGTGCGTGCACCGCTGATCCTGCTGGGATTCCACCCCGCTATGGTGCTGTTCGTGGGCGGGCTGAACCTGATCTATCAGTTCTGGATACATACCGAAGCGATCGGCAAAATGCCCCGTTGGTTCGAGGCGGTGATGAACACGCCCAGCCATCACCGCGTGCATCACGGCCGCAACGCACGCTATCTGGATTGCAACTATGCAGGCGTTTTCATCATCTGGGACAAGATGTTCGGAACCTTTGTGCCGGAACAGGAAGGCGACCGGGTTGACTATGGTCTGGTGCACAATATCGGCACCTTCAACCCGCTGCGCGTGGCCTTTCACGAATGGGTCGGTATCTTTCGCGATGTGATCCAGCCCGGTCTGAGCCTGCGACAGCGGCTGGCCTATGCCTTTGCGCCGCCAGGATACAGTCACGACGGCAGCCGCGACACCTCGGAGAAGATCAAGGCCCGTCATCTGGCACGCCATCCCGAAGATCGCGGAACCCCCGGTTTCGAACAGGTCGGGACACCGCCCCACACCCCGGCAGCGGAACGGGCCTGACGGAATACCGCCGGTTGTTTTGGCCGCCGCTTGAAAAACGGCGCGGCAACTCCATATGAAACGGGTGTTTCGAATGTGAACCCCCGGAGGCAGCAATGAGCCGTACAACCGCGATATACACCGCAATAGGCCTGATGGGTCTTGTTGTTGCGATGGCGGCCGCCCTGAACGAAGGTGTCCCGCCTGTGGGAATTGCCACCGGGTTTGCCATGATGGCGGTGGGAACGCTTGGGGCAGTTATCGGCGCCGCTGTAACACTGAGCCGCGCATGGCAGATGTCCCGCTGAGGCTGTCTGACCTGGGCAACACATAAATCCTTTGCGAATTAACTGCGGATTTACGGATTTTCCGTGAAACTGCTGCCGGACCTTTTCCGGCAACGCACAAGGAATCACCGTGAGTAAGCGAAGCAATCCGGCGGATGTGCCCGAAGGCGCGGACACCCCCCTGAACGCGGCGGTCAGCGCGCGGGACCGTTCCGTTGTGGGCATGGCGACTGAGGCTGTGAAGCACAAACAGTGCAGGCTTGCCTTTCAGCCGGTTGTTCAGGCCAATCCACCGCATGCGCTTGCATTTTACGAAGGATTCATCCGGGTACTGGACGAAACCGGCCGGGTCATTCCCGCCCGTGAATTCATGCCGCAGGTCGAGGACACCCCAATCGGTCGAGAGCTCGATTGCGTCGCGCTTGAGCTGGGATTGCGCGCGCTGTCCAGAAACCCGCAAATCCGGCTGTCTATCAACATGTCGGCACGATCCATCGGCTATGCCCGCTGGTCGCGGATTCTGAATAGGTTTCTGAAACGGAATGCCCAGTTGGGAGAGCGGCTGATTCTGGAAATCTCGGAAAGTTCAGCCATGCTTGTGCCCGAGCTGGTGATCGATTTCATGGACCGCCTTCAGGCACGGGGAATTGCCTTTGCGCTGGACGATTATGGCACCAGCAGCTTTAGCTTTCGCCACTTTCGCGACTTCCTGTTCGATGCCGCCAAGATCGACGGCCAGTTCGTGCGCGGCGTCAGCGGGAATGCGGATAATCAGGCGCTGGTGCGGGCGCTGGTTTCGGTCGCGCGCGAATTTGACATTCTGGTCACCGCCGAATCGGTTGAAAGCGCTCCGGATGCGGAATTTCTGCTGGCAAGCGGCGTTGACTGCCTGCAGGGCTTTCTGTTTGGCGCACCATCGGTCACACCGCCTTGGAAGAAAAATAGTGACGGCCGCGCAAGCGCTTAGCCTCTGCCGTGCGTCCGCAAGAACCTGCTGATCACATTGATGAGACAAGCTGTCCGTTGCTGCGACTGCAGCATTACGTTATGGCAGGTACAGTCGGAGCGGGGGATAGTGAGGCGCTTGTGACACGGGGATTGTTTTCCCGAAACCTGCGCCGTCAGATTTCCCAAAGGACCATGACGGTAAAGGATTGACCATATGACCAACGTAGTAATCGCATCCGCCGCACGCACCGGTGTCGGCAGCTTTGGCGGCTCGTTTGCGAACACCCCTGCACATGATCTGGGTACCGCCGTTCTGGAAGCGGTCGTCGAGCGCGCCGGAATCGATAAGGGCGAAGTGAGCGAAACCATCATGGGCCAGGTCTTGACCGCCGCTCAGGGACAGAACCCCGCGCGTCAGGCGCATATCAACGCCGGCTTGCCGCAGGAAAGCGCTGCATGGGGCATCAACCAAGTATGCGGCTCGGGCCTGCGCGCTGTGGCACTGGGTGCCCAACACATCCAGCTGGGCGACGCCGATATTGTAGCCGCTGGCGGGCAAGAGAACATGACCCTGTCGCCCCACGCCGCCGCCTTGCGCGCCGGTCACAAGATGGGTGACATGAAATACATCGACACGATGATCCGCGATGGTCTGTGGGACGCATTCAATGGCTATCACATGGGCCAGACCGCCGAAAACGTTGCCGAGAAATGGCAGATCAGCCGCGACATGCAGGACGAGTTTGCAGTCGCCAGCCAGAACAAGGCCGAAGCCGCGCAAAAGGCCGGCAAGTTCGCCGACGAAATCACACCTTTCACCATCAAGACCCGCAAGGGCGACATCGTGATGGACAAGGACGAATACATCCGTCACGGCGCCACCATGGAAGCCATGGCAAAACTGCGCCCGGCCTTCACCAAGGACGGTTCGGTCACTGCGGCCAACGCATCCGGTCTGAACGACGGCGCTGCCGCAACCCTGCTTATGTCGGCCGAAAATGCAGAAAAGCGCGGGATTGAGCCTCTGGCCCGGATCGCTTCTTACGCAACCGCCGGTCTGGACCCGTCGATCATGGGCGTTGGACCGATCTATGCCTCGCGCAAGGCACTGGAAAAAGCAGGCTGGTCGGTTGACGATCTGGATCTGGTCGAGGCCAACGAAGCCTTTGCCGCACAGGCTTGCGCCGTGAACAAGGACATGGGCTGGGATCCGTCGATCGTGAATGTGAACGGCGGCGCCATCGCCATCGGCCACCCGATCGGTGCGTCGGGTTGCCGGGTCCTGAACACTCTGCTTTTCGAAATGAAGCGCCGCGACGCCAAGAAAGGTCTCGCGACCCTCTGCATTGGTGGCGGCATGGGTGTTGCCCTTTGCGTGGAGCGCGACTGATTGCGCTGATCCCAAAATCAAAAGGGCGCCAGAACGGCGCCCTTTTTTGTTACAATTCAAACTTATGGCAGTGATGCGACAAAATTGACAACGAGAGTTTGCATTTTTGCCGCGAAACAATATTGCGCATCCGAGCGCTCCAGAGTAACAGCATTACCAAGGCGACTATAATTGGAGGAATCCTGAATGGCACGTACAGCACTCGTAACCGGCGGCTCCCGCGGCATCGGCGCAGCAATTTCCAAGGCGCTCAAAGCCGAAGGATACAACGTTGCAGCCACCTATGCGGGGAATGACGAAGCCGCGGCGAAGTTCACCGAAGAGACCGGCATCGCCACCTATAAGTGGAATGTTGCCGACTATGACGAGTCCAAGGCGGGCATCGAAAAGGTCGAGGCCGAAGTCGGTCCGATCGACATCGTCGTCGCAAATGCCGGCATCACCAAGGACGCTCCGTTCCACAAGATGACGCCGGAACAGTGGCATCAGGTGATCGACACCAACCTGACCGGCGTGTTCAACACCGTGCACCCCGTTTGGCCCGGCATGCGTGAACGCAAGTTCGGTCGTGTGATCGTCATCAGCTCGATCAACGGTCAGAAGGGGCAGTTCGCGCAGGTGAACTATGCCGCGACCAAGGCGGGCGATCTGGGCATCGTCAAATCGCTGGCGCAGGAAGGCGCCCGCGCGGGCATCACTGCAAACGCCATCTGCCCCGGCTATATCGCGACCGAGATGGTCATGGCCGTGCCGGAAAAGGTGCGTGACGCGATTATTGGACAGATCCCTGCGGGCCGTCTGGGTGAGCCGGAAGAAATCGCGCGCTGCGTCGCGTTCCTGGCGTCGGACGATTCGCAGTTCATCAACGGATCGACCATTTCCGCAAACGGTGCACAATTCTTCGTCTAAACCAGACGACCGGAAAAACAGAACGGGCCGACCCCTTTGGGCCGGCCCTTCTTTTATCCCGTAAGAACGCGCGCGCTGCGTTCAGCGGGAACCAAAAAACCAGTTCAATACCTTTTTGATCACCTTGCCGCGTTCTTCATGTGCACGTTGAAAGGCACAGCGGGCTGCGGGATTTGTCGTCATCTCGATCATGGCAGTCTTCCTTTCAATTCAGGTGGGCTTGACTTGCTTCAAGGATGGCGCTTGATTTCAATTATGGCAAACGAGAGTTTTCCCCGGGTCAGTTAAATAATTCTTATCTGAAATGAGCGACCGCCTACCCCCATTGACCGCCCTTCGCGCCTTTGATGCCGCTGCGCGTCATATGTCATTTGCAAAGGCCGCCGACGAGCTGAACGTCACTCCCGCCGCGTTGTCCTTTCAGATCAAATCGCTTGAGGAGCATCTGGGCCAGCCTTTGTTTCGCCGTCTCAATCGCGCGGTAGAACTGACGGAGGCCGGTAAGACACTGGCACCCGGTGCCGCTGATGGGTTTTCGGCCCTTCAGGCTGCCTGGGCAGCAACGCGCAGGTTGCAGGACAACACGACCCTTACCGTGACGGCTGGCCCGGCCTTGACGGCCAAGTGGCTGGCCCCGCGCCTGTACGAGTTCGCGCGGTCGCATCCCGAGATCGATCTGAGGTTTTCGGCAACGCTTCGCATGATGGACCTGGAGCGGGACGACGTGGATGTCGCAATCCGATTTGGCTATGGGCAGGATGACGGGCTGTATTCCGTTCCGGTGCGCAAAGAGTGGCTGACGCCTGTCATGACACCAGAACTGGCCGAACGCTTTCCGAGCCCCGAGAGTCTGCGGGATGCGCCCCTGATTCATGACGATTCAATCAGTTTTCTGAATCCGCCGTGTGACTGGCCTGCCTGGTTTCGTGCCGTCGGTCAGGATTTTGAGCCCACGCATGGCGCGCATTTTTCAAACGCGGATCATGCCATCGATGCGGCCGTCGCCGGTGTGGGGGTTGCATTGGGTCGCCGTGCGATGATCATCAAGGACATGATCGAAGGTCGTCTGGTTGCGCCTTTCAGAACAGCCATCGAATCGCAGGCGCGGTTTCGGTTTCTGTGCCTGCAGGGGGCGGAAAAGCGGCCACAGATTGCCGCTTTCAAGGAATGGTTCGTGACAGAGATTGAAAAAACCGCCCATATCTCGGACGAGTTTGAAATCATACCGATTGAGGATGTCTACCGCCGATGACCAGATCACGCGCCACCGCCATCGGCTTCATCGCGGTACTTTTGTGGTCCTTGCTGGCGCTATTTACCGTTGGTTCGGCCCCGACGCCGCCACTGCTGCTGAACGCGATCTGCTTTACCATTGGCGGCGTACTGGGCTTGATCTGGACCTCGCAAACAGCCGGTCTGGCGCAGTTGCGAGAGGTCAGCTGGAAAATCTATCTGTTCGGCGCGATTGGCCTGTTCGGATATCACGCGCTGTATTTTTCGGCGCTGCGAATGGCACCTGCGGCCGAGGCGGGGTTGATCGCCTATCTCTGGCCCTTACTGATAGTCCTGTTTTCCGGCCTGCTGCCCGGAGAATCCCTGCGCATCGGACATTCGTTTGGCGCATGTCTTGGATTTTCAGGTGCTGCGCTGATCATTACCGGTGGCGGCAGCGCCGGGTTTCAGGCGGCGCATCTTCCGGGATATACGCTGGCCCTTTTATGTGCGCTGACGTGGTCAGGGTATTCGGTTCTGTCCCGTCGGCTGGGTAAGACACCCACCAGTTCGGTCGCGGTTTTCTGCGTGCTGACGGCTGTGGCCTCGTGGGGATTGCATTTTGCGTTGGAAGAAACGGTTTGGCCTGCCTCGACACTTGGCTGGGCATCGACGATTGCCCTGGGCTTGGGGCCCGTCGGGCTGGCGTTTTACGTATGGGATATCGGGGTCAAGCAGGGCGACATTCAGATGATCGGCACCAGCTCATATGCGGCACCGTTGCTGTCAACCCTTGTGCTGGTACTGGCCGGGATCGCCGCGCCATCGTGGACGCTGGCGGTCGCGGCCCTGCTCATCACTGGCGGCGCGACAATTGCCGCGCGGGCCAGCCTGAAACCTTAAGTGGAAAGGCGTTCGATCTCTTCTTTCAGTTTTAGCTTTTGCTTCTTCAATTGAGCGATGTGGAGATCATCGATACCTGGCGAGCGCTGGGCTTCTTCTACTTCGACGCTGAGATTTGCGTGCTTTTTCTTCAGCTCGGTCAGATGTGCGCTCACGCTCATGGCGATCCTCCTTTTTTGTGAATGGTACCTATGAAGTTGATCACATCGTTTCCACCCTGTCACGCTGCGAGCGCACAGATTCTGTCATAAATCCGACATTTTCGGCTGTTCACCGCCTGTTTGAGCCGGGCCACGGCATAGCAGCGGCGTGACGCTGTATGGCCTCGATCTCAGAGTGATAGTGATCTTCGTCACCCGGATGCCGGTCTCCTTTATGCAAAATGACCGGAGCGTGCAGTCTGAACGCGGCTCGCCCTGCCTTTCTGGCACGCAAAATCAGCAATTCGGCAGACCTACCTTCGCGGGGCGCCAGCGGCAGAATCTCGACCGATCCCAGACGCCCCGAACAGGCCGTCAGCATGTCGGGCAAACGGTCGGCGCGCTGTATCATGTGAAGATAGCCGCGCGGTGCAAGGCGCCTGGCTGCCACGTCAATCCAGACGGACAGGGGCGTTTGTTCCCCCAAGGCAATCCGCCGCCCTTCGTCCGGTGACTGGCTATGTGCGCCCTGCTGGTAATAAGGTGGATTGGCGATGACGTGGTCGAATTGCCGCTGTTTCAGTTCAGTCGGCAAGGCGGAAAGATCGGCCTGAACAACATCAAGCGCCTTGCCGTTTTCCGATGCATTTTTGCGCGCCAGTTCCGCGTAGGCGGGCTGCAGTTCGATCCCGGTCAGCGCCAATCCCGGCACCCGAGTGGACAGGCAAAGGATCGCAGCCCCGGCTCCACATCCCAGTTCAAGCACAGATTGTCCGGCAGAGGCCGGAACAGAAGCCGCAAGATACACAGGATCAACGCCCGCGCGATATCCGATTCTAGGCTGCCACAACCTGATCCGACCACCCAGAAAGTCGTTTCGGGTCAGATCGCTTTCGGAAAAACCACTCATCTCCCCAAGGGAATTTCGTTGTCGCGCATCACCCGGGCGGCCCGATCGAAATCATCAACGCGCACCATCAGGCGGCGCGGAAAGATTCCTATGCCGCCTTCTAGGACGCTCATATTTACGTCCATCTCAAAGCAGTCTATATCCTCGCCCTGAAGAAGAGCGGAAGCAAAGGCCATGATGGTCGGATCGGTGCTGCGCAGAAGTTCTTTCATGGGGATGGATGTAAGGGCAAGGTGGGGCGAAAGTCGAGCCTTGTAGCAGGAGTTTGATGAGCGTCGGCACAATCTCAAAACCGCATGAGCGTCTGGCGGAGATTCTGACCGCCGACATGGCGGACGTAAACGAACTGATCCGCACCCGGATGGCATCGGAGCACGCGCCGAGAATCCCCGAGGTGACGGCGCATCTGGTCGAAGCGGGCGGCAAACGCTTGCGACCGATGCTGACGCTGGCTGCGGCGCGGCTGTTCGGCTATTCCGGCGCGCATCATGTGCGGTTGGCCGCGACGGTCGAATTCATCCACACCGCCACCTTGCTGCATGACGACGTTGTGGACGAAAGCGCACAGCGGCGCGGACGGCCCACGGCAAACCTGTTGTGGGACAACAAGTCCAGCGTTCTGGTGGGCGATTACCTGTTTTCGCGCAGCTTCCAACTGATGGTGGAAACCGGATCGCTGCGGGTTCTGGATATCCTTGCCAATGCCTCGGCCACGATTGCCGAGGGCGAGGTGTTGCAGATGACGGCAGCAACCGATCTGAGCACTGACGAGTCGGTTTATCTGAAAGTGGTGCGTGGCAAGACGGCGGCACTGTTTTCGGCGGCGACCGAAGTGGGCGGTGTGATTGCGGGCGCATCCGAGGAACAGGTCAAGGCCCTGTTTGACTTTGGCGATGCGCTGGGTATCGCGTTTCAGATTGCCGATGACCTGCTGGACTATCAGGGCGACAGCAAAGCGACCGGCAAAAATGTCGGCGACGATTTCCGCGAGCGCAAGTTGACCCTGCCGGTGATCAAGGCGGTTGCACAAGCCACCCCCGAAGAGCGCGCATTCTGGCAGCGCACGATCGAAAAGGGCCGTCAGGAAGACGGCGATCTTGATCACGCTCTTGGGCTGATGAACAAATATGGCACGTTCGATGCGACCCGCGCAGATGCATTTGGCTGGGCGGCCAAAGCCAAGGCGGCACTGGAGCAGGTGCCGGATCACGAAATCCGCGGCCTGCTACGCGATCTGGCCGATTACGTGGTGTCGCGGCTCAATTGAGTTGCGTCGCGCGACACCACCAATCGGGATGCTCAGCGCCGATCTCATAAGCCGCGAAATGCGCCGCTTTCATTGTCGGATAAAGCGCAAAACAGGTTGAACCTGACCCGGACATGCGCGCCATCAGGGCATCCCGAGTCGATCGCAGATCGTCCAACGCGCGCTCGATCTGGGGCGCCAGTCCAATGGCAGGATCTTCCAGATCGTTACGTTGCTCGCACAGCCATATGGCGCAATCCTCAGGCGTATCAAACTCTGGAATTTCGGAGGGCATCGGTGAGTTATCACGCCGCGCCAAGGTCTTGAAAACCTGGCCGGTTGGAACCGGAATCCCCGGATTGGCCAGAACGGCAGGCAGATTTGGCAGTGTGACAGGTGAAACGCTGTCGCCAATACCCTGCATCCGCGCCGCTGCGGCCGTCATACAGACAGGAACATCAGCCCCCAGAGACAGCGGGAGGTGTTGTTGAACCTTTGCACCCTGTCCGGCAAACGTGCGAAGGGCCGCCGCTGCATCCGAAGACCCACCGCCAATCCCCGCGCCGTGGGGCAGAACTTTGTTCAGATGAATTTGCCCTGTCCAGCCAACTGCCTGCGCTGCTTTCCAGACCAGATTGCGGCTGTCCGCTGGAACTCCTTCGGCATGTTCTCCGGCAACGGTAAGCGATAAATCAGCACCGGGAGTGAAGGTCAGATGATCCCCCACATCAGCAAACACCACCAGTGAATCCAGCAGGTGATAGCCATCGTCACGCTGGCCGGTCACATGCAGGGTCAGATTGATCTTGGCGGGCGCGAATGCCTCAACCTTCATTGGCGACTTTCAGGGGGTCTGCGCCTTCTTCCTCCAGCACCGCATCCAGACCGATTTCCAGCTTGCGGCGGATGCGGTCGGGGTCGGCCTCTCCATCCGTGTCTTCCGGATCGATAAAGGACAACGCGCGCTTCCACTGGAACTCGGCCTCGCGCGCGCGGCCAACGGCCCAATACACGTCGCCCAAATGATCGTTCACAACCGGATCGACCGGCATCAACTCTACTGCTCGTTCCATGTGATCCACGGCATCTTCATAGCGGCCCAGACGGAACAGGACCCAGCCGAGGCTGTCGACGATGTAGCCGCTGTCGGGCCGGACGGCCACGGCGCGCTCGATCATGTCCAGCGCCTCGTCCAGCTTTTCCTGCCGTTCGACCAGCGAGTAGCCGAGATAGTTCAGAACCTGCGGCTGGTCCGGGTTCAGCTCCAGTGCCTTGCGAAAATCCGCTTCGGCCTTGTCCCAATGCTTGAGCCGTTCATGGGATATCCCGCGCGCATAATACAGAAACCAATTGCGGCCCGAAGTGTCTGCGGACAGATCAAGGGCCTTGTCATAGGAGGCCACCGCGTCGGCATAGTTTTCCTGCTGCCTTTGCAGGTCGCCCAACGCGCTGTGAACGCCTGGCAGGGCTGGATGTTGCAGAGCCAGATTTTGCAGCACTTCGACGGCAGCGTCCGGTTTGTCGGCACGGCGCAGGGCGTCGGCGCGGCCCAGTTCAGCCGCATGGTAATCCGTGCTGTCCGGCGGCACCATGCGATAGGTCGCAACCGCCAGATCGTATTGGTTCAGCTCATCCAGCTTTTCGGCGCTGAGAAGCAAGGCGTCGATATGATCCGGCCGCAGATATCCTGCGATGCGGGAATAGAGCAGGACATAGTCGTCAGCCGCTTCGCTGTTGAGAGCGGCACCAACGGTAAAGAACACCTCGGCAATCCCGTCCTGCGCCGTGCGAACATGCGTGAAAGGCAACGTTTCGCCTGCTTTCAGACGATCGACGACATCACTGACTGACGGATCGGTACCACCTGCGAAGACGTCCGACAGGAACGCAAGCGCGTCCTCATTGCGATCCAGTTGCGACAAAATCTCGACCCGGGCCAACGCGGCGCGGCGCGATATGCGCGAAACAACCCCGTCTTCGGCCGAAAAAACCGCCTCGGCTCCTTCAAAATCGCCGACAGAGGCCAGTGCCATTGCCTTGTGGTACAGCGCAAACTCGCGCAGACCATCCTGCCCGGCAACCGTGTCGAACTGTTCCAGGGCCTTCGACATTGCCCCGTTTCCGATATGCGCCCAGGCAATCATCAAACCGTCGACAAGCGGACCGACACCCTGCGTTTCCGGATCCCGTGCCAGCAATTCGTCATACTTGCCTTCGGAAACCAGACTGGCCGCGATGGTCATGCTCGCGGCCTGGCTGCGTAACTGCTGATCTGCCATGGCTTCGGCAATCGGCAGGGCGCGTTCAACTTCACCCAATGCCAGACGGGCAAGAAGGACGCTTTCCAGCAGTTGAGTGTTCTTCGGGTCGAAATTCAGCGCGCGGGCATAGTATCTGGCCGCAGCAGCATAGTCGCTTTCGTAAATCGCCTGACGCCCGGCCAGATAAGAGCCCGCGCCGGTATCTGCCAAAACCAGAACCGGAAGCGCAGAAGCGGTAGCAAACACGGCGAACGCCGCGCGACGAACCAGAGAAAACACCGAAATCCTGCCTTATTGTCGTTGTCTGACGGATAAGCTAGGGCCTGCGGAACAAAGAGGCAATGGCAGAGCTTTCACGTCCCCGCCATCGCCCGTTTTTTGCTTACATGTTCGGATAGTTCGGACCGTCCCCACCTTGCGGTGTGGTCCAGGTGATATTTTGGCTGGGATCCTTGATGTCACATGTCTTGCAGTGAACACAGTTCTGGAAGTTGATCACGAATCGCGGACCCTCTTCATCTTCGACCATTTCATAGACACCCGCCGGGCAGTAACGTTGCGCGGGTTCGTCGAATTTTGGCAGGTTGACCTTAACCGGAATTTCGGGGTCGGCCAAGCGCAGGTGGCAGGGCTGGCTTTCCTCGTGGTTGGTTGCGGCAAAGGACACGTTGGTCAAACGGTCAAAAGACAGCGTGCCATCGGGTTTCGGATAGTCGATGGGCTTGTGCTTGCTGGCGTCTTCGGTCGATTCCGCATCATTCTTGCCATGGCCCAACGTACCGAACAGCGAGAACCCAAAGGTGTTGGTCCACATGTCCAGACCACCAAACACCAACGAGGCCGTCAGGCCCCACTTGGACCACATCGGCTTGACGTTGCGCACTTTCTTGAGGTCGCTGCCGATGGCGCCATTGCGGACTTCGGTCTCGTAATCGGTCAGTTCATCACCCGAGCGCTCGGCCTTGATGGCATCATACGCGGCCTCGGCTGCGGCTTTGCCCGACAACATGGCGTTGTGGTTGCCCTTGATGCGCGGGACGTTGACCATGCCCGCCGAACAACCCAGCAGCGCCACACCCGGCGCGACCAGCTTCGGCATCGACTGATAGCCGCCCTCGGTAATGGCACGGGCACCATAAGCCACGCGTTTGCCACCTTTCAGCAGCTCGGCCACCATCGGATGATGCTTGAAGCGCTGGAATTCCATGTAAGGATACAGGTGCGGGTTCTTGTAGTTCAGGTGAACCACAAAACCGACATAAACCTGATTGTTCTCAAGGTGATAGATGAACGATCCACCCCCGGCATTGCCGCCCAGCGGCCAGCCCATGGTGTGCGTAACTGAGCCTTCTTTGTGCTTGGCCGGGTCGATCTCCCAGATCTCTTTCATGCCGACGCCGTATTTCTGCACTTCCTTGCCCGCGGACAGGTCGTACTTGGCGATGACTTCCTTGGACAGCGAACCACGGACGCCTTCCGACAGGAACACGTATTTGCCGTGCAGCTCCATGCCCGGCTCGGTGTTCGGACCGTACGAGCCGTCTGCTTCCAGACCAAAGACGCCAGCCACAACACCTTTGACCTCGCCGTTTTCGCCATAAACCACTTCGGAACAGGCCATGCCGGGGAAGATTTCAACGCCCAGTTCTTCTGCCTGCTCCGCCATCCAGCGACAGACATTGCCCATCGAGACGATGTAGTTGCCGTGGTTGTTCATCAGCGGCGGCATCGGGAAGTTGGGGATGCGGATCTGGCCCGCTTCACCCAGCATATAGAAGTTGTCCTCTTGTACCGGCACGTTCAGCGGTGCGCCCTTTTCTTTCCAATCCGGGATCAGCGCGTCCAGACCGCAGGGGTCAAGAACCGCACCCGACAGGATATGCGCGCCAACTTCGGAGCCTTTTTCCAGCACAACAACGTTCAGGTCGGCATCCAGCTGTTTCAGACGGATGGCCGCCGACAGGCCCGCGGGGCCTGCGCCCACGATAACCACATCGTATTCCATCGCTTCGCGTTCAATCTCGGCCATCGCGGGCTCCTTAGCTAACTTTCCGAATTGGCGCTTTCACCGCATGGTTGGCGCAATTTTGTTTCACGGGTGATTACCCGTTGTGAAAGTGTCTGGTCAATCGAAACACGGCGTAAAACTGCCGCAATGCGGCATATCAATCCTCTGGCGCGTCACCCATCAGGTATCTGGGACCGCTACCATGCGTTTTTGCACGGTCATCGGGGTTGTAGAGGGCACATTTGGGCAGGCTGAGGCACCCGCAGCCGATGCATCCATCCAGATTGTCGCGCAACCGAAGCAGAGTATCGATTCGCTGGTCCAGATGCGCACGTAGCCTGACGCCGATGTCTTTCCAGTCCTGCGGCGTGGGGGTGCGATTGCCCGGCAGACCAGACAATACCTCTCGGATTTCGGGCAGGGTCAGGCCGAATTGCTGTGCGATCATCACGAAGCTCAGGCGCCGGATATCGGCGCGCTGATACCGCCGCTGCCCGCCAGCGTTGCGCCAGGGTGCAATCAGGCCCTGCGCCTCGTAATACCGGATGGCTGAGACCGCCAGCCCAGTCCGCCGGGCCAATGCCCCGATTGCCAGTCCTTCAGAAACCGCCATACGACCCTCACAATTATCTTGACCTAAAGTTAGGTTTAGAAATTACGGTGAGTCGGGACAAGCCTGAAACGGAAAGGATGACCACATGATGGCGACACTTGAACACACCAATTTCACCGTGCGCGATCCAAAGGCCACGGCTGAGTGGATGCAGGATGTATTCGGATGGAAAACCCGGTGGGAAGGTCCGGCGATTGCGGGCGGATACACCGTGCATGTGGGCAGTGCGCACACGTATCTGGCGCTTTATGCCCCCGGTGACCCGAAACCTTCGGGTGAGAGCAGCTATGACATAGTTGGTGGCCTGAACCATGTGGGTGTGCTGGTCGATGACATCGACGCGACCGAGACCAAAGTGCGGGCCGCCGGGTTCGAGCCGCACAATCACGCCGACTACGAACCGGGGCGGCGATTCTATTTCGACGACGACAATGGCATCGAATTCGAGGTTGTTGCCTATGATTAGGCTGTAATCCGCGCCAGTTATCACTGACCTCTTGCAATTTGCGCGCCATTTGGGTCAGGTATTCAGCGACCCAATCTGTCGCCCCGACGCTTTCGTGCGGCGGGGCGACACAATTTTTGCGTGGACGAAGAAAAAATGGAAAAGATCCCCATGACGCCTGCGGGCTTTGCCGCGCTTGAGGCAGAGCTGAAGACCCTCAAATCCGAAGAACGCCCGGCCATCATCAAGGCCATCGCCGAAGCACGCGAACATGGTGATCTTTCGGAAAACGCCGAATACCATTCGGCCCGCGAAAAGCAGTCCTTTATCGAAGGCCGCATCAAGGAACTTGAGGGGACCCTGTCGCTGGCCGACGTGATCGACCCCAAAAAACTGTCTGGCGCGATCAAGTTCGGCGCCCGGGTCACGCTGGTCGACGAGGATACCGACGAAGAAAAGACCTGGCAGATCGTGGGTGAACACGAAGCAAACATCGAAAACGGTCTGCTGAACATCAAGTCACCGATCGCCCGCGCCCTGATCGGCAAGGATGAGGGCGACAGCGTCGAGGTACGTACACCGGGCGGTATGCGGTCTTACGAAGTTTTGAATATCCAGTACTCCTGACGGAGCAGTTATCATGTCCGGGCCCAACTCAGACCGGGAATCCGAGCGACCGACATCTCTGGGCATCTATGACCGGCCCGGCAACCCGTCCATCACGGGGATTGAGATTGCGGCCGTTGCACTCAGCCTGATCTGGCTGGTGGTTTCCGTTATCTTTCTGGTATTGCCGGGCGAAACCCGGAGCGGCGGGTTTATCGTCGCGCTTCTGGCTGTCTTCATGCCGGTTGCCATGATCTGGGTTGCCGCGCTGGCGATGCGTGCCAGCCGGGTCATGCGCGAAGAAAGCGAGCGGTTGCAAACGGCGATCGACGCCATCCGGCAGGCCTATGTCATCCAACAGCAAAAAGCGGCCAGCGCCTATGAACCGGCCGTCAACCAGAAGCTGGATGAAATCGCGGAAGCTACCAAAAAGACCGAAGAAGCGCTGGTCACCTTTTCATCGAAACGGCACGAACCCACACGGGCCACTCAGCCCCCAGACCCGTCGTCGCAGGACGACCAGACATCGCTGGAGCTTGGCACATCGGCCGAGGAAATTGCCCCGCCGCTGACATCCGAGACGTTCATCCGCGCCTTGAATTTTCCGGAAACGCCCGAAGATACCGAAGGGTTCGCCGCATTGAAGGCAGCCCTGAAGAACAGAAAGACGGCACAGCTGATTCAGGCCGCGCAGGATGTGCTGACCCTGCTCAGTCAGGAAGGCATCTATATGGACGATCTACGCCCTGACATGGCGCGACCCGAGATCTGGCGCCAGTTTGCGCATGGTGCGCGCGGGCGGGCGGTTGCCTCGCTGGGGGGTATCCGGGACCGCTCGTCCCTGGCGCTGACGGCCGGCCGGATGAAGCAAGACCCGATCTTTCGCGATGCGGCGCATCACTTTCTGCGCCGGTTCGACCATATGATCGTCGCGTTCGAACCAGAAGCCAGCGACGCGGAACTGACCGCGCTGGGGGAAACGCGCACGGCGCGGGCGTTCATGTTGCTGGGCCGCGTGGCGGGAACGTTTGACTGAGGTCGCTATCTGTCACCGGCTCGGCATCGACCGACCAGATCATCCGGGTCGCTTTGCTGAAACCAAAGATGTATTTGAACGGGCCGGTCGTTTCCTCGCCTTTGGGTAAGAACCCTTCACGCTCGTACAGGGCGCGGGCGCGGGGATTGGTGTCGATCACGTCAAGCTGCACTTCGCGCATTCCTGCACGCCGGGCTTCTTCCTTGATCGCAGCCAGAAGTGCCGTGCCCACACCTTGGCCGCGGGCGGCTGCGTCGACGAATATCCCATCCATCTGAAAGACATCCGGCTGAAGTTTGCGTTCCAACACACCCAGAAGCAGACCCCGCCAAGTGGCCCCGAACCAGCCGTAGACACGCGCCAGATCTGTCATACTTCCTTCGGCCAGCCCGCCTGCATCGGTTTTGAATCCGGCCAGACCCAACATTCTGCCATCGGCATTTCGGGCCACCAGGGCAAAGTCCGGGTTCAGCGCCTGCTGAAAAAACTGCAGACCCTTGCTGTCCGGCCCCATGACCCGGTTCAGCTTGGCCGCGAAGGCCTGCCAGAACAGCGCCGCCGCCTGCGCGCGCTCTTGATCCGAGAACCCGCGTGAGACCGAAACCGTCACAAGCCGAAGCTTCCATAGGGAATGAACCGCACGGGATCACCCGGTGTTATGTGGCACTCACCATCCCCGATCTCGACAAGACCTTCAGCCCAGCTCAGGCCGCTGATCCGTCCGGACCCTTCTGATCGGAAAACTTCGACCCGACCCTCCCTTACGCGGGCGCGCAGATATTCACGGCGACCCGGCTTCTTGCGCTTTTCAAACGCGGCGGGCAGGTCAAAGCCCTGCGGTACCTGCCAGCCTTCGCCAGCCATCAGACCAAGGGCGGGGCGGGCGAATATCAGAGTGCAGACCATCGCCGCCACCGGATTTCCCGGCAATCCAAAAACCGGTGTTTGGTTCCATACGCCCAACGCCAGAGGGCGCCCCGGTTTGAGGGCAATACGCCATTCCTGCATGGCACCGGCCTCGCGCAGCAAGGCCGAAACGTGATCTTCATCTCCTGCAGACGCCCCGCCGCTGGTCAGGATGACATCGGCCTTGCCTGCCGCTTCATCCAGCTTGTCTTTCAGAACGGCCCGATCATCCGCGACCCGGCCGATATCCACCGCCGTGAAACCCAGCCTTTCGATCATCGCCAACAGCATCGGGCGATTGGCATCGTAGATCTGGCCGGGCCCAGCAGCGGCGCCAGGTTCGACCAGTTCATCCCCGGTCGACAGCACGGCCACCCGCAATGAGGTGCGTACAGGTACCTCGGCCACCCCCACAGCAGACAAGAGCGCCAGATCAGCAGGTGTGAGCCTGCGGCCCGCTGTCAGCGCGATGTCCCCTGCGGCGACATCTTCGCCCGCACGCCGCATATTGGCCCCCTGCTTTAGCGGGCCGTGAAAGGCGATGTGGTTGTCCTGAACCGTCACATCCTCTTCCAGAATGACGGTATCCACCCCATCCGGCAGGGCCGCACCGGTCAGAACCCGCAGGGCGTGGCCCCTAGGGACAGTGCCGTCATATGGTATCCCGGCAGCCGAACGCCCTTCGGTCAGCGGCAATACATGCGCGCCTTCGGGCACTGCCCCCGCAAAGCCATACCCGTCGACCGCCGTGTTCGGCTGTGGTGGGTTGGATCGCAGCGCAGTAACATCACCGGCTAGAACGCGACCTGACGCGTGGGCCAGTGGTACCGTCTGAATCCCCGCGATCGGGCGCAATCTGTCCCGCAGAAGGTCCAGAGCCTCGTCAACAGGTGTCCAGTTCACACCTGCCGGTAACGCGAAGCAGTCGTTTCTGAGCGGTGGTGGGGAAATATTCGGTTTGTCCTGTGTCACACCCAGTATCCAGCCTTCCTCTGACGCGCTGACATCCAATTGGATCGCCAATTCCTCAACCGGCAAGCGGGCCAGAGTCAAGGTGACCTGTTCCACCTGCCAAGCATCCCTGATCCGGTTTGCGGGTTCCTTACCAAGATTCAACGAAGGCCAGACCTCGACAAACGCAACAGGTTTATCCAAGGTCTCGAACGGCCAGACGGCCACCTTTCCGGCGAAGCGGCTCCTCAGCCGGGAAAGCACGGGCAATCCCATCATCACCTGACCGCCAACAGCCCCGGCGCCTGCCATTTGCCAACACGTGAAACTGCCTTTGGCCAGATGTTCAACCGCGCGACGATCGGGGAACGGGTTGCGATAGTTGGATTTGTTACGCGGCAAACCTGCAATGTCGCGTTGCAAGGCGTTCATCCAGAACGGCCCCTTTCCGCCAAATCCACGATTTATTTCACCGGCCAGATCGAACCGGTTGTTCCTGCCTGGCGTGTCTTCGATCCGGGCCTCGAACCATGCCCACATCTCCAAAGGATCGTCCGAACCCGTCAACGCCCGCGCAAAGCCCTGCGGATAGCCGAAGGGGAAATCAAAGCCCAGAAACAGGCGGCGGCCCGCAGCCAATTCCGCCGCGATCAGCTCAGCCAGCCAGTCCTCGGCCAGTTTCCGGTTGCGCAGATATACCGGCTCTTCCGCCACGCCATCCCGCGCTATGCAGGCCCAGATTGCATCCTTGCAGGGGCGCGGGCCTGTATCATTTCCACCAGACCAGTCCACCATGGCAAAGGTCTGAAACGGTATCACAACCCGACCTCCCGGAGAATGAAATCCGCGATACCTGCGGTGTCGTTCAGGTCGAAAACCGGGCGATCCAGATTCAGTGGCGAGTCACTGGCCACGGCGCGGATCGTATCATCATCGGTCGCGATCAGCGGCTGTCCCGGTTCGGCCCGATGGGTTTCGATCTTTGGGTGACGCTCGCGTTTGTAGCCTTCGATCAACACCAGATCGACGGGTGAGAGACGCCCCAGTAAATCCTTCAGCAGAGGCTCGGGCGCACCGCGCAATTCCTGCATCAGGGCAATACGGTATTGCGAGGCCAGCAAGACCTCGGCCGCCCCTGCCTGACGATGCCGATAGCTGTCGCGACCCGGCTGATCGACATCGAAGGAATGATGCGCATGCTTTATGGTCGAGACGGTGAAACCTCGTGCGGTGATTTCCGCCACCAGGCGCTCCATCAACCCTGTCTTGCCGGTATTCTTCCATCCGGTCACGCCATAGATTTTCATGCCTTCTCCAGCATCTTGTGCGCCAGTTCCAGATCATCGGGCGTGTTGACATTGAAGAACGGATCAAACGGGTCCGCGGGGAACAGCGCCTCGCGCCCGTCATGCCTGTCGGTCCACAACACGACCTTGCGCAGCCCGTCCTTCAGCGCCGCCCGCAGATCGTCCCGCAGGGCGACAGGCCAGAGGCCGAAGGTCGGATGTCGGTTCACGCGCTTACCTCCACCGGATTTCAGCGCCTCATCCCCGGTGCGCGGCGTCGTGGCCAGAACCAGCGGATGGGTCTGCCCCTGCGACGCCTGCACCAGCCGTTCAACCAGATTACGCGGAAAGAACGGCGTGTCGGCAGCGGCGGTTACAATACGGTCGGCCCCCTGTCCGGCAGCCCAATCAAGCCCGGCAAGAACCCCGGCCAGAGGTCCGGCAAAACCTTCGACGGTGTCAGCAAGCACAGGCAGGCCTAGATCCGAAAACCGTTCGGGATCGCCGTTGGCATTCAGCGCAAGACCGTCCACTTGCGGTCCCAGGCGGTCGATCACATGCGCGAGCAGGCTTTTTTGACCTAGCTGAAGCAAACCCTTGTCACCACCGCCCATTCTGGTGGCAAGCCCGCCTGCAAGGATGATGCCAAGAGTCTGCTGCATTCTCTATCCCCAAGATTCAAACCGATAACCGGTCGCCACTTCGCGACGATCCACAATCTAATCAATTCAGTTGAAATGCCGAGGGGTAAAGCTGGTGGAGGACAAACAGCCACATGATCAGTGTCCCGATTGACAGGAAGGATGTAGAGGAAACGATATGGGCTGCAAGCTTGGGCTCCTGCTCATAGTGCTTGGCCAGCAGGAACACGTTCTTCGCCGTCGGAACCGCCGAGGAAACGGTTGCCGCGATCGTCCACAACGGGTCCAGCCCGATCAGATGGGCAGCCAGCAGCACCAGCCCTGGCGCGGCGATCAGCTTTACAACGGTCAAAGACAAGATCATCGGCCCAGTCTGCACGATCGTGCGCACGCTGGTGGTAAACCCGATCGCAAACAGCGCCACGGCGGCCAACGCCTGGCTCAGCAGTTCCAGATAGTCCGAAACCGAATCCGAGAACCCGATGCCGGTAAACGAATACGCAACACCCAGCAAAGTCGCGGCGATAATCGGGTTTTTGAGAACGTTCAGGAATATCTTGTAGATCGGCGTCTTGGTGCTTGCCTTGTGCCCTGCCGAACTTTCCAGGATGGTTGTCATGACCAAAAGCAAAAGTGCAACGACCAGATTAGCCAATACCGCCGGCAACGCACCTTTCGAGCCGAAGATCGCGTGCAGAACAGGCAGGGCGACCAGCGCCGTGTTCGAGGCGACAGCGGCAAATGCCGCCACAGTTGCAGCACCGGTCTGCAGATGCACCACGCCCCTCAAACAGAAAAACAAAACGATGAACAGGGCCAGCAACGTTCCACCGTAGGAGATGTAGAAGCCGTAGTTGATGAGGTTCTCGAATTTCTCCTGCCCGATCAGATAGAACATGATGGCTGGGATCAGGACGTAAACCGCGAACTGAACCAATGCATCGGCGGTGTTTTCGCTCAGAAGCTTTGTCCACGAAAACACGTAACCCGTCAGGATAACCGCAAATACCGGCGCAATAAGATTGATCAGTTCCATGTCTCTCTCCGGCCGGAGCCTGTTCAAATTCTGTATCTGCGCCCTCCATAATAGGGCACATCTATAAGAATTCGCAGGATTTTCTTGAGACAGTTACCCTGAAAGGCAAAAATCAGGGCAAAGAGCTTTTTCTCTTATTCCGTTTTTCTTCGCTGGGAATGCTCGCCGGATCAACATCCCGAACCAGCCGATCCTCTCCTGACAGGCACACAAATCGCTGTCCGCGCATGCGGCCAATCAGGGTCAGGCCAACCTCGCGCGCGATCTCGACACCCCATGCGGTGAAGCCAGATCGGGACGCCAAGACCGGGATGCCCATCATCGCGGTCTTGATCACCATTTCTGAGGTCAGACGCCCGGTGGTGTAAAGGATCTTGTCCTCCGCCTGTTCACCTTCGGACAGCATCCAGCCAGCGATCTTGTCAACAGCGTTGTGACGACCGACGTCCTCCATATAAACCAACGGGCGATTTTCACGGCACAGGACGGTGCCATGAATCGCACCTGCCTCAAGATACAGCGACGGCGTGCGGTTGATTTTGGCCGCCAGGTCATAAAGCCACGAGGTGCGCACCTGTACCTGTGGCAGACGCACGTCTTCGAGCCCCTCCATCATGTCACCGAACACGGTGCCCACGGCGCATCCACTTGTGCGTGTCTTTTTCCTGAGCTTGTCCTCGTACGAGGTCTCACGTGCGGTTCGTACGACGACGGTTTCCAGATCGTCGTCATAATCGACACGTACGATTTCGTCGTCCGCAAGCAACATCCCCTGATTGCGCAGGAACCCAAGTGCCAGATACTCGGGATAGTCACCAATGGTCATCGCGGTCACGATTTCCTGCGAATTGAGAAATATCGTCAGAGGGCGTTCCTCGACCACCGAGATGCGACTGGCCTGCCCGTTCTGGTCCACGCCTTCGACCGCCCGGGTCAGACGGGCCGCGCCGGGATCCGGTGCGATGATATATTCCGTCAGGTCTGTTTCCGTGGCCAATTGCAACCCTTTCCCAAGCCCGCTACTGCTGATGCCGACACCATAGGATTTAGCCATGGCATTCACCACATCCAAGTCATACTTCTGGAAGGGTTTTCGGGACGGCTCGCCTTTTGTTTTCGTGGCCATTCCCTTTGGCACGCTTTTCGGCGTGTTCGCCACCGAGGCGGGGCTGGATATCGTTCAGACCATGGCCTTTACCGCAACCGTGTTTGCAGGGGCAGCGCAGTTTGCGGCGCTGCAATTGCTGCAGGACGGGGCACCAACGGCAATCGTGCTGGCCTCGGCCCTGGCGGTAAACCTGCGGATGGCGATGTATTCGGCCTCGCTGACGCCGTATCTTGGGGCGGCCCCGATGTGGCAGCGGGCCTTTGCGGCCTATCTGACTGTTGATCAGTCCTATGCCTGCTCGATCGTACGTTTTGAAAACGAACCTGATCTGACTGTACCGCAGCGGATGGCCTATTTCTTCGGCTCAGTCACGCCGATCACACCGCTGTGGATTCTGTCCACCTATCTGGGTGCGGTTCTTGGCACACAAATTCCGGAAAGCTGGGCGCTGGATTTTGCCCTGCCTATTACGTTTCTTTCCATGATCGGCCCGATGATGCGGACGATGGCTCATGTGGTGGCGGCGCTGGTTGCGATTGTGGTGTCCCTGCTGACCGTGGCGATTCCGTTTAATCTGGGCCTGCTGATCGCGGGTTGCGCAGGCATGATGGCCGGAGCGCAGGCAGAAGTGATGCTTGAGCGCAGAAAGGCAAAGGCATGACGCAGATCGACCCCACCACCATGTGGATCATCATTGTCGGGCTGGCAGTTGGCAGCTTTACATTGCGGTTCGTGTTCATTGGCTTTGTCGGCGACCGCCCGATGCCGCCGTGGCTGTTGCGCCACCTCAGGTACACGGCAGTAGCCATCCTGCCCGCTTTGATCGCACCATTGGTTGTCTGGCCCTCGGCAACCGGTGGGGAAGCCGATGTGCCGCGGATGAGCGCAGCGACGGTCGCGCTGGCAGTGGGGCTGATAACGAAAAACGTACTGGCGGCGATCTTTTCCGGTGCCGCCACGCTGTACGGGTTGTTGTACCTACTCGGTTGACGCCCGGTCCAGCTCGTTCAGTTTGGCGTTGTTCGCTGCCAGACCTTTCTGCAGGTCGGCATCATCGTATTCATAGTAGGTTTCGGTCACTACGCCGGGGATTTGCCCGAACTGGTCCGACAGCTTTTTCGGCTGGTACACCACATCTATCTGCTCGAACCCCGGCACCTGTTGCAGGATGCGCGCGGTGTAGTTCGCGCAAAACGCGCCAGGAACCGGCCCGGTCTGTTTAGCCAACTGATAGGCGATTTCGGCCTGTTGCGGCGTTACCTGCAACGTCTGAATGACCGCGTGGTGGGTGGAACGCGCATGAGACGCCCGATACGCCTGTTCAACCGCCGGAGTGATTCCATAAAGCACATCATCCTTAACCGGTACGATGTCTGCTTGAAACGAACCCGCCGGGTCGAAAATCACACGCTCACGCGCATTGATCATCAAAGAGGTGTGCGCGCCCTGCCCCGTACGGTTGTTGATCATCGTATAGAGCGTAAGCGTCGAAGGACCCGGATCGCGATAAGACCGGGCAACGATCTGTGCCGGATCACCCTCGGGACGTTTCGATCCCGCGCACCCTGCAACGGTTGCCGCCAGAAGACAGGCAATCAGAATTCTGAGCACAGACACACCCGTTCAGATCAGGAGGTGAACACAGCCATGAAAAGCAGTATGAAAAGGATGACCGCAACGGTCCATGTTGTGAACTTCACAAACCCTTCAAAGGTCTTTGTCTGAACGGTGATGTCCATTTCGCCGTGCTTGTGTTCAGCCATTTCAGAATCTTTCCTATTCGCGTGTTTATTTGGTGGATAATGCAAAAAAATGCGACTGTCACCACGTCATTCGCGCGCAGGCACCATGGATTGCAAAGGTGTACAACCCGGATATCCAAATCCCCAGCGCCAGGGCAGGCCGGTGCAGGGGCCGCCACCAAACCGCACTGCAAGATACATCGACCCGGCAATCGTCGAATAGGCCGAGCGCACCTGTTCCGGGGTCATCTGGTATCGAATGGCGAATTCATCGGCGCGTTGGTTACCGTCCTCGATCACACATGCTTTCAGCGCCTCATCCGCAGCCAGACGGGCCTCAAAGCTGTCTTCGGCGCTCGAGGCGCCTGCGGCATTGTGATAGGCCCGGTCATGGATCACACAACAAGCCTCCCATGGGGGTGAAGAGTCGTGCATTTCACCGAATGCGGGGAAGGTATCGGCCACAAGCCGCCAACTGGACGACAGGCCACCGGAACAGCCGTCCGTTTCGAACGGCACAAGTTCACCCGTTTCCAGCACCTCGATCAGGGCGCGGTGGCCGGGCATTTCAACCGTACGTATGAGGTCCTGGCTGGCCACCGGCGCTGCCATTAGCAACAGGCCCAGCGCAAGATCACGGGTTTTCATCACGCATCGCCTCGGTATCGACAGACAGACCGAACTCTGTCGCCAGCCACAAAAGCAGGCGTTCCGCCGGGCCCATTTCGGCACGCACCCGCAGAACCTCGTTCGCCATGGCAGGCCTGTCGGTGATCAGGCCGTCCACACCCATCGAGACCATGGCGGACATCTGCAGCGGGTCGTTGATGGTCCAGACGTAAAAATCCTTTCCCGCGTTCTGAACCGACCGGATCAGACCGGGTGAAGCCATGTTTGCGTTGACAGCGACGAAATCACCGTCAAGCCCTGCCAGATCGCCCACAGCCGTTGCCGCCAGAATCCCGACGCGCCAGTCCGGGCGCAGTGCCCGCATCTTCTGAACCGCCGGATATTTCAGGGACATGATGGCAATGTCTTCTTCCATACCCAGTTGCTCGACAATCTCAGCGACGCGATTCTCCAGATCGACGTCGTGGCCATAGTATTTAAGTTCGATAATGACCTTGGCCTTACCTCGCGCAGCAGCCAGAACATCGCGCAGTGTTGGCGTGCGTTCATCTGCGTATTCGGGGCCAAACCAACTGCCGATGTCGATATCGTCCAGATCGGCCATTGTTGCGTCCCAGATCTTGAGGTTCACCCCTGCCAGCTTCATGAAATCGCTGTCATGGGCAACGACAACAACACCGTCCGCTGTTTCCTGAACGTCGATCTCGACCCAGTCGGCGCCGTCATCGATAGCTTTCAGGACAGATGCCATCGTGTTTTCAGGCCGTAAAGCCGCCGCACCGCGATGACCGATGACATCGACATCTTCGGCACCCTGGGATTTGGCCAGCAAGTCCTGACCAATCCAAATGCCCCCAAAAACTGCAACGGCGGCCAGAGCCATCAAGCCAAAGACCCGCCCACGCAGATTGCGGGGTTCAGGATGTGGCGGTTCGGGCGTTTCGATTTCGAAAAACCCATCCAGCAGAACTGCCAACGCCCCCAACGCAATGGCCGCCAGGACCAGCCCCGCAAGCGACCACAGCATGGCCACGATCAGGCTGACGACCAGTGCCAGCCGCAGGTTGGTCCCCTCCTGCAAAGGAACAAGGCCAAAAACCAGAGTGGCGAGCCCGCCGACCACCGCGGCAATTGCAACGCGGATCAACAGCCAAAGCACCAGTTCTATCTTGAGGCGACCACGCTTACCCTCCATCCGCCGCGCGCTTTCTTCAAACGCATCAGCGGGCGCCACCCGTTCGAACAGGACGAGGTGCAGCGACAAGGCCCAAGCGGAAAGTCGGCGGATCAATACCCAGGCGAGAATGGCAATGACAACGCCGATCAGCGCGACAGCGATCCAGAAAGACGGAGGATGGAAGGTCAGGTAATAGTTGATGTCGTATTCCGTCAGCGTCCACCACGCAATCAGCGCCGCAACCGCTGCGAAAGGAAGGACCAACAGCAGGACCTTCAGTACAAAGCGCACCGCAAAGCTAAGCAGATTGGGCAGTCGCGAAACAATCAGACCGATCGCGGAACTTCCCGCGCGCCACGGATCACGCTCACCCATCCGAAGGGACCCGGCCATGACGGAAAAGACCAGAACCTCGGCCAGCAGAAACAGGCTGAGGACCAGAACGGCCGAAACGAAACCAACCGGCGACAGAATAAAGGCTGCTATGTCCTGATCCGTCAGTGCCGTCTGATCAGACAGCGAAACCGCCAGATTGACCGCGATGGCCATTCCCGGCGCGATCAGCGCAATGACCAGCAGGCGCACCGCGATGTAGATCGGAACGAACATGCGCCGGCGCGCCCATGCTCCGGCGTAGGCGGTTGTAACGGCTGAAAAATGTGTCACGCGGCAAACTCCTGAACGATGCAATCATTCAAAGCTGCGCAACACTGAATTGCAAGCTAAGAGGTCATTCCTCTTCCAGATCTGCCGCCAGACGGAAACCGATGCGATTGGCCGGTTTGTCCTCGATCGATTTTGGCAGGGCGCGCAGCATCACGTTCAGCTGGCTGACATGCTGGACTAGCTGGGTTTTGCCCCCGGTCCCGTCCGAGCCATAGAATGTCACGATATCCGGATCGAAATACCCCATTCCTTCGATCCGCAGCACACCCGCATCGCCGCCGGTGAATCCCATGGCAACTTCCTGACTGTTGTCGAGCTGCTTTTCAAAGTTCTGAATGTATAGGATCAGACGCTCATAGGCCCATTGCGCCGGGCTTTTGGCCTCGACCGGCTTCTGCAGCGTCTTGGGCAGTTCCTTTGTACCCGAGTCCGCCTCCGAGTTCGCATGCACCTCATAACAGCGCGGCAGCGCCGCGGCCTCGGCAGCTTCGGCTGATGTTTCGATCTTGTCTTCCATCTCTTACCCTTTGCGAAGGTATTGCCACGCCCCGTCCGCGCGCCGCGACCGGGTTACCGATCCAATGTGGTAGAGATGGTTCAGGTGCGCAACCGCTTCGACCAAAGCAAGGCCATATTCCCCCTCGCCGATCGACCGCTTGAACAGCGGCACAAAACACTCCGCCGCGGTTTTCGGCGTATCGAGGTAGTCGGTCAACCTTCTGAGAGCGCCATGATGGTTGTCGATCAATTGCCGCATCCGCACCGGCAGGCCGGTAAAGGGCAGTTTGTGACCGCCTAGGGCCAGTTGATCGGGCCGGGCCAGCGGCTCCAAACGCTCGCAGGCCTCAAGCCATTCGGCAACAGGGTCGGCCATGGGTTCGGTGGCGTACACGCCTATGTTGGGACTGATCGAGCTGAGAATCTGATCGCCTGTGATGACGAGGTTGTCATCGCGGCTCCAGAGTGTCACGTGCTCGGGGGCGTGGCCATTGCCCATGTGAACGTCCCAATCGCGCCCGCCCATGCGAAACACATCGCCCTGACGGACGCGGGTAAAACCCAGCGGCATGGGATAAACCATATCGGCAAAATTGAAGGGCCGGTCGGACATCCGCTTTTGCAGCACTTCGGGCGCCATGCCCGCGCTGCGGTAGTAATCCAGCGTCTCTTCTGGCCATGTCTCCTGCACGTCAAGCGTCAGCATCCGCGCAAACAACCACGCCGTGCGGCTGGTGATCAGTTCGGCCCCATGTTCGGACTGGAACCAGCCCGCGTTGCCGATGTGATCGGGATGGTGATGGGTCGCCACAACGCGGGTCACCGGTTTGCCCGCCAATGGTCCCGCCATCAGAGTTTCCCAGATGCCCCGCGTCTTTTTCGACGAAAATCCGGTGTCGATCACCGTCCAGCCATCGCCGTCATCCAGTGCGTATACGTTCACATGGTCCAGCGCCATCGGCAGCGGCAGGCGCATCCACAGGGCGCCTTCGGCCACTTCGATGGCCTCACCGGGTGCTGGAGGTTCATCCCAAGGACTTCGCATTACCTTAGGCCGCGCGCCATCCATCACGCCACCAACTCGTCTGCGCTGAGCGCATACAGATCAGACGATCCGGCCTGCGCCCGAACCAGCAGGCCCGCGTGTTCGGGCAACAGCGCGTTGATATAATAGCGCGCCAGTTTGGCGCGTGGCCCTTCAGGATCGGCCAGCGCCGCTGTCAGGTGATAATGACCGCCCAGAACGCGCGCGAACGCCCGCAGATAAGGCAGCGCACCAGCAAATCGGTCGTTCATATCGCCCTGCGAGACCAGCCATTCGGTGGCTTCGCGCAGCGATTCCGTTGCCTCCCACACCGGACCGGCCAAGTCGGGCAGAACCGCTCGGGCGCTTTCGGCCTGATCCTCGATCTCATCCAGCAGGCGTGACGCGGCCTCACCCCCGTCCATCATCTTGCGCGCCACAAGGTCCATGGCCTGTATGCCGTTGGTGCCCTCATAGATCGCCGTGACGCGGGCGTCGCGGTAGAATTGCGCGGCACCGGTTTCTTCGATGAAGCCCATGCCGCCATGAACCTGCACACCGGTCTCGGCAACACGAATGCCGGTTTCGGTGCCAAACGCCTTGTCGATCGGGGTCAGCAATGCCGCGCGCGCGGCCCACTCGGCGTCGCCTGTGGCTTTTGCCATGTCGATCGCCACGGCGTTTGCCAGCAGAATCGCACGGGCAGCAAACACATCGGCCCGCATTTCCAACAGCATCCGGCGCACATCGGCGTGGTCGATGATCGTACCTGAAGGTGTCTTACCCTGCTTGCGCTCAAGCGCATAGGCCAGTGCGTGCTGATAGGCCCCCTCGGCAGAGCCGACGCCCTGACCGCCAACGCCGAGACGGGCGTTGTTCATCATGGTGAACATGGCCGCCATGCCGCCGTGTTCCTTGCCGACAAGCCAGCCTTTGGCGCCGTCATACTGCATCACGCAGGTGGGCGAGCCGTGCAGGCCCATCTTATGCTCTAGCGAAACCACCTTCAGATCATTCGCGACACCCGGATTGCCTTCTTCGTCGGGGATGTATTTCGGCACCAAAAACAGGGAAATCCCCTTGGTTCCCGGCACCCCATCAGGCAAACGCGCCAACACCAGATGGCACACATTTTCGCAGAAATCGTTGTCGCCCCAAGAGATGAATATCTTCTGCCCGGACACCGAATAGGTTCCGTCGCCGTTGGGTTCGGCTCGGGAAGACAAGGCACCGACATCCGAACCGGCCTGCGGTTCCGTCAGGTTCATGGTACCGGACCACTCACCCGAAATCAGCTTGGGCAGATAGAGTTGTTTCAACTCATCGCTGGCGTGGTGTTCCAGGGCCTCGATCTGGCCCTGACTCATCAGCGGCGCCAGTTGCAGCGACAGGCAGGCTGCGCTCATCATCTCGTTCACTGCGGTGGTCACCGTCATCGGCAGGCCCATCCCGCCAAATTCCGGATCGCCGCTGATTCCGATCCAGCCGCCTTCGGCAATCGCTTTCCAGCCGTCCGCATAACCCGGAGACGTCCGCAGAACGCCATTTTCCAGCCGCGCAGGCTCCAGATCGCCGGGGCGTTGCAGCGGGGCCATGATTTCTTCACACATCTTGCCGGCTTCCGTCAGGATGGCGCTGACCACATCAGAACTGGCTTCGGCGAAGCGGTCTGTCGCAGCGACCTGATCGAAACCGACCACATCTGTAAAAAGGAACTCGTAATCAGAGATTGGGGCGCGATACGGCATGGCTTCCCTCGGGGGCTGTCTGGCGTGGTGCACGTGCGGGCTTGGAATCCCCGGCACGCGTCGGTATTCATCGGGGCTTGGACGATTACCTATCCATCCGAATGTTTCAAGCAACCAAAACGCCGCGTCACCACTCATGATCCCCAACGGCACAGAATATCTGACTGCTAACGGCGCAAGCGTTACTCGCGCAGCGGAACTGCTGCGGCAGGGGCATCTGGTCGCCTTCCCGACCGAAACCGTTTACGGGCTGGGCGGCGACGCCCGCAATGGCGAAGCGGTTGCCGCCATCTATGCGGCCAAAGGGCGACCCAGCTTTAACCCGCTGATTGCCCATGTGGCGTCAGTGGAGGCCGCACAAAGATATGTCGAATGGACGGATGAGGCAGAGTGTCTGGCCAAGGCTTTCTGGCCGGGGCCGCTGACGCTGGTCTTGCCGCTGAAGGATGGCCACGGAATATCATCACTTGTTACCGCAGGCCTTGATACTCTGGCGGTGCGGGTCCCGGCGCATGAGACGGCGCGCAAACTGCTTTCCGTGTTCGACGGGCCGGTCGCCGCCCCATCGGCCAATCCGTCAGGCCGGATCAGCCCGACAACTGCCGCGCATGTCAGCGCGGGGCTGGATGGCCGGATATCCGCGATACTAGACGACGGCCCGTGCGGAGTAGGGCTGGAATCTACCATTGTCGGATTGGCGGGCGACCCCGCAATGCTGCGCCCCGGTGGAGTGGCTTCAGAAGAGGTCGAGGCTGCACTGTGCCGCAATCTGCACCGGCATAAGGCGGGTGATCAGCTGACGGCGCCCGGGCAATTGCTGTCCCACTATGCGCCCGATGCACCGGTGCGTTTGGATGCCCGGTTACGTCAGGGCGACGAAGTCCTGTTGGGTTTCGGTGCCGTGGATTGCGATCTGAACCTGTCGGTGGACGCAAATCTGAACGAAGCTGCGGCAAACCTGTTCTCGGCCCTGCATGAACTGGACCGGACAGGGCGCCCGATAGCGGTCACTCCGATCCCGGCTCACGGGCTGGGTGTTGCCATCAATGACCGGCTTCGACGGGCCGCAGCACCGCGCAATACCTGATCAAGCGTGCCCGGCGTTGGCGGACAGGGTCAGCGGGTCGACACCCAATGTGGCCAGCGCCGCTTCCCATTTTGCATCATCTTCGGTCTCGAAAACCAGATCGGTCGCAGCGTCGGCGGTCAGCCAGCCGTTCATCGAGATTTCATCCTCAAGCTGCCCGGGTCCCCAGCCGGAATACCCCAGCATCAGCATCGCCTGTTGCGGTCCGCGACCGGCGGCGATGTCTTCGAGAATATCCAGCGTGGCCGTCATTCGGAACCCTTCCGAGATTGCCATGGAATGCAGATTCGCCTCGTATTCCGCGCTGTGCAGGACAAACCCGCGCGACATCTCGACCGGGCCACCAAAACGCACCAGACGTTCCCCGATAGCCGGAATTCGGCAAGGAATATTCAACTGTGTCAGCAAACCTTTCAGACGCAGATCGGCGGGTTTGTTGATGATCAGGCCCATCGCCCCGTCATCCCCGTGGCTGCAGATGTAGATCACCGAATGGTCGAATCGCGGATCGCCCATCCCGGGCATCGCAATCAACAGTTTTCCGGTTAGGTCCATGTGCTGACAACTCTTGCTTGTTTCATTCCAAGAATGACCCTGCTAAGACGGTATTGGCAAGTAAAGACGCGCAATTCCGGCGAAAACGGCCCTTCTGACCTGAACGTGACTTGGCATTTCCGCCCGCACTGCGCATCTATAGAACATGACAGCGCGCATTAAATCCCTATCAGTCGTCTCGGCCATTTGCCTGGCTCTTGCCACATCGTCCTCTGCAGGGGGTGTGGACAAACTGGTGCAGCTGGAAATCCTGGACGGCGGACTGACTGCCAAAGGCACCTATATGGGCGCTATCCGCCTGACGCTGGCGGACGGCTGGAAGACCTATTGGCGGGCACCGGGCGACGCAGGCATCCCGCCGCATTTCGACTGGAGCGGTTCGCAAAATGTCAGCGACATCGAGATTACATGGCCCGCGCCATATGTCTTTGATCAGAACGGCCTGCGCTCGATCGGGTATAAGGATCAGCTTGTCCTGCCCGTTGAAATCACCCCGGCAAAGCCCGGCAAAGCGGTTCGGCTGAAAGGCGAAATGGATCTGGGTGTCTGCAAGGATGTCTGTGTGCCGGGCAATCTGGAATTCGACCACCGCCTGGACGCGCAAGCCGACCGCAACCCCGCCATTGCGGCGGCGTTGGCGCAACGGCCCTATTCCGCCAGCGAGGCTGGTGTGGCAAAGGCCAGTTGCCTTCTGAAGCCGACCGCCGATGGAATACAGGTTGAAGCGCACATCACCATGCCCTCGGCCGGTGGTGCGGAAGTTGCCGTCATCGAACCCGGCAATCCCGCAATCTGGGCGTCGCAGACCGAAACCCGAAGGCAGGGAAATAGGCTGGTTGCCAGCTCGGAACTGGTCAGCCAGTCGGGCGGAGCATTTGCACTGGATCGGTCCGAAGTTCGGATCACCGTATTGGGCGCAAATCATTCCGTTGACATTCAGGGTTGTGGTGCGGGCTGAGGGATGGCCAATACCCCATTGATCGGCGCGCTGGCCGTATTGCTGCATGAAGGCAGGGTGCTGTTGGTACAGCGCAGCAAAATGCCGGATGCCGGACTATGGGGTTTTCCCGGCGGACATGTGGAGTGGGGTGAAACCGCCCTTGACGCCGCGCAGCGGGAATTGCGGGAAGAGACCGGTATCGAGGCCGATCCGACGCATTATCTGGACAATCTGGATCTTATTCGCCGGGACGCAGAGGGACGTGTTGTCGCCCACTACCTGCTTGTTGGTGTGGCCTGCTCCTATGTTGAGGGCGAGCCAAAGGCGGGCGATGATGCGATAGACGCGCAATGGTTTCCGGTTGAGCAGATACGCGCCGGTGACCTTGCAATGAGTGCGCAGGTCATCGACCTGTTAGAGTACGCACTGGCCGTTCAGCATTCTGAGGCAAACCGCCACTGATCAGGTTTTTCTGCGGCCGGACAGGCGGGCGTACACAAGCGAAGATATCGTTACTCCGACAAGCAGGATCAGCATGGCGCCAATAACAAACTGGCCCAACGCGACGCGAATGACGTTCGCGTCACCTGCGTCAAACATCTGTAAGACCGACCAGGGCGCGCCTGTGATCAATGGCCAGATCATCGTTACCACCAGCCAGAGCAGCATCGCACACGCAGTTCCGGTTACCGCAATACGCACAGTCCGATCCGGTGCGCGCAAGGCACGGCGCATTGCCGTCATGGGCCGCGAAATATCACCCTGAATCGCAATCAGTGCGGGGACAAGAAGAAGAACAAGGAGCATCCCGAAACCCAGGCCATAAACCAAGGTGATCACTGTTGGCTTCAGAAACTGCGCCTGTTGCGATCCTTCGTAGAGCAAAGGCGTCAGGCCCAGAACCGTTGTCAGGGTGGTCAGCATCACCGGCCGCAAACGGTCAGCGGTCCCTTCGATGATTGATGGAACCAGTCCCCTGTCCTTCTGATAGGCGTCAATGGTCGTCACCAGAACAATGGAATCGTTTATGATGATCCCCGTCATCCCCAACAGGCCGACCACAGTAAACATGCTGAGAGGCACATCCCAGATGTAATGCCCCCAGATTGTTCCTACCAATCCGAAAGGAATGATTGCCATCACCACAAATGGCCGCGTCCAACTGGCAAACACCCAGGCCAGAACAAGGTAGATACCGGTCAAGCACAGGATCAGACCCGTTCGCGCCTCGGCAAGAAACCTGTCCTCCTGCTCGCTGAGACCCTCCAAGCGCCATTCCACCTGACGCTCGGTCGCGATGTTCGGAAGGATTTCCTGCCGCAAGGCACGTTCTATTTCGGCAGCGCGGGCCGGGTCGTCTTCGGAGATGTCGCCATTCACCGTGATGGTCCGCAGACCATTGACGCGCCGCACTGTCGAAAAGCCGGATACGCGCTTGACCGAGACGATATCCGCCAAGGGCACATACACCCCATCTGGTGTGCGCATCAAAGTCCGCTCAAGAAAATCGGCGGTCAGTTCTCCCTCGGGCAGTTCCACCCTGATTTCGGTGCTGCGCGGCCCGTCGGGGAAGGTCGCCGCCTCGATACCGTTCAGCCGGTTGCGCAGAACACGGCCCAGAGTTTCGATCCGGAAACCCAGCGCTTCGCCCTGCGCGGTCAGATCCAGTATGTATTCTTCCTTGTCATAAGCCATATCATCCTCAAGCGCCGAAACTTCGGGATATTTCACTAGCTCGGCTTGAAGATCCTCGGAGGCTGCCTTGAGTGTTCCGACCTCCGCGCCAAAGAAATTCACTTCGATGGCATCGCCGCCCGGACCCGACCGCCACCCCCGGAAACTAAGCACTTCGACCAGAGGATGCCTGACTGCGAATTCCTGTAACTCGCCCACAAATTCAAAGCTGGAATAGGGGCGCAAATCGGCGTCGATCAACTCGATTGAAATGCCACCCAAAAGATCGTTGTCCTTGCCCTGCGCGGCCGACAACCCGTACCCGGCGGAACCGCCGACTTCTGCCAGCACGTAATCAATCGGATTTCGTCCATGTCGTTCTTCGTAGATTTTTCCTAGTTCTTCCGTCGCCCGCTGCAATTCCTGCATCATTTCCATCGTATCGGACCGCGTGGCTCCTTCGATCATGATGAAATTGCCGGTGACCGATCCGCGTTCGGGCGCATTGAAGAACCGCCAGTGCACATCTCCCCGGATGAACAGGGAAATCTGGCTGGCAAGAATGGCGATCATGGCCGCTAGAACCACGTACCGCGCCTGGATAACCCATGTGATCAATCGCCGGAACAGAGTGTCACGAACCCATCTGAAGCCGCGGTTGACGACGCGGTTGGGCAGATCATACCAATGTTCTTTTGCCGAATGCTTGATGGCGTGCGCCATATGGTTGGGCAGGATCAGAAAGCACTCGACCAGCGACGCGATCAACACCGCGATCACGGTGAACGGAATATCGCGGATCAGTTCTCCGAACCGCCCGCCGATGGATGTAAGGCCAAAGAAAGCGATCACCGTCGTCAGTGTCGCTGCAAACACCGGCATCGCCATGCGCCGGGCTGCGCGCTCGGCGGCGACGACCGGCGGTTCGCCCAGTCGACGGGCGCGGAAATCGGCATGCTCTCCGACGACGATGGCATCATCGACAACAATGCCCAGCGTGATGATCAGGCCAAACAGGGACACCATGTTGATCGACAACCCGCCGATATACATCAGGGCAATGGCCGCGAACATCGCCACCGGAATTCCGGCAGCGACCCAAAAGGCGATACGCGCATTCAGAAACAGGAACAGAAGACACACGACCAGACCAAGACCGACCAACCCGTTGTCGACAAGTATATTCAGCCTGTCCGAAATCGCCTGCGCCCGGGTGCGGATCAGTTCAACCGTTATACCCTCGGGCAGGCTGGCCTGCATCTCCGAAACCGCCCGTTCGACCGTGCGCTGAATTTCGATTGCATCGCCCTGATCCGACCGATCCACCCGCACGGACATCGCAGGATCGTCGCCAACATAGTACCCGCGTTCGCGCGTTGTGCCTTCCACCCGGATTTGTGCCAGGTCACCGACAACCAGTTTGGAGCCGTCCGGGTAGGACCGCAGAACAATACTCTCGATCTCTTCGGGCTTTCTTTTTTCGGCGCCGGTGCGAATGCGGGCATTGGCACCGGTCACATCGCCGGCAGGGCTGGCCGTCACCTCAGCTGCAATGGCAGATGCAATGTCCACCATGCCGATATCATTGGCGATAAGCTGTGCAGTTGGCACCTCGACAACGATGCGCGGGGCTGCCAGCCCGCGGATCGTGGTCCGCGTCACGCCCACGTCGAACAATCGGGTAATCAATTCATCAGTAAATTGCGCAAGCTGGCTGGTTTCGACCGGGCCGGTCAGGACCACATCGGTTACGCGGTCCCGCCATGCCGCCCTGCGAATATTCGGCTCATCGGCATCTTCCGGCAGGTTCGTTACACCATCGATTGCGGTCTTCACCTCTTCTACCGCGCGCGCCATGTCCCAGTTTGGCTCGAAATCAAGCCAGATCTGTGCCCGGCCTTCCGTTGATCGGGCCCTCGTTTCGTTTACGCCTTCGACGGTCAGCAGCACCGGCTCGAGCACCTGAACGATACCGTTATCAACATCTTCCGGACCGGCACCGTCCCACTGAACCGTGATATCGACCCGTTCGAGTATGACGTCCGGAAAGAACTGCGCACGCATATTGGGGATCGAGGCGGCCCCCAAAACCAGCATCACCAGCAGCAAAAGGTTTGCCAGGGTGCGATGCCGCGCAAAATAGCTGAGGATACCGCTGGCCGTACCGGGGATCTCACGGATCATGCCCGTCAGCCCCCTGCCCGGTCTTCAATTCGCCGCACCAATTGCACGGGAACCTGCTGGTTGCCTAGCTGGCTCAGGACTCGGGCCTTGACGTCCTGCGGCATGCGTTCGTTGGCTTCGACCACCGCGACCAGCTGCGCCCGACGCTCATCGGATAATTCGACCATCTCGGGATCCGGGTCCGCCCGAGCTTCGACACGCAGCGGACGCACACGCAGGCCCGTTCCCAAAAGTGGGGTACGCCCGATCACGACCTCGCGCCCCTCAAGACCCTGACCGCGCAGCAGAACCTCGTCACCCTGACGGCGCACAAGCTGCACAGGCAGCGACTCAAGCCTGTCATCCGGTCCAAGGACCAGTACCGATCCGGATGCGTCCAGAACCGATGCTGGCAGGCGCACCACTTTGTCCAGAGGCTGTTCTTCCACCGAAACCGTAACAAAATCACCCGGTTTGAATCCGGGTGCCGCGTCAAGGCGTGCAAAAATCAACCGCCCCGACTGACCCTCGCCTGCCGACCCGCTGTCTCGGCTGATGCGGCCATGCGCGACCAGATCGGCCCCGGTCACTTCAAGCGAAATGCTGACAGGCGCATTGATCAGATCGCCGTTTTCATCCAGCAACCGCACGTATTGTGCCGTCGAGACACGGAAAGCCACCTCAAGCGCGTTAGGGTCAACCAGTTCGGCCAGCTTTTCATTGGCCGCGACAAGGCGGCCCTCGACAAGGGTCACCCCCGACAAGGTACCGTCGAAGCGGGCGCGGATTGTCATGTCTTCCAAATCCCGCTCGGCCGCTTCCAATGCAATTCTGGCGCGCGCCAGCAGGGTTGTGGTCTGATCAACACGGGATTCCGCCTGCGCAAGCGCGATGCTGCGCGCCAGAACGGATTGCCGCGCGGACGCAGCGGTCAGTTCTGCCTCTTCCACGCTGGCTGTCGATCCGTATCCGCGGGATTCAAGATCCTTCTGCCGTTGCAGCGCCCTTGCCCGCAAATCCGCCTGATCTTCCGCCGCCTTCAGTTCATCCTGCGCCAACAGAAGCGAGCGTTCGGCATCACGTTCCTCGAATTGCGCATCCAGCAGGTCGGACTTTGCGCGGTCCAAGGCCGATTGAGCGTCTGCCGGATCAAGCTCGACCAGTATTTCACCGGCGTAGACCGAGCCGCCATCTTCGAAGTCGCTAGACAATGCAATCACACGTCCCCCTGCGGCTGTGCGCAGTTCAAGCCGGCGTCGGCTCTGGACCTCTCCGAAGGCTTCGAGATATGGCGTGACCGTCGCCAACTCAGCAGTGCGGACGCTGACAGCAAACACACGTTCCCGCGATTCCGGCGGCTGCGAGTCACGGGCCAGAACCTCTTGCACGGCACCCACGATGGACTGCGCGGCATAAATCAGCAGCGCCAGCGTCAAAGCCGCCAGAAAAACCCCCACAAGGCTTTGCCTTAGAAATCGCATCGTTCACGTCACTCCGGTCGCGTCGGGCTGCCACATGCTGAAGGTAGCCGGGCAGAAAAAAATGCCAAGCCACAAAGCAGTTATGAATAGTGTAACGTGAGTCCAGTCTACTTCCGTCGCAAGTGTTCGTCCAATCGTGGCATTATTTCCACGAAATTGCAGGGACGATGGCGGTAATCGAACTGTTTCTCCAGAATGCCGTCCCATGCGTCCTTGCACGCGCCCGGGCTGCCCGGCAGGGCGAACAGATAGGTTCCACCCGCCACGCCGCCGGTTGCGCGAGACTGAACCGCAGAGGTCCCGATCTTGTCCATCGAAATGATGGTGAACACGGTACCAAAGGCCTCGATCTCTTTCTCATAGACATCGCGATGCGCCTCGACGGTGACATCCCGGCCGGTCAGCCCGGTGCCGCCGGTCGAGATCACCACGTCAATTTCCGGGTCAGCCACCCACAGCCGCAACTGAGCAGCGATTTCTGCACGCTCATCCCGAATGATTTTGCGGTCAGTTAGTGTGTGACCGGCTTTTTCGATACGGTCGGCAAGGGTCTGACCCGAGCGATCCTCTTCCACTGACCGGGTATCCGAGACGGTCAGTATCGCGATGCGAACAGGAATGAACGCCTTGGTTTCATCAATTTGCGACATGCCGTGTCAGGCCCTTTCCATTATTGCAAGACGGAGAGCCAGTGCAGCAAAAATGCCCCCCGTGATCCAGCCAACAATCTGCGAAAACCGAGGATTATTGACCAGCCGTCGGCCCATGCCACCGGCAAATACGCCAACTGCCGAATTCACAAAAAAGCCGCCCAGCGCGATGATCGTTCCGAACATCAGAAACTGCATAAGAACCGAACCGGCCGGATCAACGAATTGCGGAATGAAGGCAAGAACGAACAAGATGACCTTGGGATTGGTCAGGTTGACCAGAAACCCGTCCCGAAAGGCATATCGGGTGGGTCGCCGCTGAGCATCTCCTGCAATCGCGCCGTTTCGTATGGCGCCCCACGCGAGATACAGCAGGTAGCCCACGCCAAGCCATCGGATCGCATCAAATAGCCAGGGCATAGTGGCAACCGCAGCGCCTAGCCCCAGACCCGCGATCACAACATGGACCAGAGTTCCGAGCGATATTCCCGCACTGGCAGTCACAGCCGATCCCGATCCCGAACGCAGGCCCTGCCCCAAACAGAACATCATGTCCGCGCCGGGAGTTAAGTTCAGTGCCAGTGCCGCAGGAACGAAGGCAAACAGAATAACCGGATCAATCACACTGTAACCTCGAACCAGTTTACCTTTGGGCCAAGATTGGCAACTTCGGTCCGGCCAACAGTTCCGCGATACCCCCAGCTGTCGTGAATATGGCCGCAGAACGCCAGTTTTGGCTGAATGCGTTCTATCGCGTCGCGTATAGCAACCGAGCCAACAGAGACACCTTGCGAAGTCGTGTCGCCGGTTCCCTTCGGAGGTGAGTGCACAACTAGGATATCCGCGTCGTTGCACCGGGCCAGCATCTCGGTGGCCTCCGCCTCGGTCAGGTCGCAGGACCAATCACCGAACGGTGTCACCGGAACGCCGTAGCCAAGACCGAACAGGCGCAGACCGTCCATCGTCATGCCGGAACCGTGCAGGATGTGGACGCCTTCGGGCGCGGCTTCTTCCAGTTCTTCGACGCTTTCCGCATTTCCAGGAACAAGCACAAGTGGCGCAGAAATGCCGGACAGCATTTCCAGCGCCTCGGGTAATCCGTGACGCATGTTGCAATAGTCGCCCGCACCTACCACCAGATCCGCGTCACGGCTGGCAGAAACCAAATCTGCGGCGCGGTTTCGCGCCATGTGCAGGTCCGAGAAGGCCAGAATTTTCATGACGTGCCTCCCAAATGCGCCCTGAGTTCCAGCAAATCCGCCCAGGCCTGTCGCTTCATCTGCGGCTGGCGCAGCAGGTAAGCGGGGTGGAACATAGGAATGACCGGAAGGTTCATGGCCTGTTCCCACTGTCCCCGCAGCCGCGTGATACCGCGTTTACCCAGCACCGCCTGACAACTGATATTGCCCATCAGAACCAGAACCTCGGGCTTTGCCAACGCGACATGACGTTCCAGAAACGGCTTCAACATACCGATTTCCTCGGGCCGGGGGTCGCGGTTCTGGGGTGGCCGCCACGGCAGAACGTTGGTGATATAGACAGTCTCGGATCGTTTCAGGTCAATTGCGGCCAGCATGCGATCCAGCAACTGGCCCGCGCGTCCGACAAACGGTTTCCCCTCTCGATCCTCATCCCGACCCGGAGCTTCGCCAATGATCATGACGCGCGCACCCGGCGTTCCGTCCGCAAACACCAGCTGCCGCGCTCCGCGTTTGAGATCGCAGTGATCGAACGCGTCCATCGCAGCGCGCAAATCAACCAGCGAATTGGCCGCTTGTGCTGACGTTTGCGCCACCTTCACCGGATCCACTTTGTTCGGTTTCACAGGGGCCGCCTGTGCCGGTGCGGCTTTCTTTGGCTTGGGCGTGATGTCCGGCAAAGCATACCGATCGACCGGATTGTCCCCGACCGCGTCGGTCACGCCTAGTTCCACCTGCCATTCCAGCAGGGCGCGTGCGGTATGAAAGTCCAGAGCCGATTCCATGGCTGACAATCTAACCGCCTTTGCGGCGAGGGAAAGCGAATTGACCTTGCCTGAGCCACCGAACACCCCGACCATGGGGGAATTCATGCTGTTGATCGTTCGATTCCTTTTGCTTTGTGTTCTGCTTGCGCTGACAAGCGGTTTGCCCGCTGTGGCCCATTTTCACGACAAGCTCAGACAATGCCCGGGGGGGCAGGCCCAGTGCGGTGCAAGAAACTGCTGCCCTTTGGGTCAACGTTGCAGCTGGGATGGCCACTGTATCCCGCCCGGAGGCACCTATTGCGGCGGCGGGCGATCCTGCGGACCATTCGAAAAATGCGTATCCGGCGGAACCCGATGCGCGCCGGCGGGGGCGAACAAATGCGCCTCGCGCCTTGATTGCCCCGGTGGCAGCTTTTGCAATGCGCGTGGAGAGTGTGAGAGTAGCAGCCCGGAATTCGATCCCGGCCGCGAGACAAAATGTTCAGATGGGCGCAGCTGTGGGCCCGGGTCGACCTGCCTGCCCGGCGGCGGGTGCACCAGACCGGGTTGGTTTTTGTGCGAAGAAACCGGTTCACAATGCCGCCCCGGTTTCAAATGTTCGCGAGAACAGGGCTGTGTCCCGAAAAAGGCCATCGACTGCGGGTTCGGGCGTTGGTGCAAACCCGGTGAACAGTGTCTGGAAGATGGCGAGTGCGAAAAACTGCCCGAAACGGAAAATAACCCATAGTCGCAGGACCGTGTTGCCCCGCCGCTCAGTCCTTTCTATAAGCGGCCCGATTGTCAGACAGGAGCCCGCCCATGCGTTTCGCCCATCGTCACCTTCTTGGCATCGAGCATCTGTCGCAATCCGATATTACTGCAATCCTCGATCTGGCCGAAAAATACGTTGATCTGAACCGGCAACCGGCCAAGCGGTCCGATGTGCTGTCGGGGCTGACGCAGATCAACATGTTCTTCGAGAACTCGACCCGCACGCAGGCCAGTTTCGAACTGGCAGGCAAGCGACTGGGCGCGGATGTGATGAACATGGCGATGCAGGCAAGCTCGATCAAAAAAGGCGAGACGCTGATCGACACTGCGATGACGCTGAATGCGATGCATCCTGATTTGCTGGTGGTGCGGCATCCGCACTCCGGCGCAGTCGATCTGCTGGCGCAAAAGGTGAACTGCGCAGTTCTGAACGCGGGCGATGGGCGGCATGAACATCCAACGCAGGCCCTGCTGGACGCGTTGACGATCCGCCGGGCCAAAGGCCGCCTGCACCGGCTAAACATCGCTATTTGCGGAGACGTCGCGCATTCTCGCGTAGCCCGATCCAACCTAATCTTGCTGGGCAAGATGGAAAACCGCATCCGCCTGATCGGCCCGCCGACGCTTGTGCCGGGCCAGTTTGCCGAATTCGGCGCCGAGATTTACGACGACATGAATGAGGGCCTGAAAGACGTGGACGTCGTCATGATGCTGCGCCTTCAGAGGGAACGGATGGATGGCGGCTTTATCCCTTCGGAGCGTGAGTATTACCACCGCTACGGTCTGGACGCCGCCAAACTGGCGCTGGCCAAGCCCGATGCCATCGTCATGCACCCCGGCCCGATGAACCGGGGGGTCGAGATTGACGGAACCCTGGCCGACGACATCAACCGTTCGGTGATTCAAGAGCAGGTCGAGATGGGCGTCGCCGTCCGCATGGCCGCGATGGAACTGCTGGCCCGCAATTTACGAGACGCCGCATGAGCGATCTGACCATCGCCCCCCATGAACGCGGCGTGATCCGCCTGTTTACGCTGGATATGCGGCCCGAAGAGGCAAAGTTTCTGCGCGAACCCGGCGCTGTCGATCAGGTGCTGGGTGTCAAAGGGCTGGACCCGGAACAGATCGACATCTTCCCGGTCTCCGACCTCGAAGACCTTGGACTTTACGGATATCTAAACGAAGGTTGCGGCGTGTCCAGGAATCAACTGGACCGCGACGCACTTGAGGCCATCGAAGGCTGGGTGATGGTCGTGCGCAGCGCCGCCTTTGGGGATCGCTCTGCCACGCTGAAACCGGACCCTCGCGTGCGCCTGATTGGTCTTTTCACCGAAGAGGCCACAAACTGGACCGGCGGCAAAATCGAAACCGAAAGCGCGAAACCGTTCTCGGCCCCTCAGAACGCAACGCAAGATGACAGACCGCGCCGCATCGGTTCGGCCGTTCTGGCCCTGGTGATCTTGCTGGCCATCGGAGGCGCCCTATGGCTGATCCTGTAACCTTCGCGCCGGACAAAGGCGCTTATATCCGCACCAACGCATGGCTTGCCGCAGGGGCCATGGCGGCGGCGATGGCCGTGTTATGGCTGATCGGCAACCCCTATGTCTGGACCGGCGCGCCTGCGGGGCTGGCCGCCGTCGGCCTCCGCGCCTGGTATCTGGCCTCGGAAGAACTTGTCGCGACGTGGCAGATGACCGACACCGCCCTCACCGGCCCCGGTTCGCGCACTGTGGCGCTGAACCAGATCGAGGCGGTCAATATCATGGGAAGCTTTGTCCAGATCGTCACCAAGGGCGGCGATAAACATCTGATCAAGTATCAGGCGGACCCCGCCGCCACCAAAGCCGCAATCGAAAGGGCCATTGCATGAGCAATACGATCTTCACCAACGCTCGCCTGATCGATCCCGAATCCGGTTCAGACAACATCGGCTGGCTGCAGGTTGCCGAGGGTCGGATTACCGCGCGGGGTGACGGCGAAGCCCCCTCTGCGGATGCGCAAATCATCGACTGCGGCGGCCATTGCCTTGCACCGGGGATTGTCGATATCGGCGTCAAAGTGTGTGAACCGGGTGAGCGTCACAAGGAAAGCTACAAGTCAGCCGGTATTGCCGCCGCAGCCGGTGGTGTGACCACCATCGTCACGCGCCCTGACACCAGCCCCTCTATCGACACGCCCGAGAGCCTGGAATTCGTAACCCGCCGCGCGCAGGCCGACACGCCCGTCAACGTTCTACCCATGGCTGCCCTGACCAAGGGCCGCGAAGGGCGCGAGATGACCGAGATCGGGTTTCTGCAGGACGCAGGCGCCGTGGCCTTCACCGACTGTGACCACGTCGTCACCAATACCAAGGTGTTTTCCCGCGCCCTGACCTATGCCCGCTCCTGCGGTGCTCTGGTCATCGCCCACCCGCAGGATCCCGGTCTCAGCAACGGTGCCGCCGCAACCAGTGGCAAGTTCGCGGCCCTGCGCGGCCTGCCCGCCGTCTCGCCCATGGCCGAGCGTATGGGGCTGGACCGCGACATCGCGCTGCTGGAAATGACCGGTGCCAAATACCACGCCGACCAGATCACCACCGCACGCGCTCTGCCTGCGCTGGAACGGGCCAAGCGGAACGGGCTGGATATCTCGGCTGGCACGTCCATACACCACCTGACGCTGAACGAGCTGGACGTGGCCGATTACCGGACTTTCTTCAAGGTCAAGCCACCCCTGCGATCCGAAGACGACCGGCAGGCGGTGATCGACGCGGTTCGCACCGGGTTGATCGACACGATCAGCTCAATGCACACGCCACAGGACGAGGAAAGCAAACGCCTACCTTTTGAAGAAGCCGCATCCGGCGCAGTTGCATTGGAAACCCTGTTGCCTGCTGCGCTGAGGCTATATCATTCTGAGCAACTCGACCTGCCAACCCTGTTCCGGGCGATGGCTTTGAACCCGGCAAAACGGTTGGGACTGGACAGCGGCCGTCTGGCCGAAGGCGCCCCTGCCGATCTGGTTCTGTTCGACCCGGATGTGCCTTTTGTGCTCGACCGGTTCACTCTGAAATCCAAATCCCAAAATACTCCGTTTGACGGACAGCGGATGCAAGGTAGGGTTGCGGCAACTTACGTTGCAGGCAAAGAAGTTTACCGGAGACCCTGATGCCAATAATCGACGGTTCGACAGCCCAACTGATCCTGTGGGCAGTGCTGGGATACCTGCTGGGATCTGTCCCTTACGGCATGATCGTTGCGCGGGTGATGGGGCTTGGCAACCTGCGGCAGATCGGGTCGGGCAACATCGGCGCCACAAACGTTCTGCGCACCGGAAACAAGGCCGCAGCGGCGCTGACCCTGTTGTTCGATGCCGCCAAGGGCGCGGTCGCGGTCCTGCTGGCCCGCCTTCTTGCCGGTGAGGACGCCGCCCAGATCGCCGCTCTGACCGCGTTTGTCGGGCATTGCTATCCGGTCTGGCTGGGTTTCAAAGGTGGCAAGGGGGTTGCTACATTCCTTGGCCTGTGGCTTGCGCTGGCCTGGCCGGTTGGTCTTGCGCTGTGCCTGACATGGCTGATTGCTGCCGCGATCTGGCGCATTTCGTCAATGGGCGCGCTGGTTGCTGCGGCCTCGTCCACCATGTGGGCCGTGTTCCTTGGGCATGGCGAGACGCTTTTTCTGGGCGCGGTTCTCACGCTGTTGGTCTTTTGGCGCCATCGCGCAAACGTCGCACGCCTGAAAGCCGGAACTGAGCCCAAAATCGGACAATCGTGACACCCTGTGCAGCGTTTCTGGACGCCTTCCTTGACCTGCCGGACGGGACATTTACGGGTCGGTCCGGTGGCCGGCGCTATGTCGTCAGCCGGACCTCATTTGCCGGCGGGTGCAGTCAAAAGCTGATCGCGCATGAGCTTGGCGGCCCGGACTACATCAGCATGAATCTGTATCAGACGACCCGTAGCGGTGCATTGTTGAGACCATGCGAAATGCCTGTTGAAAAGGTCATCGCCTTTGTCATCGGGTTGGAACCGGAAGCCTGATCAGCGCTTCTCAGATCACTCATCCCTGCACACGTTCTATTCGCTGGCGCACAATCAAAAATGGTTGTTTTGAACGTTACCGGCGACGTGCCCAAATGCTGTTTCGTGACGGTCCATTTTGACCGCACAGCATTCCAACCCGGACCGGCGGGCGCAATTTCGGCATCTCCGGTCGGTCCGTTTCACGAAAGGTGAAATCATGAACAAGATGAAATCGCTGTTGGGTGGCGTCGCGCTGTCCGTTGCAATCGCCACTTCTTCTCTGGCCGCCGGGGTCGAGATCAATGCAAGCTCCACCGGGCTGGCCATGCAGGGCTATGATCCGGTCGCCTATTTCACCGAAGGTGAGCCGACCAAAGGCAACTGGAAAATCACCACGATCCATGACGACGCCATGTATCGTTTTGCCTCGGAAGAGAACAAGGCGGCGTTCGAGGCCAACCCAGCGGCCTATCTGCCCGCCTATGGTGGCTATTGCGCCTTTGGTGCGGCGATGGGTTTCAAATTTGACGGTGATCCGAACTATTGGCGGATCGTTGACAACAAGCTGTACCTGAACATTTCGAAAGATATTCAGGAGCGCTGGGAAGGCGACATCCCGGGCTTTATCGAACAGGCCAGCGCGAAATGGGAAGACATTGCCGACAAAGATCCGGCGGCTCTTCAGCAATAAACTGCCTGTCTTAAGGGTGGTCAGCGGCGGCGGATCGCTCCGCCGCCGCTTGTGATTTGAGTTCGCGCATAGACGCATTATCTTGTCTCATTATGTGATTTCAGGGATCGCGGACATCACATGAGCCGCCGATACTCCAATAAAACACTTCGGTTCGGAACAGTTGGGTGAATGTTGATCCGGTCTTGTGGCCGGACCGTATGATTCACTGCAGGCGGGGCAAATACGTGCTTTGCCCGCTTTTTTTCGACCGAAAGGATACGAGATGACTGGAAAACTGGCACTGATATCCGCAATCGCCTCGCTCGCCGCCGGGTCGGCTGCTGCACAATCGCCAACCTTGCTGAACACAAGCTCGGGTGACTGGACTGGTTTCTATGCCGGTGCGCAGGTTGGCTGGATCGACGTCGGCACCAGCCTACCCGGCATTAGCGGGGATGACTGGATCGGCGGTATCATCCTTGGATACGACTATGATTTCGGAACCTGGGTTCTGGGTGGCGGCTTCGACTATGACTGGACCAGCGTCAGCCTGGGCGGCGCAGTCAAAGTCGAGGATGTCTGGCGCCTGAAGGCCCGTGCCGGATACAAGGTTTCACCTGACGGGCTGCTATATGGCGTCGCTGGCTGGGCAGACGCGGGCACCGACGTTCTGGGTGACGATGATGGCTGGCTTATCGGCGCCGGTTACGAACAAATCATCAACGGCAACTTCAGCCTGGGCGGTGAAATCCTGTATCACGAGTTCAACAACTTCAACTCCAGCGGTGTGGACGTGGATGCAACCACGATTCAGATCCGCGGGGCTTACAGGTTCTGAACCCGCGCGCATTTGCAACGCATTGACCCGCTGAGTAAATCATCGGGTCAATTTCGGATTACGGTTCCAGAACTGTACTGCCGGTGGTCTGCCGTGCCTCTAGAACACGATGGGCATCCGCCACCTGTTCCAGCGAGAACCGCTGATCCATGTGTATCTTGACCTCGCCGCCTTCGACCTTTCCGAACAGCCGCCGTGCCATTGCCTGACAAATATTGTGGTCGGAAATATGCGTGAACAGGGTTGGCCTGGTTATCTTGAGCGATCCTTTCTGCGCAAGGACGCCGATATTGAAATGTGGTACTGATCCGGACGCGTTGCCGAACGAAATCATCATTCCCAACGGTTTCAGACAATCAAGCGACCCTTCGAATGTTTCCGCTCCGACTGAATCCATCACCGCATCCACGCCCTTGCCTCCAGTAAACTCCTTTACCTTCGCAACAAAGTCTTCGGTATTGTAGTTGATGCAATGCGCCGCGCCATTGAACTGGGCCAACCGGCATTTTTCATCGGTCCCGGCGGTTCCGATCAAAGTAATCCCTTCGGATTTTGCCCATTGGCAGGCGATCAGGCCAACCCCGCCTGCCGCCGCATGGAACAAAACCGTGTCCCCGCGTTTGAGCGGTGTCGTTCGGTGAAACAGATATTCAACCGTCATTCCCTTGAGCATCATCGCGGCACCGGCGTCAAAGGATATGGCATCCGGCAGCGGGCACACCTGCGCCGCTGGCATGACCCGCGCCTCGCAATAGGCACCCGAAGGCGCCGCAGCATAGGCTGCCCGCTGTCCGGGCTCCAGATGAGTGACGCCTTCACCCACCGCTTCGACAATACCCGCCGCTTCCATTCCAAGCGCGTGCGGCAGTTCCAGCGGATAGAGCCCGGTGCGCTGATAGACATCGATGAAATTCAGTCCGCAGGCATGATGGCGGATACGAATCTGGCCGGGGCCGGGATCCCCGACCGGGCGGCTTTCGATTTTCAGAACCTCCGGTCCGCCGAATTCGTGAATGACAACCGTGCGCGCGGTTTCCTGCATAACGTCCTCCTCATGTTTGAGGCCAAGCTAGCACGCCTGAAAAATTGAACAATCACCTCAGTCTCACAAGGGTGATTCGCTGTTTTCCCAAAATATGCTAGTATGATGGAAGGCGTTGCCGGCTGATCCGGCCACGGGCAACCCGAATGCCGGATTCATTCTGCGGCGCGATCACGCCGAAGAAGGGGATGAAGATGGCCAAAACAATCGGTAACCCTGTCAGCTGGGCCGCCCGGAACCTTGGGGCGACCAGTGACCACGTAACAGAAAGCGTCAGCCGCATCGGCAGCGCCGATACGCAGCATCTGCCGACAGTGCAGACCTTGACCATGCAGGATATCATTTCGTGCCTGAGGGCGGGGTATCAGGATTTTGTCGAAACCCGGGCGGACGCGGTTTTCGTTATCCTGATATATCCGATCGCCGGGCTGGTGATGTTCGGACTCGGAATGAACATGAACATGGTGCCGTTGCTTGCACCTTTGATCGCCGGTTTTGCACTTATCGGACCGGTTGCCGCTGTCGGGCTGTATGAAATCAGCCGCAAGCGGGAACAGGGGCACGACGTGCATTGGCTGGACGCGTTCGGCGTATTCCGTTCACCTTCTTTCGGGGCCATCCTCGCGCTTGGCTTTTATCTGGTCATGCTGCTGCTGATCTGGCTGATGGTCGCGCAAAGCATCTACGTTCAGACGCTTGGTCCTGAACCGCCTGCTACCTTCGGTGCATTCATGACCGAAGTATTCACCACCAGTGCAGGCTGGAGCATGGTTCTGATCGGTACGACCGTTGGCTTCCTGTTTGCGCTGATCGCGCTGGCCATCAGTGTAGTTAGTTTTCCACTATTGCTGGATCGCAAGGTTGGTGTACCCGTTGCTGTCGTAACATCCGTGCGCGTGTTCCGCCACAACCCCGGAGTCATCCTGACCTGGGGCTTTGTAGTCGCGGCGATGCTGGTGCTGGGGTCAATCCCGATCCTGCTGGGCCTGATCTTTGTGATGCCAATACTGGGCCATGCAACATGGCATCTGTATCGCAGGGCCGTCGTCTGACCACAGATGCGCGCGCGAGCAATAATTGATCGCGCGCGTTCGAGATTAGCCCGAGACTTTCAGAACGATCTTGCCAATATGGCCCGAACTTTCCATTCGAGCATGGGCTGCAGCAGCGTCTGACATATCAAATTCACTATCCATGACCGGGGCAATCCTGCCTGCCTCAAGCAGGGGCCAGACGGCTTCCCGCAAATCCTGCGCGATCCGCGCCTTGGCAAGGTCACTTTGCGGGCGCAGGGTGCTGCCCGTCAGCGTCAGGCGCTTGACCATCATCAGTGCAAAGTTCAGCTCGACCACCGGCCCTTGCAGGAACGCGATCTGCACCAAACGTCCGTCCTCGGCCAGCGCCTTGACGTTGCGCGGGATATAGTCTCCGCCAACCATGTCGAGGATCAGGTTCGCGCCACCCTCTGCCCGCATGGCCGCAACAAAATCCTCATCCCGGTAGTTGATTGCCTTTTCCGCGCCTAGCTTCAGACAGGCATCGCATTTGTCGTCAGACCCGGCCGTGGCAAAGACCCGCGCCCCGAACGCATTTGCCAGCTGGATCGCAGTAGTACCGATGCCGCTGGAGCCGCCGTGAACCAGAAACCGCTCACCAGCCTGCAATCCGCCACGCGTGAACACGTTCGACCAGACGGTGAAAAACGTCTCGGGCAGGCACGCCGCTTCCTTCAGGCCCATCCCGGCAGGAACCGGCAGACAATGATCAGCCGGAGTCGCCACGTATTCGGCATATCCGCCGCCCGGCAACAAAGCGCAAACCTTATCTCCGATGGCAAGCCCTTCGACTCCGGAGCCGATGGCCACAACCTCGCCCGATGCTTCCAGCCCCGGCAGGTCGCTTGCCCCCGGCGGCGGATCATACGCACCCGCGCGCTGCAAGGCATCGGGGCGGTTCACGCCTGCATATGCAACCTTAATGATAACCTGCCCGTTCTCCGGTTCGGGTACGGGGCGTTCGGTCAGTTTCAGAACATCGGGCCCGCCGGGAGTGGTTATTTCGACGGCACGCATCATCTGGGTCATCGGCAATTCTCCTTTGCGCCCTGCCTAGCAGGCAGGACAGCCAAGGCAAAGACTCAAGCTGAATTCCCGCCTATTTCCTGTTTGACAGAGATCCCGGTAAATCCGCCCGGGCGCCAGCCGGTGCCCGGACCTGACCCGCCAGCCAGTTCGGCACGGCCAGAAACGGCTTGAACAAAGGATTGCCGTTTACCTGCGCCTTGAATTTTTCGAACTGCATGACATCGGCGATCCTGCGATCCAGAAACTCCCAAGTCGGTTGATGATCGGGCGTTTCATCCCCCAGCCAGAACAGCAATGTCGAGGAATACACTCCGGACAGCGTGGCCCGTTTGGTGTACCAGTTGACGTCTTCGGAGGTGTCCCCCAACGCGTTCCAGATCAGATCGCAGGTCCCCCAGATCGCCCGGGCACCGTCCGCCGCATGCGTCGGCAGGGAAAACAGGGTCACACCCCGGCGTACGGCCTCTTTGTCATCAACGGCCTGCAACCTGAAACGAACCGCCGCTGCAATCTTGTCCCGAAACTTCAGGTCGCTCAGATCCTCGCTTTGCAGCCTGGACAGCATGGCCGCGTCTCCCCTTGCGTGAAACGCCAACGCCAGATCAACGGCACCGCGGGGGCAGATGGCATGCGCCAGACCATCATCCAGATCGCAGTCTGAAATTGCCGCGCGAAAGCTTGATTCGGACCATCCTTCGAACGGAACGTGGTTCAGAATGGCATCCAGCAGTTTCTCTTTTGCATCTTCGTATGTTGCGGTCATGACGGTTCTCCGGTTCACGGCCCAGTACTAGACAAGTTAGGCGCGCTTTGCTATACGGCCACTTCCTGCAATTTCCTTGCAACTCTATCTAGAAAGGTGGTGACAACCACATGCAGGTTAGTGTTCGCGACAATAACGTCGATCAGGCGCTTCGTGCCCTGAAGAAAAAGCTGCAGCGCGAAGGCGTGTTCCGTGAAATGAAGCTGAAGCAACATTTCGAGAAACCGTCCGAGAAGAAAGCGCGCGAGAAAGCTGAAGCGATCCGCCGTGCCCGTAAACTGGCACGCAAGAAAGCACAGCGCGAAGGTTTGCTCTGAGAGCGACCAAGACTCGTCCAGCTTTGGATGACACTATTTGACGACCCCCGAGGCATCGCCCGGGGGTTTGTCGTTTCTGGGGTCGGATGTATTTCGCCGACATAGGGCGGGCACCGCGCGGCAACCTGCCATTTCGCCCCAAGCAGAATTTTGCCCGGCATTTTGCAGCGCAGCGAATCCCGCAGAGGTAGCACGGCCCCGCCAAAACTCGCCCCGAATTCCTGTGTCTCTATCGGCCCCGTCGAAGCCTCCTGTAACTGGCCCCGTCTACTAAGACGACAAACCAAACGGAGGCTAATATGTCGACTGCAAGTACTTTCGAGCGGGAAATGCTGGAGCTTATCAATCAGGAACGCACGTCTCGCGGGCTGAACCCGGTGCAATTGGAAACCCGCCTGAACGACTCGTCCGAGGATCACAGCATGTGGATGCTGAATACAGACACGTTCAGCCATACTGGTTCAGGTGGTTCCAGCGCGACACAGCGGATGGAAAATGCGGGCTTTGATTTCTCAGGCAGCTGGCGTTCTGGTGAAAACATTGCCTGGCAATCCGAACGCGGCGCCCCCGGCATCAGCGATGACGTCGCGCAGCTTCACCAGAACCTTATGAACAGCCCGGGCCACCGCGCAAACATCCTGAACCCGGACTTCGAATACGTTGGAATCGGGATCGAGACAGGGGACATGCAAGGCTTTGACGCGGTCATGGTCACGCAGAATTTCGCGGCGACAGATGCAGCTGTGGTCTTGGACAACGGCAATTCACCCACGCCCCCTGCGCCAACACCGCCAAACGAAGAAGTGGCGGAACCTGAAGAGCCCGAGGCGGAAACACCGGAAACCGATGTAACCATCCCCGAAGAGCCAGATACCGATGTAACCGAGACCGAGGAACCGGAGGCAGAAACACCCGATACCGATGTAACCGAGCCCAACGAGCCGGATACCGACGTCACAGAGACGGATGAGCAAGAGGGCGAAACGCCCGAAACCGAGGTCACTGAGACCGAGGAACCGGAAGCCGAGACACCCGAAACCGAAGAACCTGACACCGATGTTACTGAAACAGAGGAACCGGAGACCGAAACACCCGAAACCGAGGTCACTGAAACCGCAGAGCCAGAGAATGGATGTTTCAACATTCAGGAGTTTCTGGCTGCAATTGAAGAGTTCAGGTTCGAACTGCAAGCATTCGTGGATCAGCTCGACTGGAACAAGACAGACACCGCGCAAAGTGACGTTGTCGCTGAAACGAATATCGTCGATGAATTTATGACACCGCGCACAGCCGACCTGGAAGATGCTACCTCTCCCGAAGAGTTCGCTTTGGAGTGCGTCGAAGTGGACGAGCTCGATTTCAGGCCCATGCAATGTGATGCGGGATACCTGATAGAGTTTGTCTGACCAGAGATGGACAACACGGGGCACTGGAAACGGTGCCCCCATTTATCCTGCTTTACATCTCTGCGCAGTTTTCTGCACACGCAGCATCACAATTTGGTGGCAATTCGCTCATCCGGAATACACGGCAAGATTGTGACTTTCTCTCGCCAAAGTCTCGCCATTAATGTCCCACAAAAAATCACAATCCACCGGAGGCAGTACCATGTCCTATGCCAGCAGCCTTGAGCGGCAAATGCTCAATCTTATCAATGCGGAGCGAACCTCGCGCGGGTTAAATCCGGTCCAGCTTGAACTCAGGCTCAACGATTCTTCCGAGGATCACAGCCGCTGGATGCTGGCCACCAACACGTTCGACCATACCGGGGTTGGTGGATCAAGTGCGGGCGATCGGATGGAGAGCGCCGGATTCAAGTTTTCGGGCAGCTGGACCTGGGCCGAAAATATCGCCTGGCAAACGATACAGGGCGCCCCCGGTCTGAGCGATGACGTCATAGATCTGCACAACAGCCTGATGAACAGTTCCGGTCACAAGGCAAACATCCTCAACCCCAATGTGACGGTAATTGGAATCGGCATCGAGACCGGTAATTTCAATGGTTGGAACGCTATTATGGTCACGCAGAACTTTGCGCGCACCACGGCACCGGTTCAGGTGGACAATGGCGCACCGGGCAATCCGCCCGCGCCTCCTCCAAGCGCCCCGGCAAGACAGGTTGTATCCTCGGATACGACCGGGACTGACAACGCGGACTGGCTTGTGCTGGAATCAGGGAAAAGCGGACGGCTGGAAGGGCGGGGAGGCAACGATATCCTGACGGGCCGGCAATTCGCCGACACGCTGCTGGGCGGTGGCGGGGACGATGTTCTGAAATCGAACGGCGGCAACGACGTAATCTTTGGCGAAAGTGGAAACGACAAAGCTTATGGTTCAATCGGCAACGACAGGCTTCACGGCGGCAGTGGCAAGGATGAGCTCTGGGGAGGTCAGGGCGCCGATTATCTGAGCGGTGACGATGGTGCTGACTTTGTTTCCGGCGGTTATGGGAAAGACGTTATCCGAGGTGGAAACGGGAATGACCGTCTGTTTGGCAATCGGGGCGCGGACAACCTCAAAGGTCAGTCCGGAGACGATGTAATGAATGGCGGTTTCGGCAATGACCGACTGGACGGAGGCGCAGGCAACGACGTGATGACGGGTTCCCTTGGGGCCGATGACTTTGTCTTTGCAGCCGGCCGCGATCGCGTCACCGACTTTCAGGGTAATGATCAGATTGTCCTGAACGGGTCTGCGCCGATCCGCAACTACGGCGACCTCAGGGCCAACCACATGTTCCAGTCAGGCCAGGATGTTCTGATTTATGACGGTCTGGGGAATTCGCTGCTACTCGAGGACACGCTTTTAGCGCAACTTGATCAGAGCCATTTCCTCTTTTGAGGAAACCATCAAAAAGACCATGAACCACATTTTGCAACGCCCCCGATCCAGGGGCGTTTTTTGTCAGTAGACCTTGGGCACGTACAATTCATCGGGCAAAACCCGACGCTCGTAATCCGGGTTGTATCTGCGATCTGGTAAATTGACCTTGTCCTGCGGGACATCCTCGTAGGGGATTCGGGTCAAAAGATGCTCGATACAGTTCAGACGCTCACGTTTTTTGTCGTTCCCTTCGACGATGTACCACGGAGCCTCGGGGATATTGGTGCGAAAGAACATGTCTTCCTTGGCTTTGGTATAGGCCTCCCAGCGGATGCGGGATTCCAGATCCATCGGTGACAGTTTCCACTGTTTCATCGGATCATGGATACGCATGAGAAATCGCAACTGCTGTTCTTCGTCGGTGATCGAGAACCAGTATTTCAGCAAAATAATGCCCGACCGGACCAGCATTCGCTCAAATTCCGGAACGTCCTGAAAGAACTGTTCGACCTGATCCTCGTTGGCAAATCCCATCACCCGCTCGACACCGGCGCGGTTGTACCAAGACCGATCGAACAAAACGATCTCTCCGGCGGCTGGCAAATGCGGCACATATCGCTGGAAATACCACTGGCTTTGCTCGCGGCGACTGGGCGCGGGCAGCGCCACCACCCGTGCGACCCGGGGGTTAAGGCGCTGGGTTATCCGCTTGATCACCCCACCTTTGCCAGCACTGTCGCGGCCTTCGAACAGAATACAGACCTTGGCACCAGTATGAAGAACCCAGTCCTGCACCCTGATCAGTTCAGCCTGCAAGCGCAGAAGATTTCGGAAGTATACCTTTCGGTCCAGCATATCGGGATGCTGATCCTTGTAGATCTTGCGGACCTCCATCGAGAGCATCGGTTCGCTGAATTCAATTTCGAAATCTTCGTCCAGCGTGTCCTCAAGTTCGGCCTCCAGCCAGTCCTTGGGCGCGCGGTCGTTTTCGTAAGCCACGGTCTGCTCCTTATCTTTCACTGGGTCGGCACCGTATCTGACGCTTGTAAATCCCTGATGTCAGCAAAATATCCTGAACGAACCAGATCAATTTTTGCAGGCGGCTGCCACCGAAAAAGCGGCCAACTAACCCGCCAACCCATAATTCCAAGTTTCAAATGTGAACTTCAACCTTACCAGATACAAGCGACAGATTTGCCGCATCACCGGAGCACGGTGCAAACCAAGGCCGGCGGTGCTGATCATTTCCGGCAATAGTGACTGGTGATTCCGGTCTTGCGCAATCACATCCTTTCCTTTCATCAATGGGCAATCTGCAGCAGGACGGCGTATGGCATTCTTTTTCTCTGTGCTTCCGGCCATTTGGCCTTGGATCATTCTGGTATCGGCACAGGTCGCCGGGTTGGCCGGAAAAATTCAGCTCGCCTTTGTTCTGCTGGCATTATTTTGCGGCGTGTGTCTTTTTCTGGGTTTGCTATCGCCGGTCGCATTGTCGGCAATCATGATCGGTCTGACGTTGGCCGCGTGCCTGCCGCAAACAAAGGGTTGGGTGCGAATTGCGGGCCATATAGCATTGATAGGCTGGTGTCTGACGCTTGGCGCGCATTTGCTGCCCGGATTTAACAATCTGAAAGTTCTGGATCATGTTCAGGCGGGGGCGCAAAGCACGTCATTCACAATGCATCTGAACCTCGATAAGCCGATGGTTCTGTTTGCGCTGCTTCTGGCCTGGCCTTCGATGTTGTCGCACAATGCTACAACGCGGCCTGTGACATTGGCCGCCGCGCTTGCTTTGCTGCCAGTGCTTTTTGGTATGGGGATGAGTGTCGGCGCGGTCAGGTTTGAACCGGGGCTGCCCGAGTGGTGGCTTGTTTTTGCATTTTCGAATCTGTTTCTGACCAGCCTGACGGAAGAGGCTTTTTTTCGGGGCTACCTGCAGTCGGCAATCACGTCAAAATTCGGCGCGGCCACCGGGCTTTTGGTGGCGAGTGGGCTTTTTGGGCTGGTGCATTTTCCAGGGGGACCGGGTCTGGTCATCTTTGCCGCGCTTCTGGGGCTGTCCTGCGGCTTGGGATATCTGGCAACCGGAAGACTGTGGGTGCCTGTCCTGATGCATTTCGGATTTAACTTCGCACACCTTGCTTTGTTCACTTATCCAGGGCCCGCCTGATACTTCCTCTTAGACCGGCAATGCCGTGGTTTTGAACACCGTCCTGAGCGCAAACGAACTTTGCATTTGGGCAACGCCGGGCAAACGTGACAAATACTGCCGATGGATTCTGGCGAAGTCCTCGGTGTTCTCGGCCACGACCTTGAGAATATAGTCAGCCGTCCCGGCCATGAGATGGCACTCCAGCACGTCGGGAATTCGAGCAACCGCTTTTTCAAACCCCTCCAGAACCTCTTCGGCCTGACCTTGCAGTGTAATTTCGACAAAGACCGTTGTAGGGACACCCATCTTGCGCGCGTCAAGCAGTGCAACATAGTCGCGTATATACCCCTCGGCCTCCAGACGCTGCACCCGCCGATGGCACGCCGAAGGCGAAAGGTTCACCCGGTCAGACACTTCCGAATTGGACAACCGTCCTTTGCGCTGAAGCGCCGCCAGAATCTTTCGGTCAGTTGCATCAAGGGCCATTCGCGCACATCCATTGCATGAATTTCGTCTATTATCGAATATTATCCCGCAACAACATCAAATGACGAGTGGGGTTTCACAGAAATTGCAGTCACTTTCTGCACATAATTTAGGCAGTTTATGAATGGAGAGGATTCATGAAGATCGGTTGCCCGAAGGAAATCAAACCACAGGAATTCCGTGTCGGCATGACGCCGAACGCAGCCCAAGAGGCGATTGCGCACGGACATGACGTCATCATCGAAACCAATGCGGGACTGGGTTCGGGGTTTGACGACGCCGCCTATATCGCCGCAGGCGCAAAGATCGTGGATACCGCAGAAGAGGTTTTTGCCACTGCGGACATGATCGTCAAAGTGAAAGAACCGCAGGCCGTGGAACGCAAGATGCTGCGCGAAGAGCAGTTGCTGTTCACGTATCTGCACCTTGCTCCGGACCCGGATCAGACACACGATCTGCTGGCGTCGGGCTGCACCGCGATTGCCTATGAAACCGTGACAGATGCCAATGGCGGCTTGCCGCTGCTGGCGCCCATGTCCGAAGTGGCAGGCCGTCTTGCGCCGCAGGTCGGGTCGTGGACGTTGCAAAAAGCCAATGGCGGACGCGGTGTCCTGATGGGCGGCGTCCCCGGAGTGGGCCCTGCCAAGGTTGTGGTAATCGGCGGCGGCGTCGTCGGCACACACGCGGCCAAGATCGCCGCCGGCATGGGCGCGGATGTAACCGTGCTTGACCGGTCACTGCCCCGTTTGCGTTACCTTGATGACGTCTTCGGCGACACGTTCAAGAATCAGTATTCCACGGCTGGCGCGACGGCGGAACTTATTCAGGACGCAGATATGGTCATCGGCGCGGTTCTGATCCCCGGGGCCGAAGCGCCCAAACTGGTTAGCCGTGAGCAGCTTTCGACCATGAAACCCGGCGCTGTGTTGGTGGACGTCGCCATTGACCAGGGCGGATGTTTCGAAACGTCGAAGGCAACCACCCATGCCGACCCGATCTATGATGTGGACGGCATCATGCACTATTGCGTGGCCAATATGCCCGGCGCTGTGGCCCGCACCTCGACCATTGCGCTTGGTAACGCGACGCTGCCCTTCATGCTTGCACTTGCCGACAAGGGCTGGAAACAGGCCTGCATTGATGACGAGCACCTGCTCGCCGGACTCAATGTCCATGCAGGACAGTTGACCTATTACGCGGTAGGCAAGGCATTGGGGATCGACGTAGTCTCGCCAAACATCGTGGTCAAATCCTAAAAAAACAAAAGCGCCGTGTCGCAAGACACGGCGCTGAACCCAATGGGAAGATGGCGCGTCAGCGTGCCATGACAACGGGCGAAAAACTCAACCCTGTTTCTGAATCTCGACCGAATGGGGATAGGGAATCGAGACACCTTTTGCATCAAAGGCTTCCTTGACTGCCTTGGTGATCTCAAACTTCAGATCCCAGTAATCGGCAGCATTGCACCACAGGCGCGCAGTCAGATCGACAGAGCTGTCACCCAGATTGGTCACACGCACCCACGGTTCCGGATCGCCCAGAATGCGGCTGTCTGCCTTGGCAACATCCAGAATAATGTTCATCGCTTCATCGGCACTGTCGCCGTAATCGATGCCGAACACCAGATCGACGCGCCGCGTGTCATGCGCGGAATAGTTGACGATGATCGACCCCCAGGCCTGACCGTTCGGAACAATGATCTGAACATTGTCCGGCGTCACTAGTTCAGTTGTGAACATGTTCAGGTCCTTCACAGTACCCGCAGTGCCGCCGATATCGACATACTGGCCCAGTTTGTACGGGCGAAAGATAACAAGCATCACGCCCGCGGCCAGATCGCTCAGCGTTCCCTGCAGTGCCAGACCGATTGCCAGCGAAGCAGCACCAAGGATTGCGACAATGCTTGTGGCCTGGATCCCGAAGATGCCCAGAACGGCCACAAGGACCATCGCCAGAATCGCCCACTTGACCATACTGGCCGCAAAGTTGCCCAGTGTCTGGTCGATCTGCGGGGTTTTGTTTATCCGCCGACGTACCATACCGCCGACTGCACCGGCCACAATCCAGCCGAGAACGAGAACAATCAGCGCCTTGATCGCGCTCAACAGCAGCGGAGCAAAGGCTCCGACCTGATTGACAACCTCTTCCACACGCATCTCCTGTACAAAGTGAAACCCGCGTGGATACGCGGGGTTGCGCGCGATTTTGGCCAATAATCACGCTGCGGTCTAGGTGCGAGTTCAGCAAGTTTTCCCCGCAATGTTCACCAACGAACAATTCCTGACCGGCTCTGCACAAAAAACATCTGAAAAAACGGCACCGAAGTTCCTAGGTTACAAACACCGTCAGCCAAGGAGTTCAAAATGCTGGATACCGTTTCCCACCCGATCATGGCCAAATGGCCGCCGAAGTCACTGGATGTCATTCAGCTCTACTCTTTTCCGACACCCAACGGTGTCAAGGCGTCGATCATGCTGGAAGAAACGGGCCTGCCCTATGAGGCACACAAGGTCACGCTGGCTGATGCAGATGTCAAAAGCCCGGAATTCCTGTCATTGAATCCAAACAACAAAATTCCGGCGATCATTGACCCCAACGGCCCGGACGGAGAGCCCATCGGCCTCTTCGAAAGCGGCGCCATCCTGTTGTATCTGGCCGAAAAAACCGGGAAATTTATCGGCAGCTCCACCAGCGACAAGCACCGCATCACACAATGGCTGATGTTTCAGATGGGCGGAGTTGGCCCGATGCTCGGGCAGCTTGGGTTTTTCTACAAGTTTGCGGGAAGCGAGATCGAGGATCCGCGTCCGCGTGAACGATACATCAACGAGGCCAAGCGCCTGCTGAATGTCGTAAACACGCAGCTTGACGGGCAGGACTGGATCGCCGGCGAGTATTCGATTGCGGACATTGCGATTGCCCCATGGCTGCGCGCCCTGGATTTCTATGGCGCCAAAGAGGTGCTTGGCTGGGACGATTACAAGAATGCTGTTGCCTATGTCGACCGTTTCGTTGAACGCCCGGCCGTCCAGAAAGGTCTGGTCACCCCTGCCCGCGATTGATCGCTATCGCACAACGTTCTGAAAACATGATGGTGGGAGCAAATTTGTTCCCACCGATCTGACTATCTGCGAAATGTTACCCTGGGAGTTTACCGGTCAGAACATAACGCAGGATTTCAACGACCTGATGCGGTTCTTCAGCCACAGCCAAAGCAGCGGCATCGACCTCTTTCAGGGCGTGCTGATGATCGGGGCCGTGCAGAACGATGATGGATTTTCCCAGAGCCGCAGCAAAACCCGCGTCAAAGGCAGCATTCCACTGTTTGTATTTGTCGCCGAACCGCACCACCACGACATCCGCATCAGCGATACCCTTTCGCGTACGGATCGCATTCACCATCGCACCTTTGTGGTCGTGCCAATACTTGTTGGGCTCAGCTCCCAGAACAGCAACACCGCAATCGTCGCTGGCGTCATGATCGGTTACCGGGCTGTTGAACGTGATATCGAGACCCTGTGAGCCATCGATAATTTGCTCTCGCCAATCCGTATGAATTTCTCCGGACAGATATACGTTCAGGCCCATTGCCACCTCCTTTGATCGTTGACCCTGTATCTAACGACGAAATCCGAAAATCCCAATGTGCAATCTGCGACAGGTGCTTTCGGAAAAAAGATCAACAGCACACGACGGTGCAAACCAAAAAAGGGGCTCTGAAATCAGAGCCCCTGTTCCACAGTCGTCGTACCGGAAACTCAACCGCGCAGAACGCCACCGGTGGCTTTAGTCACCTTGGCGACGATCTTGTCTGCGACCGCCTCGATATCTTTTTCCTGCAGCGTCCTTTCGGTAGGCTGCAACCTGACCGTAACGGCCAGTGACTTTTTGCCTTCACCCAGACCGCCGCCGATAAATTCGTCGAAAACCCGCACATCCTCGATCAGGGCCTTGTCCGCCCCAGCAGCCGCGTTGACCAGTGTCAGCGCTTCGATATCGGCATCGACGACAAAGGCAAAGTCACGCTCGACCGCCTGAAGATCGCGCAGTTCCAGCGCCGAGCGGGTTGCTCCGGATTTACGCGGCAACGGCACTTCTTCGGGCCAGATGGTAAAGGCCATCGCTGGGCCTTTGATGTCCATTGCCTGCAGCACGCGCGGGTGTAATTCACCGAATATTCCCAACACTTTCTTGGGGCCTAGGCAGATTTTGCCGTGACGTCCCGGATGCCACCATTCACGCGCGCCGCGCAGAATCTGCACCTTGGCCGGAGCGCCAATGGCCGCCAACACCGCCTCGGCATCGGCCTTGACGTCAAACACATCAACTGGCCGCGACGCCCCGTGAACGTCCTTGGGACCGGATTGCCCGACCAGCAGACCTGAAATCAACGTATGCTGCTCGCCAGGTTCGCCACCGTGAAAGGCCGGACCAACCTCGAACAAGGCAAGGTCCCTGAAGCCGCGCGCTTGATTGCGCGCCGCCGCCTGCAACAATCCGGGCAGAAGCGCGGGGCGCATATGGCTCATTTCCGACGAAATCGGGTTTTCCAGCATCGTCGCGTCATCCCCGCCACCGAACAGCGCGGCCGAGGCCTGATCGATGAAGGTATATGTCACGCATTCATTGTAACCCAGCGCAGCGCAGGTCCGTCGGGCCATCGTCTGGCGGCGCTGCGCGGGCGTCATCACCGGTTTGGGAATGCCGGGCGTCACCCGTGGTAGTGGCTTACCCTGAAGCTTGGTCAGCGAAGCGATGCGCGCGACCTCTTCGACAAGGTCTGCCTCGCCCATGATATCGGGGCGCCAGCTGGGAACATGTGCCATGTCACCTTCCAGACGGAAGCCCAGACGCGTCAAGGTCTGGCGCTGCTCACTTTCGGGAATGTCCATCCCGACCAATGACTGCACCCGTTCGGCATCCAATCGGTAAGCGCGGGAATGATCCGGCGTTTTACCGGCAATCACCACGTTCGACGCCTCGCCGCCGCAGATATCCAGAATCATCTGCGTCGCATGTTCCAGCCCTTCAAGCGTGTATTCCGGATCAATACCCCGCTCGAACCGATAGCGAGCGTCCGAGTTGATTTTCAGGGCCCGACCCGTCAGCGCGATTTGCACATGGTCCCAGAACGCGCTTTCCAGAAACACGTTCTCGGTCTCTTCGGTGCATCCGGTTTCCTGACCGCCCATGACACCGGCAATGGATTCCGGACCGTTGTCGTCCGAAATCACCATCATGCCGGGCTGAAGGGTGTATTCCTTCTCATCCAGTGCGACCAGCTTTTCACCACCCTTGGCGCGGTGCACCCGCAGATTACCCTGCACCTTGTCCGCATCGAACACGTGCAGCGGGCGGTTGTGATCAAAGGTCATGTAGTTGGTGATGTCCACCAGCGCCGAAATCGGGCGCAGGCCAATCGCCTTGAGCTGATCCTGCAGCCATTGCGGGCTGGGGCCGTTCTTCACCCCCCGGATCAAACGGCCGGTAAAGTGCGGCGCGCCGTCCAGCGTGTCTTCGTCAATCGAAACCTTGATGGGGCTTTCATATTCACCGGCCACAGCTGCGTAATCGCGCGTCTTCAGCGTGCCCAGACCACGCGCGGCCAGATCGCGGGCAATTCCCTCGACACCCAGAGCGTCGGGCCGGTTGGGGGTAATGGCAATCTCGATCACGGGATCAACCTTGGACGGATCGTTTTCGGCCAACCAGTCGACGAACCGGTCGCCCACTTCGCCCGTTGGCAGCTCGATGATGCCATCATGCTCGTCCGACAGCTCCAGCTCGCGTTCCGAGGCCATCATGCCAAAGCTTTCGACGCCGCGAATCTTGCCGACGCTGATCGTCAGGTCGAGCCCGGGAATATACATGCCCGGCTTGCAGACGACGACGGTGATGCCTTCGCGCGCGTTGGGCGCACCACAGATGATCTGCAGCTCACCCTCATCCGTGTCGACCTTGCAGACGCGCAGTTTGTCGGCGTCGGGATGTTTCTCGGCATGTTTCACATAGCCCAGCGTAAAGCCCGCCAGCCGGTCCGCAGGGTTCACAATCTCTTCGACCTCAAGCCCAAGGTCGGTCAGCGCTTCGGCGATCTCATCGACCGAGGCATTGGTGTCGAGGTGGTCTTTCAGCCAGGAGAGGGTGAATTTCATTGCACGGGGCCTTTTTTGGCAAACATCCAGTCGGCACAGGCAATGGCAAAGAATGGCCCAAGGTGCAAGCGCTGCGCGTCACGGATAGGTGGGGGTGCGGCCCAAAAGCTCGTCCAGTTGCCGTCCGATCCAACCATGCGGAATGAAATGCCCACCGGGATGGGTGTCCAGAGTGACCTGCCCCCGGGCGCAATCGGTCCATTCGACCCGGCTGAGCGTCAGGATCGGCACCACGCTCCAATCCCCGCGCGGGGTCGCGGTGTTGCAGCCGTATTTCTGCCGCCACAGGGCCACCGGATAGGTCGTATCGCCGCCCGCGCCATAGGGAAAATCCATCACCGTATCGCTGAGGCCATGCACATGGCGCACTTGGGCGGGGGCCTGAGGACAATCCTCGGTCTGCCGGATCGAGCCCGCAACGGCCAGCAACGCGGCGGTGTCGTTGCCAGACTGGCAGACATAGCGCCACGCCATCGCACCGCCGAAAGAATAGCCCGAGACATAGATGCGGTCCGGGTCAATCGGGTAGCGTCTGGCCACATCCTCAAGCACCCGGTCGGCAAAGGGCACGTCACCGGTGTCCGAGGTCCAGAAATCCCAGCTTTTGCCCAGCCCGTTCGGGGCAACCAGCAGCACGCCGCGCAGTTTCGTCGCGCCCGCGATCCGCTCATGGTTCACCACCACGGTCCCTTGCCGTGCCCAGCCATGGAAATGCAGCAGAACGGGCAGAGGCGTTTCACCATCCCACCCGTCCGGTTCCAGCACATGATAGGATCTGTCACCGACCTGACAGGCGGTATCGCCGTGGCAGGTATCCACGGCGGCAGCTTGGGTGGCGGCCAGCAGAAAGAGGCAAAGCAGTCGGTAAATCATGCGACTGAACCTAACGAGCCCGCTCTCAGTGTCACGTCACAACCCCGTGGGATTCTGTGACAAGCCGCGCCTATTTTTTGAGCCAGTCAATGAGTTTTATTGTTTTCCACAATTGGTACTTTTGATCACGCGATGTCTGATCTCGTATTTCCCAAACACGATGATGCGCCAACATAAAAAGCCCTTGAAACGGCGAGGCCGCAAGCAGAATCAGAATGCTCAACCAACCGGGAAGAAAACTCGCGAGGCCACAAAAGACCACGAACCATCCAAATAGCAGCACTGTCCCCACCCACCGGCGATTGCGTCCCGAAAACGCAAAACACCAGTCGTAATACTTGGAGAGATATACCCCAAGCAGGTACAATTAACGGCTCAAGCCACCATGCAGGTTCGGCATATCCAGCGCCGCGAACCCATAGTGGCGCAGCCAGCGCAGATCGCTATCAAAGAACGCCCGCAGGTCAGGGATGCCGTATTTCAGCATCGCCAGACGGTCGATGCCGATGCCAAAGGCAAAGCCCTGATAGACCTCGGGGTCGATGCCACCAGCGGCGATCACCTTGGGGTGGACCATGCCGGAGCCCAAGATCTCCATCCAGTCGTCGCCTTCGCCGATCTTCAGCTGGCCGTTATCCCAGGAACAGCGGATATCGACCTCGGCCGACGGCTCGGTGAAGGGGAAGTGCGAGGCGCGGAAGCGCAGTTCGACATCGTCGACCTCAAAGAACGCCTTCACGAACTCTTCCAAAACCCATTTCAGGTTCGCCATCGAGATGTCCTTGTCGATGGCCAGCCCCTCGACCTGATGGAACATCGGCGTGTGGGTCTGGTCATAATCGGCGCGGTACACGCCGCCCGGGCAGATCACGCGGATCGGCGCGCCCTGCAGTTCCATCGAACGGATTTGCACCGGAGACGTATGAGTACGCAGCACGTGTGGCGGGCGATTGTCACCCTCGGCGCGGCGCATATAGAACGTGTCCATCTCGGCCCGCGCGGGATGGTGGCCGGGAATGTTCAGGGCGTCAAAGTTGTGCCAATCGGTCTCGATCCGCGGCCCTTCAGCGACGGAGAAGCCCAGTTCGGCAAAAATCGCGGTCAATTCTTCGCTGGCCTGGCTGACCGGATGCAGCGTGCCCTGACGGCGCGGGCGGGTCGGCAGGGTTACATCCAGCCATTCGGTGCGCAGGCGTTCATCCAGCGCGGCATCGGCAAGGGCTGCTTTCTTTGCGACCAGCGCCGAGTTGATCTCATCCTTGAGCGCATTCAGCGCGGGGCCTGCGACCTGACGTTCCTCGGGCGTCATCTTGCCCAGCTCGCGCATTTTCAGCGCCACTTCGCCCTTTTTGCCAACGGCGGCGACACGAATCGACTCGAGCGTGTTTTCGTCGCCCGCATCGGCGATCTGCCCCAGATATTTTGCCTTAAGATCGTCCATGACGGTCCCCTGAATTCTGTTGCTGACCTGCTATCGGCCTAACCCGGCGAATGCAAGGCAGGCCGCGCCAGTTTGGCACAACTGGCGCAACTCGGTTGCATTCCTGCCCTGAACCCGGCGTGGCAATCAGGTCAATAGCTGTATTCGGGGTAAATCCGCGTCAGATCGCCGTTCCAGTCGCCCTCATAACAGTCCAGCAACTCGTCCGCCGGAACCTTGCCGGTATCGATGCTGTCCTTAAGGGCACTGAGGAAATGCGTCTCGTCCGGGACCAGACCGCCCGCACCGGGATATGCGCGGGCTTTCAGACCGGATTCGGCGATGGATACAACCTCGCGGGCCAGATCGTGCATGTTGATGTTGCCGACCTGTGCCTGCAGTCCTTTGGTCGAGGCTTCGACACGCAGGGCTTCACGGGTTTCGGCGTCCCAGCCTTTGACCAGATCCCACGCGGCATCCAGAGAGGACTGGTCGTAGGTCAGGCCAACCCAGAATGCAGGCAGCGCGCACAAACGCCGCCACGGACCACCATCCGCCCCGCGCATTTCCATAAATTTCTTGATTCGCGCCTCTGGGAAGGCCGTAGTCAGGTGATCCGCCCAGTCGCTGAGTGTTGGCGTCTCGCCCGGCAGGGCGGGCAGCTTACCATTCAGGAAGTCACGGAAAGACATGCCCAGCGCGTCGATGTACTTTCCATCGCGATAGACAAAGTACATCGGCACATCCAGCGCGTATTGAACGTAGCGCTCAAAGCCGAAACCGTCTTCGAAGACAAATGGCAGCATGCCGGTACGCGCATCATCAAGATGCCGCCAGATATAGCTACGCCAGCTTTTGTGGCCGTTGGGTTTGCCTTCGAAAAAGGGCGAGTTGGCAAAAAGAGCCGTGGCCACCGGCTGCAGCGCCAAAGCGACACGCAGCTTTTTGACCATGTCGGCCTCGGATCCAAAGTCGATATTGACCTGAACCGTGCAGGTGCGCCGCATCATCGCGCGGCCCAGACTGCCGACCTTTTCCATGTAGTCGTTCATCAGCACATAACGCCCTTTGGGCATCAGCGGCATATCCTCGTGCGTCCAGATCGGCGCGGCACCCAGACCGATGAATCCGACGCCGATCTTGTCGGCGATATCCTTCACGTCGCGCAGATGCGCGTTCACCTCATCGCAGGTCTCGTGAATCGTTTCCAGCGGTGCGCCCGACAGCTCCAACTGCCCGCCCGGTTCGAGCGATACATTGGCACCGTCCTTTTCCAGCCCGATCAGCTTGCCGCCTTCTTCGATCGGCGCCCAACCATGCAGATCGCGCAGCCCCTTAAGTACAGCGACAATCGAGCGTTCACCTTCATAAGGCAGCGGCTTCAGCGTATCTTTGCAATAGCCGAATTTCTCATGCTCGGTGCCGATGCGCCAATCCTGTTTGGGCTTGCAGCCCGATTCCAGATATTCGGCCAGTTGTTCGTGGCGTTCAATCGGTCCGCCGCCGGACTGAGGGATGGACATGGAGGAAGCTCCGATCCTGCTGTGTCTTGACTTGAAGGCCAGTCGTGGGCGCAAACGGCCCGGGTGTCAATGCAGCCTTATGTGGGGTGGGCGCGATGGTGTGCGCTCCCATATTACGACGGGATGAAGGGAATCACCGTTGAGTTCTGACAACATATGTTCGGTTCGTAGTCCCGGAAGGCTGGAGAACACGTCAAACAGCATTTCGGCCCCTTCCGCATTCACCGGAATGTGAAGGGACGGCTGCCCGGGCTGTTCCAACACCCAATGCGCCGGACGCGAGGTCGGGTCGAGTGCCAGCCGCTCGATTTCCCGCGCGGCGACGATGCCACCGGCAAGAGGACCAAGATAGGTGATTTGCCCTTCGTCCACGGTCACGACGCCGGGGCCGCCTGCCCCTTTCCGAAATCGCGCCCGCTGCACACCGATGACGGCCAGCGCCAGCGATACAAGAACCAGCACCCAGCCCAGCCAGCCCAATAATCCACCCGGGCCGCCAATCCAGCTCAGGCCGAGAACCAGAACAAAGACCGCGGCAAGAACTTCACGCCAGCGCCATAGGGCCAGCTTGGCTTCTGGTCGGATGAAACTCATTGAGTTGGCTCCTCTCTTGTCGTCGGGACGACCGGTATCGTATTCCTCGTCCTCTCAACAGGAAATTGGATGAACCGGCGCCGTCTTCAAGGGTTACACCCAGTCGCCCAGTGCCTGTTGCCACATTGTCATAGCTGCAACCGCTGCCGTATCAGCCCGCAGGATACGGGGTCCAAGGCTGACCACATGCGCAAAAGGCAGGGATGATAGTCGCTTACGTTCCCGTTCGGAAAACCCGCCTTCGGGACCGATCAGGATGGCCCATGGGCACCCGGCTTCGTTTTCCGACAACCGCAGGGCCGAGCCGACCTCGGCCTCATCGCAAAACATCAACTGGCGCCCTTCGGGCCAGTCGTCCAGCATCCGATCAAGTTTTTGCAGATCGCCCACTTGCGGCACGAAGGTTCCGCCGCATTGCTCAGCAGCCTCAACAGCATGCGCCTGCAGACGATCCTGCCGGATGCGTTCCGAATTCGTGAACTCAGTCTGCACGGGGATGATTCTCGCAGCCCCCATCTCGGCGGCTTTCTCGACAATGAAATCGGTGCGCGCCTTTTTGATAGGGGCAAAGAGCAGCCACAGATCGGGCGGCATCTGAAGCGGCTTTGTCTGACTGACGCCAAGCAACGCGCCGCCGCGTTTTCCCGCCTCGACAACTTCAGCCAGCCACTCGCCATCCTTTCCGTTGAACAACGCAACCGATGCCCCAACAGCCAGACGCATGACGCCGAACAGATAATGCGCCTGATCCCGCGTCAAAGGAACCGATTGCCCCTCACCCAAAGGGTGCTCTACATACAGTCTGATCTTTGCACTCATGAGAGCCTACATATGCAAGGCAATGTCCCAACGCCAGATGGACAAGTCGCTGATGCCGTTTCCGGCAATTGGGTAGATAGTTACGCACCCGCGTTCAGCCGGCCATATTTGCGGCTGTCGCGCGCGGACCGTCCGATTGGAACGTGGTTGCTGTTGATTCCCTGCTGGTGGGGTCTGGCACTGGCGATTCTGGACGATGGCAACCCACGCTGGGAGGACGCCTGGATCGCCATCGGCTGTGCCTTGGGGGCATTTCTGATGCGAGGCGCGGGGTGCACCTGGAATGACATCACCGACCGCAATTTCGATGGCCAGGTCGAACGAACACGGTCCCGGCCGATTCCATCGGGTCAGGTGTCCGTCAGACAGGCCGTCGCCTGGATGGTTCTGCAAAGTCTTTTGGCGCTGCTGATCCTGCTGACGTTCAACCGGGCCGCCATCGCCATGGGTGTTTTGTCGCTGCTGCCGGTTGCAATCTATCCTTATGCCAAACGCTTTACATGGTGGCCTCAGGTTTTTCTGGGCCTTGCCTTCAACTGGGGGGCCTTGCTGGCATGGACTGCCCACAGCGGTTCAGTCGGATGGCCAGCGGTAATTTTGTATGCCGCCGGTATTTCTTGGACGTTGTTCTATGACACGATCTATGCCCATCAGGACACTGAAGATGACGCCCTGATCGGGATCAAGTCCACCGCTCGGTTGTTTGGCACGGACACTGCGCGCTGGCTGAAGTACTTTCTTGTAGCGACCATCGGCTTGATGGGCCTTGCCGTGATCGAGGCCGCTTTGCCAGACGCATCCGTTCTGGCACTGGTGCTTGCCATTGCCGGGCCATGGGCCATGGGCTGGCACATGGCCTGGCAACTGCGCGGACTGGACATCGAGGATAATTCCAAGCTGATACAGTTGTTCCGGTCCAATCGGGATACCGGCCTTATTCCGCTGATCTTCTTCTGCGCCGCCCTGCTGGCCTGATTGCACCTCGGGATTATGGCCTATATGACTTCGCACCAACCGTTCGAAGAGTGACTGTCCGTTCATGCGCCTTTCCTATTCCATCGTCGTTCTTCTGACTTTTGCCGTGGCAGCGGGACTTGCCCTGACCGGAGCGATCTTTGCTGTTTCGCGGGTCGAGGCGGAATCGGAAAGGGCGGTGCGTCGTGCGCTGTCACTGGAAGCGCATGAATGGGCCGAGGTTCAGTCGGACGGACTTCGGGTTGTCCTGACAGGCACGGCCAAGGACGAAGCGACCCGGTTCAATGCTCTGACCGTTGCGGGAACGGAAGTCGACGCCTCACGCGTGATCGACGAAATGGACGTTGCTCCGACCGCAGATCTTGCGCCGCCCCGGTTTTCCGCCGAAATCCTGCGCAATGACAGCGGTATTTCGGTCATTGGCCTGATACCGGCCAGCGAAGACCGCGAAGCGTTCGTGCAGACGCTGCGCAATATTGATGGCAATGCCAACGTCTCGGATTTGATGGAAAGTGCCGACTATCCCAAACCCAAGGGGTGGGACGACGCGATGTCCTATGCCGTGCAGGCGCTAACACGTCTGCCGCGCGCCAAGATTTCGGCCAGCCCGGGCCTCGTAAAGATAACAGCGATTGCCGATAGTCAGCAGGAAAAAGAAAAACTGGAACAGGACCTGACACGTTCCGCGCCGCCAAGTCTGCGGATCGGTTTGTCCATCACGGCCCCTCGCCCGGTCATCACACCATTCACCCTGCGCTACCTGATTGACGAAAACGGCGGGCGTTTCGATGCCTGTTCGGCTCAGGATGACGCCGCGCGCGACAGCATAATCGCTGCTGCGCAGCGGTCTGGGTTGAGCGGCCGGGCAAGCTGTACGATCGGTCTTGGTGTGCCCTCCCCGAGATGGGCAAGAGCCGCGGAACTGGGCATCCAGTCGGTGGCCGCACTGGGTCAGGGCTCGGTCACCATGTCGGACGCGGATATCACGCTGATCGCTGCACAGGGTACCGACCAGTCCCTGTTCGACAGAGTTGTGGGTGAGCTTGAAAACGCACTGCCCGATGTTTTTGCCCTGCATGCAGTGCTGCCCGAGCCTGAGATTGCAGAAACAGGCGGCCCGCCCGAGTTTACGGCAACCCGCAGCCCCGAAGGATTGGTTCAACTGCGCGGGCGGGTGAATGACGAAACTTTGCGTGATATGGTGGACAGCTACGCGCAGGCGGCCTTTGGGTCCGGCAGGGTTCATATCGCAACCCGTATGGTATCCGGACTTCCGGCGGACTGGCCAGTTCGCGTGCTGGCTGGTCTTGAGGCGTTATCCTACCTGAACAACGGCGCCCTCACCGTAACCCCGGACGCGGTTGTCCTGAGCGGCATGAGCCACGAAGAAGACGCCAAAGCCGAAATCGCGCGCATACTGTCGGACAAGCTGGGCGAGGCGCAGGATTTCACCCTGTCCATAACCTATCAGCCACCACCCGAACCCGAAGATACGTTACCAGACCCGGAAACCTGTGAAGCACGCATCGCCGAAGTGCAGGAAAGCCGGAAGATCGCATTTGAACCCGGTTCGGCAACGGTGGCTTCGGACGCACTGGAGACCCTGAACCAGATCGCCGACATCCTGCGGGAATGCGGGCCGATCCGAATGGAAATTCAGGGCCACACCGACAGTCAGGGCCGCGAAGAAATGAACCAGCAACTCAGCCAGTCGCGGGCTCAATCCATCCTGAACGAGTTGCGCGCCCGTCGGGTTCCCACATCCAGCTACCTTGCCGTGGGATATGGGGAAACACAGCCGATCGCCGACAACGATACCGAAGAAGGCCGCGAAGAGAACCGCCGAATCGAGTTCCGGCTGATCCGCCCCGAACCGGTGGAGGATACGGAAACAGGCCTTGATGCTCTGGAAGCATCCCAACAAGAGCAGGAAGTCGAGCAGGCCGAGGACAGCCCGGAAGTAGAGGCGCAGGAGCAGTGACATGAACAGAACGGAATTCATCATCGCAACCGCGATCATCCTTTTTGTGGCCTTCTGCATGGGTTGGTTCGCCAACTGGCTGGCGCATCGTCTGTCGCGCGTCCGGCAAAGCGATGTGGCGGATCTGGACCGAATGAGCCAGGAGCTGCATGAAGCAGAAGAAACCCGCGATCAGGCGATCACCTATTTGCAGCAGCGCGAGGCGGAGCTGACCAATCAGCTGACGCAAACCGAAGCAGAACTTTCTGCCGCTATGGAGGGTTTGCGCGCCGCCCGGCAAGAAGCCGAGGAGTTGCGCGGCAGGATCAACAACGCTGACTGAAAGCTACGCAACCTGTTTCGCCGTCGGTTAGCCCGGGATTTTCAGAGACGGATTCAGCCAACCTCGCCAATGAAATCGCGGGTACGTTTTTGCGTCGGCGTAAATTGGCCGGTACCCGCGATACAACTTTGACTTGTCCAATAAATTCAACATACTGCATGGGTGCATTTTTGCCTGCACCACTTGGAAACACCATCCAGCACAATGGAGCGTGCCATGAATTTCAAGACAACTTTCAAAACCGCAACCATCCTGAGCGTTTTCGCTGCCACTTCGGCCTTGGCGTCGGACGATGTAATTCCGTCAGAAAACGACACCTTCACAAAGTGGGGTGAAGAATCGGGATGGACCATCTTTGTGGATGACAACCGCAAGTCCTGCCTTATCGAGCGCATGGACGAAAACGCCAACGTCGTACAGATGGGCCTGACCGCAGATCATGAAATGGGGTATCTGGGCGTATTCACCAAAAACGACATCGGGCTGAAAGGGAAAAAGGAAGAAATCATCCTGTCCCTCGACGGAAATCTGTATTCGGCGGAAGCCCACAAAAAGACCAAGCATCTGGCAGAGGGTTACACCGGTGGATACATACTGGCGAATAACCCGCAATTCGTCGATGACGTCATGAAGAAACACGAGATGATCGTGTTCCCCGAGAAAGAATTTGCATTTGGGGTAAATCTGGACGGCACCTTCAAGGCCATCGAAGCGGCCCGTGAGTGCAATACGGAACAATCCGGCTGATTTGATTCTGCCCTCGCCGACATCCCTGACGCGGGTGTCGGCATCCGGCCTACCAGCGAGTCAGCGCATCCTCGTCTTCATCTCTGGCCGCGACCCAATCCGATCCGGATGTGGTAATTTCCTTTTTCCAGAACGGCGCGCGCGATTTGAGGTAATCCATCAGGTATTCTGCCGCCTCGAAAGCATCCTTGCGGTGACGGGCAGAGGTTGCAACCATCATGATCCGATCCCCGGGCGCAAGTCGGCCGTGGCGATGAATGACCAACACATTACCCAGCGACCAACGTTTTTTGGCTTCTTGAGCAATCTTTTCCAGCGCCTTTTCGGTCATCCCCGGATAGTGCTCGATCTCCATCACATCTAGGTCGCCGCTGGCCAGATCCCGGACAACACCGGTAAAGGTCACCACGGCGCCACTGGTGGTATCCCCGGCGGCAAAGGCGTTGGCCTCGGCCCCCAGATCAAACGCATCCTGCTGCACGACGATCCGCATAGGCTCAGCCACCTGTCATCGGTGGAAAAAACGCAACTTCGCGCACACCGTTCAGCGGGGCATCGAAATCGGAAAGCTCCTGATCCAGCGCAACGCGCAATGCGGAAAGATCGGCAAAGGCGGCCTCGTACCGGGGTTCGCGTTCGCGCAGTTCGGCCACTAGTTCGGATACCGTGGACGCGGTCGTTTCAACGCGCTCTTTCGGCAGGCCGATCCGTTCGCGGACCCAGGCAAAATAAAGCACATCCATACCTTAGGACTCCTTCAGATGGGGCATGGCTTTACGTAGGTAGTCATAGCCGGTGATCAACGTCAGGGTCGCGGCAATCCACAAAAGCCACAGGCCGATCCGACCAGACCAGAACATGCCTTCGAGTTTCCATCGCAGGCCGAGCACATCCTCTACCTCGCCATTAAGGATTTGCGATATCAGCGCATCGTCCATGCCAAAGGACGACATGACGAGATAGTGTTCGAATATCCCCTGCGAGAACAGGACGGCAATGGCAACCATTTGTGCAGTCGTTTTCCACTTGGCCAGTTTGGTCACCTTCAGGGTCCCTGCAACATCGCCAAGGTATTCACGCAGGCCGGAGACAAACACCTCACGAAACAGGATCACGGTTGCCGGAAGCACCAGCCACGGCGTCCAGTGTTCGGTTGAATATCCCACAAGGATCATCAGCGCGATGACAACCATCGCCTTGTCGGCGATGGGATCCAGCATCGCCCCCATCTTGGTTTCCTGCTTCCATGCCCGGGCAAGGTATCCGTCGAACCAGTCGGTAATGGCGGCGGACAGGAACAGGATCAGCGCGAACCAATCGGCGTACGGCCGCGTAAAATACAGAAACATCACGGCAAGACCAGGCGCGGCCAGCAGGCGGAGCAAGGTCAGAATGTTGGGCAAATTCCACTTCATGCGGCGGACACTATATCGGTCATGCGGGACAGGGAAGGCACGGCGTTGAAAAACCGTGCAGTGCACGGTGCTGCCGATTAAGGTATTTTTGCGCAGAAGAAAATACGAAGGCTTTGCTAACCCTTGTCGTGGAAGAAGTCATAGACCTTTTGCGCCAACCCCGCCGAGATACCGTCAACCGCTTTCAGGTCTGCAAGGTTCGCACGACTGACAGCCTTGGCGCTGCCAAAATGAGCAAGCAGAGCGCGTTTGCGGGCGGCACCTACCCCAGGGATTTCATCCAGAGGCGTCGCGCCGACTGCTTTGGCGCGTTTGGCGCGGTGTGTGCCAATGGCAAAGCGGTGCGCCTCGTCCCGCAGTCGCTGAATGAAGTACAAAACAGGATCGTTGCGTTTCAGCGCAAAGGGGCGCTGTCCGATACGGTGGAATTCCTCTTTGCCGTGGTCGCGGTCGATGCCTTTGGCGACGCCGACCATTGGAATATCCGCGACCCCATGGACCAGCATGATCTCATGCACCGCGCTGACCTGCCCGGCGCCGCCATCGATCAGCAGCAGATCAGGCCACAGCCCCTTGTCGCGGTCGGGATCTTCTTTGAGAAGGCGGGTGAAACGCCGGGAAAGAACTTCTTTCATCATGCCGAAATCATCACCGGGCGTCAGGTCGTCGCCGCGAATGTTGAACTTGCGATAAGCGTTTTTCACAAAGCCTTCCGGGCCAGCCACAATCATACCGCCCACGGCGTTGGTGCCCTGAATGTGCGAGTTGTCGTAGACCTCGATCCGACCCGGCGGGCCATCCAGGTCGAACGCTTCGGCCACACCGCGCAACAGCTTGGCCTGCGTGGCACTTTCTGACATACGCCGGGCCAGCGACTCGCGGGCGTTTCGCAGGGCCCCGGATACCAGTTCGGTCTTTTCCCCGCGTTGGGGGACAAGAATTTCAACCTTGCGCCCGGCCTTTTCCGAAAGCGCCTGCTGCATCAGATCCGCGTTTTCGATGGCATCCGAAAGGATCAGTTGCCGGGGCGGCTCCTTGTTATCGTAGAACTGGCCGAGGAAGGCCTCCATCGCCTCGGCCGCGGATACATCCGGGCCTACGCGTGGATAAAAATCCTTGTTGCCCCAATTCTGGTTGGCGCGGACAAAGAAAACCTGCACGCACGCCTGTCCACCTTCCATATGCATGGCGATCACATCCGCCTCGGCCACGCTACGCGGATTGATACCTTGCGAGGTCTGAACCTGTGTCAACGCGCGTATGCGATCGCGCAGACCGGCAGCGCGTTCGAACTCCATAGCGTCAGACGCTTCCTGCATCTGTAGCGCCAGATCTTCCTGCACTCTGGTTGAGCGGCCAGACAGAAAACGTTCTGCATCCTTGACGCTTTCGGCATACCCCTCCTCCGAGATTAGGCCCACACAAGGGCCCGAACACCGCTTGATCTGAAACAGAAGACAGGGGCGCGTTCGGCTTTCGAACATGGAATCCGAGCAATTGCGCAGCAGAAATGCCTTTTGCAGCTGGTTCAGTGTACGGTTCACCGCACCGGCGCTGGCAAATGGGCCAAAGTAAGTTCCCTTTTCCTTCTTGGCGCCACGATGTTTCTTGATCTGAGGAAAGGCGTGGTCCTTGGCGACCAGAATGTTGGGAAAGCTTTTGTCGTCCCTCAGCAACACGTTGTATTTCGGCTTGAGCTGCTTGATCAGGTTCTGTTCCAGCAGCAACGCCTCGGTCTCGGTTCGCGTCGTTAGAAACATCATCGAAGCGGTCGCGGCAATCATCCGCTCGATCCGCCCGGAATGGCCCGGCCGCGCATAGTTCGAAACCCGGGCCCGCAGATTGCGGGCCTTGCCGACATAGAGAACACGGCTATCCAGATCCAGCATTCGGTAGACACCGGGCGAACTGTCCAGTGACTTCAGATAGCTCTGGATACAGGCATAGCCAGTAAGGTTTTCGGTTGAGGTCGATTCGCTCTCGGGAGTCATTGCACTGAAATATGATTCTCTGGCGTCGGCTGCAATCTTGAGCATCTCAAATCAAGAGGAAACAAATCCACGGTTTCTGTGGATAACTATGCATATAACTTTTGTGAACTTGCAGATTCCCCATGAAACGTTGGGCATTCCTTGAGTTGCACAAAAAATAGGCACAATATTAAGATATTGAAATTAAACACAAAAAACAGTATCACCTGTCAAGTATATGAAAAATAAGACATTTTTGTAACGTCAAAGTAACGGAAACGCGAGCGGTGCAAAACTTGCATCGATTCCGCCTATTCAACCCCAAGAATATCAGGTGTTCGCCAGCCAAGATGCTGGCCTCCATCCACACACAACAGCTGTCCCGTGACAGCATGTGCGTCCAAAAAATAGCCCAGCGCGGCCGTGATATCCGACGGATTCGCACCCCGCTCCAGAATCGTGTTGGCCCTTTGAGCGGCGAAATGAGCATCGCTCTGACGGTGCCCTTGCAATGTCGGACCCGGGCCGATTGCGTTCACGCGAATGGCCGGTGTCAAAGCCTGCGCTGCGGTCCTCGTCAACGCCCACAGCCCCATTTTTGCAATCGTGTATGACATGAACTCGGGCGTCAGTTTGCGGACACGCATATCGACCATATTGACGATCAGACCCGACGCTATCGGTTCACCATTTGCATCGATTTCCGCCTGCAAACCTTGCTCGGCCATCTGCTGCGTCAGAAGGAACGGCGCGCGCAGGTTGCTGTCCATATGCCGATCCCAGCTTTGCCGGGTTGCCGTGTGGATATTGTCGTATTCGAAAACCGACGCATTGTTGATCAGGCAGGTGATTGGCCCACCCAAAGCCTCGACCGCATCCGGCAAAAGCGCCTCGACTCGAGATTCGTCCAGCAAATCGGCTTGCAGAGCGACCGATTTGCGCCCCATTGAACGGATGGCCGCGACGGTATCTTCTGCGGCTTCTGCTGACGTGGCATAGTGGACCGCCACGTCCATTCCGCGCTCGGCCAGATACAGCGCCATCGCGCGGCCCAGACGAATGCCCGCACCGGTTACGAGTGCTCGGGTCATGACGAGGCTCCCTTAAAGAAATTATGCCAGCAAAATGATCACATAGACTGCGTAGAGCAAGGTCAAGACAAAGCCCCACGCACGGGTGATATCCTGTTTGAAGAACACGAACGGAACCAGCAAAAGAGATGCGCCCAGCATGACCCAAAGGTCAAAATACAGGAACTCCGGGTCGACGGGTATTTTGCCGAACAGCGTGGCGATACCGACAATGGCCAGCAGGTTGAACATGTTCGAGCCGATCACATTGCCCAGCGCGACATCGGCCTGCCGCCGCAATGCGGCCATGACGGTGGTCGCCAGTTCCGGCAACGATGTGCCAACCGCCACCAGCGTCAAACCTATGACGGTTTCGCTGACGCCGTAGGTCCGCGCGATAACTGTCGCGTTTTCGACCAGCAGATGCGCCCCGATGGGCAGGCCGATCAGACCCAGGATCAGGTACATCGCGACTTTCCAGTACGGCATATCCGGGTCGGCTTCCTCCAACCCTTCCAATTCGTCTTCTTCCTCGCATGCTGCACCGCAGGCCTTGCGATGCGCGCGCGCCTGCCGGAACGCATTCCCCAAAACAAGCGCAAGCGCCGCAAGCAGGATCGCCCCGCTTACGACCGTAAAGACCCCACAAAAGGCTAGTGCAATGAACAGAACGGATGCAATCAGCATGAAAACATAGTTTCGGCGGCTGTTGCATTCACTGGTGTGAAGCGTGGCAAGCAGGGCGGGAAGTCCCAGCACAAGAAGAATGTTGGCCGTGTTCGAACCGACGACGTTACCCAGGGCGATGCCCGGCGCGTTTTCCTTCACCGCGCTGATGGCGATCAGCAGTTCCGGTGCCGATGTCCCGAAAGCGACGATTGTCAGGCTGACGATCAGCGCAGGAACACCAAGGCGCAGGCTGAGATTTACGGCGCCACGCACCAGCGCGTCGCCCCCCAGCAGCAGGATCAACAGCCCAAGCCCCGAAAACAGCCATGCCGTCATGTGCGGTCCCCCCGCTCGCAGGCGCAGGGGCCTTTACCGATCCGATATCGCCCGCAGCGGGGGCATTTGGACGATTGCAGCCGACGTTGCCCCGGAAAGCGAAGTCTTCCGAACATCGCCAGAACGGCCATGGCGACAAGAAAAAGGGTGACCACCTTTATGATCACGTCAGAGACCAAAGCGCGCGTAGGCCGCCCGCTCCTCTATCCCGGCAACCGCATCCTGCGCCAGTTCGGCACCAAACCGCGACCAAAGCGGTTTGCGAACGCCGTAGCGGCGGAACTTGACCTTGTCTCCGAATTTCTCCTGCATCTTGGGCTTGAGATGCGCAATTCCGTCAATCAGGCCAAGTTTCTCGGCGCGCTTCGCCAGCCAGATTTCGCCCGTGAACAAATCGGTCTTGTCGTCCAGCTTGCTGCCGCGCCTGTCTTTGACGTGATCAATAAAGTTCTCATGGATATCGCCAAGGATATGCTTGAGCCGCTCGACGTCTTCTTCCTTTTCCGGTGAAAACGGATCCAGCATGGATTTTGATTTCCCCGCTGTATGAACCCGCCGCTCAAGCCCCTGCCGGGCAAGAAACACATGCGCGCCGAAGCTGGAGGAAATAACTCCGATCGATCCCAGAACAGAACTGTCGTCGGCCCAGATTTCATCTGCCGCCGCAGCCAACCAATATCCTCCCGACGCGGCCACATCCTCGACAAAGGCAAAAACCGGAACGTCCAGCTCGTCCGACAGCCGCCGGATTCGCGCGCCGATCAGTGAGCTTTGCACCGGGGAACCGCCGGGCGAATTGAGCTCAAGCGCAACCGCCGCCGGCTTACCCTTGCGAAACGCCTTTTCCAGTACCGGCGCCAGAGTGTTGTCATTCAGTGACGCACGACCTGCCATTCCGATGGCTCCGGACATCCGGACCACCGCCACGACAGGCTGCTTCTTGAGAAACGGAAGGCTAAGTTTCATGGGTGCCGATGTAGAGTGCCGCCACCCGGTAAACAAGACGCCCGGGATAGCAGAGACGCTACGTGAACGAAATTGGCACAGCCGATGGGCAAAAATGCAACGCCTGCTGACGCTTCGCTAGCTGCGAATGCGCCAGCCGGTTTTGAAGATCCACCAGATGATTCCAAGACACAGACCCGTAAACGCCAAGATGGCCAGAAGGCTGAGCAGGATCGGCACATCCGCTAGACCGTAGAAGGACCAGCGGAACCCCGAGATCAGGTACAAAACTGGGTTGAACAACGTAATCGTCTGCCAGATCGGCGGCAGCATCGATATGGAATAAAAGGTCCCGCCCAGAAAAATAAGCGGCGTCACTACAAGTTGCGGGATCAGCGACATCTGTTCGAAATTGCTGGCCCAGATACCGACGATGAAGCCCAGCAACGAAAAACTGAGACAGGACAGAACCAGAAATGCCACCATCGCAAAAGGATGCTCGATGCGGATTTCAACAAAGAAGGTTGCCGTAACGAGTATCACCACACCGACGAACAGGGCCTTGGTTGCAGCCGCGCCAACATAGCCGATCACGATTTCGATAAAGTTGATCGGGGCCGACAACAATTCGTAGATCGTGCCAAGAAACTTGGGAAAGTAGATGCCGAACGACGCGTTCGAAATCGATAGCATAACAACCGACAACATGATCAGCCCGGGCACGATGAATGCACCGTACGAGACGCCCTCAACCTCCTGAATGCGGCTGCCGATGGCCGTGCCGAAAACCACGAAATAAAGCGAGGTGGACAGGACCGGTGACAGAAAGCTCTGCGCCAGCGTTCTGAAAAAGCGGTTCATCTCGAAACGATAGATTGCGGCAATCGCGGACCAGTTCATGCGGCCTCTCCCGAAACGAGATTGACGAATATCTCCTCAAGGCTGGACTGCCGGGTTTGCACGTCGCGCAATATCAGCCCAGCCTGCGACACGTCATTTAGCAGAGTGGTGATACCTGTTCGGTCGGCATGGGTATCATAGGTGTAGATCAGCGAGTCGCCTTCCCCGTTCAAGGTCAGATTGTGCTCGGAGAGACAGTCGGGAATTGCGCTGATGGCTTCGGTCAGCATGACCTCAAGCTGCTTCTTGCCCATCTGCGCCATCAGCGTGTCCTTGTCCTGAACCAGCAGCAATTCGCCCTTGTTGATAACGCCCACCCTATCCGCGATGGCCTCGGCCTCTTCTATGTAGTGCGTGGTCAGGATGATCGTCACGCCGCTTTTCTTCAACTCGCCAACGATGTCCCACATGTCTTTACGCAATTCGACGTCGACACCGGCGGTGGGCTCATCAAGGAACAGAATGCGCGGCTCGTGCGCCAGGGCCTTGGCGATCAATACGCGGCGTTTCATGCCGCCGGACAACTCCTTGATCGCATTCTTGCGTTTGTCCCATAGAGACAGCTTGCGAAGAATTTCCTCGATCCGGGCGCTATCCTGACCATGGCCAAAAAGCCCGCGCGAGAACCGCACCGTGTTCCAGACCTTTTCAAACGGCTCAAGCGCGATTTCCTGAGGTACCAGACCGATCATCCGGCGGGCGGCCCGAAAATCGGCCTGTATGTCATGCCCACCAACAGTCACCGATCCGGATGTTGGCGTCGTTATCCCGCAAACCGTTGAAATCAGAGTCGTCTTCCCGGCCCCGTTCGGGCCGAGCAGAGCGAGAATCTCGCCCTCTTCAATATCCAATGAAACGCCTTTGAGCGCCTCGAACCCATCGGCGTAGGATTTGCGCAAATCCTTGATCGACAGAATTGTTGCCATGCATTTCCCCCGTTCTGGCGGTGACCCTATCGCGCCGGTCAGCTCCGGAACAGGTCAAATGCGCACAAAGCGCTGCGCGTTTGCGCAGGTGTCAGTCGCGTCCGGTCAGACGTCCAAGCCAGCCTTTTTTTCCTTCGCTCTGATCGTCGCCCTCAGCCGCAACTTCTTCTGCCGGTCCTTCCAGATGCTCCTGCAGGTTCGAAAAGAACTGATCCGCCATTTTCTTGGCAAAGCCGTCAATCAAGCGACTGCCCAGCTGGGCCAGCTTTCCGCCAACCTTTGCGTCAACATCATAAGACAGCAGTGTCCCGCCGCTTTCACTCGCGCTCAATGTGACGCTGGCGCTGCCCTTCGCGAAGCCAGCTGCGCCCCCCTTTCCTTCACCCGCGATGGTGAGGCGCTCGTTTTCCACCATATCCGACATGGTGACGGTCCCCTTGAAGGTCGCCTTCACCGGCCCGACTTTTTGCACAACCGTTGCTTCATACCCGTCGGTCGGGTTGCCGGAAATCTCCTGCGTTCCCGACACACATACCTTAAGCACTTCCGGGTCCAGCAATGCCGCAAAAACTGCCGCAGGTTCCGCCTGAATTTCCCTTGTGTCGCTCATCTGCATGTTGGACTGCCCCCAATTTCCTGCTGAAAAGGTATCAGAACAGCCTTACCGCCCTGAACCGGACGTGGCTAGCCCAAGCGTTCACGGGGTCGGTGTTGCTTTTGCGGCTGACCGCCAACCTGCTTCGCGCAGGGCATGCGCGTAACTCGGGGCATTACGCATCTGCGGCCCCAGCCCCTTTTTCAGCAGGGACTTGTGCAGTTTGGGCAGATTGAAGCAGGGCACATGCATGATCATGTGATGCTCCAGGTGGTAGTTGACCCAGTACGGCGCAACAAGAAGGCGCGCCAGAGGTCCGGCATAAGTGGTCCGCACGTTTTGCAAAGGATTGTCTGATTGTTCGGTCGCGCCATGCTCGGCAATGTTGCGGACGCGCAAAACGAACTGAAACCAGGTGAGGTAGGGCAAAAGCCAAAAGGCCAGCCCCCACCACCAGCTGCCTAAAAGGCCCATCAGGACTATGACAAACAGAAAAACCGGAAGGGATTTCCATAGCTGGGGGGCTTTGAAGCTTTGGGCAAAATCAGATGCGGCGGCCTTGATGGCATCCTCGTCCCCGGCCAGACGGAAAGACATCAATATCTGCCCAAACAACTGCTTCACGCCGGTCTGACCTGTCAGATCCCGGGTGAATTTACGTTTCAGCGATGCATGAGACGTAGGGAATTTGGCCGACAGCACCAGATCCGGGTCTTTATCCGTCTGGGTAAAGCGATGATGGGTCAGGTGATAATGACGATAGGCCGCCAATTCGGCCAGAATCGGGCGGCCGCACAGCCATTCACCGACAAAATCATTCACACGCTGAGACGAAAACAGTGCATTGTGTGCAGCCTCGTGCATCAGAATGGCCAAGCCTAACTGACGTGAACCGATCACGATTACCGCGATCAGAAAGGTAATCGGGTTTGGAAAAAAGCCAAACAAGGCGACGGCAATTGCAATCAAACCCCAGCAGTGCACTACCAACCACGCGCCCATGATATTGGAACGCCTTGCCAAGGGCCGGATTTCGTCGGTGCCAAGGTATGCTTTGCCTGGGGTCATGGTGGTCTCCTCGACCAACATTGTCTCAAACACCCGGCCCCCCGTCAAAGAAACCGCGGCGTCACTTTCAACAAAGCATGATCGGGAACAAACCCTCCGGGGATTAATCCGGATGGATGTTTTTGCGCTACCAGCGATTTGGGGAAGGGCCTATCGGACTAGGACAGAGGATCAATCCCACCCCCTCGAATACCACCAAAAGAAAAACTCACACAAAATTTTCGATGTATACGGGACTGATCCTCATACCCAACCGGGATGAGTACGTTTTGAAGCAAATCTCACGGGACGACAGTGAACTAGTTCACATTCAAGAAAAAAATTGCCCTACCGCCAATCAAAAAAGCCGTCACCTGCCCGGGAAAGCAGCCCTGCCGCCATTGATCGGCCCATTTCAGCGCCATCTTCTGCGCTTCCGGTCACGTCATCAGCGATGGATTCGGAGCCGTCCGGGCGCAGTACCTCTCCGCGTAGGCGCAGAGCGCTACCCTCCAGTTCCGCCAGACCGGCGATCGGGGTTTCACAGGATCCGTCAAGCGCCGCCAGCAACGCCCGTTCCGCCGCCAAGCGCAAACCGGTGTCCCGGCTGTGAATGGCTTCTAGCATTTCAGCGGCCCGATGATCATCGCTGCGCCGTTCGATGCCGATGGTCCCCTGCGCAATGGCAGGCAGCATGTCATCCGGCGAAATGGCGGTTGCCGGCACGTCTTCCATCTGCAGCCGCCGGAGACCGGCCATCGCAAGGAATGTGCATTCAGCAACACCATCTGCCAGCTTCTTAAGCCGGGTCTGCACGTTTCCGCGGAACTCCACGACCTTCAGGTCCGGGCGCCGGTGCAACAGTTGGGCGCGCCGCCGCAATGATGACGTGCCCACGACCGCGCCGTCCGGCAGGTCATGAATCGAACCAAGCCGCGGGGAAATGAACGCGTCGCGCACGTCCTCGCGCGGCAGGAAGGTGTCCAGAACCAGCCCCTCGGGCTGCTCGACCGGCATATCCTTGGTCGAGTGCACGGCGATATCGATTTCGCCTTTCAGCATCGCCTCTTCGATTTCTTTGGTGAACAGGCCTTTGTTGCCGATCTCTTTCAGCGGACGATCCGCGTCGATCATGGCGCGGTTGTCGCCTGTCGTCTTGATCACCACGATCTCGAACGCGTCTTCCGGCAGATCGAAAGCCTCACCCAGTCGGTGGCGGGTCTCATGGGCCTGAGCCAGCGCCAGTGGAGAGCCACGGGTGCCGATCTTCAGCGGCGATGCGGGGGAGGGTAGGATCAAAGTCATGACGCAAGCTTTAGTCGCGTCACATTGCCCTGACAATGGGGGCAGAGCTTGACAAATTGACGCCGAAGGCAGACCGGTATCGCAAACCGGAATATTGGGGACGAGCATGGCCGAGAAAAAGAAACTGCTGCGGGCGCTGGCGGGTGAAGTGCAGGACGTGCCGCCTATCTGGATGATGCGGCAGGCAGGGCGGTATCTGCCCGAGTACCGTGCGACGCGCGCGCAGGCCGGGGATTTCCTGTCGCTTTGCTACAACCCGGAACTGGCCGCCGAGGTGACGTTGCAGCCGATCCGCCGCTATGGCTTTGATGCGGCGATCCTGTTTGCCGATATTCTGCTGGTGCCACAGGCCCTGGGCGCGGATTTGTGGTTCGTGACCGGCGAAGGGCCCCGCCTGTCCACAATCACGCAGAAAACGGAATTCGACGCGCTGAAACCCGTCGATGACATTCACGAGACCCTTGCGCCCGTCTACGAAACCGTTCGCATCCTGTCGCGCGAACTGCCTTCCGAAACGACGCTGATCGGATTTGCAGGCGCGCCTTGGACGGTCGCCACATACATGATCGCCGGGCGTGGAACACCTGATCAGGGACCCGCGCACGCCCTGAAAGATGGCGATACCGCCCTGTTCGAGGCGCTGATCGAACGGATCACCGCGGCAACCATCGAATATCTTTCCGCCCAGATTGAAGCCGGTGCGGAAGTGGTCAAGATCTTCGACAGCTGGGCCGGATCCCTGAAAGGGGAAGCATTTGCAAAATACGCAGTGGAGCCCTGCCGCGTGATCACGCAGGCGATCAAGGAACGCCATCCCGGTATTCCGGTGATCGGCTTCCCCCGCGAAGCAGGTGATGGCTATATCGGGTTTGCCAACGCAACCGGGGTTGATTGCGTGGCGCTGGACAACTCGGTTTCGCCCGAATGGGGTGCTGAACATGTTCAGGTGGATGGCTGCGTTCAGGGCAATCTGGCCTCATCGCACATGGTGACGGGCGGGCAGCCGCTGGTGGATGAAACCCGCCGCATTGTCGAGGCATTTTCGGGCGGGCCGCACATCTTCAATCTGGGTCACGGGATCACACCGGACGCCGACCCCGAAAACGTACAGCTGATGATTGATACGGTGCGCGGCAGATAAGTCAGCAGATTTATCGGTTATCGAGTTCTGCAAGAATCTCTTGCGTGTGCTCTCCGCGTGTCGGGCTGGGTTTGGGTTCCCATTCCTGTGTTGAAAACCGCGGTGCAGCGGCTGCCTGCAGATCGCCATCAACATCCCGCCAAGTGCAGCGCGCGGCGTTCATTTCGTGATCGCGGGCCTCCTCTGGGCTGAGGACCGGGGCGACACAGGCATCCGTTCCCAGAAACAGATCGGCCCAATGGTCGCGGGGCTTTCCGGCAAAAATCGACGCAAGGCGTTTGGTCAGCTCAGGCCACATTCCCGGATTGTATTGCTGTTGAAAACCCGGATCATCCGTCAGATCCAAGAGCTCCAGAAACTCGGCATAAAACTTGGCCTCAAGACACTGAACGGACACATACCCGCCATCCGCGCAAACGTAAGTGCGGCTCCAGTGCGGGCCGTCAAGCAGGCTGTGACCCCGTGCATCCGACAGGTTGCCTGTCTGTCGCAACCCCATAAGCAAATTCATCATATTTGCCGATCCATCATATATTGCGGCGTCAACTACGGTCCCCTGACCGGTCGAACGGGCATTGATAATACCTGCCAGCATTCCAGCCACCAGATACATCGCGCCGCCACCGATATCTCCGACCAGTGTGGCAGGCGTTTGCGGCGCATCGCCGGGCGCCGATCCGTACCAAAGTGCACCTGACAGTGAGATGTAATTCAGATCATGGCCCGAAGCATGCGCCAGCGGACCGCCCTGCCCCCAACCCGTCATGCGCCCGTAAACCAGACCGGGATTCAGTTCGTGGCAAACCTCCGGCCCCAGCCCCAGTTTTTCCATCACACCCGGGCGAAACCCCTCGATCAATCCGTCCGCCGAGGCAATCAGCCGTTTCGCGGTTTCCAGATCGGTCGCATCCTTCAAATCAAGCTCAATCGACCGCTTTCCCCGGTCCAGAACAGACTTTACTGCACCGCCGGGCGCTGTAGGACCACTTTTGCGATGCACGGTAACGACGTCAGCGCCAAGATCAGACAACATCATGGCGGCAAACGGGCCGGGCCCAAGCCCCTCAATCTCGATGATGCGGATACCTGTCAGCATGTCTGCTCCTCCCTCTGCGCCAACGTTCCGGCCAAACCGACGGATTGCAAGGCCCGACCGCCGCGACGTGACGTCTTTTTCATGGTGACTAGGCAGTTACGAATACGAGTGATTTCCTGCCGCTGGAGAAGGAGGAGCTCATGTCAGTCGTTTCCTACGAAAAAGATGGGCGCATCGCGCGGATCACTCTGAACAGACCGGACGTCATGAATGCGATCAATGACGAACTGCCGGTAGAATTATCCGAAGCCGTCGCGCGGGCTGATGCCGATCCGGGCGTTCACGTCATGATCCTATCCGGCAACGGCCCCGCCTTTTGCGCCGGATACGATCTGACCTTTTACGCCGAAGGCAATGGCAGCGGAGAGGCAACGCAGCCCATGCCTTGGGATCCGATAAAAGATTACAGTTTCATGTGGCGCAACACGCAGCATTTCATGTCCCTCTGGCGGGCAATGAAACCCGTGGTCTGCAAAGTTCATGGGTTTGCCGTGGCCGGAGGATCCGACATCGCATTGTGTGCGGATATGACCATCATGGCCGAGGACGCGCAGATCGGGTACATGCCCGCCCGCGTTTGGGGCTGTCCGACCACGGCCATGTGGGTCTATCGTCTGGGCGCCGAAAAAGCCAAACGGATGCTCTTTACCGGCGACAAGATCACCGGGCGCGAAGCAGCGGATATGGGTCTGGTACTCAAGGCGGTGCCTGCGGATCAGCTGGACGATGCGGTCGAGGAAATGGCCGCGCGCATGGCGACGGTTCCGATCAATCAGTTGGCCATGCAAAAGATGGTCATCAATCAGGCAATCGAACAGACCGGGATGATGCAAACACAGCGTCTTGCCACAATCTTTGACGGCATTACGCGGCACTCTCCCGAAGGCATCAATTTCAAGACCCGTGCGGAACAGGTCGGCTGGAAACAGGCCGTGACCGAACGGGATCAGGGCACCTGGGACTGGACAGAAGATGAAGAATTACCAAAGCGCAATCGTTAAGTCCCTTGCCAGAGCATTCCGGGAAGAATAGCGTCCCGCAAATGGTTGCACGGTGAGGGGATGATGCGCGTCTGGATTCTGATCTGCGTTTGCGTTGTTCTTACGATTCTGACCGCAATTCTCATTCGCCTGCACCCTCCGGGCAGCCTGAGCCTGGCGTCGGGTCCAGCTGGTGGTGCTTACGTATCCGTCGCCGATGACTATGCCCGCGTTCTGGCCCGAGATGATATCCACCTCGACATTATCGAAACAGCTGGATCAGTTGAAAACGCACGGTTACTGGAAGAGAAAATAGTGGATGCCGCGATTCTTCAGGGTGGCATAGACGTCCCTTCTCAATACGCCGAGGCGGTAGGCGCAATCTTCTTTGAACCGGTCATCTTTCTGACGCGAAGGGGCGACGCGATACCGCGCAACCCTGCCCATTGGAATGGATTGCGCATAAACAGCGGCGCAGACGGATCGGGCACAGCAGCAGCCTTCCGTGATTTCGAACAGGCAGTGGGACTGTCGATTGACGACAACACCCACCTTTCGATCCCCTACGACAAGGCGGTCGACGCCTTGCTGTCAGATCAGGTTGATATAGCCGTTTTTGTCGCGCCGATTGACGCGCCCTATCTCATGTCCGCTTATGACCGGCCCGGGCTGGCATTGCTGGATCTTGAACACGTCGAAGCCATTTCCCGCCGGCTTGAATATGCAAGCGTCGTCACCGTTCCACCTGGCGGTATGTCGCTGGACCCCGTACGACCCCCTCGCCCGATCGAATTTATTGCGCTTGAGGCACGCCTGGCCGTGCGTCCCGGCCTTCACCCCGCGCTGGTCAACCGCCTGACCATGGCCGCAATCGAATTGCACCGGTCTCGGGGTATCATTACCGATCCCGGCATCTTCCCTTCGATTGAAGGAACGGGGCTTCACATGAACAACACGGCACGACAGCTTGTGCTCGAAGGACCATCGACCTGGCACAACTGGTTGCCCTACTGGATCGCCGCGCAGATCAACCGGGTCCTCCTGCTGTTCCTGCCGTTTTTCTTCATCGTGGTGCCACTGCTCCGGCTGCTGCCGCTGGCGTATGCCTATCTGATGCGGTGGCGGGTCTGGCAGCACTATCCCGAGATTCGTCAGATCGAGGATGATCTGGGCAGCAATCCAAGCACGGCTGAGCTTGAGGAAATGCGACTACATCTGGCTGAGCTGGATGAGCGGCTGGCCGGACTGCGGTTGCCTGCCGCATATCGGCAGGGGCAATATGATGCGCGACTGCATCTGGAACTGGTGCAGAAACGAATTGCCGAAATGCAGCGAAACGCATCCTGACTTGCAAAATGCAATGACGAGTGTGCTTCACATGCTGACAGGCTTGGACTGATCACCTTGAGCTCAATTTCATCGAATACCTGAGTGCCGTCATTGGTATCTAAGACCGGTAACGATCTTTGTAACAACCGGCGCGGAAGCGGTGGAAAATGCAGTTAAAATCGCCCGCGCGGCAACAGGGCGTCAGGCAGTGATCGCCTTTGGCGGTGGCTTTCATGGTCGTACGTTCATGGGCATGGCTCTGACCGGCAAAGTGCAGCCCTACAAGGCTGGTTTTGGCACGATGATGCCCGATGTCTACCACGTGCCATTTCCGATTGACCTTCATGGTGCGTCGGTCGAGGGGTCACTTGAGGCGATCAACGGCCTATTCAAGTCCGACCTCGATCCCGGCCGTGTGGCTGCGATCATCCTTGAACCCGTTCAGGGCGAAGGCGATTTTCTATCCCGCACCCGCCGGATTGATGAATGCGCTGCGATCGCTGTGTGACAAACACGGGATCGTCTTGATTGCTGACGAAGTACAGACGGGATTTGCCCGCACCGGGCATCTTTTTGCTATGGAGCAATATGACGTTGCTGCGGACCTCACGACCATGGCCAAGGGGTTGGCAGGCGGCCTGCCGCTGGCAGCTGTGACTGGCCGCGCCGAGATCATGGATGCCTCAAACCCCGGCGGTCTGGGCGGCACCTATGGCGGCAACCCGCTGGGCATCGCGGCCGCAAATGCGGTGCTGGACGTGATCGCGGACGAAGACCTCTGCGCGCGGGCAAACGAACTGGGCTCGCGTCTCAAGCAGCGCCTCGCGGTGATCCGCGCAGATGTGCCTGAAATCGCAGACATTCGCGGCCCCGACTTCATGGTGGCCTGTGAGTTCAATACCGCGGACGGCAGCACTCCAAACGCAGAATTTGCCAATGCTGTAAGGGCCGAATCCCTGAAACGGAACCTGATCCTCCTTACCTGCGGTACCTATGGAAATGTGGTGCGCTTTCTTGCGCCAATCACCATTCAGGATGACGTCATGGCAGAGGCGATGAACATCCTTGAAGCGTCAATCAAAGCGGCGAAGGAAGCATAACCATGGATCTGAAAGACAGCAGCCTTCTGGAAACCCGGGCCTATATCAACGGGGACTGGCGCGAAGGGAGTGAGACCTTTGCCGTAACCAACCCGGCCACGGGCGAGGTGATCGCCAACGTGGCCGACTGTTCGGTCGCCGACGTGCGGGAAGCGATCGACGGGGCCTATACGGCGCAGAAAGCGTGGGCCGCCAAAACCGGCAAAGAGCGCGCGGCAATCCTGCGCAGATGGTATGAGCTGATGATCGAGGCGCAGGACGATCTGGCCACGATCCTCTGCGTCGAAATGGGCAAGCCGCTGGCGGAAGCCAAGGGCGAGATCGCCTATGGCGCCAGCTTTATCGAATGGTTCGGTGAAGAGGCCAAGCGTGTCTATGGCGACACCATCCCCGGTCACCAGCCCGACAAGCGCATTGTCGTTTTGAAGCAGCCGGTGGGTGTGGTCGGCGCCATCACCCCATGGAACTTCCCAAATGCGATGATTGCGCGCAAAGTGGCCCCCGCATTGGCGGCAGGCTGTTCCTTTGTGGCACGGCCGGCAGAGCTGACGCCACTCTCGGCAATTGCCATGGCGGTGCTTGCCGAACGCGCCGGGGTGCCTGCCGGTGTCTTCAGCGTCGTGACCAACTCAAAAGCTGCGGAAACCGGGCAGGAAATGTGCGCTAACCCGAGAGTGGCCAAAATCACGTTTACCGGATCAACACGCGTCGGCCGGATTCTGATGCGTCAGGGCGCGGACACTATCAAGAAGATGTCGCTTGAACTGGGGGGCAACGCGCCGTTTCTGGTCTTTGACGATGCCGACCTGGACGCCGCCGTTGAAGGCGCAATGATTGCGAAGTTTCGCAACAACGGTCAGACATGCGTTTGCGCCAACCGCATCTATGTACGGGCAGGCGTCTATGACGCATTTGCCAACAAGCTTGCCGCCGCTGTTTCCGCCCTTAAGCCCGGCAACGGCATGGAAGAAGGGATAACTACAGGCCCGCTTATCGATGAAGCCGCCGTCGCGAAGGTCGAGGAACACTTGTCCGACGCGGTAGCCAAAGGCGCCCGTGTGATGACCGGTGGCAACCGTCTGGAAGGTAACTTCTTTGAACCGACCCTGATTGCTGACGCCCGGTCACCGTCAAAGTCTCGCATGAAGAAACTTTTGGTCCGATTGCGCCGCTGATCAGGTTTGAAACCGAAGAAGAGGTGATTGCACTTGCCAATGACAGCGAATTCGGTCTGGCCGGTTACTTCTATGCCAACGATCCGGCACGGGTCTGGCGCGTGGCCGAGGGTCTGGAAACCGGCATGGTCGGCACCAATACCGGGTTGATTTCCACCGAACTGGCCCCGTTTGGCGGCGTCAAGCAGTCTGGTCTGGGCCGTGAGGGATCAAAATACGGCATGGATGACTATCTGGAGCTGAAGTACCTTTGCCTGAGTACTGCAGAGCAAAGACGGTCTTGATTGAAGCCCTCTGTCGAAATCAAACTTGCGGCGTCCAATATGGACACCAAAATGGGTGCTAACGCCTGATTGGCGGTGCCAAAGGCGATCCGGAAACCTGCCGGGCACAATAAAAGGCCGCATTTTAAGGTCGGTCTGTTCCCCTACTGTCGGGACGTACGCAATTTGTCACTCAGACATCTGCGATGCGCAACAAAGTGAACGTGCCCACAGCCCGTCGTACGGTCCGGGACAAGATATTCTTACTATTCTTGGTCCGCTGCGGTGACATCTATGGCGTAATGATACCGTATATCAGGGCTCTTGAAACAGCGTGGGTCCTGTTTCGTGCATTCAGGCGTTTGGCCGCATTCTTTACGTGCAACTCAACAGTTTTGTCGGACAGGGACAACCTGAAAGCTATCTCCTTGTTCGTCAGTCCGGCAGCCACCCAATGCAGACATTCTTTTTCACGGACTGAAAGCGGGAAGAATTGCCGCATCATGTCGCCTTCTTGAACGCGGGAATGAAACAGCATTGCGGCGCTTTCTACCAATGGAGTTACGCGCGCGACAATTTCGTCCCCCTCTTTGTCGCTACCCGCCTCAAAACAGACACCAGTTCCACCCAGCTTCCAGTTAGATGCGTCCCGAACTGGAATGGTGATGCCGTAGTTCATTCCAAAATCAATCATCGCGTTTTGAAAGAACTCAGATTTTTCGGTCTGGAATTGTTTCGCCCGCGGGTCCCGCCAAGAGATTGGGCGATGGTCTTCAGTCATCGCATATTGGGCAAAAGGATCGTGATCGATGTATCCCTCATCCAGATACAGCTCATTGAACTCCTCACGATGGGACGACATTGCCACGACTTCGGATGCGATCGAACGGCCTACTGTCTTTGGGAAAAACCCATAAACGGCGCTTTTGGCCCCAAGTTTTGCCAATGCGTCCGAGTAAAGCGACCAGGCCAAATCGACTGTCGCAGCGTTAGTCAGCTTTTCCGAGAAATCCAGAAGACGGTTTGTCCTCTCCTTATCGATAAAAGTAATTCTATTCATTTCATAAACTTAACACTGGTCACCCCTATACGTCGTCATCTTCGCTTTGCTCTGTTCATGCAGTCAACCCACAACAATCATGTGGTGGTCAATTTTGCGGGGTGCCTCAAAACAGCTGTCCATGATGTCAGAAAACGGACTTACACTGGCTTGATTGCAGCACCGCAATGGCACCGCCTTTGCAGCCCTGTTTCGATCAACCGGGTTCGTCCGTCGACCTTAGCCACCACATTGCTGTTTTGTTTCGCTCTCAAAATTCATCAAGATCACAGCCAGACCAGCCATAGTCAGCATCCCGTCAAACCCGGCTTGCTTTCGAAGCCTGGCTGCTTCAGCCTGGTCCCCTTTTGCACCCGCCATTACGATCGCAAAAACCTCTTCGTCCAGCTCGGTTTTCGCCAACTCGTACTGACATGAACAAAACCCTTCTGAACCCGCACCCATACCGACACAGTGATCGACAAATGCAGATTTGTCCCGATCACCCCAACACCCTGACACTGCCAGGGCGATGGACGCACTCGCCAAAACTCTTTTCATACTCTTCCTTCTCTTTAGTTCAGACGTAACCTTCACTGGCTTATTGCGACGGATTCAGCGCAGTCATCCTCGCCCATACGACAACTAACGTTGGAAATTTTGACAACGAAAGAAGTGTCGCAAGCGCCCTTGGACATGCGCGCAGCCACTTTACTAATTCCACTCGGCAGATTGCGATAACGAAGCTTGTCAGTGTCAAACGGCCCACCGGACCACTTGCCGGTATGCATGTCATAGAGTCGCTCTTCCGAAGCCTCGGGGTCTGCAATGGTAATTTCGAAGCCGAGATGGTCGATTTTTTCAGAGTTTGCGTTATCCACCTCAAAAAAAATATCGCACCCTGCAAGAATAACACCCATAACTTCTTTACTGACCGGCACTGAACCTGTGTGGGTGATCGAAATTTCATCCGGCTTACATGCTCCGAGAAGCCCAACAGCCAATAGCAGCGGAACCGCAGTTTTTGGATACGAGTACCGGAGTGTACGGATGATCAGGCAGCTTGCCAGTTTTTGCAATTTTGCAGTACTTTTATTCATGTTGGATACCTACTACGCGACAGTCAGTGTCAATTTCGAAATTTACCTGTCCAAATCAGTTCAAAAGCAGTGATACAGGCAGCATCAATTGTAACGCTTCCTCAGATAGTTCCTCGCCATCGCTATTTTCCAGCGCGACTTGAAACAGAGTCCGGACCGTGCCCGCCCTTTGTTGTTGCTTGAATGCGCAGTCTAAAAATATATAGGAATTTCCCTATGTTGCACAAAAACCTGAGGTGGGTTCACTAACTGCAGAATGTTGCGACACTTTGCCAAGCAAGGGACGAGGCGCAGACGTTAAGCGGTTGATCCATTGGATCGATGGTAGTCCGAACGGGCTGTGTAGAGATTATTCGACCTGATTGTGTCAGCAGGATTTGACCTTTGCCGAACAACCGCAGAACTAAAGTAAAACAAGCGTTTTGCCTCTGAGTTATTGCTGTTCTTAGCATCTTGGCCGGAAGCCTATTAGGAGCTTATCCACCACACATATCGGTGTCTCCCTCAACGAAACACCCAATATGAGCAACAAAGCGGACGTTGGGGCACAACCAGAACCAAAGCGAAGTCAATTTCTATCGAGCGCAGACGAGGTTGTTCATATTTTTGCGAATCGCAAAAAATGGTAGTCTGCGCGGCATCTACAAATAGGATTGACGATGAGAAATGCCCGGCTCATCGAAGCAGGTGTTTTAACCTTTCAGATCGCGTTTATAGCTGCGGCGACATACGTGGCGCTTAAATTTTCGATCCTCGCAGGAGTCCTTTTGTTTTTCGGTTTGGTTCTTGGTTTTACAGTTTTGATTTACAATCATGACGCTTGGTTGATCAAAAAGCTGACATCGGAAAAGCAGCCGCTTGCATTTAGCCTATGTCAGAGCGGCTTCGTGGGTCGAGTTCGGAGATTCACTCGATTACTTCCCGCTTCCCCCAGGTGTCGCCTATGTCTTGTGCCATTTCGAGGTTTTGGCAGAATTTTGGGCATCAAGCCCGCATCAGAAAACCCGAACTTCTGTAGAAGTTGTTTTGAAGGATTGCCAACGAAAACACTCGATGCCGAGGTGGGAATGCTATTTGCCGACATGAGAGGCTTTACGCCTTGGTCCGAACAGCATTCGCCAGCTGAAGCTGCCGAAATGCTAACCCGGTTCTATGGCATAGCGGAAAAAGAAATTGCCCGTGACGATGCTTTGATCGAATTTGTCGGAGATCAGGTCATGGCGATTTATCCAGTTCAGATGGCGTCGCTAAGGGAACGAACGGCAGATGTAATGCTTCGGGCAGCGCAACGCCTATTGGACAGCATAAGATCTGAACCCAGCATGCTAGGCGTAGGGATTGGGATAAACATGGGCGTCGCGCAAGTTGGGGAAATGGCTACCGGCTCATCCAGAAGTTTTACTGCCGTCGGTGATGTTGTTAACACGGCCGCCCGTCTCCAAAGCCAAGCTTCGGAAAATGAAATCCTTCTCTCAGAAACTGTATACAACAAACTAAGCTCTCGAACGCCCGACTTCCAAGCTGGTGAAATCTCGTTAAAGGGCAAGTCCGAAGTGGTCCGAACCTATCTTCTGAAGACGAATTGATTTCTACCGCTAACCTTCCGAAAACTCAGCGGAGCCAATAGTTGACGACGTCGAATGCAGCCCAAAACCCGTTTTCGACTAACTGTGGGCATCTACACGCGGAAGCTTGGCGCCATGGAAACCAGATTACGTGCGTCTATTGGTTGAAATCTTGTGCCGCCTGAGACGGCAATTCCGCATAGGATGCGTCATAGAAATAAGTCAGCCAAATTGACGACCCATCGAAGAGAATATCAGAAATCCCACGCGAATGAGACCCGGCGCTCAGCGGAAAAATGTTCCCGTCAGTTTCAACGCGCATGAGCCTCGCATCCGGGTACGTCTCGTGACCCCGATAACCTCCGACAACAACTGTGCCGTTGACGATTTCAACAGATTCCAAATTACCGAAGCCGTTCGCAAGTCTTGCAGCAGTATCCCCGTTACCGGACTGCGGAACCCAATACAAAGCGCTGTCCCATGCCTCGTCGCTGCCCCAGGACACAGCGTAAATTCCTGTCTCTGCGATTGCAAATCGGGCAAGCCCACTGATACGCAAATCGTCGAGGTAAGGTTGAATTTGTCCGGTTTGGGTTGCGACCGATAGGAATATGCCCCGCCCAAAGTCACTCACGAGTAGGGTGTTCTCGTCGAGCGTTTCGATATCATAGAGAAAGACACCTTCGTCATCGAGAGCTTGCCGCCAGTTTACCGTACCATCGGAAGCGGCAGAGATGACCTCATTGCCATCCACAATGACAATCTGGTTGCCAGAACGCACCATACCTGTCGGGTTGCGCAGGCCTTGCCCATCCGAGAGATTGATTTCTTCGGTCCCACCGTCGGGAGTAAGCTTGTAGAGTCCGCCATTGGTTGCGTCAGAGCCGAACTCTTCATCTGGCCCACCTGGTCCAATCGATACGGCATAGATATCGTTCCCCATTGGCAAAACTGCTTCTGTAAAGGGCGGCAGCTTCTGGTGGGCGACAGCGGGGCAAGCAACGGTGCAAGCAACCAGTAGCGAAAGAACTTTCATCTCAAACATTTCTCCTGTGTAGTTGCGCTTCCATGTTGTCGCCCGTTTTCCCTGCTATGATTGCTCCGGAGCAGCCGTGACGAACCAAGCGTTCTGAATCAAAGACTTCGTTCGAAAGCCAGAAAATGTGGGGCCAGCGCACTGACGGCAGTGTCAATGATCAGAGGGTCTTCGTAAAACTGAAGCTGGTTGGCGCCGTCGATCCAGTGCAGCGTTTTCTGCTCTGACGCGATATCTTCAAAAATGCGGCGCGGAATGTCCTGACCGCTTGCAGCCCTATCACCATGGATCATCAATACGGGCAGGTTCAGCTGAGGGGCTGTTTCATCGATCCGCCAGCCCCAAATGCCAGCTTCGCTCATTGCGGTGATGCGGTTTTCCCAACCTCCTTTGAAAGTCAGCCAAGGGGCCCTGTTGTCCCAAGGCAGGTACCAGTCAGCGATGGCCGTTGCGGTCAGAAGAGCGTCCTCAGAACCGACGATTGGAATGTAGCTTGCTTCCCCTGTATTTGCGAAATCGGCGGCTGCTTTGGTTGCGCGTTCCATGCGTGCTTTAACTGCTGCATCACTGCCAAGATACATTCTGGCGGTTTCCGCAGTCAGATAGTGGCCCGCAACAACCCCGAGAGACGCCACTCGATCATCTATCACCGCTGTTTCAATCGCCCAGTTGACGCCCTGGCAGATCCCGAGAAGATGAAGTCGATTTGCGTCAATAGCTTCCTGGTTGGCGAGAAACTCAAGGGCCGCTTGGCAGTCTTCAACCTTGGCTTCACCAGACTCGTAGCGCCGGGGCGCGCCTGTGCTTTCTCCGTGATAGCGGGGGTCGAAAATCAGAACAGCGAGCCCACGCGATGCCAAGCGGGTTGCATATTGCACCGGTGATTGTTCCTTGACGAAAGCGACAGGTCCGACAATCACAACTGCCGGCTGAGGCCCGTCCGCAGCAGGCATCAGCAACTTTCCAACAAGGGTTTCCCCAGAGCTGTCAAAGGACACCGTCTGGACATCGTAGGAGCCAAGTGCCGATTGATCTACGTCGCCGGACGGCGCCGCGGCGCTGGGCCGGGCAGCGAAAACTCCGCTTATGGATGAAGCAATCGCAATTGAGTTGAATTTGCGACGTGTAATCATTGCTGCTGCCCTTTCGTATTCTGTTTGATGGCCTCCGCAACCAAAAGATCAGGGGGGGGCCGGATTGGCTGTACTTGTCAGTTAACTTGCGATCGGCATAATTTGGATGACGCAAATAGCATGATGGACATGCACAAAATGAATGATGGCCTAACTTCTCTGGATGTGCGGACTTTACGGTTCCTGCAGCTCCTGCTTCGCACAGGCAGCGTCACTCGCACGGCAATTCATCTGGGGATCAGCCAACCCGCCGCCAGTCGAATTCTCGCCCGGGTGCGCGACTTGATAGAAGATCCAGTGCTGATCCGAACGCAGTCTGGATACCAGTTAACGGATCATGCTCTGGGCTTGAATGACCCAGTAGATGCAGCACTGTCGGCGATAGCTGACGTCTTCAGGCCATCCGCCTTTGACCCGGCACAGTCCAACCATTGCTATCGCATCGCCTCAACAGATTACGGCGTGGCGGCTGTCCTCGGGCCCATGATGGAAGTCTTTGCCGCTACCGCACCAACACTAAGATTCGACGTCTCGCCATTGGTGCCGCAAAGTTTTGACGACCTGGAAAAAGGAGCGATTGATCTGCTGCTATACGCGGATTTGGATGCCAGGGACGATTTGCTTATTCAAAAGCTATTTGATGAGACCTACGAAGTTCTTTTCCGGCAGGGCCATCCTCTTGAGGAAGTTGCGGCATCGAAGCTGGCTCTTAATCCTCAGGACGTGTCCCCTTACCGGTTAATCGAGTTCAGTTTTCCGGGCACGACAGGTTTGAAACCGGATACGATCATGCGCCAAGAAGGAGATGGTTCGAATGCCGTATTCCAGCAGCCCTACTTCACCACGCTGCCATTCCTAGTAGGGCGGACGGATGCGGTCGCAGCTGTCCCCAAGCGGTTGGCAAAGCAAGTCCAGAAATTGACATCACTTTGTTCATCTCCGTTTCAGCCGAGTTGCGGTTTCCCTTATTACTTGGTCCGCCACGAGCGTAGTCGCTTCAATCCAGCGGTCAATTGGTTGAGGGAACAAGCACAGGAGATCACCAAGTCCGACTGAATTGAGGTTCGAGCCGTGATGATGGTTTGAACCCGATAATTTCGAAGTACAGAGAGGTAATCCAAATCACCGTACGCTCTTGGGTCTTAACGAATCCACAATCCATGGACGGCATGGTTTGTTGGGCTGAGCCGCAACATCGACCGTTACTTTTACATCTCTGCTCTTAGCCTGCTCCAGGTCTTCATCTACTTTCTAGCTTTGCGATCGCAGCGAATGTCTGTTCAGTGCAGGCGGCACAGCCGCGACGGTGATCACGGTCGAACGGTGGGAATGGCGCCTTAGTGGTCAAGCGGATTGGAGAAAATCCGAGTCATGGCTTTCGGGCATTTTTGATGGCAGCGCCCACTTTATCGCGCAATTCTGAATATCGTCTCCGACTGACCGGAACCTGATCGCCATTACTCATCGTGCACGAATATGCGCTACCTTTGCGTGCAACACTGTCGACATGTGCCAGGTTGATCCAGTGAGACCTGTGGCATTGAATTCCGTCTAGGCTTTCGAGTTTTTCCAAACAATCGCCGAACTGCTCTGAAAGCAGTGCGCTTCCATTAGATGTAACGATTTCCACATAATGATCCTGCGCGTGCAGGCGGATGAGATCATCGCCTAGAGAATGCGGGACACTGTTAATGAGTTGCTTCAATGTGGGGGAAACTTCTTCTATGTGCTCATCCATCTGAGGCGCGTCCTCTTCAGAAGGGTTTCGGCGAAGAAGAAATGTCATTGCCAGCGCCACGGCCAATGCGAGCGGGGCAACTGTAACGACCTCATTCAGGAAAATTGAAACGGCCGTTCCAGCCGCCTCCAGATCATCATCTACGTTGTCAAAGCCAAAGTCTAAACCGAGTGATCCCAAGGCAAATGGAATTGGCAACAGAACTGCAGAGACAATTGCTGGTATCGGGTCGGGACATCTTAACCGTTGCAACAGCATAACGCCCGCCAGAAAGAGCGCCCCGGCCAATAGTAGATGGGTAAACCATAGCGCAAATGCCGCCAGTAGAGGCACGTTTTGCGTATGGCTTGGTTCGAGAACCAAGATGAAGCCCGCGCCGATCAATGCGGCGAGCAGGACCTTTCTGAATAGCCCAGCAGAGAAAGCAACTTGATCCAACTTCATAAAGAGTATCTAGCGGCCCCATCGCGAATGGTCGAGACGCGACCGTTCGCGAAAGAACCCCTACCTTTGACGCAGGTGGATTACCGTTCCAGCATCCATCCTTGAATGCGCACCTCTCTCTGCAGCATCTCGCGGAAATGCTTCAAAGAAAGGGCGGCTAACATGGATCGCTACAGTTTTTCCGCGCGGGTTCTTCACTGGTTAATGGCGATTTATTTCGTCTTCATGTGGGTCTGTGGGTACACGATGACCAAACTGGTGACGGATGATTCTCCGTTACAAGAAACCCTGTTTTCCCTTCACATCTCTATGGGCATAGTGCTGCTTCTTTTGATCATGCTGCGCATTGCTGTTCGATTCATCACACCGCCCCCTGCGCCTTTGGCGGCGCTGGCCAATTGGGAAAAACTGCTCTCGCATTTAGGCCATGCGGCGCTTTACGCTCTGCCATTGATGATCATCTTCATTGGGTGGGCTGAGTCGGATTTTGGTGGACACGGCACATCATTGTTCGGCCTTGCCATGCCAAAGATTTTCCCGACGCAGGAAACGCTCTGGGGCTACAATCTCGAAGCGACCACCTCGGCCGTTCACAGATGGCTTGCCTATACCATGCTGGTCGTTGTTTTTGGCCATATTGCAGCCGTCGCGAAGCATCGCATCGAAGGCCATGATGTATTGCGAAGGATGTCATTCAAATGATCAACCGACGTAAGTGCAGCAGCAACGAGCACAATAGTCCTGCCATGCGCGTCACTTTCAAACAAAGATTTCTGGGCCGTCGGCACTACTGAAAGCGCTGAACGAGACAAAGACATTCTGCTGATCGTGTTTTATCAAAATGAACAAGCCGCTCTGAGGCGGCTTGTTCGACACTTTGTTCGACCGTGGTGGTTATTCTCGACATGCAGGGCAACTTGACAGCCATGTTCAAAAAGCAAAGCCCGCCATTGAGGCGGGCATTGTTTCCGACGACTGACTGATAATATTGGTTGCGGGAGCAGAATTTGAACCTGCGACCTTCAGGTTATGAGATAGCTTACGCTCACTTGCACCAACTACGCCGGAAAACGCTGACTTACCATATCTTGTTGTAATTGTTGTTTTATTATTGACGACCGGCACGCTCCGCTCCTACCTCTTACGCCATGAACCGCTTCCAGTTGCTTCCACAATGCTTCCACGGTGCGAATACAGGGAAAGGAATGAGGGATGCCGAAACTGACCAAACGCGCCGTGGACGCTCTACCGCCAGAGGCCAAAGACTATTTTGTCTGGGACAGTCAGATTGCCGGGTTCGGGTGCGTGTCATGCCGTCCGGGGCCAAGACCTATCAGGCGCAGTATCGCAAAGGCGGACGGACGCGGCGCGTTTCCATTGGTCGACATGGCAAGATTACCGTCGATGAAGCGCGGAAGCTGGCAAAGGAACTCATGGGGCAAGTGGCTAAGGGCGAGAACCCAGCCGAAGAGATTGCCCAGCATCGCCGCGCACCAACGGTTGCGGCCTTGTGTGAGCGGTTCTTTGACACCCACGTTAAGGAACGCTGCAAACCGTCCACCCAAGGGGAGTACCGCAGGGCTATCGACCTGTTCATCGTTCCAGCCATTGGCAGCTTCAAAGTGGTGGACGTTGAACGAAAAGACATTGCCGAACTGCACCACAAGTTCCGGGGCAAACCCTATCAGGCCAATCGGACATTGGGCGTGCTGTCCAAAATGTTCAATCTCGCGGAAATCTGGGGCTTGCGGCCTGACGGATCAAACCCCTGTCGCCACGTCCCGAAATGCCGCGAAAAAAAACGGGAGCGGTATCTGAGCCAAGACGAGTTGCAGCGGCTTGGGCAGGCTTTGACAGTCTCGGAACGGGATGGATTGGAGACGCCGTTTGTTATCGCCGCTTTCCGATTGCTGATCCTGACCGGGTGCCGCCTTGGTGAAATCCAAACTCTGCAGTGGTCTTTCATCACAGACGCGGGAATGGAGCTTCCAGATACCAAGACGGGCGCGCGGCGCATTCCCCTGCCCCAAGCAGCCCGGGCGGTTCTGAGCGCCCTGCCACGACTTCCTGACAACCCTTATGTAATCGCCGGGGCTGTTCCCGGCCATTACGCGACCGACCTGCAAAAGCCATGGCGTCGCATACGTAAGCTGGCCGGTCTAAATGATGTTCGAATTCATGACCTGCGCCACTCCTACGCATCAAATGCCGTATCGTCTGGTATGCCCATTCAGATGGTTGGGCGGTTGCTGGGCCACAGCCAGATTCAGACCACGATGCGGTATGCGCATCTGGCCGATGATCCGGTACGTCAAGCGGCAGAAGAAAACGCCGCACGGCTCAATACAATCGTGGGCGCGCAGGAACCTAAACATGAGCTGCGTCTGGTTAGGTAAGGCGCTCAGCGCGACCACCCCCTAAACGTATACATACGCGGGCTACCTAAGGTAGGGCGTCTACGTATACGATACGTTACATTACATAGGAGTTTTCTCCCTACCCGGGGTATACCCGGCCCCGCGTATACCCCGGGTAGAGAAAACCACGATCCATGCCGAAATCTCGAATGACGGCTTTGAGCCCTTTTGACCAAGTGCTGCGGGTTGTTTGTGTGTCTGCTTCGGTAGCCTAATTCTCGACTAGCCCTTGCAATATGGCGAGCAGATCGTCAGTCTTCCCCAACATTTTATCTCGGATGAGCTAGCAGCGCTTTACCTTTGTTCGATGCGTGTTGTCTTAAACAATGGCCCCCCGTTGTGGAGCAGGTAGTACCATCGCTAGACTCTTAATCAGGGCGGATATCATTATGCGTAGGTATTTGTACATTGATGAGGATCAGGTTGCAGACTACGAGGCTCAATTTCCGAAGAAGATTAGTAGATATGCTGCTAGGTCGTCTTGGAAGGTGAAGCTCGGATTTGGGGTTGGCGAAATCGAGGCAGGCTCGCCCAGTCCTGACACCTCAATGATCTCGCGTTTGGAAAGCGTCGAAACGGCTCTGAAAAAAAAGGGGTCGTTCTTAGTGGACGACCAATAGACCCGTTTGAACCTAAGACAGTGCAATTCTGCGAAGAGAGAATGACTGCACAGAAGGGGATTCTAAAGCGAAAAGAGCTACTTGATGATGGCGTAAAGGCGCTAACTATTTGGTTTTCTCGTTCACCAACCCCAAAACATACGCGCAATTCTAGCCAGTTAGATAGGACCAGGCCTGGACCTCTCGTGTTGTTACAAACCAATTTGGTGGACGCGAACGCGCCTTCCCTCTTTAGCGCCTGCGGTTGGCTAAACCTCCTTATGCAAACAATCAGTGAAGACTTCAAAGCTGACAACAAGGCGGTTCTACGGGATACTTTCGCACAAGAGGTGCACGCGGCGTTTTCGATTGATCCGCGCGGAATCCTATCTGAAATTGGTGTTCAGTTTGGCCCAGAGCAGAGCATTAGCAGTTTATTCAGGGTTAGAGCTTGTGGGCTAGACTATGGGAAGCCCGACAATGTGGACAAATTCGAAACTCTTACGATTGGTTACCCCTTGTTTGTTGCTAGCGAATAACCTCGGTTAAGGTATGTGTCTGAACTGGTCGAATTTCGGTATTGTGACGCGAACGCCGACCTTCGTTCCATGGAAGCAAATGGCAGCAAAGTCCGCATAGCGGCCATTTCGTGTGCGCCGGAACTTGGCTACGTCACTTGCTTCGCTCAGCAACAAGAATACCGATCACGTCACTGCAATATGTGGGTTGAACGCACTCAACCTAACCCCTACCCGGGGGTATACCCAGAGTAGGGTTTTTTTTGACCACGCGAACAAGACGAGGCTTGCAGTGACCGATTACATGGAGCTTTGGGAACAGTCTTTTTGGCTTTCAGATTGCCCGAGAACGTACGCTGCTTACTTCTACAAAAAAGACTGGGAAGCCGCGAAGGCACACGAAGGTAGCCAGCATTGGCTCGAAGACCTAAAAGATGCCGCAGAAGAAGGAAAGTCGCAGGGCTATGAAGGTTTTGAATTATTCGCCTACAGCGCCGCAAAGGTTGGTGACCTCGCTAAACCAAAACATGAGCTCTTGGAAAAGTGCACGCACGAACTCATACAAAAGCTAAAATCAGGTAAGTATCGGGCATTCGGGTTCGACCGCCCGAGAACCTTGGATTTGAACCCCGTGCAAATCCCACGAGAGGCGTGGGCAAGAGTTAATAAGCTTGATGACAACAGACTAGCTTATCAATCACTGAAATTTGTCGATGTCCGTGTGCGCATGATGCGCGAGGAAGTCGATCCAATCCTAAAACAACCGTTTGAAGCACCTGTCGCGAAAGCCGGACGTCCGACGGTAGCGCCCGCCATCGAAGCGGCTTTTCATGCGCTCAACAAGATCGAGGAAATTGATCTGTCAGCTTCACAAATGTCTCATTACCCCAAGGTCAGAAAGTGGCTCGAAAAGAACGGCGCTAACCTTCCGGTACCGGCAGACAAAATCAGCTCCGAAACTATTCGGAGAATTATACCCCCCCTTTTCAAAGAGTTAAAAGAATCCAAAAAACAATAAATCCTGTCGGAGTTTATTGGTATTTTTTGTGGTTGGCAGGTAATCCAAGTCTAGAGCATCAGCAACTCAAACCGGAGTAAACAGATGCTCACGAACGACCCTGCAAACGACAACAACCGCCCCGCTACGGATTATCTGGACGGCTTTATTGACGAAAGCACTGCCGCCGACTTCCTGTGTCAAAGCGTGCGCACCATCCAAAAGTGGCGCGTGACGGGGTTTGGCCCGAAGTTCTATAAGTCGGGCCGCTCTGTCCGTTATCGCCGCCGTGACCTGCTGGAATGGGCCGAAGCGCGCCGCCACGGCAACACCAGCAGCTACGCTGCAGCCTGAGTTTTGCCCGTACGGGGTTGGGAGCGCCGTGCGGGATTTTGGGGCCGGAATGGCTCTATAGGGGCGCGGGCGAAACGGTCCCGCGCCCCTTTCTGAAATCATCAATAGAAAGACCCTGAACCATGGCAAACCAGCCTGCACAGAAATTCAAGATCGGCCTGATCACCGCAACCATCTGGGACAATGACGGCTTCTACTCGGTCGATATGTCCCGCGCCTACAAGACCGATACCGGTGAATGGCGCAATTCAAACAGCTTCCACCATTCGGACCTGCTGAATATCTCCAAATGCGCGGAGCGCGCCGAAATCTGGATTGGCCGCCAAACCAATGCCCGGTGATTGCAGCGCCGGAGCGACCCCGCTCCGGCCCCAAAACAAATGCTGCCCCGCCGGAGGCACTCAGGGGGCGTAAGCCCCCGCACTCTTTTCCTCATATCGCCACACAACCCAGCGGCAGGGCATGCCGCAATAGGGGGGGTCTTGTAACACCCCCCTCCACGAATACGAAAGCGAAGGTCAGCGCAAATGGAAGCAACCATCCTGCATTCCGGGTTTGATGGGCTGAAATTCACTATCCAAGCCGATATTCCAGACGACTTTCGCCAAGAGCTGGCATCTGCCAAACAACATGCCAAAGAGACCTATAGCGATTGTGTCCTCCAATTTGGCTCCGTGTCGCTAAACGTGACCAACAAAGGCGCACGTGGCTTCACCGCCCATACTGGCGACAATGGGGCCATGTGGCTGTTCCAAGACCCGCAGGACCGTATTCCCAACAATCCCGGCATCACCGTGGACTTCCGCGCATTTGGGTTGGCCACGGGCGGCCTTGAAGGGGCCGAGCAACACTTTCGGGATTGTATGGAAGCGTTTGGGATCAAGCATGTAGAAACGCAATTGCGTGTCGCACGGGCGGACTTTGCCGTTGACCTGCTGGCCCCGTGGTTTGAACCCGACCGCGAAGCCTTAGTTGTACCACCCGGAACCAAGGTCACGGAATATACAGGCGTTGATGAAACCGCGACGATTGCAAGTGGCGCGCGCGTTGTGGGCTTGCGTGCCGGAGCCGTCGCCAACCGGCAATTGGCAATCTATGACAAGCGCACCGAAGTCATCCAACAGAACAAAATGGGCTGGTTGACCATCTGGAACGGGGCTCTGGAGGCCATAGGAAAACCGCCGCTTGACCTGACCGACCGGGCCTCAAGTCAGGTTTGGCGCTTTGAGATGCGGCTTGGCTCCAAACAACTCCGCAACCGCTTCGAGATGCGCAACTGGCAGGACGTGCAAGACGTCATTGGAGATGCCTTTACAGATGCGCTGGGACGCATTCGCTACTGCGTGCCTACCGCAGACGGAAACCGCGCCCGATGGTCCACGCATGAGCTTTGGCGGCAATTTGAGGCTGTCATTGGCAATGACCTTTTGCAGAATTGTGCGGGCGTTCTGCCCTGCGATGTGATGGAAGCCAACCGCGCCGCAAAGATGCGGGAGCTGGATGCACAACTTGCAGGGCTGTTTGTCACACGCGCGGCGATTTCAAACGTTTCTGCGGACAGTTTTTCTGATTTCGTGGAAAGCCACTCTGATGTGTTGGTTCGACTCGTTGAAGAAAGCAACGTTCCACTCGCAGAACGGATTTCAAAGGCGCACCGGAAGTATCGGTTGTATTGAGGGCCTCACAGTCTTTATTCGATGGGCTTACGGCATTGGCTGTCGATGAAAGCGACTTTGCGCACAAAAGCCGCCAATCAAGTGTACCATTCTTTCCGGCGCTTTACTGCACTTTCTGGTAGTTGACCGCGCACGGTGCTTTGAAAGCACAAAATAAGTTACAGCCATTTGAAGAAATGAGATTGTGTTGACCGTGTGGTTGCGACCACTCCAAGGAAACCGTCGTTTGTATACAATTTGAAAGCAACGTGCTATACTTATTAGAAATTTGAATGAAAAGTGATTTCAACTGCGAGGGGTTTCGATGAGCTTTATTACAGAGGCGAGTGGAAAGGTGAAACTCGCAGCGGCTATTATAGGCGTTGTCTCTGGAGTGTTTTCCTTTCTAGTTTCTCTCTATTTGTTTCCGGAAGTTCAACTAAAGCGGATCAAAGCTTTTGACGAGATTGAAAAATCCGAACCAAGATTTGTTGTGAGGTACAACTCAGTGGATCTTGGAAATCCTTTGGCGTCGTTAATAAAGTCACCAAACACTGACGAAGGTTCGCACCCGCTGGTTAGCGCTAGGAAGATAACAACTAAGAATACAGACTACTATATCCCGTTTTCCGAACCGGTTTCAGATCTTAAAATTCATTTTCCTGACTTTGAAATTCGCGGAGGTGGGTTTAATTGTTTTCATCATGTTTTCTACTTCCAGTATGTTGGATTGTTCAGGCTTGAAGGCGCAGTTTTTAACTTTGAATTGAAAGAGAACTTTGACGGGCGGAATTGGAATAGCAGATTTGGATATCTGGTTGGGCCGTCATCTAATCCAAACCACTCCATTCAAATCGGCGACATCAACGAAGGGGATCAATTCATAATCCCAATCGCACTGGAGTGCTCCAATAGTAGATTTCGCCAAGTTTATAAGCAGATCATTTCCCCTTCAAACTTTGAATTCCACATCCCGGCCTTAAACAAAGACGGCTCATTTGATGTACGAAAAGCGTATTCAAATCCGACTGTCGACTACGCTGGTATTCTGGGAAGGGGTTAGAATGGCAATGAGATTTTTCTCTATTTTAATGCAGGTATTTTTTATAGCAAGCCCTGCGATGCCTGCATCGCGATATGAACAAGTTGAGTTCACTGTTTTCGAATATTACAACCACGCCGGAACTACAGATATTGAATCTTGTTTCAATATGATATCGGAGATGGTTACTGGCCTACCCGACACACTGTTCGCAGATCCCTTTGCGGGTCTTTTTACGTCCAGCTTCGATTCGTTTTCTTCTAACAAAGGATCGATACCTACAAACACCGTCCCTCTCGACGATATTACTTCGGAAAGATGGTGGCAGCTGTTGCCTCCTGACGCTCGCATTGAAGATTTCCGCGTTCATGTTTCATGTTTCACAGTAGAAAGCGAACAAAGTATCTATGTTGCTGTGGTCTCTGAGTATTTTAAAACAAATACCGAAGATCAAATGATCAGTAGTAGAGGCGTAGTAGCAGGGCAGACAATTGCTACTGATCTTGCTGCTGGTTTCGGCCCCGGTTGGCGGGGGACAAGATACTTCTGTTCTGTCTATGAAAATTCTGAATTTTGGGGTGTCGGTGACCAGGCTTACCCAGATGAGTACGCTGGTGAAGATCCGGATTGTAAATGATAATTACGATATTTCTTTATGGTGTTTAGCTAAATTCACTTCCTTTAGTAGTCGAGTTGGCGTCTGCGAGAAGGGAAACTTGTTGTTCGCAGCGATCGGTGGCGTTGCGTTAGCAAAGGGAGCGAGCGCCTTGGACCGAGGGACGGGTAGTTAGAGCCCTTCGCGCAAGTCGCGGCTATTTGTGCGAATAGCCTCTGTTGCGCATTCACCACAGGGTGAATTCGCCTCGCTTGTTTCCACAGTGCTTCCAGTGGGGATAGCACAAATTGAAATACCGCCCTGAGGCGGCGTGTAACATTCTGTTTTATTTCGGTATTTTCTTGGTTGCGGGAGGGCGCAACCAGCGTTGTCGGATTACTTTACGTTGTCTCGTCTAGTGTTCTAGACTCGAACTTTTGAGTTGTGGTGGAATAACAACACTACCTCTCTTTTTTGATACTAACTGGCTGAGAAACACCGGCGAAGTCGATCTGTAATTAGTGCTTTTCAATTGAAAAATATCTCCATGAAAATTGCAGCCACTTCGGAGCCCAGAAAAACGACCGGCAACCTTCTTTGCTCGCTTTACAACTTCCGGCAGAATGACCCACCAAGTGTAGTACTGATTTGAGTTCGTCGTAGTGAGCCATTCTCAAGTTGTACTCGTGTTGCCCCACCTCAAAAAAATGGCGAGCGTATAGGGCTTAACATTTGCAGCGGACACCAAATATAGTAGCATGGTGAGACATTACAGCAATCAATACACTACTCCAACCCAAAGGCCGCTAAATGCTCGACTTAGAATCTATTGTCGGAACGTCGAATCCACTTTTGGCTCTTGTCAAACCCGATTTACAATCAGGCGCTGAAGGCGACGCAGACTTCAATACGAGGCGAGTAGGCTTTACACTGCGGCTGGACTATGACGAAGCGTTAGTGATGATTTCGGACGAGTGGCGCAATTTAGTCAATGGTATCCCAAACGGCAGTAACCTTGTGGCTGCAACTTTTGATCCAACCAAGTTTGTTGAGGCTGATCCGGTAGACCAACGAGTCGTGCTAATGCGAGTCATGGGGCGTTCTGACATCCAGCAGGATGCTGAGCATCGGCGCGCTATGGAGCAATATTTTACTGAGAACCCGGATTCCGCCTCCGGTCACCTTGAAAGGCTCGATAATATCACGGCTTCCCGCATGCAGCTCTCTGGCGTGAAGTGCAAGATTCTGGGTACATTTTACATCGACCCCGACAGCGATGGAGCCCAGCTGACTTTTGGTGCAGATGTAGAAGATGTTTTCGCATCCCGCGGGATGCGGGTTTACAAGCCCGATGCGGAAGCGCTGTCCAAAATCGTCAACTATGTTGACCCTATCCGGTTGAGAACGATGCGCGAAGAAGCCGCGAGTGCCGGCGTAGGCGAACCGCGCTCGTTCGAAATCGGACACGTACGCTATGCATCGACACGGCATATGTCCCACCTTGAGACCAGTGCGCTTGTTCCAGTCCAAATCTCCCCGTCCGACTTTCTAGCTAGGAGAACCGCGGTTTTTGGGATGACACGCACCGGTAAGTCGAACACAACCAAAACTATGATTAGCGAAGTAGCAATCACGGCGCATATCACATCTCAGCCCATAGGGCAGTTAATTTTCGATATCAACGGGGAATACTCTAACGCGAATGGTCAAGACGCCGGAAGCGCTATCAACGATGTGTTTGGTGACAACACCGTCAGGTATCGCGCCATGGAAACGCGTGGCTTTCGCGACCTAAGGGTAAACTTCTACGAAGACCCTCCGGTCGCGCTACAAGTCATTAAAGAAGGTTTTGCAAGCAAAGGTATCAGCACTTCAGCGCACGACATGCAAACTTTCCTGAGCTTGGAAATCCCAGAAGAAATAGCTGGCGACTTTAGCCACAACAATAGGCGCACAAACAAGCTATCGATCTTTCGGTCCATCCTTCACTCCGCGGATTACAAAGCAGACGATAGAAACAACAGAGAGCAAGCCCTAAGACTTGGCCAAGGGGTTTTGGCACAAATAGCTCAGGGATCTATACAGGCCGGTCTACCGCTAGAAGGTGTGGATGAAGTGCCACTGCCAGCTGATACTGCGACTAGGGAACAAAGAGCAGCCCGGCAGGCTCAGATTGACCGCAATGTGGCGATGCTAGATGGAATGACCCAGAAAGATCGTGCATCGCTGGTCTTAAGGTCATTTGGCCTGACAGAGCGCGGGACTAGAAATAAGGTATTGGTCGGGAACCTAGAGGATGTAGCAAGGTTTTGGCGGCGAGTACGCGCCTCGGATCGAGAACTAGGTGGACATCAGGACGATGACCGTGGCCTGAGAACCAGCACCGGGAATGCAGTTCTTTCGACTGAGGATCGCTCCTTGCTAAACGTCCTTGTAGGAAGAAACAAGACGGACCAAGCGATCACGACTGGTAACTCAATTCGTAATGCTGGCCAAGAGTTTCACGGAGCTAATGGTTCTAGCAATCTTGCTAGGGATGTCTATGAATTACTCAAGCAGGGCAGAATAGTAATCCTTGATCTCTCGGTGGGCTCTCCCAAGGTACGCGACAGTTTAGCTGAGAAACTAGCTGCAGGCCTTTTTCACCGTTCAAGCGCAATCTTCAACAGAAACGAACGACCACCGAGAATCGTAGTCTACGTGGAAGAGGCCCACAATCTAATAGGCAAGAGCCATGAGTTGACTGACGACTGGCCACGATTGGCGAAAGAAGGTGCCAAGTTTGGCCTATCGCTGGTCTATGCAACTCAAGAACCAAGTTCAGTTCATGAAGCAATCTTGGCAGCGACAGAGAATTTCTTTGTAACTCATTTGAACAACGACAAAGAAATCAAGGCTCTGTCTGGGTATTATGATTTTGGCGATTTCGCGCAATCTCTCAAACGAGTGCAGGATGTCGGTTTTGCCCGTATAAAGACCCTCAGCGCGCAGTTTGTGACGCCAACACAAATTAAGAAATTCGATCCTATACAGGTCTCATCCCGCTATGACACAGCCAAGGCAAACGCTACGAGCGCTGGCAATACTGGTTGGTTCAAGCCGCTCACCCCTGAGGCACAATAGGAGAAACAGATGCCCTTCAAGCGCGAATCCGCCTCATTTCTGGGCGGAGAAACCTTCTTGGCGAACGAAACGGTAAGGCAGGCAATCTCTCAGTGCGAAGCCTCTTTTCCCGACCCAGAACCCTGCCGGGCTATAATTCGCGACAAGGTCATTAATGTTACAGAACGGATATACAAACCGAAGCAGGGGCGCATTATCGCCTGTGATGGATCCCGTTATGAGGCCAGTGCCAGGGATGATTTCCCCTCCATCCGGTGCGGATTCCTAAAATTCAGCCAAGTCATGATAGAGATCCAGGCTTTCCACAAACTCCGTAAAAGTGATGGATTTGTCAGCCAGATCGGTGCAGCTCGAGTGACTCGAGATTCTAATGCCTATGGTATTGCTTTAACCGGTGCCGGGATGAGTTTGTCGGGCCTCTCGCCTCTCTCCACTTTCCGACAGTTTCTCTTCGACGCATTTCATAACGAGATTTTCGAGGGATGGGGGTCGCGGCTCATTGACACCTTCGTAGAATTGATCCGTCGGCTGGGTCGGGTTAGCAGTAAAGGCGGTAAAGAGTATGTCCTTGTTCAAGAACTGAACAACCCGCTTACTGGGGAAAAGTTTAAAGAAGAAATTCTTATCCCCGTCGATCCGGGTTACGTCGAGATTCCTGGCAGCGATGGCGAACGCCTGTTCATCACTGATGTACTGAGGCTTCACGATGTCTTTGTGGACGAAGGCGATAACACTGGCTGTTACCAAAGAGCTATGAACGCAATTGAACACATTTTGCTGGCGCATGTTCTACGTGCTTTGGACAGTGACTCACAGTATCGCTCCGCTCTTTCAGATCTAGTTGTTATGATGGACGGACCATTGTCCATCAACGGCGAACCTGCAGTTTTTCATCGTCCAATCATGGAATTGGTACACTCGGTTGGAGAGAGATTCGGTGATCCTTGGAAACGCCCACTTGTAATAGGAGTAGCTAAGTCAGGTCCTGTTGTAGAACACGGCGAAGCGATCAAGTCGATAATTAGGTCCGGTCCAGACGACCAACGTGCTCTTTTAGTGCCTTTGGATGATATTTATCGTTACACGCATATCGACAAAGGTCCCAAAAACCTCTCTCGAAACTTCGGAGAGCGCACCCACTACGGGCAGGACTTCCTCTATAGTTCTCCTGCCGGACGTATGTTTCATCTTTGCATAGCCTACCCTTTCTCCTCAAAGCGCATTGCAAATTTCCAAACCTTGAAGTCAGATATCAACAGTTATGGCCCTCTTGTCGACCGCGCCATTTCAGTCCTCAACATGCTCGAGACACCACTTTACGAGAATGCTAATATTGCGCAGCATTTAGCGAATTCCTACGCATCCATTGCGCATCGCCCAACAGGTAAAAACCTTGATGATTTTCTTCGGAGTATAGTGGCAGCGTCAGGTGCAAGGGTTTAGTTTACGCACTCCGGTAGAGCACTAAAGGGGAGAGAATACTAGAACATCGGCAAGTCTCGGGTGCCGTTTACCAAGCATGGAATCTATGTTGTACTTACTGAAAAGAACTGAGAGCAGAACTTCGCAGCATTTGCAGCCCCCTCCAAAAAAACTGAAAGAAAAGTACAGGCAATATGGCAAACGAGTATGGAAGATTTGAACTGGGCCTGTCTACTGTAGCGAAGAGGCCATACCTGTCACCGCTGCGTTACCCTGGCGGCAAAAGAAAACTCGTTGCCCAGATAGGTCGCATGCTCGACAATGCTGGCGTTAAGCGGCTAGGTCGTATTCTTGAGCCATTTGTAGGTGGCGGGGCAGTGTCAATCGCATTTCTTGAAGCAGGCCTAGCCGAAGAAGCCGTTCTTAACGATATCGACCCGTTGGTCGCCACGTTCTGGCACGTGGTATTCTCAGATAAAGCATTTGATCTTGTGGATCGGATCTATGACACACCAGCCAGCTTGGAAAAATGGCACGAAGTCAAAGGATCGGAATACGAAAGCCAGATAGACATCGCCTTCAAGTGCCTCTTCTTGAACAGAACCAGCTTTTCTGGCGCGCTACACAATGCGGCAGGACCAATCGGGGGGCAATCCCAAGCCTCACAATACGATATTGGTTGCCGCTACAACCAAGAGGCCTTAGCAGAGCGAATCTTCAGGTTGCAGAAGTTTAGTGGACGGGTTCGCGTTCGAAACGTCGATTTTCGAAGGTTTATGGGTTATTTTCGATCGGGTCGGTCTCGTAAGACGAAGATTGATTTTGATGATTTTTGGTACTTGGACCCTCCTTTTTTTCATAAAGCGGATAAGCTCTACCGGTTCTGGTTTGAGAGCCAGGACCATAAACGTTTGGCCGAAACACTAAAAAATCTAGAGGGTCGATGGCTACTTTCATATGACCAGTGTCCAGAAGCACGCCAGATGTATAGTGCGCACCCCGGGCGAACCGCTGTGGATATGCGGTATTCAGCTGCTGGAGCTGGTGTTGTACAACGGATGGACACAAGTGAGATGATTGTTAGCAACCTCTTTAGTCCATCCCTTCCTGCAATCACTTCACCACGGCAAATGACGGTTGGGAAGCTTTGATTGGCTAAGGCTAATAGCGTCCTGAGCTTTTCGAAATCGTCCGGTTTTTTCGTAAGAATCTGCTTAACTGTACAGCAGAAAATGAAAGTCGAATTTCACTAACGAGCAGAAAATCCGACTATCAGATAGCAGGTGTCTGCCGAGCGGACTTTCCATACGCATCAGCCGTAGCTTCTCACCTTCAGATCGATCGTTGACATCAAGGGATTAAGAAAACTTGTGCGGTTGGGTCAATTTGCTTTCCCCTCGATGATGTCGCACACGGTTTGAAGCAACGGGCCGAAAGCACTACAATCAACCTTCCCCCTGTTGGCTCTGACTACTTTGCTCGCGAAATCACTTTTTCCATATTCGTTAGGCTTAAGCTTTTCATTTTTCTTTTGTACCAGCTTGGGTTTTCTTCCACCCAACTCGTGTTTCCTCCAGTTCTCAGGAAAGAGCATCTCAATATAGAAATCCTTAGGAGAACCTGCGGGCTTTGGAATCGGAACTACGTAAAGGCTGTCCGCAACTTTGTAATAGGGACTCGATCCGTCTATCGTTGCAGTGGAATTGGTTTCTCTTTTGATGAAAGTCCACATTCCTTCGCTTTGCTTGTCATTGTCGACGATGACTATCACAGGTTTCTGCTCAGCGTGAGCGTGATACCTTTTTGTACGCTCAAGGTGGCGGGAACAAAACTTTACTAAGTTTGCACCGCCTCCGCTTAAATCAAGAAATCGATCCGCAGATGTGGAGTGCTTTACAAAATCAACGCCCCAATGGTCGCCTTTTGCCTTTTTCCCTTTGGTCGGAAATTTCGAGATATCAATAAGATTTGCAGCTACTCTTGCTTCGGCCTTGTGCCAGTGTATCGCCTCCTTCAAGTACGTATAGTCTGTTTTCCCTTCGCAAACTACCAACGGTTTTGGCGACGTATAGATACGATGGTAGTGGAAAAAGTCACCGGAAAGTCTCAAGTAGTGGGGCGCTGGGTTCGCGTTTGAGTATTGGCGAATAGGGTGAACAGCTCGAGATCGATCCTTGATATCGCAGATGTGCCGTAATTTTCCCCAGATTTGATTTGACGTCAGCTCATCATGCTGCAAATTCAGCTTATCGCTTGCGTGGGCTTTGCCCGTGGTCATCATCGCATGGGCGCAGAACCTAGCACCCTTATAGTAGTGCTTTTTAATATTAACCCCTTCATTTACGGTAAGGTTGGTTACAGATTGCCAATGCGTACGATGCTGCATTCGTGATTTTGTGGTGTTGATATTGAAACCGCAGCGAGTGATCTCACGCTCCAAGGTCGGCCCTACAACCCATTTATTAGGGACGGGAGAAGGAAATGCTATCTTGCTGGGAAAGTCCCGAAGATTGGTAGAAAACGTAATGTCATCGGCATATCTAGAGTATGTGCATCGATGGTCTTTGGCCAACCTCTGCAGAGCAACATCCAAGGGTTGAGCCAAAAATTCCGAAATTATCGGTGATGAAGGCGCTCCTTGAGGCAAGATATTTTTGAAGCAGGCCAATTGCGAAATTGCGGTGGCGGCCTTTTCACCAATTCCGAATTTGTTGTGCTTTATGAAGAACCCGCGAACTCGGCCAAAGTTGAAGCTTGGGAAGAAGTCTTCCAAATCAGTGTTGAACACGAATCTTCGTGAAGTGTGTCGCGACGCATTCGTATAAATCGACAAGCCGCGCTTCTTTTGAAAACCGTGGGATAGTATCCTCATGGGATTGTTTGGAGCGCCGTAGATATCAAAATAGCACTGATACAATAGCCGGCTCAGCCGAGATTGCATAAATTTCAAATCGGAATTAGGAGCAAAAATCTCTCGGTCCGTGCCATTTTTCTTCTTGATTTTGAAGACTTGATACTTGTGCTCGTCGACGGTCTTGTAAATCGATTTCGACAAGAACCTAGGTTCGACGTCAAGCAAGTACGCGACGTCTGAAAGGCTTGAGCACTGCTTCAATTCAGCAAGCCCATGTTTGTAAATTTTCGTCATATGAAGCGATCCGCAAGCACTCTTTCGTTTACACGGTAATTAACCGTAATCTAAGGATACGTAAGGGGAAATCCCGCTGACGTTCTGTATAGCCATCACAATGCATGATGGAAGGATCTGCTTGCGGATCTTACCCTCTGATAACCCCTTCACCACGAAACTCAATAGGTTCGTAGTACAACGATGCCGATATCGAGCAATTTGTAGACTTCGTTGAACGGAGGACAACTGAATTCCAAACTCGGCACCCAACGTCGTTAGCGAGTTATGTCAATGTCGCCTTTCTGTGCAAAGCCAACCTTTTAACGGCCTAAGTAGCGTGACGTCAAAACGGACCTGCGGGTACCGCCACTGGATTTCTTTGCGTTCTCTAGCGTGACACTTACATGGAAAGGGTTAGGTATAAACAAGCCCTTTTATCAAGGCTAGACTGACCGTTTAAACTCCTCTGCTTTGCTTAAATCAAAGAATTCCGCGACATCCACTTGTAGGGCATTCGCAAGCCTTTCTAGAACTTGAGCTGAGGGGTTCCGAACGCCTCTTTCAACTCCACTAATATACCCTCGATCAAACCCGCTGTCCGTTGCAAAGTCTTCTTGAGTAATGCGTTTTTCCTTCCGCATTCTTCTCAAGTTCCAGCCTATGCGTTTGCGTACATCCATCGGCTTCGATGGATCGTCTAATGAGTCCTATACGACCACGACTTATAAGTCTCATTTTTCTGTGGACAGCTACCTTACCCCGTGTAATGTCGAAACATTCAAAGTGCACAATGTGTACTACACCCATGATTATTCGCAATTATTTTGCGATGTCGCACGAACGGAGACTGACATGACCTTTGACCCACGCGCCCCAAAACCTCCCTTCGACTTTGTACCCCGCAAACGGACCCCACCGGTGGACAAGCCTCAACTCTATGGGCGGTTCTTCGGCGATTTGGCCAATTGCCAGAAGCTACGCGATGACATTCGGAACCGGGCTGCGTACCTACACTGTGTTGGTCACCTACCATCGCATTTGCGAGCACGCGCGAACCAAATCCTGCTTCAGATTTCAGAGTATTTTCATCGCCCAACCAGCTTGGATGGCCGGTTAGGAGACCGTCGGTTGAAAGAAGACGCGATCCGGGACTTGAAGATCAACGACCATGACATGGTTCAAGAAGTGCGTGAACGCGTGAGCCAAGGCTACCGTATCCAGCACAGTCGAGGTCTTGGAACACGGTGCGGATTCAGCAAGATTTTCATGTTCAAGAACTACCCGGATCACATGATGGCCGAAAAGATTACCATCACTCTATCCGGTGCGGTCAAGCGGGGTTGGGACTGATCCCGTTGCTATCTGCGCTGATGAGATCGGGTACCGGGTTGACACATATCGGCGTTTACCGACTGGAGTGGCCTCGTCGCTTGTCAGAGAGAGGAGGTATCCAGGCACTCACCCGGCACCCTTACGATCGAAGTTATTATGCTTAATCCAACCATCCAAGCCGAATTTTCAAAAATGCACTATCTTTCATTATGTTACACGTGTAGAGCGCTGCCTGACCCGTATACATACAAGCATGACCTGCGACACCACCATACGGCTTGACAGTCCGGAACCATCACATATCCTATGCGAACTTGTAACCACCAGCCGTGATAGCTGGGCCGCCACTATTGGGATTGGACAGAACGGCTCTTCGTTCTCGACGCACTCGATGGCAGTGATCCTGATCTCATTTGAGGTCAGTGTTTTGTCGTCTGGAGTGCACTCCTAAGCCAAAACATTGCGATCATTGCTTCGAGCGGTTCCTTAAAAAGGAACGCATCGATGACGTGTTCGTCTACCGATTCCACGGGCAACCTGCCCAAACTTGATATCCCCGAACCTCTGATTGCGCTCGTACGCCTTTTGGCGCGCGAGGCGGCACGGACTGACTTTGCAACCCGTTGCATCGGTGAAGATCCGGAGGTGGATCATGGTTGATCTGCCGATCACGGGGGATGCCGCCTATCTCAGCGTGCGCGATGTCGCTGCTCTGTTCTGCATCAGCACCAAGACCGTTCGCCGTTGGATCAAATCCGGTGACCTGCCTGCCACCCGATTGGGTCGCGATTGGCGCGTTGCGCGCAGCGACCTGTACGCCCTTGCCAAACAACGCGGCAATCAGGCAGCGGCCCATGTTCTCTAAATCCCTCATATTCATCGGCTTTTCCGGTGGTCGGGAAAACGGGGTCATGGATTTTGGCTATAAATTCACACCCTTGATTTCCCGAATGTCCGCGAGAGGGCCGCCATGGGTCTGCATGTCCCCAAATGTCCCCTTTTGTACCCAATCTCAAAATCGAAGAGGTTTATCATGACCCATCACCAAGATATCCAACCACCGACAACGCTGGCCGAAGTATTGGACATTTTGACGTCCAATCCAGACACCGACAAGAAACGCCAACAGTCCAAACTGTCGGCGATCTCTCGCATCAGTACTTACATGAACCGTCCTACGTCGGATATTCCGACCGACATCCCGCAACTGCGCAAACTGCTGGAATCGCTGCATCCAGCCGCCTGCGGCGTAAAGCCTAAAACCCTTAGCACCACCAAAAGCGATCTCGCCAGTGCGTTGCGTGCAGTCGGGGTTTTGCAGGATTTTGAAGCCAAGTCTGACCTGACATCGGAATGGGATACGCTTCTGAAGACTGTCCAGTCCAGCCATCAAGTTTGGGGGCTGAAGCGGTTCGCGCGCTATTGCAGCGCCCAGTCGATTCAGCCCACAGACGTGGATCACGAAGTGGTTCAGGCGTTTCAGGCAACCCTCGACGCTGTGCTGCTGAAGAATGAACCTACAAAATACACTCAGTCCATGATCGACACTTGGAACCACGTGATTGGCAAACACGGTCTCGATCTTACTCGTTTGGATCGCTTGCCGTCTGATCGCTACGTGGCACGTCCGCTGACGGAGTACCCGGAAAGCCTTCAAGCAGAGATCAAGGCCTATATCGACCGCTTGGCTCAGCGTGACCTGTTCAGCGATGACGGTCCTGACAAACCGTTGCGCCAGACCAGCCTGCGCAACACCGAAGCGCATCTACGCCAATTGCTGGACTCGCTGGTAACCGCAGGGCAACGCCCCGAAAAGTTCACCAGCCTTTCTGTGCTGGTTACGGCGCACAATCTCAAAACAGCCTTCCGGACGATCATAGACCGGCTTGGGACCAATGGTCTGCCGTCCGGACTGAGCAATGTCGCGGCAACCTGTATCACCATTGCACGTCACTACCTCAACGCGCCGGAGGATACCATCAAAGCGCTCAAAGACATTCACAAACGCGTTGCATCCAGCCCTCGCGGTATGAGCCCCAAAAACGCCGAGCGCCTCGCTCAGTTCAACGACTGGGAGAATGTCGCTCTGTTGCTAGGCCTTCCGGATACGTTGATGGCACGGGCGGATGACAATCCGACCCGGCGTGACAGCGCTCTAGCGGCGATGCACGCGGCAGCGCTGGCCATCCTCTTGAGCTGTCCCATGCGCGTCAAAAACCTCGCAAGCCTTGACTTGGACAAACATTTGATCCCTGCCCGCTCGGGCACGCACACCTATTATTCCATTCGTATCGAAGGGATTGAGGTCAAGAATGGCGAGCCGATTGAGGTCAAACTGAACGCCCGCGGTTCTAAGCTGGTGCACCGTTACATCATGCAATTCCGATCACAGGTGTCGCAAGCGAATGGCCGTGCCCTGTTCCCGCGCAGCGGCGACGGGAAGTCTCGCGCGTCTAGCAACTTTGGTAGTGAACTGACCCAGCGGGTCTATCGGGAGACGGGTTTGAAGGTTCACCCGCATCTGTTCCGTCACATCGCAGCCAAACTGTACCTCGAAGAACGCCCCGGTGATTTCGAGACCGTGCGCCGTCTGCTCAAGCACAAACGCCTCCAGACCACGATGGATTTCTACGCACCGTTCAACAACCAGTGGGCGCACAATCACTATGATGAGGTGGTTCTCTCGAAGTTCCGGGGGACGTCCGATGACTAATCCCGTTCCTCTTGTTCTTCTTTATCAAGATTGGCCCCAGGCGGATAAAGCCGCCTGGGAAGCCCTGTTCGCGGAAGGTGACATCTTTGACGGTACAGGCCTCTGTACGAGTTGGTCCGAAGGCAGCCGCACCAAACGACGCCAGAGCTACGGATACTGGCTGTCATGGATAAAGCGCCATCAGCCTTTCCTTTTGGATCAGCCCCCGACAGATCGCGTTACCAAAGACGCAGTACGAGGATTTCTGGAAGAGGCAGAAGCCCGCGTGAACGCTGTGACGCTCAAGAACATGATTTGTGATCTGTATGTGCTTGCAAAGGTCATGGACCCGTCAGGAGATTGGGACTGGCTGAACAAGCTGTCTAACCGCTTGGTACATTTGGCCGACCGCAAAAGCCTGCCTAAGCCGGTCTCGGTGTCCGCGAGGGACGTTATGACCAAAAGCTTGCAATGGCTCCAAGAGATTGAAGGTGATCCGTCCCTTAGCGATCTGAAGCGCGCAATCCACTTTCGCGCAGGCCTGACGATTGCCTTTTTGATCTCTCGACCTGTGCGTCGTCGCACGTTGCTGGCGCTGACAACGGATCGGCATCTGCGCAAAATCTCCGAAGGGTTCGAGGTTTATCTTTCGGCTGAGGACACCAAAGATAAAAAAGAGCGCTGGTTTCCTCTACCCAAGGTTCTGGTACAGCCGATGGTGTCCTATTTGGACATCCATCGTCCGGCCCTCCTTGGCTCAAAGACATCCAATGCGCTCTGGATCAGCCAATATGGAGACCCGATCACACCAGATGGCCTCTCTCGTGAGTTGCCGAAAGTGGCACAGCGGCTTCTCGGTGTTGAGTTGCGCACGCACAAGTTTCGGCACATTGCGGCAACCACCATCGCCGAGACAGACCCGGAACATGTCAACATCATCCGGGATATCCTTGGGCACGCGACGTTGGACATGTCCCAGAAACACTACAACCGTGCCACCGGATTGTCGGCCTGTGACGATTACCAATCTCTGTTGGAAGCAAAATTGAAGACCTTGGGTGGCAAACGCGCAGCAATCCCGCCCAAACGTCGCTAGCGGACACAGGTAACCTCCCGTGATGAAGCCATTTTTCATTGCAACGGGTTGCAATCGAAAGTGGCAGACACGGCCCAATCCATGCCTATAATGGGTTGGGCCAAATTGTTTCTCAGTTCGAAAGGCCTGACCTATGCGCGCCGCTATCTACGCCCGCTATTCCACCGACCTTCAAAGTGACGCCTCCATAGAAGACCAGCATCGACTGTGTCTACGCCTCATCGATGGTAACGGCTGGCAGGAGACGCAAACCTATTCCGACCGGGGGCTCAGCGGCGCGTCGCATCTCCGCCCCGGCTACCAGCAACTGTTGGAAGACGCACGTCTCAACCAGTTCGATGCTGTTGTGGCTGAAGGTCTCGACCGGATCAGCCGCGATCAGGAACACATCGCCGCCTTCTTCAAACAGATGCGGTTCCAAGGCATCCCGATTGTGACCGTGGCAGAGGGGGAGATTTCAGAACTGCATATCGGCCTCAAGGGGACCATGAGCAGCCTGTTCCTGAAAGACCTGGCTCAAAAGACCCATCGAGGACTTGAGGGGCGTGTGCGCAAAGGTAAGTCAGCAGGTGGTATCACCTACGGCTATGACGTTGTGCGAGACATCGGCGCAAACGGGTCTATCACCACAGGGGACCGCCGGATCAATGAGGGTCAGTCTGAGGTCGTCCGACGCATCTTCCGTGACTACAGCCATGGTCTTAGCCCACGTGCCATCGCTGCCAACCTGAACGAAGAGGGCATTCCCGGACCGCGCGGCACTTGGGGTGCATCAACCATCTATGGCAACCACCAACGGGGCACCGGCATCTTGAACAACGAACTCTACGTCGGGCGGTTGGTCTGGAACCGACAACGCTTTTTGAAAGACCCAAACTCCGGTAGACGGCAAGCTCGCCCAAACCCGCCCGAAGAATGGGTCATAGAAGACGTGCCCGATCTTCGGATCGTAACTGATGACCTGTGGCACGCCGTAAAGAAACGGCAGGAACAAACACGCAATACCGCAATCAGCGATGGCATCCGGAAGCTGGGCCGCACCAAGCGGGCTCGGTATCTGTTTTCCGGCATGCTGACCTGTGGGTGTTGTGGCGGCGGTGTCATCCAAGTCGGCAAACACTACTACGGGTGTTCCACCCAACGGAACAAAGGCACCTGCGACAACCGGTTGACGATCAAACGTTCGGAATTGGAGGACCGTGTTCTCTCCGGCCTCAAGGAACAGTTGCTGCACCCCGATCTGATTGCAGAATTCGCCAAAGCCTATCAAGAGGAATACAACCGCCTTGCTAGGTCCATTCAACAGGAGAGGGGTAAAGCCGAACGCGAACTGGCGCAGGTAGAGAGTAAGATCGCCAATCTCATCGACGCCATCACTGACGGGATGTTCCACTCTAGCATGAAGGAAAAGCTGACAGCGTTAGAGGCACGCAAATCCGAACTCCAAGACACCATCAATTCGGCATCGGATGACCCCCCAGTTATGCTGCACCCCGGTTTGTCCGATGTTTACCGAGAACAAGTCACCAACTTGACCATGGCGCTGCGCGATCCCTCGTCGCAAGCTGAGGCAACATCCGTCATTCGCGGCCTGCTGGCTGAGATTCGATTGGTCCCGGAAGACGGGGAATATACGATTGAACTTGTTGGGGAACTGGCGGGTCTGCTTGCGTTGGGGGCATCCCAGAACGACAAAAGCCGCCTTGCGGCGGCTGGTTCGCTATAGTTGGTTGCGGGAGCAGGATTTGAACCTGCGACCTTCAGGTTATGAGC